>JAYVRG010000067.1:0-58984 GCA_043776515.1 Phycisphaerales bacterium
CCACGCGCCGAGATCGAACAAGCCCTCCGCACCTGGTCAACCACCGGCATACTCCCGCACCTCACCGCTCAACGCGTTGTAGTTGGCTGAAGAGTTACCTTTTTTCTTACACTCCAAGACGGGTGGAGTCTCTGGGTGGCCCGCCGCTCCGCGGCGGTCCTTTGTTGAGACCAAGAAGAACCGCCGCGGAGCGGCGGACCACCCAAGAATCAATCAGGACTCAGTTCGGGTTGTTGATCCACCCAAACGAATACGGCGGGCGTGCCTGTCCAGTGGTCGTGCGCCCGTTTGGCAGCAGCACCCACTGCGTCTTGCGGCGCTCCAGCGGCATCCAGCCGGAGGTAGAGTTGATGAACAGATCGTCCGCCTCAAGATCCCCGGCCTCGCGTGTGTTCGGATCAACTCCGTGCGGGGGCGTGAATATCTCGGCGTGTCCCTGCATGAAGGAAATGACGCCGCCGCCGTTGTGGCGTGAGGTGATCTGGTCGCCGCCGAGCGAGCCACGCGAGCCGCCCCACAGCCCGAATCCGGAGTTGTACGGATCGGGATCGGTGGTGGCATCCGCGATGGTGTTGTTGAACTGCGTGCTTTCTTCGATGAAGAGTGGCAGCCCGCTGAAGTTCTTCAGCTTGGTCGGGTCGATCGTCGGGCCCGGGCGCGTGCCGATCGGAAACTCACCCGGATTTTTCAGATACGCGCAGTGTGTGTCCCCGTACGTGTGCGCACCTTCGACGCGATACGCCATGGTGTAGTCCCAGAGCAACTGCGTCTCGCTCCCCAGATAGTTCTGGTTGGTGGTGTTGTTCACGTCCGTCTGACCGTTGAAGGAACGCCGCTTGTTAGTGGGGCACTCGGCGATTTTGTCCACATCCTGGCAGTACTGGTACAGCATCCCCTTCTCGGGAATGTACAGCGAGTTCGGATCATTGGTGAGAAAGTTCGGATACTTGCCCCAGCCCCACGCCGCCCAGATGGTGTCGTTGTTGTCGGTCGCGTAGTGGTTCGCCGCCGTCACCATCTGCTTCTGGTTCGAGAGGCAGACCACCTGACGCGCCGACTCCCGGGCCTTGCCCAGCGCGGGCAGCAGCAGCCCCACCAGCAGCGCGATGATCGCGATCACCACCAGCAACTCAATGAGCGTGAACGCCGCTCTGGATTGATTCGTTCTGTTCTCTGCGGGGGGCTGTTTCATGGCCGTCTCCTCGCTCAGCGAAAAAATCGCGTCGCGGCGTGATCTGTTACGGGGCGGGTGGAAGGTCGAACCAGAATGAAATGGCCGCCATCGGCACCGGGTATTGCATGCGACACCGATACCCCCGAAAACGACTGGCATCCCAACCGGTTTGCGTGAAAACAGTCCTCAACAGCTCGGGGTAGCGCGGCACATCGCGAGTCGCGGCACGATCAATGCCGACACCGAGATTTTCAATCGGAGCGGACAGATCTACTCGATCGAGTTGATACCTCGGATTGTCCGGTCGATCCATGCCCGCCGCAAGCCCGTGCAAGGTTGTCGTCACCGTCGGCCCCGCGCCGCCGAACACATCGTCGCGCGCGTACACATCCATCAGCAGTGTCTTTGCCGGCATGCGCGGCACCTGCGTGTCGTGATTGTGCGCCAGGTGCCCGGAGCGATACCGCGGATTCGAGTTTCGCACCATCTGAGCGCTCACGTATGTTACCGGTTCATTCACCGCCGGCACGTTCTGCGGGAGCGTGTACAGGAACACGCCATCACCGGCAAACAGGTCCAGCGCGGGAAGATTCGGCGAACAGAAGTCGCGGAGCAGATAGTCGCTCGCGTCGCGCGGCGCGATATCGCCGCGGATGTTCTCGATCCGCGGCAGGTCGCACTGCGCCGGATCGCGCGGATTGTCCTGACGACCGAACACGGTGATCGGTGCGCTGGCCCGAAGTCGCCGGATGTTGTACTTCCCCATCAGAAACAGTTTGTCCAGCTGGCGACCGTTCGCAGAGGGCTGGATGATGATCGAGAGCAGCATCGTGTCCGTCTGGTAGCCGAGCAAGCACGACATCGACTTGTGAACCGCCTGCTTTGCAGCACGCTCGCTGCGCAGACGCATCTCCGGATCCCAATCCGCCAGCGCTGCATCAAGAGCCGAACGCCCACCGACGAACTCGTCGATCAACTGCTCAAAGCTCTGCACATGCTCGGAGGCCCGCGCTCGCAGGCGCGCATCCACGCCAACCCGAGCGGCCGCGTCCAGGAAAATCCGCAGCCCGTTCGGCGCGGGAATCTCTTGTAGCACCTGCACGGTGTCGGTGGCTCGAATCGCCCGCAGCACCCGGGCAGCGAGGGTCCTATCGATTTCCAGCCCACGCGAAAGCGCGGCGGGCCTTCCACCAATACCTACTACTTTCCGTACAATCGGTTCCAGACTATCCCGAAGCCCAACCGCAATGGTCTGACTTCGCGTGTTCAGGCCTTCTGAAAGGGAGATTTCAGTGAAACGAGGGCGCGTGGTTGCCATATCAACCGTGTCATCGGCCATCGGCAGGATATCTGGTGCCTCGGTCACCGGTTTCATGTGTTCCTCACGCCGGACGACTCCGGAAGGGCCAGAGACGCGTCCCGACACAGTATGGTTTACCATGTCTGTGGAAAAAGTCAAGTCGGGGCTTGCATTAGTCTAGGATTCATGTCAGACTTGTTCCACGGACCTCCCGGGTCCGAATACTGCGACTTGCTCGCGATCCCCGTTCTCGACTCGTTCTCGTTTGTCTGTGTGGAATACTTGTCGGCGTGTTCGGCCAGGAGAGATATGTGCGGAACTTTGCCATTCATCAGATGATGCTCGCCCTCAGCGTCGCCTCTTCGATTGCGGGCGTTGCCCGCGCGCTGCCGCCCTCGACCATCACCACGCTGTACCACTCGGGCGACAACGTCTCCCAGGTTGGCTCCATCAACCACCCCTTCAACCCCGGTGCCTATGGCGGGGATGGGTTCCTCGGGTTTGCCATCAACAACTCCGGCAACTCGTTTGTCCACACGTCGATTTACTCTGCGCCGCCCTTCATCACCGGTGCGGGTGCCACCAACCAAGCCGTGCTCTCATCTCTCACCGGGCTAACCCCGTATCTGGGCGGCGGCGTGGAATGGGACAACTCCAACCCGGCTGGCAGCGTCACACTCCCGACGACTGACTATGTGTACGCCCGCTCATATGCCACGGCCATGAACAACACGGGCACCGGCCTCTTCTCGCTGCTGCTGGGTGCGAACTCGTTTACATCCGTCCCGCCGATCTCGGGCGTGTATTTCAACAAGTCCGCGCTGCCTATTCAGGATGGCGACCCGGTCACGGCCGCAGGCGTCGCGCCGGGGACCGTGATCGGCACCACCCGCGGCGCGCTCCGATTCAACGATGCCAATGTCGCGCTCATCGGATGCACAATCGTTGAGAGCGGACAGACAAAAGAGGCCATTCTGAAGATTGCGTTGAACGGTGCTGGCGGCGTGGTTTCCGAAACGCTGATCGCCAAGATCGGCGGCCCGGTCGGCACCGATCCAGCAACGTGGACGGCACTCTCCATCGCGCCCAACACCTGCGCCATCAACAACGCCGGGAACGTCATCTTCTCCGGCACCACCAGCGATGGGGTCGGCGGCATCTACCGAACCAGCGGTGCCACCGGCGGGTTCGTCGCGCTCCAAGGGGGCGCATCGCCCAATGGCAGTCCTTGGGGCTCGCTTACCGGCGCACCTGTAGACATGAACAGCAGCGGGCACTTTGCCTTCCGCGGCGTTCCCGGCGGCAACGGCGCGTGGAACGAACTCGGCGACGCGGGCGAGACCTTCGGCAGCCCCGCCGGATTCTTCACGCCCACCACCAACGTCACCTCCGGCGGCGGCCCACTCACGCTCATCTCCGGCTCCCTTTCCAACGACTTTGATGTGGATGTCTACCAGATTCGCATCGGCGATGCCACGCTCGGCACCCAGCTGCCATTCTCCGCAACCACGGTTCCGAACCCGGGCGCCGGATTCGCCGGCGCGAACTTTGACACCGTGCTGCACCTCTTCGCGTTCGATACTTTCAACAACAACGGCAGCACGCGCCATGGGGTCGGCCGCTGCGATGACGCTGCGCCGGGTGTGATGCAGTCCACGCTCACCACTGCCAGCGTGCCGCCGAACCACACACCGGGCAACAACTACTTCCTCGCTGTTTCCACGCCCAAGGCACGAGCCATTACTTCGGGCAACTTCGTGCAGGGCGGCAACGCCACCGAACCTTGGCCGGATATCTGGCAGGCCGATCCCGGCTATGTCGCCGTCGCGGGAGGCATCGCGTACTGGGTTGATCCCAGCACCGGCCGGATCGAGCGTGTGGATACCACCACCGGGGCCGCGCTCGCGGCATTGCAAGTCGGCACTCCCCCCACGCAGTACTCCGGTGTGCAAGTCTCTAATCCCGCGACCAAGTTCCTGGATGCAAAGCTTGCCATCTACGACGCGGGCGTGAACTCCAAGATCGTTTTCCAGCAGCACGGCCAGGGTCAGGACATCTTCAGAATCTGCAATCTCGACGGCAGTTCGCTGGCCAACCTCCCCACTACGCCTGGCTCCGGCGGTGCCTCCGCCATCGCCATCGACAGCGTGAACGCCAAGTTCTACTGGGGCAAAATCATCGGCGGCGGCTCGGTCGAGATTTATCGCTGCAATCTTGATGGCAGCAGCCCGGAAACCGTGCTGACCATCTCCGATCCGCTCAACTCGGGCGAGAGCTACGCCATCGAGTCCATCGCCATCGACACCTTCGGCACCGGCAAGGTGTACTGGGTGCAGTCGGTGTTCACGCTCCCCACCTCCACCACCTATCTCCCCGGATTTTACATCCGGCGTGCCAACCTGGATGGCACATCCATTCAGAGTTTGGCCACGAACGCCCGCGCCTCCAACCTCTCCATCGACTCAACGAACCGGCGCTTGTACTACACCTCGAACTCGCTCAACAAAGTCGGCGTCATCAACCTCACCACGCTCGCCAACACGCTGCTCGTCACCACGGCCGCGCCGCTAGGCGTGTCCGTCGATCCCGGCGCGGGCAAGGTCTACTGGACCAACCCGTTTGATCGCTTCATCCGGCGGAGCAACACCGCCGCCGGTGCCGCAGAAAACTGGTACTCCATCGGCGCCGACATCGGCGAGTATCCCGGCGAGGGGCGCGCTTCCGACTCTTACTTCAGCAGCTTCGTTCGCTCCGGAACAGCTGGCTCAACCGCGCTGCCATATCAGATCAAGCTCACCGGCGCGACATTCGCCGGAGTCACCGCGATGATCTGCAAAGACAACACCTCCAAGGTCGTGCTCGTGGGCGACACCATCGCCGGTCAGCCCGTTACCGTCGCCGGAAGCCCCACCGGACCGGTGCGTATCAGCGATCGCGGCCTGGTCGCGTGGGCCGGAACCGCCGGGCGTCAGGGACTCTTCCTCAACACCGACCAGATTCTCACGGACACGACCGTCAGCAGCAATGGCGGCGCGCAGGTCGGCACCGTCAGCACCGCCGCTAAGGGCTTCGAGATGTGCTCCAGCGGCCAATATCTGCTCGCCAACACCACCTACTTGCCCTTCACCGGCTCCAGCGGCAGCACCGCGGTCAAGATCGCGTTCGCCTCCGTTCCCGGTTGTCAGGCGGATTTCAACGGCGACGGCGTACTCTCGGTTCAGGACATCTTCGACTTCCTGGGTGCCTGGTTCGCGGGCACACCTAGCGCCGACTTCAACGGAGTTGGCGGCATTTCCGTGCAAGATATCTTCGACTTCCTAGGGGCCTGGTTCGCCGGGTGCTAGCCCTGAACATCCAAACGCAACAGGAGACCAATCGTGAGTGACTATCCGCGGCCCAGTGGGCTGTGAAGACAATGTGTTTTTCCCCGTCTGCCGGTCCGTCTCGAGTGGATCGGCGCAACGGGCGTATGGAAACGAACTTGTGTTCCTTTCCGAGTTTCGTGTGTTCGACATAGAGGAGAGATGAGATGAATCGTATGAATTTGCTGCCGATCGCGACTGTGCTCGCGCTCGCGGCCCCCGCGTTCGCCAGCGATCAACCCGGCACGGCGGCGGATCGTTGGAAAGAGGAACTCACCGCACCGGCTCCCCAAGGCGCCACCGATGCCGGCTTCCTGGTGGCGACGGCGAACATGACCCGCGGGGCCGGCCCGCTCAACACCATCACGGGGACAAGCTCCGGCATGGCCAACGTGTCTCTGGATGCCGACATGTTCTGCATCACCATCACCGATCCGGCCAACTTCTCCGCGACCGTCGCCGGCGGCACCGATTCCGCCTTGGCGCTCTTCGATTCGGCCGGGCACGGCATCGTCTTCAACGACAACCGTACCGACAGCGCCACGTCCAACGGGGCGAGGATCACG
Source organism: Phycisphaerales bacterium (assembly GCA_043776515.1). Classification (GTDB taxonomy): domain Bacteria; phylum Planctomycetota; class Phycisphaerae; order Phycisphaerales; family UBA1924; genus UBA4658. The sequence goes on from JAYVRG010000067.1 coordinate 6,403, forward strand.
AACCTGTTCACGTCCGGCCTCACGGCCGGGGGCACCTACTACATCGGCATCGGGCGCACCAACGGGTCCACCAACGCCAGCATCAGCTACACGCGCCCGCTGGATGGCTCGGGCAACCTCATGTTCCCCGGCGATCCCGGCGGGCAAGCGCCCAACGACCTCGTCCGGCGCGCCGAGTACGGCCCGCTTTCCCCGACGGCCGTCCTCACCAACTGGGAGCCGTTCAACTCCGGGTTCCTCCCCTTCAACTTCAACTACACCATCACGCTCTCAGGTGCCGGATACTCCACGCTGCCCGCTCCCAGCGCGGCTGGGCTCCTGGGCCTGGGCGCCCTCGCCGCGTTCCGTCGCCGTCGCTGATTTTTTCCGGTCCGCGGGTAAATCCGCGGCCGTTTCAACCTTTGCCGCCCCACACGGAAACGCGTGGAGCGGCGTTCACAAACGGGGGTCATCGCGCGTGGCCCTCGCATGTATTCCGTTTTCGCTTTCAGATGCCAGGAGACATTTAGCATGTTCTCGATCAGCACGCAGGCACATCGAATCGCCACCGCCGCAACTACGCTCGGCTCGCTGGTGATGTGTCTCGCCCAAGCCGCGCACGCCCAGCCCATGCAGTTTGTTGACCGCACCGTCGCCGCGGGTGTCTCTTGTGTTCACTCCCTTGACCTCAGCAACTTCGGGCTGCAGTCCATGGCCGCCGGAGGCGCGGCGGGCGATTTCAACAACGACGGCTGGCAGGATCTCTTCATCCTCGGTGGCTGGGGCAACCCTGACAAGCTCTTTATCAACAACCACGATGGCACCTTCACCGATCTCGCCGCGGCGTGGGGCGTCGCCCGCTACCACCGCGGCATGGGCGTTGCCGTCGGCGACTATGACGGCGACGGCTGGCTGGACATTTTCGTCACCAGCGAACCGGACGCCGGTGGCCCAACCACCAATGTGCTGTACCACAACAACGGCAACGGCACGTTCACCGACGTTGCGATGGGCGCGGGTTTGGCGTTTGCACCCGGCCTGAGCGTGGGCGGCGGCTGGGGCGCGGCGTGGGGCGACTACGACCTGGACGGCCGCCTCGATCTGGCCGTAGCCGACTGGACACGCTCCGCTGGCGGCAACCGGCTCTATCACAACAACGGCGATGGCACGTTCACCAACGTCACATCCACTGCACTCTCGACCGCATGGCTGGACGTGCAAGGATTCTCACCGCGCTTCGCGGACATGAATGGCGACCGATATCCCGAACTGCTCTGGGTCAGCGATTTTGGCCAGAGCCGATACTTCATCAACAACGGCAACGGCACGTTTGCCAACGGCACCGCGGCATCCGGGACCGGCCTGGATGGCAACGGCATGGGCACCGCCGTGGCCGATGTGAACGGTGACGGTCGCCCGGACTGGTTCGTCACGTCCATCTACGACGCCACGCCCTCTCCGAACCAGCCGGGAACGGGCAACATGCTGTACATCAACCAGGGAAACAATCACTTCACGGAAACCAGCCAGAGCGCGGGGGTGAAGCAGGGCGGCTGGGGATGGGGTGCGATCGCCGCGGATTTGGACAACGACGGGCTGACTGACCTCACGAACACCAACGGCTTCTACTACAGCGGCCCCGAGTTTGAGAACGACCAGACCTGCGTCTTCCGCAACATGGGAACAGGTGCATTCGCGTCCATCGCACCGGGCTGCGGCGTCACGCATACCGGCCAGGGGCGCGGCATGATCGCCCTGGACTATGACAATGACGGTCGCATGGACCTCGCCATTTTCACCAACGGCGGTGCATTCGCGCTGTACCACAATGAAACGCCGCCGGCGGGCAACCACTGGCTCCGCGTCACACTGACCACCCGCGCCTCGCACGGCATTGCGCCCGATGGCTACGGAACGCACCTCATTGCGTTCGTCGGCGGAACGCAACTGCATCGCTGGATCACCGGCGGATCGAACTATCTCAGCCAGAGCGAGCTGCCCGCGCACTTCGGCCTCGGAGCCGCGACGGTCGTCGATCGCCTGCGTATCGAATGGCCGGACGGTTCGATCGCCGAACGCACCGTGGTGCAGGCCAATCGCTCCATCCGCGTCAGCTCTTGCCCCGGCGACTGGAACGCCGACGGAACGCTCTCGGTGCAGGACATCTTTGATTTTCTCGGCGACTGGTTCGCGCTCACTGGTGACTTTGATGGCTCCGGTGCCACTTCCGTGCAGGATATTTTCGCGTTTCTGAATCAGTGGTTCACGGGCTGCTGACTTCGCAACGCCACTGCGCTGTCAGACCAAGAGATTTCACCGCTGAGACGCTGAGCACGCTTAGAAAAATAAATGTTCAGATGCAGACGACACTCGACACCACTTTCCGCAGTATCCAAATGTGTTTTATTCTTCACTGCGTCCTCAGTGTCTCTGCGGTGATACCTTCCTTGGAGCATCGGTAAAAGCTGCGATGGAACGCCGATCGTCCGCATTCCCTTGACCAACACTTCTGTCTATCACACTCGGGAAATCCGCCATGACCGCATACAAAACCATCACACTCGCGTTTCTCTTCGCCGCGGCCGGGCTTGCCCGCTCCGTGGGTGCCACGCCCCCGGCGTTCACCATCACCTCGCTCGCCAAGACCGGCAACGCCGTCACCGGCACCGCATCAACCATCAACAGCGCCACTATCTTTCCACCCTACGGCGGACGCGGGTTCTTCAACTGCGTCGTGAACAACTCCGGGGCGTGGATGCTCGACACCGATACGCAGTGGGACCACAACCTTGGTTCCACAACCCATGAGTCCATCCTGCGGACGCAAACGCCGCAAGGCCCGTTCACACCGTACATTCTTCAAGGAACTCAGGGTTTCCTAAGCGTGCCAACGGCCACATCGGTGGCCCTCTCGTTCATTCAGATGACGCAGAACAACTCCGACAACGCCGTGTTTGCCATCTCCTGGGCTCCCGATGATTTCTCTACCGTCGCGGGCACAGCAGTGGTGTACAACACCAACAAAGTCATCTTTCTCAGCGGCGATACTGTGCTCGCCGTCGGACTTGATCCCGGCGCAACCTGGAACAACCTCGACGCCCAAACGCGCCTGACGCTCAACGACTCCAACCAGCTGCTCGTCGTCTCCGGCGCGACCGAATCCTCGGTCACGCGCCGCGTCGTTGTCCGCTTCCAACTCGACGGCTCTGGCAACGTCACCTCGCGCACGCTACTGGCCAAGGAGAGCGGCCCCGTCGGTGCTGGCCCCATCACCTGGATATCTATCGCCCCCGGCCCGCACACCGCCGCGATGAACAACGCCGGAGCGGTCGTCTTCTCCGGCGTCACCTCCACCGGCGTCGATGGCATCTACTCCACCGCAAGCAACTCTTTCGTCGCCGTCGCGGGCGGGGCCTCGCCAGACGCTGGCACGCCGTGGGGCTCGCTGGCGGGCGCATCGCTCGACATCAACACCTCCGGCGTGCTCGCCTTCAAGGGCACCACCGGCAACGGCACTGGCACTTACACCGAGTCCTCGCCCGATGCCGGTGAGGCCATGGACTTCGAGGACCACACCTACGGCAACGGGCCGCTGAACCTCATCGTCGGCAACCTGCTGAACGATCAGGATGCCGACTTCTATCGCATCACCGTGACAGATGCCGCCACCTTCAGCGCCACTACCGTTCCCGATGCAGGCAACGGTTTCCCCGGCGCTACCTTCGACACCGTGCTCACGCTCATCTCCGATCCCGGCGAGACCAGTTCCGCCGGCGGGCGCACCCAGTGCGACAACGTCTCGCCCACCATCCTGCAATCCACCATCACTGGCGGCGGCGGGCGCGCCATCTCCGGTCGCTCGTATTTCCTCGCCATCTCCACGCCCAAGTCCCGCGTCGGCAAACGCATCTGGCACTACGCCACGGACACCTACCCGACCATCGACGGCTGGTACGCGGACCCCGCGGCCGTCGCCGCGACTCCATCGCTTGTCTACTGGCCCGACCCAAGCGCGGCCACCATCCGCAGCACCACACCCACTGGCGTCGCGCAGCCCGATCTCTCAACACCTTCCGTCGTCGGCCACATCGCCGTGGACGCGACCGCCGGAAAAATTTACTGGGCCGACCTCAACCCCGGACGCATCCGCCGCTCCAATCTGGACGGCAGTAGTGTGGAAGACGTCGTCCCCAGTTCCGGACTCTCCCCCTCCAACAGCACCGGCACTATGTACGCGGGTGCCTGCACCGGGCTGACCGTTGATGCCGTGCATGGCAAGGTCTACTGGACGCAGAGCGTTTACGGCGAGATCAGCGTCGTGAACACAGACGGCACCGGCGCGGCCAGAATCCGCTGGGATAGCAACCACGGCAACGACAACTTCCCCGCCACCATCGCCATCTCCGGCACCTTCGCGCCCGGCACCATCGCCGTGGACACCAGCGCGGGCTCCACTGGAAAGATCTACTGGGGCAACTCCGTCTTGGGGCGCATCGAGCGCTGCGATCTTGCGGGCTCCGGGCGCGCGACCGTTGTTCCGGGCGTAAGTCCCGGCGGCATCGCCATCGACAGCGCGGCGGGCAAGCTCTACTGGTCCAATCCCGCGCTGGGCAAGATCCAGCGCTCCAATCTCAACGGAACATCCGTCGAAGACGTCGCCATCACGCCGACCCCCGCGGCCATCTCGCTCGGTGGCGCGGGCTTTGTGTATTGGACGAGCACCGTGGATCGTGTGGTTCGGCGCGCGTCGATCGGCGGCGGATTCCCCGCCGCGCCATCCGATGTCGCCTCCGCAGGGCCCGATACCGGCGAGCGTTCTCCAGACGGCCCCAGCCGCCCGTATACGGGCTATCTCACGGCGTGGTCACGCAACGGCACTGCGGGTACCGCCGTGCTTCCGTATCAGATCAAACTCATCGGAGCGGCGTTTCAGTTCTCGCGCACCATCATAGCCAAGGGAGCGCAGAAAGTCGCCGCCGTCGGTGATGCAGTGCCCGGCGTTGCAAACAGCGTCATCACCCAACTCGCCCCGCAGAACGCGCCCATCAAACTCAGCGATCGCGGCGATGTGCTCTGGAAGGGCTCGTACTACCCCGTGATCGCGGACAATGTTCCCGGCCAGGCACTCTTCTTCAACGCCGATCCGATTCTGACTTCCAACCAGTTTCCCTCCGGCACCAACCTCGCCAGCCAGAAAGTCATCGATATCTATAGCGGTGCCAACTCTGTGCACATGAGCCCCAATGGCGTGTACGCCGTGGTGCAGGTCAACATGCAGGATCCCCCGTACAACTTCACGCCGCAGCGCGACAACGCTCTGCTCTTCCAGTTCACGTATCCCAGCACTACAGGCGCGTGCTGCGCCGGAACATCCTGCTCAGTCACGACCCAAGCCGCGTGTGCCGGCAACTACAAGGGGGACGCAACCCTCTGCGGCCCGCCCGGAAACCCCACCACCTGCTGCCCAGCAAACTTCAACGGCACCGGCGGGCTCTCCGTACAGGACATCTTCGACTTCCTCGGTTCCTGGTTCGCCGGGCTTCCCACCGCCGACTTCAACGGCACCGGCGGCATTTCCGTGCAAGACATTTTCGACTTCCTCTCCGCCTGGTTTGCTGGCTGCTAAACACACGCCCGGGATGAGGCGGTTCCTCCGCTGAATCCCGTGGATCTCACAAGCCCAACGAAAACGCCTAACCTCTCGGTCGGGCGTTTTTTATTTTCATCAAAGGCCGCGGTCGGATTCGAACCGACGAAGGTTTCCCAACGGATTTGCAATCCGTCCCTTTTGACCACTCAGGCACGCGGCCACATCATCGCTGCTTTTTCAGCAACAACAACAAACACACGCGTTGCACCCGAGCTTCGTCACAGGAACTCCATCAAACCACCAACCCAAAGCACCCAACCTCGTCTCCAACCACCTGCACATACCGGTACGGAAAAGGCCGCGGTCGGATTCGAACCGACGAAGGTTTCCCAACGGATTTGCAATCCGCTCCATTAGACCACTTTGGTACGCGGCCGGAATGTCCATCGACCCTACCGCCCCTCCCCCGCCGCGTCAAGCATTTTGAGTTCCCCACGCCCCCCTTCCCTTCCCCAATCCCATTCTTTCCCCGGCTATCGGCCCTCCCCCCCACTTCGCCCCCTCTATACCCCCGACTTCTGGGATGCTTTCGCGCGCCGCAATCCGATATCATGGTGCCATGCACGGACGCACACCCGCCACATCCCGTTTCGCACCCGCCACGCTGGCCACGCTCGCCGGGCTGACCTGCGGCCTCGCCACACTCATCCCGAGCGCGCTTGCCCAGTCCACATCGCCGCCCACCCCCGCGCCCGCTAGCAGCCCGCAGCCAACTGTCACGGTGCCGCGCATCATCGTGACGCCGACGAACACGCCGACACTCGAGCCCGTCCGCCCGAATGTCCCGCCACCCGCGTCGCAGGACCTTTCGCTCACGAATAACCCGCCGCTGCTGCGCGAGGGCGCGTTCATTTCCGGGGCTCGCGCCCAGCTGGTCAAGGGCAAGAGCGGGCGTTGGTACGCGATCTTTGATCCCGACTCCTCCGGGCGCGCCATTCCGCCGATGGTCGTGATGGAGAACTCGAATCTTGCCGCGATGGAGCGTGTCGCGGCACGCGAAGCAACCGGCACGCGCGTCCGCATGTCCGGGCGCGTCACCGTCTATCGCGATCGCAACTTCATTCTCCCCACCGCGCCGCCGCTGCTCGAGCGCGTCGCCGCCGTCGATCCCGACGCGGCCGCCATCGCCGCCTCGCAGCAAGCCAGCGCGGCCGCGTCCAATACAACTGCTGACAAGCAGCGCCCCAAGGGCTCCGCCGAACCTTCCATCGAGCAGATCATCGCCGATCTGGATAAGGCAGTCGGCACACGCAAAGCCGGACCCGCCGCGATGCGCGAGTCCGTATCGCCCGGCGTCACCACCGTGCAAGAGCCCACCGAGCCCGGTGTCACCGCTGGATACCTCACCGCCCGGCGCGCCCGCATCATTCGCGCTGGCGACGGCTCGCTGAACGCCGTCGTGGATTCCGGCAGCAGCGGGCGCAGCGAAGGCCCGATGGCCCTGCTCCCCTGCCAGAACCTGACCGCCATCGAAAACGTGCTGGACACGAACCCAGCCGGCGCGGAAGCCATGAGCTTCGCACTCACCGGCGATGTGTTCCTCTACAAGGGCCGGCGGTATTTGCTCCCTTCGATGTACACCGTGGTGCGCAGCAATGACATCGTGATGCCCACGCATTAGTGGCATGGGCGTCCCGCGCATGTGCCTTTGTTCCTCGTGGCATGGGCTTTCCAGCCCATGCGTGCGACATATGTCGCGCGGCAACTTGCGGTTTTTTACGAGACCTAGAAGCATTCGGGCCGCAGCGGCCCGAATCCGCCGCGGCGGACCACCCAAGTACATGGGCTAGAAAGCCCATGCCACGGCGGCTCACGCCCCATGCACCGCCGGATGATCGGCTTTGGCCATCTCGTGCGACGGACCCGTCGCGGGCTTCTCGCCCACCAGCGGATAGAACCGCGACCCAGCGATCCGCAGCCGCTTATTCTCCGTGCTCTTCATGGAGGCCGGTGCCAGTGCGAGGAAGATGGCAGCGACCGCCCCGTTCATCAGCAACATCCACTTCCAGTCCGTGTACCCAAAGTAGATCATGATCGCCGTGATCACCACGATCCCGATCGAGAGCGGGATGATCCCGTTCCACGCCATGCCCATGACCTGATTGAACTTCAGCCGCGGCACCGTCCACCGCACCATCATCGCCAGAAACACCATCGCGATCGTCTTCCCCATAAACACATGAAACTTCAGCAGCGCGGCGATCCACGTCGTATTTTCCGGCGAGAGCCAGTGATCCACTGTCGCCCCAACCCATGTCGCGGGTAGGTGATACCCGCCCAGAAACAGCAGCGAAAAGAACGCGCTCGCGGTGACGAGGTGGATGTACTCGCTCAGCAGGAAGAGCGCCATTCGCATCGCGCTGTATTCAGTGTGATACCCGCCCACAAGCTCCTGCTCGCACTCGGCGTTGTCAAACGGCGTCCGGTTTCCCTCCGCCAGAGCGCAGATGTAGAACACCACGCCCACCACCGGCATCGCCGCGATCAGCCAGCCGTGCTGGGCCTGATACGCGATGATCTTCTCGGGGATCAGCGAGCCCGTCATCAGCAGCACCGTGAGGATCGACAGCCCCATCGGGATCTCGTACGAGATCATCTGAGCCGAGCTGCGCAGCCCACCGAGAAACGCGTACTTGTTGTTGCTCGCCCATCCGCCCAGCGCGACGGCATAAATCGACAGCGACGCCACCGCCAGCAGGTACACGATCCCGACGCTGATGTTGGCCCCCGCCAGCACCACCGTCTGTTGCTTAATCGTGAACCAACCAAAAACACTCAGTTCCGGCAGCGCGAGCGACCCGCCCCACGGGATCACCGCGAAGGCGATCAGCGCGGGCACCACCACGATCGTTGCTGCCAGCATGAACAGCGACTTGTCCACGCCGCGCGGCGTGTAGTCCTCTTTCAGGATGAACTTCAGCCCATCCGCCAGAAACTGCCCCAACCCGAACAATCCTTTCAGGAACTTCAGCGCGGGCAATCCCAGGTCCAGCCCGACCCGGTTGGGTCCGATGCGGTCCTGGATGTACGCGGAGACTTTGCGCTCCGCGTAGGTGCTCAGCCCGGCAAGCCCAAGCAGGGATTGCATCATGATCAGGATCACCACCACGCTCGCGATGAGCTGCCATGTCAAAATAGATTCGATGAGTTCGCGCATTGATCCGGAGTGTACCCCAACAGAGGCCCAGGCGCAAGCCCGGGCAGGCCTGAAACCGTGACTCACAACACCCCCACCAGTGGTGAGTCCCGCAGTGCACGGGCTTGGGCCCGGGCCTCTTTCAACCCACTTCCACCTTCACCTCCACACTCACCTTCCCCCGCACCTTCCGCTTCCCCGGCACCGACTCAAACGCCGCCGCGGCGTCCATGTGGTCCAGCGTCAGAAGCCCCTCGCCCTTGTAATCCGGCCGGCGCGTCAGTGTCAGCGCAATCCCGTGCGGCCCCGCCGCCAGCGTGTTCACAAAGCTCACCCGCACCCGCCGCTTCTCTCCCTGCTTCATCGCCCCGATCACCGTTCCCTCATCCATCACCGTGGTCCCGAAGATATCCACACCCGCCTTGTCGCGGACCACGAAGATCAGGTCCAGCCGGTTGATGTCCGTGACCTCTCCGACCACTCCCACCACCACCTCGGCAATCACCCGCTCGCCAAAGTTGAACCCCTCGCGGGCCACGCCACTCTCATCCACCAGCCGCACGGACTCGATCCGCGCCTGACCCGCGCCATATCGCAAACCATCCTGCTCATCCGCGGCGGGCCGAACGGGAGGCAGCGGCACCTCCGCGTCTTTCGCCAGTTCCGGCTTGCGCATCGCCAGATTCTGCTGAGCGCGATCGGTCGTCTGCTCGCGCAGCGACTGCATGTACTTGTCTACCGCCGTGCTCGCCGGCCCGAAGCAGATGGTCTTGCCATGCTCCAGATACAAGCCACGCGTGCAGATGCTCTTGACCATGTCCGCAGAGTGCGAGACGAAGAGCAGCGTGAGCCCCTCATCCAGCATCTTCTTCATCCGCCCGATGCACTTTTGCTGAAAACCGGCATCGCCGACGGAGAGAATCTCATCGACGATCAGAATGTCCGGCTCGACGCACACGGATACGCTGAACGCCAGCCGCGCGTGCATGCCGCTGGAATATACCTCGACCGGCTGATCCAGAAACTCCCCGATGTCCGCGAAGCCCGCGATGGCGTCGAACCGCTCATCCATCTGCCTGCGGCTCAGCCCGAGGATCGACCCCGAGAGATACACATTCTCGCGCCCCGTGAACTGCGGGTTGAACCCGCTGCCAAGCTCCAGCAGCGCGGAGATGCGCCCGCGAATCCGCACCTCGCCCTCGGTGGGCGCGAGCGTCCCCGCGATGATCTGCATCAGCGTGCTCTTGCCCGAGCCGTTCCGCCCCACAACTCCCACCGCCTCGCCGCGCTGCACCTCAAACGAACATTCCCGCAACGCCCAGAACGGTGTGCCGTAACTCTTCTGCCCGCCGCTGAGGATGTGCTTGAGGCGGTCGATGTTGCGGGAGTAGATGTCGTAGCGTTTGCCGACGCCACGCACGGAAATCGCGGCGTTGTCGATGTGGGATGTGGGATGTGGGATGTGGGATGTAGAGCCAGAAGACGGGGCGACCGCGCCGGGCGGCTTCACATCCGACATCGCACATCCCACATCCGACATTCCCTCAGTGTACATCCGCCATGCTCCTTCGCATCGCCGAGAACACGAAGTGTCCTCCGAGCATGACCGCCGCGCCGAAGACGATCGTCCATTGCAGCGCGATCCAGTCCGGCGTCTCGCCCCAGAGCAGCACGCGCCGGCCGCTCTCCACGATCACGCTCAGCGGGTTGTGCTCGATGATCGCCCGCAGCCACGGATACTCCGGCGGAATGCGGTCCACCTTGTAAAACAGCGGCGTCATGAACATCAGCAGTTGCGTCAGCACCGCCACCACATGCCGCAGATCGCGTATGAACACGCCGACCGCCGACAATCCCCACGCCACCCCGACGCTCATCATCACCAAGGGCAGCATCACCACCGGAAACAGCACAATCTGCCAGTGCAGCGCCCCCCCACTGCCCACACCGCCGACGCACGCGAGCACCACCAGCAGCAGCCCCGCCGTGATGAGCGCCTGCACGCACGCGGACCAGACCGCCGCGACTGGCAAAATCTCCAGCGGAAACACCACCTTGCGCACCAGGTTCGGCCGCCCAGAGACTAGCGTCGGCCCGCGATTGGCGCACTCAGCGAAGACATGGAACAGAATGTTCCCGGCGAAGAAGGTGAGCGGAAAGTCCAGTTTGTCCGGTAGGTTTCCCTTCTCCCACCGCTGCCCGAAGATGTAGCCGAACACCACCGTGTACACCGCCAGCGTCAGCAGCGGGCTGAGAAAGTTCCACCCCATCCCTAGCAGCGCGCCCTTGTGCCGCTCCGCCAGATCGCGCGATGCGAAGTTGCCGATCAGCCGCCGATGCTCCCAGATGGAGCGCACCAGCCCCACGGGGCTGAAATGCTCGGCCATGCCGGGAGGGGTGGAGGTTCGGATGACGAGGTCGGGCATGTGGGGGAAGAGTAGAGCTGGGACAAGTCGCACGCCAGAATCCTTTGCGGCACCGGTGGGTTCCAGTGCAATGTCATACCAAATCCGATACACTTTTCCATGCGCATTACAGATCAACTCGTGGATCAGTGCTTCGCGGACCTCAGGGCCAAGTGCGGGGGCGTCCGGAACGACTATTTCGCCCTGCTCTACCTCCAACACGAGCATGACGTCGCACGCGAGGAGGCGATCGAACAGGTTGCTTTCGGCGGGAACGACTACGGCATTGATGGATACCACTTCGACAAGACCAAGCGGAATCTCTACCTCTTCCAGTTCAAGTACTCGACCGGGCATCAGCAGTTCAAAGACTCGTTCAAGCGGCTTATCGACTCCGGAATGCAGCACATCTTCGACGCGGCCAAGCAGGACAAGAACAACAACCAATTGATCCAACAGATCAAGTCGTGCCTGACCGACAACACCGCGATCATTGACCGTGTCATCATCCACTTCGTCTTTCTTGGCGATCCGAAGACCGCTGAGGACAGCCCCGTGCTCGACAAGCTTCGCGAGGACTTGGAGAACAAGAAGTACCTCGTGGAAGCGGCACTTGAACGGCCTGTACCGCTGGTGATCGAGTTCAAGTCGGCGACGACCAAGAAGGTGGGCGGGGCCTCGCACGTTCGCAAGACATACGCCTATCCGCTGCACTTGACGGAGCCGCTGTCTAGAAGTGGTCCGGGCGAAGAGAATGTGCATGTCGGATTCGTGCGGCTCCTCGACCTTCAAGCCATGTACCTCGACATGGGCCAACGGTTCTTCGAGCGGAACATTCGCGCGTCGCTCCCGGCGGAGAGTGCCGTCAATCGGTCTTTGGAGCGCGCCTTCAAGCGCATCGTTCTGGACGAATCCGAGTCGCCGCACGCGTTCGCATTCAACCACAATGGCGTCACGCTCTCCGCCGAATTGCTCAAGCAAACCGACAGCGGTTGGCGGATCACGGAACCGCGGCTCTTGAATGGTGCGCAGACCGTCACCACGTTCACGAGATTCCTCGCTCTGAACAAAGACAACCCGAAGATCGCTGACAGGCGGGAGGCGCTGGAATCGCTGGCCGTTTTGTGCCGAATCGTCACCGGCGCGACGCCCGAGTTCGTGACATCCGTTACCGTGAACAACAATCGCCAGAACTGGGTCAAACCTTGGAACCTGCGGGCCAATGACATGATCCAGCTAGAACTGCAAGAAAAGTTCCGCGACGACGTGAACCTCTACTACGAGCGGCAGGAGAAGGCGTTCGAAAACCTGTCAGACGAGGAACTCGAAGACATGGGCGTGGTTCCGGGCAAGGCAATCGAGTTGTTCAAGCTCGGGCAGACCTTTCTTGTCGTCGATGGCGATCTCGACAAGCTCAACCGTTACCGCGAGGTCTTCGAGGATGACAAAATGTACGCGGCGGTCTTTTCAGACGCCCGCAAGAAGGCCGATTCCCGAAAGATCGTCCTGTGCTACAAGGCGGAACGTCGTCTCAAGCAGTTTGTACGGGACATTCTGGAAATGGGACAGAACCGGTATGAGTTTGTCAAGCGTGCGAGGAACCTGCTGTGGGCGTTGTTGTGCCAAGGAATGCTGAATGATCCGAAGCTTGAGCAGCAGGCCGAGCACTGGGGCGCGTCGTTGAGCGTGGAATCGGATTTTGTCGAATGGCTCTCGGGAATCGCCACCACGCGGGTTCGCTTTGTGCTCAAAGACCTTATCGAAGACAAGCAGTTCGCCGGGAAGGTCGCCGAGGGCAACTTCAACTTCCTTCGCACGAACGCGACGTACAAGCACGCGATGGTTCTTGCCTACAAACGGTTCAAGTGGGTCGAACGCGGACTGAAGTAGCTCACCCGGAAGACTGTGCGACGAAACAACTTCTTGCTTCCCCATCAGCCTGTCCTTTGCTCCAACCTGCTCGACAGCTTCGCATACGCAATCGCCACCCCCATCATCAGCACCCCCAGCCCCAGGAAGCTCACCACGCGCCAGCCGAGTTCCACGCCCGCCAGGTCATAGACCACCGCTTTCACGGAGGCGAGGCCGAGTAGCCCCAGCCCCAAGTGCCGCACGATCGGCACCCCAGCCGCGAACCCGATCACCAGCATCACGCCCGCGCACACGCCCCACCAGACCGTCAGCGCGGCGGGCTTCGCGTGGACATCGCGCGGCAGCAATATCCCCGCGCTCCGCGCCACCTCCAAACTCGTACACACCAGCAGCAGCACGCCCCCCACCACCAGCGACGCGACCACGCCCTCTTCCCACGTCCCGCGCCGCGGCCTTCCGCCATACAGCCACACCCCCGCCGCGATCATCGCGCCCGCCACCGCAAGCCCGACCCACAGCCCCGGGTGCGCCAGCGCCGCGTATTTCTCCGCCAGCCAGTCGTGCGGGTGAATCACATACGCCCCGCACCACGCGATGCCCGCCAGCACAAACGTCGCCAGCCCCATCACATCCAGCCCAAGCATCCGCTTCCACGCGTGCAAGCCCACCAGCACCAGCCCGACGCAGACCCACGCCACGCTCACCGCGCCCACACTCGTGCCATGCGTGACAAACGCCAGCAGCGCGAGCGCGAGGCCCATCGCCACCATCGCGGAACTCCCCCACTTCCCCTGCTCCAGCGAAGGAGATGATCCGAAGCCCTGCGAGGGTCGGAGGGGGTGCGTATCTGCCCGCTCCACCATCATCGCCCCCACACACCACACCGCCCCCAGCCACACCAGCGCGAGCGAACCCGCCGTCACCACCAGCGTTCCGATCGACATCCGCCACGCCGAGTCCGGAATCCGCTGCAACGTCTCCGCCGCGTCCAGCCCATGACAGAGCGCCATGAACGCGCTGACACACCCAAGCCCGACAATCCCAACGGCCCGCAACACCACCGACTCGCGCCACCGCGCCGCCACAAACATCGCAATCGCCCACACTCCGCCGAGCACGCCCATCATCTGCCAGACCGTTCCCGTGAACGCGCACCCGGCCAGCGCAATCGTCATGCCCATGCCCATCGCCAGGTCCACCGCCACGCGGCGCTTCGGCGAGGCCACCGCAGCACCGCTGCTGGGCCGCTGCATCATCCAGGCCGCCGCGCACCACGCAGCGCCGCCGATCGCCATCAGCAGCGACCACCGCGACACCACCACGCCAAACATCTCGTGCGGCACCGCTCCCTGCCACCGCTCCCACACCACCAATCGCCCCACCGCGATCAGCAGCACGATCACGCCGTACACATCCAGCGACCGGGCCCGTGCCCAGCGGCCCGCCGCCGTCGCCGCCACACCCATCGCCAGCCACGCCACCACCTGCATCGATCCGCCCACGCCCAACGCGACGGTCGTGATCAGCAACGCGCCCGCCTGCGCCCACAGCGCCACGCCCAATCGCTCTCGATCGTTCTCCGGCCGATCCCTGAATATCCGCATGTGCCCCGCCAGCACGAGCGCGAGCCCCAGTGTTCCCACGAAACCGCCCGCGGCGATGTGCCACTCTTCCAACCCGATGCTCAACTTGGAAAAACTCGCCACCACCATCCCCATCCCCACCGCCCACACCGTCGTCGCAAACGACGACCGCATCGGCCGCGACACGCTCGCACGCATTGCGCCGATCGCCGCACGCGCCATGCCCTCCGGCGCGCGCCAGCATCCGATCAGCAACTCCCCATGCACCATCCCCCACACCAGCACCAGAAATCCGATCCCCATGACCGGCTCATCCAACCCGCTCGCGATCACCCAGTACGACCCGAGCAGCGCTGTTCCCCACCACGAGACCATCCGAAGCATCCGATACGGCGCCGGTCGCCACGCCGACAACACCAGCCCCATCCCCAGCATCGCCAGCAGATACACCGGCAGCACCATCGGGCTGGAGTGCTCCTTGTGCATCCACAACGGATTCAGATACGCACCCAGCAGCGCAAGCACACCCAGCGGCAGCGACTTCCACCACAATCCCAGCGCGACTCCGCCAACGCTGATGAGCGCGAGCAACGTGAACGCCACCGGCGCGCCGTACAACGCATACATCCCCCACCCCGCCAGCGCGGCCCCATACATCGCACCAATCCCCGCCGCGCCTAATCCCGCCGACACCGCGCCGCCGTTCGCCCCCAGCCGCCGCCGCGCCACAAAGCCGCCGCCAATCAGCAACAAGCCGCAGATCGCCACAGCCATACAGCGATACACCGGCTCAAACTTGAACCAACCTTCCTTGATCCCGTACGTCACCCCCATCACCAAACCGATCACCAGAAAGATCGCTCCGAGATATGCCGCCAACCGACCGCCCACCATCTTCTCAAGATTCAGCGAGCCCTCCACCCGCTTGATCGCTGCCCGCGCCGGTGCGCCGAACTCCTGCCGCGGCGATTCCGAGTGCCGCGGCCCCTCAGCGTGCCGCGAGAACACCGGCGGTGCGGGAATCGCCGGAACCACCGGCGGACTCGCTCCATCCGTCCGCTCCGCCATCGCCGCCGCGCGCTTCCGCGCCATCTCCTCCAGATGTGAAGTCCGTGCCGCGATTTGATCCGGCGTGCTCATGCTCACCGGCGGCGTGGGCACACTCGGCAATGTCGGAGGCGCCTCCGCACCCGCGGCGACCGGCACTTGCGTCGCCACGATCGGCGGCGGCACCGTCGGCGGCGTCGCTGGTGCCGCAGCACCCTCTCCCGCACGCAAGCCCAGCCGCTGCTCGATCCGCGTCAGCCGCCCCTGAATCCCCGCCAGCGTCTGTTCCAGTTCCCGAGGATCCGTGCTCATTTGGGCTTCTCCACGAATGACTAACGACTACTAACTATATTGTTAGCGTCTACTCACTTACACCCCGCCGCCGCCCCTTGTGCGGCCTGCCAGTCCCGAACGTCCGTTTTTCACACATCCAACGTCCCCGACCACCCTAACCATCGCTTCCACAAGCACTTGCAATCGTTACACAACCCTGTCGGTTGGTCCGTTCTGACAGGTACTCCGACGCTTGTTCCACCGATCCGTGCCACCGATCCGTGCCACCGACTTTGCCGCCGCGGCAACGTCGGTGCCGCCGCGCCGAAGCCATCACTTGGCTCAAACCTTTACCCACCTCCCCCCGCCGCCACCACCTCCGTCAAAATGTCCCGATGGTTCGCGCAGCGCGGGCACTTGTGCTGCCCGCCAAGTTTCCCCTTCCGCTCCAACCACCTGTGAAACGTCCCGACCGGCAACACCGTGATCGTCGGCGCGATCATCCCCAGCGAGTCCGTCCGTTTCGTCGTGTAGTCCACGTTCTGCTCTTTCAGTGACGCATCGAACGCTTCCGCAAATCGGGCCATACGCCCCAACTCGCCTCCCGTCTTTTCTTCACATCCCACATCCAATATCCCACATCCCACATTCGCCACTTCCACCGCTAGCTCGAGCCCCGCCCGCCGTCCCTCCCCCGCATACACCGGCGCGGCCGTGAACTCTCCCACCACCACGCCAGCCGCGCTCGCCGCGCGGGCCACCGCGTTCTCGATGTGCTCCACGATCAGATTCTCGCCGAACGCGTTAATGAAGTGTCGATGCCGCCCGACAATCCGCATCCGACACGGTCCGTCTCCCGTCCCACCGATTGTCGCTTTGGACAATCGGTGCGGCCCTGCAAGACCATCCGGCACGCTATCAAACACCACCACATCCCCGATGATGTACCTCCACAGCCCCGCGCAGGTGCTCATCGTGACGACGTACTTCTGCCCCTTCTCCACTTCCCACGCGGAGAACGCCCGCGCTGTCGGCGAGTCAATCTCCTCCAGCGGCACAAACTCGTAGTAGTTCCCGATGTCGCTCAGCAATCGCAGCCCCGGATCGCCGCGCACATCTTGCATCGCGATGAACCCCTCGCTCGCCGGATACAACTCCAGCCGCCACGGCACATCCGCGCCTGTTGATGAACCTGAATAAAACTGGCGCACCCGCGGCTCAAACGGCGTGTATTTCACGCCCCCATGCACCAGCAGCGTCAGATTCGGCCACACATCCCGGATGCAATCCGCTTTCTTCCCCCGCTCCTTCGCCAGTTGCAGCACCCGCTCAAACAGCACCATCGCCCACGACGGCATCCCGCTGATCATGCGGATGTCCCGATCGATGCATCTCCGCGCCATCGCCTCGATCTTGCTCGGCCAGTGCGACATCAGCGCGACATCACCGCCCGGCTCATAGATCTCACTCAGCGGCCAGCGGATCATCGGTGCCACCAGCCCCGACAGGTCCCCGGTCCGCACCCCGTGCGCCCCGACCGAGAGGTCCGTCGATCCCCCGAGAAACAGCACCTTCCCGCCCAGCAGCCGCTCGATGCTCACGCCGAACCGCATCGCGTTTGCGAAGATGTCCAGCGCGGCCAAAAAATTGCTGCGCATCATGTGCTTCGACACGGGAATGAACTTTTCCCCCGCCGTCGTCCCCGAGGTCTGCGCAAAGTCCATCACCCGCCCCTGCCAGAGCACATCCGGCTCCCCTTGCTCCCGCATCCGCGCGATCTGACTCTTGAACGCGTACCAGTCCACGATCGGTACCGTGCTGCGATACGCCTGGACAATCTCGTGATCCTGCATCGCGCCCAGCCGCGCAAAGTCATGCGCCCGCCCAAACTCCGTCGCGCTCGCAGTCCGCAACAACCCCCGCAACTGCCCCACCTGCACCCGCGCCGTCTCCCGCTTCCAATACTCGACATCATCCAGCCGCGAAACTCGCTTGCCCAACCGCGCACGGATCGCCGTCCCCACCAGCGAGGTCCAGCGCATTCCTCCCGGCTGCTCCATCACCGCGGCCCTTTCCAAACTGAGTCCTCAGCGACCCTGCCCCCGCCGCACAACCCAATGCGGCGTGTACCCAGAGTATCAGCAAATCGCGGAACACGCTCGGCACGCTTCTGAGTGGGATGGGCTTTCCAGCCCATGTCTTGGGTGGTCCGCCGCAGCCCGAATGCCTTTGCATGCGCATCAACAGTGCAGAAATCACAGCCGCTAGGCGTACTCCCCCGGCCGACAACCAGCGATGTCCGCGGCGCCACAACCCACACCGCCAAGACCGCGGGCTTATGCCCGTCGGCTCTGATTCAGCAACCGGCGAACCACGCGGCGAGGAAGTCGAATATATCAGAAACGGTCAGGAAGCCACAGGAGCAGTTTGGAAGCCGCTACTGATCGGTTTCACCCAACCCTGCCTGTTTGAGCAGATGCCTCAGCAGCCCAACCTTCAGCGGTTTGTTGGCGTGGACCGGAATCGACAACCGGACAATCGACCCCGGCTTGCCGTAG
The DNA here is from genome assembly GCA_043776515.1 of Phycisphaerales bacterium. Lineage (GTDB taxonomy): Bacteria > Planctomycetota > Phycisphaerae > Phycisphaerales > UBA1924 > UBA4658. The sequence continues at coordinate 24,906 of JAYVRG010000067.1, forward strand.
AGTGTGATGGCTGCCATTGATTCGCAGGAGTGCCCAGCCGTCGGCTTCGATGAGCTTAATCAAATCCTTGCCGCTGGACTGTTTCATACCGCGATCTCGAAGACTTGGCCGAGGTCTTCACCAGCCGTGCCAGCATTGGGCGATGGCCGCGGGACGTCGATCGACAGGCACCCCTCGATGGCCTCGTACAAGTTCTTGAGGAGTTCCTGAAACGTCTCACCCTCGGTGGCGCAGCCGGGAATCGCCGGAACTTCCGCCCAAAACCCGCCCTCCTCGGCCTCGTGGACAATGACTTTAATCTTCATGGTGGCTGAGAAATAGTAGGCAGAAACTGATTCGGATAGCGCAACGCTCGTGTGGTGCCGCTCCCCGAGCCGCATTCTCGGGTGGTCCGCCGCGCCGGATTCGGGCCGCGGCGGCCCGTACACGGGCTGGTAAGCCCGTGCCACGGAGAATCAGCAACCGGCAAACCATGCTTGCAGGAAGTCGAAGATGTCCTGCACGCTCAAGCCGCCGCCGTTGAAATCGGCGCGCGGGCTCCCAGAGAACCAAGCGGTCAGGAAGTCAAAGATGTCCTGCACGGACAGGATTCCGCCGTTGAAGTTGGCCTTGCAGCACGGCGTGGTGTTGTTGCCCGGCGCATTACAGGCGACGCCGCCGCCCGCGTATGCGTTGCCCGGACCAGTACACGCGGCCGGGGCAAGCACCACGCATGTCGCACCTTGGCAGCACGCGCCCGTGGTGGGCTGGATCGTGGGGGGTGTGATGAAGATGTCGAAGGCACCCTGATCGGCGGCGAAGCCCGCGACACGGATTCGAATGGTCTGGCCCGAGCTGAGAGTCACCCCCACCAGCGAACTCGTGTCGAAGCCGGGATCGACATCGTCGTTGCAGGCGAGCTGTGTACCGCCGCAGGCCGAGTACACCACCAGCGTGGTGTCCAGCACGCTTCCGAGCGTGTCGATCGTGTAGTCTCCCGCGCTGCTCGCGGTGAACCTGTACCACACGTCGAAACTGTCGCCAAGGGAGCAGGAAGATTGGGCGATGTCGGAGGTGGCGCCGACGTTCGATCCGTGATACGTCTGGTTGGCATTGATCGCCGGGGCCGCCGCGCAGTGATCGCTGCTGGCCTGGGCGAGCGCGGCACGGGCACAGAGAATGACCGATGCCATCGCCACGCAGGACAGAGCGAAAAACGATGGAGACTTGCTTTGCATTGGGAGTCCTTGCGATGTCCGGTGCGTCGTGGGACCAAACGGATCAGGGTGTACTATCGAACGCGATCAACAACCGGCGAACCATGCGGCGAGGAAGGCGAAGATGTCCTGCACGTTGGCGGCACCGGAGTGGTCGAAGTCCGCCGGGCAACGCCACATGACGCCAAGGCCTGCGGGGTCGCTGCGCGCAGCGCCGCAAGTGTTCATTACCACTGCGTCGAACGTCGCGCCATCGGAGGACCAGGCAACGGGGCTGATGGTCAGCGTCGTTGTGGTCGCGCCGGCGACCGCGCCGCCGTCGGTCAGGACGACGCCGTTCCTTCGCCACTGGTACGTCAGCGGACCCCCGCCGGTGGGCGAAGCGGCGGCGACGGTGAACATGGCCGCGTTCCCACTCAGGATGTTCTGATTTGTCGGCTGTTGGGTGATGCCCGGTTGTTTGCCCACACACGGGTCGGCGACGAAGACGACCGTCGCCGTGCTGGGGATTGCGAACGTCCCGCCACCGCACGCGGGGGCGCTGCTGCTCACCAGCACGTCATACGACGCGGCGTCGGCTAAAGAAGCCGGGTTGATGGTCAGCATGGGCGAGGTGGCACCCGCGATGTTGCCGCTATTGAGGAGCGGTGTCCCGTTCTTCCGCCATCGGTAGGCGAGCGGGTTGCCGTGCCCGTCAACAGTGACGGCGAGCATGGCGGTCTGGCCGGCCTGGACAAACTGGTTCGAGCCCGGTTGCTGCGTGAAGGTGGGCGCTGTGAATCCGGCGGGGCTGGTGTTCAGGAGCACCGAGACGTTGTTGTTGCCGAGGTTCGCCACGGCGATGTCAGGCCTACCGTCACCGTTGAAGTCGCCCATCGCTATGGAGATCGGGTTGTTGTTCACGCCGTAGTCCACCGCCGCCTCGAACATGGCGCCCACGTTGCCCAGCAGGATGGAGACGGTGCCGCTGAAGTAGTTCGCCACGGCCAAGTCGGACAGGCCGTCGGCATTGAAGTCGCCCACCGCGAGCCAGGCAGGGTTGCTGCCCACAGCGTAGTTGACCGCCGCCTGGAACGAGCCGTTGCCGTTTCCCAGCAGAATGGAGACGTTATTACTTCCGGCGTTTGCAACGGCAAGGTCGGGCCTGCCGTCGGCGTTGAAGTCGCCCACCGCGAAGGAGGACGGGCCGCTGCCCGCGCCGTAGTTGACCGCCGCCTGGAACGTGCCGTTGGCGTTGCCCAGCAGGATGGAGACGTTGTTGCTGTTAAAGTTCGCCACGGCCAGGTCGGGCCGACCGTCGCCGTTGAAGTCGCCCGCCACGACGGAAAACGGGGTGGTTCCCACAGCGTAGTTGACCGCGGGTTGAAACGTGCCGTTGCTGTTACCTTGCAGGATGGAGACGGTGTTACTGCCGTTGTTCGCCACGGCCAGGTCGGGCCTGCCGTCGCCGTTGAAGTCGCCCACCGCGACGTAATACGGGGTGGTTCCCACAGCGTAGTTGACCGCAGGCAGGAACGTGCCGTTGCCGTTGCCCAGCAGGATGGAGACGTTGCTCGCGTAAATGTTCGTCACGGCTAGGTCGGGCCGGCCGTCGGCGTTGAAGTCGCCCACCGCGACAAACCGCGCGCCGTTACCCGCCGTGTAGTTGACGGCCGCCTGGAACGTGCCGTTGCCGTTGCCCAGCAGGATGGAGATGGTGTTGCCGCTTTGGTTCGCCAGAGCCAAGTCGGGCATGCCGTCGCCGTTGAAGTCGCCCACCGCGACGGAGGTTGGGACGGCGCCCACGGCGTAGTTGACCGCGCCAGCGAAGGAGAGCGGGCACTGGGCCAGCGCGGGCATCGCGACGGCAAGGACGATCAATGGCAGAACGAACAGGCGACCGAGGTGGGTGATGAGGGAACGCCGCATGGGTGTCTCCTGAGCATTGATCGCTGACTGATGCCGACCGACTCCGGGCGCAACCTACAGCCGCTCAGGAGCAATCGTTTCTACCGGCCGCGCGGCCGGGCCCGCGCTTTCCGGTTCCTCCGCAGCCCGTGCGGTTTTGCACCTCGTGTGGGAAGGTACTCGGAGTGTACCCGATTCTGTCCGATTCATGCAAGCCGAATCGGTGCGCTGATCCGACAATGATAGTATATCGTTCTGGCGTGATCGAGGCAACTTCCGTACGGCTGATGGTCGCTTTAGGACTCACACTGCCTTGCGGAGGAACCGCAAGACAGTGCCACGAGTTGGGGTTTTCCCCGCCCGTCATGCTCCACGACCAGCCCGGAAAATGATTTCCCCAGTCCCGGAAGACTCTCTTCCGGGGCTGGAACATGAAGTTCCAGGGCCGGAACACTCTCTTCCGCGACCGGAACACGATGTTCCGGGGCTGGAACCTTCTCTTCCAGGGCTGGAACATGAAGTTCCACGCCCGTCCTGGAACAGTTCCGCCCTAGAAAGAGAGTCTTTCCGCCGCGGGGAAAGAGTTTTCCCGGCGGCAAGATGGGTTTCCGCGGCGAGTGCGGCGGTTTTACTGCGACGATCCGAATAATCGGCGGGGAGCGGGCACTGAAATGGGGGGAGGTGGACAACCACCGGATGAGGTGGGCGTGGCAAGTGGCCCAGTCTGTTCGGCACTGTCGAATGTGCGCGTGCCACGGGTTCGCTCGCTGCTCTAAGCGGGCAACCCGTGATGTTGCAAGTGATGCGTACGAGCGCGGAGAATCCTGCGCTTGCCGCGCACAGCACGGGTTGCCCGGCGAAGCGCCGAGCGAACCCGTGGCACGCGCACGTTCGACGCTTTCAGCGTCGGGGAATCACAGACACGCTCACCGGGGGCGGTGCTCGGAAGCCCTCGCTTGCCCCCGGCTGCTCCATGTCAGCCCGTTGGGCTGAAGACGATGACGGGGAACCCCGAAAGAGACAACCCAGACCAACCGCGCGAGAAGCTTGGGCGAACATCCACGGGATTCATTCGAAGACTCGCTCATCCCGGGCGTGTATTCTTTGTGCGGGTGGCATGACTCTGACTGTGCGCCGCGGTCTCTTCCTATTTGCGATTTGCCAGTTGCGCTTTGCGATTTTCACCGCCGCGCCAGCTCTCCCGCAAACCCCAGTATCTCCGCGGCGAACTCTTCCGGCTTTTCGATCATCGGCGCGTGCCCGCAGTTGTCGAGCCAGACGAGTTTTGAGCCGGGGATCGACCGTGCGAACCCCTGCGCGGCCTCCGGGGGCGTCACCACATCCTGCTTGCCCCACACCAGCAGCGTGGGCACGCGGATGTCGCGCATGCGGTCGCCGAGGTGGTCCTTGCGGGCGGAGCGCGATAGTTTGATCATCGCGCGGGCTCCGCCGCGATCGGAGAGTTCTCCGAACGCACGGTCCAGATCGTTCTCACGCATGTGCGTGCGATCAAAGAAGAGTTCGCCGATCTTCCGCGAGAGCCACTCGCGGCTGGGGCGAATCTGAATGTCCGAGACGATCGTCTTCTCAAGAATCCCGCTCGCGCCGGTCAGCACCAAGCCACGCACGAGTTCCGGATGGTCGATCGCCAGACGCGCCGCAACATGCCCGCCGAATGAGTTGCCCACCAACACCACCGGCTCGGTGAACCGTTCTTTGACGAATCGCGCGGTCAGGTCCGTCGCGCCGTTGATCGAGCAATGGTCGCCGCGCAGCCGCAGCAACGGCAGCTCAAACAGCACACACCGCACGCGATCACGAACTCGCGCCGTGACATCCTCCCAATGGTCGTTCAGCCCCACCAGCCCGTGCAGAAACACGAAGGGCATCCCGCACCCGAGGTCGCTCACCGTCGCCACCAGCCCGACCGAATCCGGAATCGCCCAGTGTGCCACACCGTCGCCCACACCGGAACGCGGCGCGCCGCGCTGGCCAGCAGTCGGATTCGTCGAAACAGCCGTCAAGCAACGCTCCAAATGCACAGGGCGAATCGTGGCAGTCGCGCGGCATGAGCCGCCCGCACGCAAGATAGTACCGCGCCCGGACGGCTTTTGCTCATGGGAACCCTGACAGACCCCTGCAAGGCCGCGTGGGCACGCATTTGGATTCGAGTTTTTCAAGAGAGGCCATCCACGGAGAGTCGCACGCCCTCGCCGCCCGTGTTCTACCACACGCCTCACCTCAGCATCTCGACATTCTCGACCACCCGCCCATCCACCAGGCGCACCACGCGATCCGCCCGCGCCGCCACGCGTGGGTCGTGGGTGACCATGATGATCGTGCGTTTCCCACCCGTGCCAACCTTCCCACCCGCGTCGCGCGTGTGTGCCACCGTATCGAGAATCGCCTCTCCGGTCTTCTGGTCCAGGTTTCCCGTCGGCTCATCGGCCAGCAGCACCGGCGGATCGTTGATGAGCGCACGCGCGATCGCCGTCCGCTGGCGTTCGCCGCCGGAAAGCTCCGCGGGACGATGCCTGAGCCGATGCCCGAGCCCGAAGGTTGTCAGCAGCGTCTGGGCCTCGGCCGTCAGCCGTGCCCGCGCCATCAGAAACCCAACCCGCCCGTGCTTCCGCATCGCCGGCAGCAGCGTGTTCTCCAGCACCGTCAGTTCCGGCAGCAGGTGATAAAACTGAAACACAAAGCCCACTGAGAGATTGCGATACTCATCCAGTTCCGACGATGACATCCGCGTGAGGTCTTGATCGCGAAAGTTGACGGTGCGATCCGGCTCCCCATCGCGCCGCGGGTCCGGCCGATCCAGCCCACCGAGAATGTGCAGCAGCGTGCTCTTGCCGCTCCCGGATGCCCCGAGGATCGCCACCCACTCACCCTCACGAATCGAGATGGAGACCCCGTGGAGCACCGGCACATCCACACGCCCCAGGCGATACGTCTTTCGCACGTTCGAGGCGGACAGAATCCCCGCGCCGCCACTGGCTCGCAATGCCGCTCCCTGATTCGTCGCCACCTTCGTCAAACCGCTGCTCCCACGTCCGACATCCGACATCACACATCCGACATCCCACATCGCCCTACTCAAACCTCAACGCCCGCACCGGATCCATATTCGCCGCCCGCACCGCTGGCACCAGCGCGCCCAGCACGCTAAACACCACCGCGCACGAGAACACAATCCCCGCCTTCTCCCAGCGCACTCTGCTTGGTATCTCCGGCAGGTAATACACGCTCGGGTCCCACACGCTGATGCCCGCGATCCTCCCCAGCCAGTCATGGATCGGGTTGATGTTCCACACGATCAGCGTTCCGCCCGCGATCCCCAGCAGCGCGCCGCACACGCCGATGATCGCACCATATCGCAGCCAGACCCACGCCACACCCGTGCGCGAGCACCCGACGCTGCGCAGAATCCCGATGTCCTTGGTCTTCTCGTTCACCATCGACCAGAAGATCGCCAAGATGAGAGCGGTGCAGACCAGCGAGATCACCAGCAGGATCATCAGCACCGTCACCGTCTCCTTTTCCACCTGTCCGATGAACAGCGCAAACCGCCGCTCCCAGGTGCTGATTCCCTTCCCATTGGCCATCTGGTCAAACGACGGCACCTCCCCATCATGGGCCGCGGCGAACTCCTTGTAAATCTCCAAACACCTGTCCCGCAGCTTCTCGCTCCCCACTTTTTCTTTCGCTTTCACCAGCACCGTCGTCACCTTCGCCGGCGCGACCTTGACCACTCGCGCCTGCACCGGCCGCTCCCCACCGTTCCCAGCATCTTCCACCGCATACGGATTCAGCGGCCCGCTCTCGAGCACCTCGCCCTGCTCCATCTTCAGCAACTTCTGCAACACCGAGAGATGCACCAGCACCGTGTTCTTGTCCGTCTCGAAGAACCCAGTGCGATACTCATTCGCCACCGGAAGTTTGATGGACCGCGTCGCGATGTCGCGCCCCGCCTTGTCCATCGGCAGCACCGTCAGCGTGATGCTCCGCCAAGGCAGGAACGCACCCGACCACACGTTCTTCCCATCGCTCCGGCGCGATGCCGCGAACTCATTGATGTTGTACCAGCCCCCCGGCTTCCGCGCCAGAAATCCTCCGACCTCGATCCCCGGCACCGCCGCAGATCGTCGCTGACCCGTTTTAGGGTCCGTCACCATCAACTGTTTCCCATCCTCCAACATCTGCGGCCAGGGCTTGAACGCACCCGGCGCGGGCGACTCCACCGGGCTCCCGTTGATCGTCGGCGATCCGCGGAAATCATCCTGCACTTTCGTCCACCAGTTCGGGTCCAGCCGCTGATCCATCGCGGTTGTATCGATGCCCCGTTCCTTCGCTACCTGCGCCAGCGGCACGCCGCGCTTCTTCGCGTCCACGAACGCCTTCCCCAGCACATCCGTCTTCGCCGGCTCGACCTCCGGCCGCCACCAGAGCGACTCGTTGTAGTTGCTCACCCGCGCGTATCGCTCATCCACACCCTGAATCGTCGCCGCGAACGACCGATCATCCGGCAGCGACACCATCCCATACGTGGTAATCACCGGCGCGGCCCCCGCCACCAGCGCATCCTTCTCCAGCCGCGCGATCAGATCGTCGTAGTGCGCAAACCCCACCGTGTCCCACTTGATGCTGACATCCCCCTCCATCTTCCGCCCGATGTCCCGGAACACATCCAGAAACCCCCCCATGATCGACCACACCAGCAGCGTCAACATGCAGCACAGCGCCACCGAAGTCATCGCCAGCCACGGCATGACCTTGCTGGTGAGATAGCGGCGAGTGAGGAGGGATTGGTACACGGGGTCGGATGCTAGCGACAATCGAGCAGAGTTCTCGCCCTTCCTTTGACTCCGCCAAGGCCCGTCCGGTTCGATATCCGTTGCGCGATACTCGATATCGTGATACAATCACGAACCATAACTCGAATGCTTTCATTTCGTTTGGATGAGCGCCTCCGCAGCGATCTCCAAAAACTCTCAAAGAAATCCAAACGCCCCGAGAGTGAACTGGCTCGCGAGGCCGCCCGCCGCTTCGTCGCCCATGAGGAACTCCGCCGCATCAGGGCGACTGCCCGACCCCTTGCTCAGGCAGGCGGCATCCTCACCGACGAGAACATCTTCAAGTTCGTCTCGTGAGAATCTTCCTCGACACCAACGTTTGGATATCCGCGCTCTTCTCCAGCCTTGCGTGCGAATCCGTCATGGACGAATGCATCGCCTCGGAGGATTGGAAACTCTTGACATCGCATCAGGTGTTGCAGGAGTTTGAGTGTATCGCCATCGCCAAGTTCGGCGCACCTCCCGAGTGTGCTGCCGGGTGTCTTGTACACATTCTTCGCTACTCCTAGATGCACAAACCGATTCCCCTGCCTGCGAACGTCTGTCGAGACAAGACCGATGCCCCGCTGCTCGGCTCCGCCCTCGCCGGCAAAGCCGATTTTCAAATCACGGGAGATTCGGACTTGCTCGTTCTCGCACATCCCGCGGCGTTCGCGTCATTTCTCCATCAGACTCCAATCAACTTCTACCCTGACGCGAAATCGACTGGGCTGCCTGACCGCTTCTATACTTCCTCATGATCATCGACGCCATCCGCGAGTTCATGTCCCGCGAACCGTTCCACCCCTTTCGCATCCGCGCCAGCAGCGGCAAGTCGTATCTCGTGACAAACCCCGCGCTCGTCGTCCCCATGAAGTCTTGGGTCTTCATCGCCGCTCCAAACTCCGACAAGTTCGCCACCGTTCCATATCTCCATGTCGCATTCGTTGAGGGAACAGGCAACGGCCACACCAAACGCACTCCTGCGCGAAAGTCCCGCCGCTGATCCCCATGCTTCGCATCTCCCACGTTCATCTCCCCACCAACCTCCTCTTGGCCCCCATCGCGGGCTACTGCGATCTCGCATTCCGCACCGTCTGCCGCGAATATGGCGGCCTCGGGCTCGCCTGCACCGATCTCCTTTCTCCGCAGGGTCTCCTGCGCGGCACTGCAACCTCCCTCGATCTCGCGCAGACCAACGCCTTCGACAAACCCGTCGGCATGCAGCTCTACGGCGGCGACCCGGACATCATGGCCGACGGCGCACGCTGGGCCCGCGACCACGGCGCGACCATCATCGATATCAACATGGGCTGCCCGGTTGACAAAGTCACCAAGAAAGACGGCGGCTCCAAACTCCTTTGCATCCCCGACACCGCCACCACCGTCGTCGAGCGCGTCGTCGCCGCCGTTGCGTCCGGCCCGAATCCAATCCCCGTCACCTGCAAGCTGCGCCTCGGCTGGTTCGACTGCGAGCCAGTCGCCCAAACCCTCGCGCCGCGTCTCATCGCCGCCGGCGCATCCATGATCACCATCCACGGGCGCACCACGCAGCAGAAGTTCCAGGGCGTCGTCAATCACGACGGCATCAAGCGCGTCGTCGAAGCCGTCAAGTCCGCCAGCCCATCTACGCCCGTCATCGGCAACGGCGATGTCACCGAACCGCAGCATGTGCTCGACATGATCGCCCGCACCGGTTGCGACGGCGTCATGATCGGGCGCGGTGCGCTCTCCACTCCGTGGATCTTCCGCGACGCGTGGTCCTTGCAAACCACCGGCACGCTCCCACTTCCCCCCGACCGCGCCGAAATCCTCACCCTCATCCGGCGCTACTTTGATCTCATGCGCGAATATCGCGATGACCGCTACGCCATGTTCCAGATTCGCCGGCGCATCTCCTGGTTCGCCAAGCGGCTCGGCCCCTGCCGCGCCCTCCGCGAGCACATCCGCATGGCCCCCGCCCCCGCCGAGGTCTATTCCGCCCTCGAATCCTTCAATCGTGGCGATCTGGGCCCCATTGCCACCGATAACTCCCCTGCGAATGATCCCGACCCGGCGAACGCCGATGCCCTGGTCGCGTAAAACCAGCCCGGCAGAACCGTTCGCCCCGTTTGTCCCGCCACTCAACCCCGAAACACCTCTCGGAGCAACCAGCTTATGAAGTCCTCGATTCGCATCGTCGCCCTGCTCGCCGCAGTGGCCCTCCCCGTCTCCCTCTCCCTCGCCCAAGCCCCCGGCGCGGCGGGCCAGCCCGACGCCCCCAAGCCCACTGTTCCCAGCACGCCCGCCATCGTTCCGCCTCCGGCCGCGAACGTCCCCATGCCCGCCTCCGTGCAGCCCGTTCCCGCGGCTCCCAACGCCCTTCCCGACGCGCTCCGGCTGGACAGTCTGAAGTTCGACTGGGCTGACATCTCCGACACCGAGCCCGTCGAGCACGCCTTCACCTTCACCAACATCGCCGACAAGGAAATCACCATCGCCGTCTCCGCCTCTTGCGGTTGCACCGTCCCCACTCTCGAGAAGACGACCTACAAGGCCGGCGAGAACGGCAAAGTCACCGCCCGCTTTGATCCCCACAACCGCCAAGGCCCGCAGACCAAGACGCTCACCTTCACCGTCGTGAACCCCCAGGGCGTCTATTCCCAGCAGATCGCCACCCTCACCGCCAACGTCAAGGCGCTGGTGATCTTCGATCCCCCGAAGATGTTCCTCTCCGAGGTTGACCACACCACCGGCCAGACCACCAAGCTCACCATCACTGGCCGCAAAGAGGGCTTCAAGGTCGAGTCCGTCACTTCCAACAGCGAGTTCGTGAAGCCCACCATCGGCGAAGCCCTGACCGCCACCGAGAACAACGAAACCTTCGTCAAGGTCACTGTCGAGCTCCTCGTCGGCAAGGGCGCGCCCATCGGCACGCTGCAATCCCAGATCGAGATCAAGACCAACGACGAGCGCGCCAAGCTCCAGCCCTACTTCATGGGCGCGGATGTCGTCGGCGATGTGAAGGCCTCGCCCGCGCAGGCCATCCTCCGCGTAAACGACCCTTCCACCCCCTTCACCACCGAGGTCCGCTTCGACTCCCGCACCGGCACGCCCTTCAACATCCTCTCCCTCGAAACCGATGCCCGCAAGGACATGCAGGTCGTCACCGACTTCAAGAAGGTTGAAGACGGCAACTACTACATGGTCACCATCTCCGGCGTCACCCCCGCCGAGGGCGGCATGATCCAGTCCTTCCTCACCGTCTCCACCGACGCCAAGGGCGGTGAGACCATCAAGATTCCCTTCACCGCCGTCATCCGCAAGATGGCCCCCGGTGGCGCGGTGATCCCCGCCCCCTACGGCGGTGCCACCCCCATCCCCGCCAAGCTCCCCCTGAGCGCCACTCCGGCCGACCCTTCCATGGCCAAGTAACTCGCCACAGCCACCTTTCCCGCCCCCGATGATCGTCGCTTGGCCACAATCCGAGCTGCCGACCCTCGGGGGCGGCTTTTTTTTCCCCCCCACACCACCTTTTTTCATCGAGGTCACATGCCCTGCCTCTGCAAATCCATGCTCGGTCAGGCGGTCGCCATCATCGCCATCGGCGCGGCCATCGGCACCGCCGACGCTTTCGCGTTCCGCCCGATCTCGCTGACGCGAGAAGCACCGCCGCCGCTGAACGCAAATCCCGATCAGAAGACACCCAAGCAATCGCCGCCCGTTATGCCCCCTCCGACCGTGCCTGCCCCTATCGCGTTCAAGGAAACGTCCAAGACCGAGTTGGCCAACAAGCCCGGCCAGATCACCGTCACCGAAGCCCGCGCCCTCTTTGACCAGCAAGCCACTTTCATCGACGCCCGCAAGCTCGACCCCTACAAACTCGGACACGTCAAAGGCGCGTGGCGATTGGAACTCTCCGACTTCGACGCTGGCGATCCGCAGTTTCTCGCGCTCATCCCGCGCTCGTCGGTCCTCGTCGTCTACTGCTCCGGCGGCCACTGCGACGAGTCCGAAGCCGTCGCCCGAATGCTCACCGGCTCAGGGTACAAATCCACTTATGTCATGCACGACGGCATCCCCGGCTGGACCGCCCTCGGCCACCCCGTCACCACCGGAGAAGAACGCGAATGACCTCCGCCACCTCCCAAGCCGCTTGCAGCACGGGCAACTGCACCTGCACCAAGCCCTCGCTTCTCTCGTGCATCTCGTCGCGCTGCGAGGTCATCCTCGCCGCGCTCTTCCTCTGGGCCGCCTTCAACAAACTCCGCCCTCCCAACGGCCCCATCCTCTTCTCTGATTCCATCCACGCCTTCAAGCTCGGCCTCCCGGATGTCCTCGTCAAACTCTCCGTCGGCGTCGTCCCTTGGGTTGAAGTCCTCGCCGCCACCCTTCTCTTCCTGGGCATCTGGAAGCGCGGCGCGGCCATCGTCCTCTCCGCTCTCCTGGTCGTCTTCCTCATCCTCATCATCCAAGCCCTCGCCCGCGGCCTCGCCGTCGAGTGCGGCTGCTTCGGCAAACTCTCCCCCTTCTGCCCCCCCATCGTCGGCCCCTGCAACATCATCCAAAACACCATCCTGCTGGCTATGGGCCTCGTCATCATCGCCGCCCCTAACCGCTCCTGTCGCTGCCAACCATCCTGATCCTCCCGCTTGGGTACCGCCACGCTCCGCGTGGCACCCCCTCCCCTTCCTGTCCTAAACCTGCTCCTAATCCTGGTCCTAATCTCCCCTTCCCCGTTTCCCCGCCTACCCTCCCCTCCCATCCACCCCGTCGCCCGCACCCCCGGCGTTGTTCGCCGGTCCCCCGGGCACTATCCCACGACGGAGCTCAGCCAGCATGTCACGATTCCCCCGCTTCGGTTCTCAGCCCAAAATCAAAGCCACCAAGACCGGCGGAGCCGGTAAAGTGTTCGTTGACTACAAGGATGTCGAGAACCTCCGCCGCATGATGTCTCCCAACGGCAAAATCTATGGCCGCAAGCGCCTCCAGACCAATGCCACCGAGCAGCGCATGGTCTCCCGCGCCATCAAGCACGCCCGCTTCATGGGCCTCCTCCCCTACACTTCCGCCACCCTCTAACTCTGGGTACCACGGTTCTCCGAACCGGGTTTCGCTTTGGATACCAGGTTCTCCGAACCGGCTCTTGCGGATACCCCACCCCTTCATCCGCATTCATGGTTCCCCCTCGCACGGTCCTCACCGTGCGTTTTTCATTTCACCTGCCTTTGCTGGCACGGCTCTCCGGAGCCGTGCCTTCAACTCTTCCCCCTTTCCTCTTCCGCCGATACTCTCTCCCTCATGTACGAACGCAACTACGCCGCCGTCATCGCCAGCATCTACCCCACCGGCGATCGCACACGCGACATGCAGTCCACCATCGACACCCTCTGGATCGAGCTCTCCCCCAAGGGCTGCTCGTGGATCGGCTTCTACCTCAAGAACCCCGACGACGATGAGCTCATCCTCGGCCCGCGCCGCGACAAGCCCGCCTGCTCACCCATCGCCCTGTTCGGGGCCTGCGGCCAGTCCTTCCACACCCGCCGCCCGTTCGTCGTCACCGACGTCAATAACCTCCGCGCCGGCTACATCGCCTGCGACCCCCGCGACCGCTCCGAAGTCGTCATCCCCTGCATGGATTCCTACGACGCCGACTGCTGGTCCGTCCTCGACGCCGACAGCCACGACACCCACTCCTTCACCGACGCCGACGTCCATGGCCTCACGAAGGTGCTCCTGCACATGAAACTCCACGTCCCCCAGTCCGGCACAATCGACCGCGTCTGACTCGGTGGCACGGGCGTCCCGCCCGTGTTCTTGGGTACCCCCACACTCCGCGTGGGCGGTTCTTCAACTCTGCACTCCGCACTCTGAACTCCGCACGACTAAAACCCCACCCCACTCCCAACCTCGACCCACTCTCCACTCCCCGGCGCACGAAACCTCAACCAACTCGCGTGCAGCATCAACCGCTCCCCGCCGCGTTCCCCATTCCCATAGAGCACATCCCCCACAATCGCGTGCCCCACATGCGCCATGTGTACCCGAAGCTGATGCGTCCGCCCCGTCAGCGGCTCCAGCTCCACCCGCGACCGATCCACCTCCACGCTCAGCAACCTCCACTTCGTCACGCTCGCGCGCCCCCGCTCCACATCCACCACCTGCCGCGGCCGATTCTCCACATCCGCCCGCATCGCCACATCAATCTCCCCGCGCTCCGCCCCCATCACCCCCTCCACCAGCGCGACATACCGCTTCTGGACCTCCCGATTCTGAAACTGCATCGACAGCTCTCGCTGCGCTTCCGCATCCAGCCCGAACACCAGCAGCCCCGACGTATCCATATCCAGCCGATGCACCACCAGCGGCCCCGTCGCCCCCGCAAAACACTCCCGAACCCGCGCCGCCGCGCAGTCCTTGTTGTGCTCGCCCTTCCCCTCCACGGACAGCATCCCCGCGGGTTTGTCGATCACGACATACCGCGGAGTCGCCTGGACCACGTTCAACCGTGCCTCATTCATCACGCCGCAATCCTTGGCACCGACACGCATTCGCCCCCGCCTCAACTTCTATTTACCTTTCGCACGGAGTGCGCACGACCGTTGCCGGTGGTGAAGCGAGGCCGCTTCGAGCCGAGCAAGCCACCGGGGGGCGAGACACAACTCTCTATTTGTTTTTTTCTTTTCCTCGCCCGACAGGGCGAACGACTCTGGGGCTCGTGCGCGATTAAGACGTCCGATTCGTCCGCCCGCTGGGCGGGAAGACAAAGAAGAAGTAGAGAATGATGGACTTGCCCGACCGGTGGTTTGCTCGCGAAGCGCTCGCCTCACCACCGGCAACGTTCGTGCGCACTTCGTGCGAAGGCCAAGATGGGGGCCGGCGCGAAGTGTCCGGAGTGCGGGTCAGCTCCGATGAACACCGATGCTTCGATCACACACTCCTGAGGCCCGGAGGGCCGTGCAGTTCGTTGCCGTGGGCGTCAGCCCACGGAAGGTGGGCCGCCAACTCTTTTCCTGCATTCAGGTTGCAAGCCCCGGCGGGGCGGCAGTACATGAACCCCCAACAAGTACCGCATCTTCACCGTTTCCAACACGACGTCGCGCACCACACCGCACCGAAGACTCTCGCCCGACGCCCAAACTCTCTCATCCGAGAAGCCACGCGTTCAAGTAGGCGAACAGATCGTTCGAGTTGACATCTCGCACGTAGATGTAGTCCGCCTCGATCCGCTGCGCCAGCCACGCGTCCACATACGCGAGAAGGTCATCTACTCCAACGCGCCCATCCGCGTTGATATCTGCCGGACTCGCCAGACACAACGCGATCTGCGAAAGCCGCCGGGTACTCCCAAGCCCGCTCCCCACATCTTGCGGACACAGCAGCGTCATCGGCCCTGCCCCCCGCGCCGGCATCACGACCAGCGGCATTGTTCCATTCCCATTGGTAAGCCCGAACAACCCGTTCACTCCTCGAACCAGTTTCACAGTTGATCCATCAAAGCGATACGTCAAATCCCCTCGCATGTACATCGCCATCGCACCCGACGGCTCCACAACCGGGCGCAAGGTCCATCGCACGCCCGTCATGGCGTTTATCCAGTATGTGTCACGGTTCCCCGGCAGCAAACCCCAGTTGTTACCATCCCATTTCATTACGCTCTGCGAAATGCTCGTAGACCCCGCAACTGGCGGCAGCCCATGCCCCGAAACATACAGCCCGCGGAGTGATCCCGTACTGATCCCCGTCACAGTTTTGCACCACGGAGAGATCGACGTGAAAGTTCCCACCGATGTCCACTGCGCACCATCCCACCGCGCCGCGATCACCGGCGTCGAGTTGACATTCACCTGCCCCACCGCAAACAGTCGAGGCGGGTTCGGCCCTGCGCCATCCTCATCAAACACTGCAAATCCTTGCACTTTCCCCGACAACTGGCTGGCGATCCCCACACCTTCTAGGGCTCCATTCCGCAAACGCAGCACCGACGTGCGAGCGGTTGTCTGCTGGTTGTCGATGCCTATGTAGAGCGCGGGGCCCGTCCCATCATCAAACTCCTGCAAGGCAAGTACACGGTCGCCTATCAGTGTCGAGTTCACTGCGGTTTGCCACTGCCCATTCTGCCATTGCAACAACGCATAGTCTACCGCCGCAAACAGCGATCTCCCCGACCCGTTGTCAAACATCGCCATCGCTATCACCGACGCGCGCCTCGTCCCCATCGGTGTCCATCCACTGGGTCCAAGTTTCCAAAACGAACTGATCGCGCTCGATGGATACGAGTACAACCCCGCGACCAGCGTCTGCTGGCCATTCCCCTCGAGATCAAACCAGTCCATCGCGGCGATGTTCGCGTTCAGCGGAAACTCGATCTCGCTCGGCACAATCACCCCGCGAGCATCGCAACTCTGCCCGTGCGCTCTCCCCGCCCAACTCAACGCCACAACCGTCAATACCGCTCCGAGAAACAACCTGGTCGGAATGCAAAAGAAAATCCTGTTCATGACGACTCCGTGTGTGACAGATTTCTCCCTCCCCAAATCATCACCAGCGGTTTTTACCAGCCATAGCGAACCGCCCTCTTCACTAGATACGTCAAACCGCGTTCGGTATTGGCCAACCTGATCCAGAATTCCCACATTCTCGCCGTCCACGGCTTGAACTCCCTGTCAACACTAGACTTACAACTATCCTCACAAACCCCACACATTTTCCTTGACACACCCAAACACCCACTGTACATTCTCCCCATGCCAACCGCCCTCTTCAACCCCGCACCCGAGCGCACCCTGCTCCTGATCGACGAACTTCTCGATCCCGATCTCTCCCTGCGCGAAGTTGCCTCCCGCCACAACACCTCGCTCGCCGCCCTCTCCCTCTGGATCGCCTCCGACGAAACCTCGCAAACCCTCGACGCCCTCCGATCCGGTTTCTGCGATCGCATCCGCACCATCGCCGCGGCCAACATCGCCCCCACCATCACCACCCTCAACCGCCTCCTCAAATCCTACAACGCCACCGACCTCTCCACTCTCACCCTTGCCGAACGCGAGCGCACCCACGCCGTCGCCCTCCGCGCCGCTTCCCTCTTTTTCCGCATCACCACCCTCCGCCCCACCCGAATTCCGCCCCCGCGCATCCCCGCCGCCGCGAGCCACCCAGCATCGCACACGCACGCGCCGCGATACGCCTCCCCGCTCTACGCAACTCCCACCCCCGCCGCGTCCGCTCCCCTCGCGCAAGCCCTCATCGCCGCACCACAAGAGTCGCCGATCGCCGAATCACCACAGCCACACCCCGCGGCCATTCCACCCGAAGTCCCCTGCGCTCCCGCCAGCCCCGCGGCCCTCGACTCCATCCCCCCCGAACTCATCACCGCCTTCGCTGCGCTGCTGCAAAACATCACCGACGGCGATCCACTTCCATCCCTCAAGTCCGAAGCCACGGAATCCCTCCTCCCCGTCGCCGCCAACCACGAACACTGGCCCTAACCCCACTACCCTCTCCGCGTGAACACACGCCGCGCCGCCGTCATCGCCCTCCCACTCCTCGCGCCCCTCGCCCTATTCGCTTGCTCACCGAGCGCGAAGCCAGGCGATCCCGCGCCCGCTTCAGCAACCGCTCCCCAGTCCCCAACCCCCAGCCCCCAACCCCTCGACTACAAATCCCTCGAATCCCCTCTCCTCACCTCCCACCTTCAACTCACCTCGCGCGACAAGTTTGTCAAAGCCGGCGAGGCCTACTTTGACCACAACTCCCCGCCACGCTGGGTCATCTTCCAGGCCGTCCCCGTGCCACAAACCGGCACCGATCCCGACCCCTTCTACGCCATGTACGTCGCGCGGCTCCGCTACGACAAGTCCGGCATCAGCGGCCTCGACGCCGCGGTGAAGATCAGCCCGAGCGAATCCGCCAACACCTGCGGCTGGTTCGATCCCATCAACAAAGCCCACGTCATCTTCGGCTCCACGCTCACTCGCCCCGGCAACACGCAGCGCCCCGGCTTCCAGGTCGGCACCCGCAACTACGTCTGGATGTTCCCGCACGAGATGGATGTCGTCTCGCGCACCGTGCCCGAAATCTTCCGCGATCTCCAACCCGGCGCGCCCGAGCCGCGCTGGTCCGGCGATGCACTGAGCGCCAAGCCCGTCTTCACACTTCCCAACTACGACGCCGAATGCTCCTTCTCCAAGGATGGCAAGTTCATCCTCTACTCCCACGTCCGCGCCGAGCCCACCCGCGGCAAGGACGACGCCGATATCTGGATCTACAACACCCAGACCGGCGAGCACCGCGAACTTGTCCACGCCGACGGCTACGACGGCGGCCCCTTCTTCTCACCCGACAACAAACGCATCTGCTACCGCTCCGACCGCGTCGGCAACGACCTGCTGCAACTCTTCGTCGCCGACCTCACCTTTGATAGCAGCGGCATGCCGAGCGGCATCTCGCACGAGTATCAAGTCACCAACAACGAGCACGTCAACTGGGCCCCCTTCTGGCACCCCAGCGGCAAGTTCCTCATCTACGGCACCAGCGAGATGGGCCACGCCAACTACGAAGTGTTCGCCGTCGAAGCCCCCCCCTCAGGGTGGCACGACTCTGCGGTTCCTCCGCAGAGTCGTGCAGGCGCACTGGACGCATCCGACTCCTCTTCCACCCTCCGCCACCGGCGCATCACATACGCCAACGGCGCGGATGTCCTGCCCGTGTTCTCCGATGACGGCAAATACATGATGTGGACCGCCCAGCGCGGGCCGCTCGCTGAGGGCGAAACAAAGCCATCGAGTCAGGTGTGGGTGGCCAGATTCAACCCGATCGGCATTCAGGATGTCGCCCACATCCCAGTCTTCCCACCAGGATCGATCGCGCAACCTGAAGCACGCAAACGCATCACCTCACTCCTGCGGGCCGAAGAAGCCCAAACCAAAGCGCGTGTCTTACTCGCTGGCGGGACATGCGCCGACTATGACCTTCGCAAACTCCGCCTCGCGAAAATCGCGTCGGGCTGGCGCGGCAGTGTCAACGTCTGGAACGTTCCCGACGGCGGCGAGTACATCTTCGCCCTGAGCGACGGCCGCATCTTGAGCGCACCCGAGTTCGCCGTGCCCGGCAACGAAGAAACCCGCAGACTCATCGCGGAGCCAGAGATTCCCAGCAAGCCATAGAAAATCGCCAGCCCGAGTCTCCCGAGCCCAACCCGATCGGGCCGAACCTCATATCATTTCCCACATGCGTCCCGAGATCGCCAAACACCTCCCCGCCCTCCGCGACCTGTGCATCAAGCACCGGATTCGCGAGCTCTATCTCTTCGGCTCCGCCGCCACGGATGACGGCTCGTTCGATCCATCGCGTTCGGACGTTGACCTGCTTGTGGATTTTCTCGATGACGATCTTGGACCGTGGATGAAGAAGTATTTCGACTTCAAGCGAGATTGCGAGACTCTCTTCGGCCGCGAGGTGGATGTCATGATGCTCGGTGCCTTGCGTGACCAGCACTCCCGCGCATCGCCATACTTCCGCTCCGCTGTCGAGCAAAGCAAGGTACCCGTTTATGTCGCAGCGTGACATTCGCCACTGGCTTTGGGATATCCGCGCGTCGTGCGATCTCATCCTCCATGCCACGCAGGGTCTGACCTATGAGCAGTTCGTTGCGGATCGCTTCCGACGATCCGGTGTCGAGCGCGAGTTCGAGATCGCCGCGGAAGCACTCAAACGCACGCTCGCGCTCGAACCGGGTCTGAGTTTGCGATTCCCACAAGCCCGTGGCATCATCGACTTCCGCAACATCCTCGCCCACGGCTATCACGTAGTGAACTACGAAAAAGTCTGGCCCATCATTCTGCACGACGTCCCCGTTCTGCGCAAAACCGCCGACGACATCCTTCACGAGCGTCCGCCACACACCCCATGAGCAAGAAGTCCCCCCCAACCTCCCCCACTGCCAAGCCCTGGGAACACGTCAAACACGGCGAGGGCTCCGCCACCGATCCGCTCGCTGCTCGCTTCGTCGAGTCGCTCTCGTACGACACCCGCATGTACGCCGCCGACATCCGCGGCTCACTCGCCCACGCGCGGATGCTCGCCAGCACCGGGCTTATCACCCGCGAGGACTACGCCGCCATCGAGCGCGGCCTCTCCGAGATCACCCGCGAGATCGAGCGCTCTCCCGCCGGAGCAACCGCCGTCGGCGTTTCCGGCGCATGGCCCGGCTGGAAGATCGAGCTCGAAGATGTCCACATGTGCGTCGAGGCCGCGCTGGTCGAGAAGATCGGTGATTCCGGTCGCAAGCTGCACACCGGCCGCTCCCGCAACGACCAAGTTGCGCTCGACCTCCGGCTCTGGCTCCGCGAAGCGTGCGCCACACTCGCCACTTCGACCAGCAATCTCCAAACCTCCTTCGTCACTCTCGCCCGCGCTCAGGGCGACATCATCATCCCGACCTACACCCACGTCCAGCGCGCTCAGCCCGCCGTGCTCGGCGCGGAGTGCATGGCGTGGTGGGCCATGTTCGCCCGTGATGCCCGCCTCTTCGAGTCCATGCCCGCATGGGAAGACGGCCTCGCCGCCTCCCCGCTCGGCTCCGGCGCGGTCGCCGGTTCCACGCTCCCGCTCAACCGCGCGCAGACCGCCGCCGATCTCGGCTTCGCCGCGCCCTCGCTCAGTTCCATTGACTCCACCGCATCGCGCGATGAGGCGCTCGACTTCCTGCACGCCTGCTCGCGCACCGCGATGCACCTCTCTCGCCTCGCCGAGCAATGGATCCTCTACTGCTCCACCGAGTTCGGCTTCGTCACCCTCGGCGAGCAATACACCACCGGCTCCAGCATGATGCCGCAGAAGCGCAACCCGGACATGCTCGAGCTGATCCGCGGCCGCTGCGGCAACATCTACGGCCACCACATGGCCCTCGCTACCATCCTCAAAGGCCTTCCGCTCGCGTACAACCGCGACCTGCAGGAGGACAAACGCCACGTCTTCGCTGCGTTCGACACGCTGAAAGACTCGCTGGAGATGGCCGCGCGGATCGTCGCCACCGCCACCTTCAACGCCGATCACATCGCCTCCACACTGAACCGCGGCCACCTCGACGCCACCGTGCTCGCCGAGTATCTCGTGCAGAAGGGCATCCCCTTCCGCACCGCCCATCAGATCGTCGGCCACCTCGTCCGCCTCTGCGACAAGACCAAGCGACACTCGCTCGCACTGCTGGACATTGAGGAAATCCGCGACGCCTGCCGCGCCATGAGCAAGTCCGCCCGCATCGACGAGGACATCTTCGACCACCTCGGCGCGGCCAACGTCGTCAAACGCTACCGCAGCAGCGGCCACGCCGGCCTCGGCGCAGGCGGCTACCGCGACTGGCTCTGTGGAATGGGCGTCCCGCCCATGTCTTCTCCCGCTCCTGCCTCTTCCTCTTCTTCTACTTTTCTTTCAGCAAAGGGTGGCACTGGCGGCTCGCCCGCCAGTGATGTTTCGCCGTCCCCATCACATCTCGCAAAGCCCTCTCGCTCATCCACTCCTTCTCCCATCCCAAAGCCCACCTCTCTCTTCCCCATCACCAAATCCCCCTCCGACTCCCACGACACCCGCCCCCAAAAGTTCGACACGCTCATCGCCGCCTACAAACAATGCGGCCGTACGCTCGACGATCTCCCCTACACCAACGAGTTCGAGTCCCTCTTCACCGCCTCGCAGCGCACGCATCCGGAGATGGACAAGTACCACCTCTTCCGTCGTCTACACAATCTCCGCAAAGCCGGCAAGCTCCCGAAGATCGGAAAGTCCGGAAAGTCCGCAACGCTGCCGGTCAAACTGCAACTCAAGGAAGAAACCTGGCTCCGCGATCAAGTCGTCCGCACCGTCGGCTCCCTCGGCCAGCGCGACCAGCTCCCCTATGGCGGAACCTTTGACGCCCTCGTCGAACAGTTCAACGCTCACACCGGCCGCACGCTCACGCCGCATGATGTGTGGCGATTGGTCGCAAAGCTGGCGAAGTAACAGAGGCCCGGGCGCAAGCCCGGGCACCTTCGGGTGACACGTATCGGGCTGCCCGAGCTTGCGCACGGGCATCTGCTCAAATCGGCCTCTTGAAATCCGCATCCGCCACCGTGCGCGGGATGCGACGACGCGTGATGCCATGCTCGTCGGGATGTGCCGCACTGGTCGCGATCGCCGCCGCCTCATTCAGCGCCCGCTCGACCGCCGAGAGCGTCCCCGCCGCCGCGCCGCGCCGCAGATCATCTGATGATGACTCGCCGCTGGTGTTTCCAATCGCCTGATTCAGCGCTCCCACCGACTTGGGTGCCGTCGAAGCCACCCCGCGCTTCTGGATCATCTCCACCTCGCGCTCCACCGCCCGATCCAGTTGGCTCGGCGAAGTCACGATGATCCCCCGCTCCACGCCCGCCCGGAACCACAGCCCCACACCCATCGCCGTGAACATCGCAACCAGCGGCATCGCGACCCATTGCATCAGCAGCGCAAACGACCCCGCGCTCGCCCCATGAATCGCGTGCGTATCGATAATATTCGTCATGTCCGCGTACGCCGCAAAGATGCCGGGCACGCCCAGCCCCGGCATCACCCGCTGCCACGGCGCGCACATCAGCCCCAGCACCAGCGACCAGACACACGCCGTCGTCACCCGCTCCACACCCGGAATGCTCCCACCACCCGCGACCGCCACGCCGAGCATCGTGAGTAGCGCGAGCATCACCGCTGAGATGATCCCCACGCCGCACGCGATATCGCTCGCACGCTTGAGCACCACATCCGTCGCGCCGCGCACACGCGTCATCTCCAGCGCGGCCTTGCCACCCTCAATCTGCGCCGTGCGCATCCCGCCGACCACGCCCGGCTCGCTCTCGCCGCTTGCTTGTTCGCTGACTGAGTTCACCACGCGCAGCGGCTTGTCTTGCTTCACCGTGCGCACATCCTCGAAACGTGCATCCGTAAACGCCGCGAAGCAGTACGTGAGCATCTGTAAGCCGCAGCAGACCCCGAGGAGCGTGGCGGCGATCGTGACCCACATCCGGAGTTGCCGGACGGCGTCACTGACATGTGGTTGCGGAGCGCGGTGCATGTTCAAACTGTCCTTGCCCTCGAGGGCGTGCGTTGCTCCGATATCGACGGCGCAGCGCGCGTGATTCACCCGCCTTGAACGTGGGAAGCCCCGCGCGAGAATGCTGGATCGGCGCAGGCGGCGCAGACGGTGCGGCCAACCCTGCTGCACGTCCCCGCGTCCGCATACTGCTGGCCACCACGGCGCGCGTGCGGCGTCCGTACGATTGGCCTCGGTTCGGCATGGATTCTTTTCAGTTTATATTGAAAACTGGGAAGATGCGGGATTGAATACAGGACTCTGCGGAGAAACCACCCGGCGGCTTACGCCGCTCGGCTCTGAAAATCGGCTCTGAAAACATGATTTACCGACCACCACCAGAGCATCCCACGTACGAGGCCAACGACCCCGGGCTGCTGCGCGCCGTGGCCGCAGGGCAGGCGCGGCTGACTCCCGAGCAGGGGATCGAGCTCTTCAAGGCAATGCCGCTGCACTCCCTCGGTCGCTGGGCGGATGCCCGCGCGCGGGCGATCCACGGCGACCATCTCCGCACGTACATCATCGACCGCAACATCAACTACACCAACGTCTGCAACGCCCGTTGCACCTTCTGCGCCTTCCGGCGCGATGCCGACGATCACGACGCGTACACGCTGGACCCGGCGCAGATTCACGAGAAGATCGCCGCGCTGCAAGAGATCGGCGGCACGCAGATTCTCATGCAGGGCGGCATGAATCCCGCGCTCCCGCTGGAGTGGTACGTCAAGCTGCTCTCGGGCATCAAATCCAAGTTCCCAAAGATTCACATCCACGCCTTCAGCCCGCCCGAGTTCATCGAGTTCGTCCACTTCTTCGATCCGCCCGGCGCGAATCTCGAAGAGAAGATTCGCTGGGTGATGGTGCGTCTGCGCGACGCGGGCCTGGACTCGCTCCCCGGAGGCGGCGGCGAGATTTTCGCCGACCCCGTGCGCCGCAAGATTGGCTTGGGCAAATGCGATGCCGAGGCATGGCTGACATGCATGTACGTCGCGCACTCGCTCGGCATGTTCACCAGCGCGACGATGATGTTCGGCCACATCGAAGGCCACGCCGATCGCATCCACCACATGTGGATGGTGCGGAAGTGGCAGGACAGAGCTTTGGGTACCCCGCCGGTCCCCGGAGGGAGTGACGAACAGACCGCCGGGGACCGGCGGGGTACGCAAGGCCACTACAAAGCATTCATTTCATGGCCTTTCCAGCGTGAAAACACGCCGCTGGGCCGGGTGCCGGATTGGGGCGTGGATGAAGCCGAGCTGGCTCGCGAGTTCCCCGGGGATGCCGTCGCGCGTGCCTGGGACTATGGCCGCGGCGTCGGAAAATGGCCCGTCGGCAAGCGCGAGGCGGATGTGTTCGACTTTGAGGCGATGGGTACCCCGCCGGTCCCCGGCGGGCTCGTCACGGAAACCGCCGGGGACCGGCGGGGTACCCACACAAGCACGCACGCGCTCTTCGGCAAACGCGTCCGTATGAGCAGCGCGACGGACTATCTCCGCACCCAAGCCCTCTCGCGGCTCTTCCTGGACAACATCTACTCCATCGGCGCCAGTTGGGTCACGATGGGCCCGCACATCGGCCAGGTCGCGCTCTCCTACGGCGCGAGCGATATGGGCAGCGTCATGATGGAGGAGAACGTCGTCTCCAGCGCGGGCACGACTTATTGCCTCGATGAGGCCGTCCTCTGCCGCCTCATCCGCGACGCCGGCTTCACCCCCGCGCAGCGCAACAACACCTACGACATCCTGCGCGTCCACGCGGGCGAAACAACCGACCCAGACCTCAGCGTCACCGACTGGTCCACCCATCGCGCCAAGAAAACCCACCAGCAGGCCCCACGCCCCATCCAGCCCAAGATCAGTGCCAAGCCGATGACGGTGTGATCAGAGCCGCTGGGCGTAAGCCCACGGCGGTCCTCCAGCGATTCGTGTTTTTAATGCACATCCGGCGGCTTACGCCGCTCGGCTCTGATTCCCGGCGCGGCCACCCGGAACTCCATCAATGATGAACCCTCCATCGGCATCCAATCCGTCGGTGTGCTCGTCAGCGATTGATCCACCAGCACACACATCGGCGTGACATCGTTTCCGATGACCGTGACCCGGATCGCTCGATCCGCGATGTGTTCCAGCCGCGCGATCCCCACCGCATCCGTCCTCGCGCGATCCGAGAACGCCGCCCGTCGCCCGATGAGATCATCCACAATGTCTCCCACCGCCAGCGACGGACCAAGCGCCAGCGAATCAGCCGCCACCGCCGCGCCCACAATCGGCGCGTGCGTCTCTGCGGTACGAAGTTCGACAGTCAACGCCGACGTGCTCGGCCCACACCCCGCAACCAGTGTCGCGAGCACAACACCGCCCACAATCATCCCCCGCACTCCCAAACACCTGCTGAACTTCGTCACGTCGTCGCTCCGTCTCTTCGTCACGTCCCCCGCCTCGCTGGCCTACGATCGGCCCCCTAAAACCGACAAATCACGGTTCATCAGCACTCAGGATACAGCACATGAAGGCCATCGATATTCGAGCGGGTTCTGGCGTCAAAATGGACGGCAAGCTCTGGGTCATCGTTGGAACCGAGTTCCGCAACCCCGGCAACCTCCGCTCTTTCGTGAACATCAAGTTTAAGAACGTCCAAACCGGCGGTCAGATCGAGAAGCGCTGCCAGCCCTCCGAAGACATGGAAGTCATCGACCTGGACCGCCGCCCCATGGAGTATCTGTTCTCCGACGGCCACGGCGCGACCTTCATGGATGCCGAAACATACGACCAGATCGTCATGCCCAAGGATGTCCTCGGCGACGCGCTGCAGTACCTCCGCCCCAACGCGACCACAGTGGTCCTCTGCTACAACGAGAACCCGCTCACCATCGAGCTGCCGCTTTCCGTCGAACTCCAGATCAAGGACACCTCGCCCGAAATCAAAGGCGCGACCGCGACCAACCAGCTCAAGGACGCGACCCTCGAAACCGGCCTCGCCACCCGCGTCCCCTCTTTCATCAAGATCGGCGAGACGGTAAAGATCTCCACCGCAGACGGTTCGTACATCGGCCGCGCCAAGGAATAATCGAACGATGCTGACAGCCGCGGGTCACAGCCCTGCGCCCGTCGAGCCCCCGTCAACAACCCTCGCCACGCGAGGGTTGTTGCATTTTGCTCCGTGGCATGGGCTTACTAGCCCATGTTCAGGCCGCCGCGGCCTGAATGCCTTTGTTCCCTCACACGTTTACAACTCACACATTACTCGCTTCGGGCGAAGCGCCCGAAACACGGGCTGGTAAGCCCGTGCCACGAAGAAAAAAGCCCACGCCCGCAAAAGTCGATACTCTGACATCGTGCTCGAACCCCACACCATCCTCATCCTCATCGGCCTCCGCGGCTCCGGCAAGTCCAGCATCGCGCGGCTGCTCGCGCAGCGTCTGCATCGCACGGTCGCCGATCTGGATGATCGCGTCGCTGCCATGCTCAAGGTCGAGCACGCCGGAGACGCGATCAGCAAATACGGCGAGCCAGCGTTCCGCCGCAGTGAACTCGGCGCACTCGAAGTCGCGCTCAAAGAACCCGGCATCGTCCTCGCCCTCGGCGGCGGCACACCGACCGCGCCGGGTGTCGAAGAGATGCTCAACGGCGCTCGGCGACAAGGCGCAGCCAAGGTTGTCTACCTGCGTGCCACCGAAGCAACACTGCGCACGCGGCTTGCTGGCGCGGCCAATACGCACCGCCCATCCCTCACCGGCCAAGGCGTCCTCGACGAGATCGGCGTCCTGCTCAATCTCCGCGACACGCTCTACAAGACGCTTGCGGATGTGGTCGTGCGGGTAGATGGCATGTCCATCGAACGCGCGGCCGATGAGATACTCGGTAAGGCGTGAGGACTCGACGGCCCCCCAGCTTCACTGAGTGTCCGCCGCCCGCACCGCATCACAAAACTCCCGCATCAGCTCGCCACTCTTCACCCCCGGCTCGCTCTCCACCCCGCTCGACACATCCACCGCGTACGGCCGCACGGCGCGAATCGCCTCGCCGACATTCTCGTGCGTCAACCCGCCCGCGATGATCAGCGGCTTGCTGCTCGCCTGCTTCACCTTTGCGAGTGCGGACCAATCGAAGATGGTGCCCGCGCCGCCTGCCGAGCCATCGATGAGAATCGCATCCACCTCTTCCAGCTTGCTCCAGCGCGTCAGCTCCCGCTCGATCGTGGCCACGTCAAACCGAATCGCCTTGATCACGCTCGGACCGCAGCGCCGCACCGTCTCCTCCGATTCATCCCCATGCAGTTGCACGCGATCGGTCGGGCAGATCTCCTCGATGTCCGCGAACTGATTCACCTTCGCATCCACATACAGCCCGACGCTGGAGACGAACGGCGGTAGAAACGACACCAGATCAAACGCATCCGCCGGATCGATGTACCGACGCGACTTGTGCGCAAACACAAACCCCACCGCGTCCGCCCCGGCATTCGCGGCCGCGAACAATGATTCCTCGTCGGTGATCCCACAGATTTTGATTCGGGTTCGTGGCATAGTGGAACAGTACGAGCCCTCCGCGCAAGCGGAGGTCATTGAAGACGTGGAAAGAAAAGTTTCCTCCACATGCGCGCGGGCTCGTATCACCCCAGCGCCTCGAGTTCCTTCCTCGCAATCACCGCACTCGACTCATCCAGATCCTTCATCGCCCCCGAGATCAACTGCTTCGCCTTGATCGGATCATTGAAGTTCCGCGCGTGGATCAGCCCCGTCAGCAGCATGATCGACGGCGCTTCCGAGTCCTTCGGATACGCCTCCAGAAACCGCTCGTACGCATACACCGCCGCCGTGTGGTCCTTCACCGAATAGAAGTAGTTCGCGATCTCGTACTGATACCTTCGGCTCAGGGTCGTCCCCCCGATGTAGTTCCCGAACGTGTCCGCGAGTTTCTTGTACGCCGCCCCCGCCGCGCTCAAATCCCCCGCGTTGATCTTCGCGATCACATCCGCCCGCGCCGCCGCCAGGGCATCCGCCTCCTCCTGCGCGTGCGGGTTCTTCGGCTTGTTCCAGTGCTCCTGCATCCGCCGCTGCGCATCCGTCTCCGCCGCGCGGAACTGCCGCCGCCGATACGCCTGTCGCCCCACCGTGAACAAGTCATACTGCTCGCGCGGCACAATCTTCAGCCACAAAAGCCCTAGCGCAATCATCGCCCCATACGCGTATCCACCCAGGTGCGCCAGATGCGCCACATTGTCTCCCCCGCCAAACGGCAGCCGCACGCGCCCGAACAACTGGCTCCCGACATCCATGCAGATCGAAAACGTGATGAACCACCACGCCGAAATCTGCGTGAGCATGAACCCCAGCAAATACAACACCTTGATCTGCGTCCGCGGGAACATCACCAGATACGCCCCCGTGCAACACGCGATCGAGCCCGACGCCCCGAGCATCGGGTTGTGCGAATACGCAAGCTGCGCCGTCGCCGCCGCCACACCCCCGAGCAGATAGAACAGCAGAAACCAGACCCGCCCCAGCCGATCCTCAATGTTCGGCCCAAACACATACAGGATCAGCATGTTCCCCGCGATGTGCCAAGTGTCCGCGTGCAAAAACTGATGCGTGATGAACTGCCACCAGCGAAAGTGATGCACCCCGCCATAATAATCCGATCCCGGCGGCCACAACATCCCCCACAACGCAAACTCCCCCACCTCGTGCCCTCGCGCCCCCGGCGGGCGCGTCACCAGTTGCACGATGTACGCCGCCACGCTCAGCCCGATGAGCACATACGTGCTGATCGTCCTGCGTCGCAGCGGCCTGTCGGTTCCGAGGGGAATGAACATGGGGAGAGGGATGGTACGGGGAATAGAGTGAGAGCAGAGCGGAACAGAAAAATCAGAACGCTGAGGTTCTCCGATGATTCGCAGGGGTTCGCGGAGAAAAACCGTGACAGGGCAATCCGCTTCATATCCCCGCTTTCATTCACTTTCCCCCCTCCTCCTCGCACCTCCGCAAGCCCCCCGCGCACTTCCGCGTGCCCATTTCTCCCCCCGGATTCAGACTCAATACGATGCCCCTTCCCCCAACCATTCCTACACTACCCATTCCCCTTCACCGCCCCTGGCAACCCCATTCCCGAGCATCCACGATGACCGCTCCCCCCCCATCCGCCCCATCGGCCCCCCCAACTCCCTCTGCCCCCGCCGCCGCCTTCTCCAAGGGGCTGGAGGGCATCACCGCCGCCGAAACGAACATGTCGTTCATCAACGGCGAGAAGGGCATCCTGGAATACGTCGGCATCGAGATCGACGCCCTCGCGCGCAACTCCACCTTCGAGGAAACCGTCTACCTGCTCTGGAACCGCAAGCTCCCCACGAGTGCCGAACTCGCGGCGTTCAGCGCGGACATCCGCGCCCACTACGACCTTCCCGCCGGCTTCGTCGAGCGCATTCAGTCCTGTCCCAAAGACGCCGCTCCGATGCACATGCTCCGCACCATGGTGAGCGCGCTCGCCATGTACGACCCGGACCCGGACGCCAACGACCTTCCCTCCGCCCGCAAGAAGGCCCTCGCCATTCTCGCGCAGACACCCTCGATCATCGCCTGCTTTGATCGCTACCGACGTGGCGAGAAATACGTCGCGCCGCGCACGGACCTCTCCTTCGCCGCCAACTTCCTGTACATGCTCAACGGCAAAGAGCCGACGCCCGCGATGACCCGCGCCTTCGACGTCTGCATGATCCTGCACGCCGACCACGGGCTGAACAACTCCACATTCACCGCCCGCGTCATCATCTCCACGCTCAGCGACATGTACTCCGCCATCACCGGCGCCATCGGCTCCCTCCGCGGCCCGCTGCACGGCGGGGCGAACGAGGAAGTCATGATCATGCTCGGCGAGATCGAGCAGGAAGCCACCAAGCAGCACAAGCCCGCGATGGACATCATCGAGCCGTTCATCATGGGCCGCCTGCAGCGCAAGGACCGGATCATGGGCTTCGGCCACCGCGTCTACAAAACCATCGACCCCCGCGCCACGTTTCTCAAAACCTTCACCAAGCAGATCGCCACCGACACCGGCAACCTGAAGCTCTACGAGATGTCCAGCAAAATCGAGCAGATCATGGCCCGCGAGGTCGGCAGCAAGGGCGTCTACCCCAACGTCGATTTCTACTCCGCCACCACGTACCACTCCATCGGGCTGAAGCTGGACCTCTTCACCCCGATGTTCGCCATGAGCCGCATCAGCGGCTGGGCGGGGCATGTGATCGAGCAGCTCGACGGCAACCGGTTGTTCCGCCCGGCGGCGAAGTATGTGGGACCGCACAACGTGCCGTATGTGCCGATCGCGCAGCGGTAACGAGCCCGACGCGCCAGCGAGAGCTCCTCTCGCAGAGGCGCGGAGATCGCAGAGAAGAAGATTCACCACTGAGCACACCGAGAGAACTGAGAAGAAGCAACCAGCCCCAAGTGTGAGCGAGGGATTTTTCCTTGTACGTGCGACGGAGTGTGTCAGGAATTGGAGATGCAGGAGGGTCTTCCGCATCCCCCGTATCCTCGACCTCTTTCCGCACCCATCCCCGTGAAAGACAATGGACCATGCTACTACCTCGGACATATCATCCATAGGCTCGCTTCGCACTCATCGAGTCTCGTCGTGAGAATCACGACTTGAGAGCGTGAAGCATTGCTTGTGGAGACTGCTGGTGCTCACAATCAGAAAACTATTTGTTGGTATAGCTTGCGCTTCTCTGTCCGCGAACGCAATTGCTGATGTATTTCTCTACTCGAACCCCGGCGGCAGTGTCAGAGTCCGGGTCGGGACAACCGGAGTCTGGGATGCTGTCGTTCCCGGATATTCCTCATCGAGTTCGACAGACATCACCGCGACAGCCCGTTTTGACGGTGCGAGAATGGACTTTAGCGCCCGAGGGCAAGGACCAATTCCCGTTTGGAGTTCGGTCAACTCATGGTTGGACTGCTTTGTGTACTTCGACATCGCATCGCCCCAATGGGTGTCCGTGACCGGCAACTGCAGCTCTTTCGGGGTTAGCCAGCTACCAGCGAACGGCTACACAATTCCCCAAAACTCGGTCGCGCTGCTGCCACTGGGGCATTACGTGTTGATCGCGGGATCCTCATCGAACTCACAGGCAAACGCGATTCCGGGCGTTTTCGCCTATGGCCCATGGTTTTTCATCTTGGAAGCTATGGAGGGACCGTGCGTGACGCCCGCGTTCTCGGTGACGAGAAGTGCTCAAGCGTACTGTCCCGGGTCGATCGTTACATTAGGGTGCGTCGTGACTAGCTCGCCTCAGGGCACGCTCAGCTTTCAATGGTGGCGCGGCTCTCAAAGCAACCAGATCTCCGGCGCCAACTCTCAGACTTTCGTGATGACTTCGCTAGACGCGATGTCGCAGGGAACATATGGCTGCACAGTCACAAATCCGTGCGGGGAGTCAAGCATCGCGTCTGTAGTCGTTCAGCAGTGCATCACGGACATTTCGTGCAACGGCACGGTCGACGTGACAGATATTTTTGTCTTCCTGCAGTTGTGGTTTTCGCGCGACCCTCGCGCGGACTTCAATCATTTCAACGGCATCAACGTGGGCGACATCTTTGATTTTCTCGGTTCGTGGTTTTCAGGTTGTAGCTGATGGCGACCCAGTGATAGTTCCGTCAGCTCACCCGACTTTCGTGAGCCAACCCCTTACCGCTTTGGGCAAGGTGATGCGGGACACCGTTACACGCATGCACTGCCTTGCCCAAAGCGGCAAGGTAGTGGCACGACGAGATCGAGCCACCTGCCGTCAGTTGATGAAGGCTCACCGATCGCCCAAAGCTGCGATCGGTGGCACGCGGCGTTCCATCACTCCACAGAGATGACTCACCCCTGTAGAGAGACGCATCCGCCCTCTCGAGAGACGCATCGCCCCTCTAGAGAGATGAGTGTTCTCTCTCGAGGGATGCACTATCTCTCTAGAGAGATGGGTTGTACATCCAGAGGGATGATCCGGCTCTCTAGAGGGATGCATCGGGCCTGTAGAGGGATACATCATCGCTGGTGATGGATAGGCCGCTGCGGCGCCGAGATGCTTCATTGCGGGGCAGCGATGCGGCGCGGCGACCGGTTATCTGACCCTTGCACGCGGGCAAATCAGCCGGAACGGGGTGGTTTGCGGGGGGTTTTGCCCACAATTTTGGCTTTCCAAATAAAATAAACGTTCCAACCGGCAAAGGTTCTGACCTGACCCAGCAACGGTGGACACAAAGCTCCGAGGGCTACAACAGCCCGAGTAAAGGAGTCCACCATGAGCAAGAGCGTCAGCAAGAGCGTCGGCAAGAGGGTCTATACGGAAGAGTTCAAGCGGTCGGCCGTTGAGATGGTCGTGGTGCAGCGGCACACCATGAGTTCGGTCGCCAAGCGGCTGGACGTGAACTACCACACACTCCGCAAGTGGGTTCTGGCCGCCAAGAGCAGTGCCACCCAAAGCCCGTGCCACGGAGGGTTAGCAGCCGGTAAACCAGGCGGAGAGGAAGTCGAAGATGTCTTGTACGCGGAAGTGTTCCCTGACGAAGACGGAAGCGACCAAGCCAGCGGGCAAGTAGCACTCATCCGCCTACGCCTGCTGCCCGCGGCTCCTCAGGACCGGAATCAGCACCAGCGCGAGCGCAGCGAATCCCGCGCCAAAGCCGAAGGTCGCTCTGGGCCCGAAGCGGTCCCAGAGCAGGCCCGCCGCGACGCTCGCTGCCAGCGAGGCCAGACCGCTGAGCATGTAGAAAATCCCCAGCGCAGTGCCGCGGCGTTCTTTGGGCGCGTGGTCGGCGATGAGGGCTTTGCCGACCCCATCGGTCAGAGCCACGGAGACGCCGTAGAGCGCCATCAGCGGCCAGACTCCGGCCGCGCCGGTGTAGACAAAGCCCACGTACACGATCGCGTAGATCGCCCACCCAGCGCCGATGACGCGCCAGCGTCCGAGCTTGTCGCTGATGATCCCCGCCGGATACGAGAAGCTCATGTACATGAGCGAGAACAGGGCATAGGCCAGCACCACGGCCCACGGCGAAAGGCCGACATCGCGGGCGCGGAGCAGGAGGAACGTGTCGCTGCTGTTGGCCAGCGCGAACACGAGCATGATCGCAAGCGTGCGCCAGTACGCGAACGAAAAACCCATCGGCCCGGCGCGCGGCGCGGCGATCGCCGCCACGCTCGGCGCGCTCTCCGTGCTCACCCGCTTGGCGGGACTCTCGGTCGCGTCGTCGCTGGACCCAGCCGCCTCATCCTCGCGCAGCAGGAACGTGATCGCCCATGAGATCAGCCCGAGCAGCGCCGCGACGCCGAAGACCATGCGGAATGCCCACGCCTCGTGGGTCGCGTTCGCCGCGACTCCGGCGTTCGGGCCACCGTGGAGGGGCGAACCCGTGAACCACCAGAGCAGCCCCGCCGAGGCCGCGACGCCGATCACCGCGCCCGCCGAGTCCATGGCGCGGTGGAAGCCGAAGGCCCGGCCGCGCTGGCTGGCGGGAACAGCATCGGCGATGATCGCATCGCGCGGGCTGGAGCGCACGCCTTTGCCCAGCCGGTCGATGGTGCGCCCGGCGAGCACCATCGGCCAGACGAACGCGAACGCGAGCAGCCCCTTGCCCAGCACCGGCAAGCCATATCCCCATTGCACCCACGGCACGCGCCTGCGCCTGCCGCGCACGATGCGGTCGCTGCGCCACCCGGCCCACGCCGTCAGCAGCGCGACCGTTGCCGTCGCCACGCCCTCGACCCAGCCCAGCGACGTGGCCGAGGCGTGTAGCACGCCGACGAGGAAGAGCGGCAAGAGCGGGTAGATCATTTCGCCAGAGACATCCGCGAAGAGCGAGACCCAGCCCAAGACGATCACCGGGCGGGGAAGTTGTCTGCTCGTTGTTCGCTGCGTGGTGTCGGTGCGCGTGTCATCTGGTTGCATGGCGAGTCGATGCTATGAGAGTGTTGGCTTCATCACCTGATTGACCTACCAGAATATCCCCTTCCACCCTTTCACCTTCGCGCGCCCCCGATACATCTTCCAGTACAGCCAGCCGCCGGTGATGGTCAGCGCGAGCAGCGCGGTGCCCCAGATCAT
>JAYVRG010000068.1:0-21882 GCA_043776515.1 Phycisphaerales bacterium
CTCGTGCTCGCGCTGATTCCGCCTGTGTACCACACCCATTCACATAGCGCAAGTCGCATCCTGTTCGGGTGCGGTCGTTGCTGACGGCTGAAGAGTTACCAGTGACCTTTCCGAAGTTGCGATCGAGGTGCGTGATGCACTCACGCGTCTCACTAAAGAACAAGACCGAACCGTTGTCCGAATCGAGGCGTTTCTTCGCAGGAAAGCGGGCAAGAATAAATGTCGATTCCCGTTCAACTGGTGCGACTTTGCGTCGTGCGTCCTTGCGGCGCAGCTCGCTCGTGACCTTTGCGACGGCGTTCCTGTCTATATCGTTGTGGCCGATGAACGCGCGTCGGCGGGGCGACATTGGTGGGTTCGATATGCCGACGTTGACATTGACATCACCGCAGATCAGTTTGAGTATGCGTCAGCACCGATGGTTGTGGAATCTGCATCTCGCTGGCATATGGAACATTTCGAGAATGCGAACTGTCGCCAGTTGTCTTCTCGCCCACTGCAGGAGCGTCGATTCGAGCTATACGTGACTATGCTCGGCCTTCGAGTTGATGACGCTACCGCAGCATCCCGCACGGTTCGTTGGCTGAGCAGGTGCATTTGAATAGCGACTTCTGGATTTGTCTTTCTCCAGGATGGGTGCGGGAAGGGGTGGAGGCTTTGCGGAACCCCTTCCTGCATGCGCGACCCCATGAATCAACCCGCTCGCTGACGCTCGGGGCTCGTTGTCTCTCTCCCCATGTTGATACAATCGGGCTCCCTCCCTGCGGGCCTCCCCGCACTCTGTCGCGTACCACTCTCACAGGAGACCCCGTCCATGCTCATCCGCCGTCTGCTCCCCGTTCTCGCGATCGCCGGTCTTGCGGCCGCTGCGATTGCTTCTTCGTCTGGTGAAGACCGCCGCGGAGCGGCGGGCCACCCAGGAGTGCCCAAGAAAAACTACGTCTTCGGCGTCATCGCCAAGAGCCAGTCCAACCCCGTCTTCCAGGCCGCCCGCACCGGCGCCGAAGACGCGGCCAAGGAGCTCTCCGCCAAGTACGGCGTTGAGGTCAAGATCAACTGGCGCACGCCCAACAACGAGAACGCGCAGGAGCAGGCGAGCTACGTCGAGCAGCTCGCCAGCCAGGGCGTGGACGGCATCACCATCTCCTGCACCGACGGCAAGGTGCTCAAGGGCGCGATCGACTCCGCCGTCGGCAAGGGCGTCGAGGTCGTGACGTTCGACTCCGACTCTCCCGACTCCAAGCGCTTCGCCTACTACGGCATCAACGATGAAGAGGCCGGGCGCGAAGTCATGCGGCAACTCGCCAAGGCGATGGGCGACAAGGGCACCGTCGCGATCCTGGCGGGCAACCAGAACGCCAGCAACCTCCAGGCCCGCGTCCGCGGCGTGAAGGATGAGGCCGCCAAGCACCCCAACATCAAGATCAAGGACACCTACTACCACGTCGAGACCGCCGCCGAGGCCGCCAGCAAAGTGCAGCAGGTGCAGAACGCCAACCCCGAGATCTCCGGCTGGGCGATGGTCGGCGGCTGGCCGCTGTTCACCAAGAACGCCCTCGACGGCGTCGCCGACAAGGCCAAGGTTGTGAGCGTCGATCACCTCCCCGAAGAACTCGGCTACGTCAAGAGCGGCCAGGTGCAAGCTCTGATCGGCCAGGACTGCTACGGCTGGGGCCACAAGACCATCGAGTATCTCTTCGACAAGGTCCACAACAACAAGAAGCCCGAAAAGGTCATCAACAACTTCCCCTTGCAGATCGTGACCAAGGACAACATCGCCGAGGTCGAGGGGCTGTGGGACAAGTGGCTGGGGAAGAAGAAGGAAGAGCCGAAGAAGTAAGACCGCCACAGTACCCCGAGCGCAAGCGAGGGAACAAAAAACGCCTATTCAGACGCGGACGAGCCCCAAACTCGCCCGCGTCTTGCTTTTCCAATATGATCCTCCGAAACCCGAAACCCGAAACCCGAAACCCGAAACCCGAAACCCGAAACCCGAAACCCGAAACCCGGCCCCATGCCCCTCCTCACCGCCACCCACATCTCCAAACGCTTCGGCATCACCCAAGCCCTCGACAACGTCACCGTCGAGTTCGCCGTCGGCGAAATCCACGCCCTCATGGGCGAGAACGGCGCGGGCAAGAGCACGCTCGGCAAGGTGATCGCGGGCCTGCACACGCCGGATTCGGGCGAGGTGACGATCTTTGATGCGAGCGGCAGTGGGGGGGCGGCACGCATCCTCAAGCCCGGCTCCCTCGACGACGCCTTCGCCGCGGGCGTGCGGCTGGTCCATCAGGAACTCGCGCAGTGCGCCAACCTCAGCGTCGCCGAGAACCTCATGCTCCACGCCATCCCGCGCACGCCCCTCGGCCTGGTTGATTTCCCCGCGATGCAGCGCCGCGCCACGCGCCTCCTCGCCGATCTCGAACCCTCCATCGACGTCCGCGCCCCGCTGGGCAACCTCTCCCCCGGCCACCGCCAGATCGTCCAGATCGCCGCGGCCCTCGATGATGAACACCCCGCGAAGGTCATCGTCTTCGACGAACCCACCAGCTCCCTCTCGATCACCGAAGTTGATCGCCTCCTCGCCATCATCCGCAATCTCGCCCGTAGAGGCATCACCTGCATCTACGTCTCCCACCGCATGTCGGAGATCTTCGCCGTCTGCGATCGCGTCACGGTCCTCCGCGACGGCAAGTTCGTCGCGACTTCCGTCGTCAAAGACATCACCGAATCCACGCTCGTGGAGCAGATGATCGGCCGCAAGGTCCCGCCGCCCGTCCGCCGCGTGCGCCCGGATGCGAGCACCGTTGCCCTAGCGCTGGTCGTCCGCAACCTCACCTCGCCCGGCAAGGTGAACGCTGTCTCGTTCCAGATCGCCCCCGGCGAAATCCTCGGCATCGGCGGCCTCGTCGGAGCCGGCCGCTCCGAACTCCTCGACGCCCTCTTCGGCCTCGATCCAAACGCCCAAGGCACCATCATCACTGGTGGGGTGGCCCGCCGCTCCGCGGCGGTTCTTCCGAAAAACCAAGCGCCCGACTCTATCGACGAGAACTCCGGCCCAAGTTCACCCACCGAGCTCTGCACCCCAACCTCCGGCCACCTCGGCCCCCGCGCCTCAATTGACGCCGGCATCGGCTACGTCCCCGAAGACCGCAAACTCCAAGGCCTCTTCTTCCAGCTCGGCGTCGGCGAGAACATCGTCAGCCCCTTCATGGCCAAACTCGCCAAGTTGGGGGGGCTCGGCCTCCGCTCGATCATCGGCGAGAACTCGCTGATCTCGACCCGCCTGAAAGAGTTCGAGGTCAAAACCGCCGGCCCCGCCGCCCTCCCCGGCTCCCTCAGCGGCGGAAACCAGCAAAAACTCCTGCTCGCCCGCTGGCTCGGGCGTGATACCAAAGTCCTCCTCCTCGACGAACCCACTCGCGGCATCGACGTGGGCACCAAAGCCCAGATCTACAAACTCGTCCGCGAAGCCGCCGAGCGCGGGCTTGCGGTGCTGCTGGTGTCGAGCGAGATGCCCGAACTGCTCGCCCTCAGCGATCGCATCATTGTGCTCAGCGACGGCAAGATGACAGGCGAACTCAACGACGACGCGATGACGCAAGCCGGCATTCTCAAGCTGGCAACCGTCGGCCACTAATGCCTAATGCCCAGTGCCTAGTGCCTTCTTCCTCACCAACAACCGCGCCACCAGCACCACCCCCAGCCCCGGCGCCAACCACCACTCCACCCTTTCAATAAATCCCATCCAGTAACACGGTGCCGCCAGCACACACGCCGCCGCGCACACCACCAGCTTCCGCCGCCCCCGCTCCCCGTGAGTACCGCTGTGCCCATCGCGCGTGGGAATCATGCACAGCCACACATACGCGGGAAACACAAGACCGTAGAAGGACATGAAGCAGCGGTAGATGATCTCGCCGACGAGCATTTCGTGATACACCGCCGTGCCCACATTGCCGCATACCACTCCTACAACGATGAGCGAAAGAAGCAAGGCACCGGCCGCAGGTCGCGATACCCCTCGAGGCAAACGCAAGATTTCGTCAAGATGAAATGCGATTGTCGCACAGAGCTGCGCAAACAGATGGACGGCGAGCGGTGCGAGAAGCGCCGCCGGCACAAGCCGCATGATCGGGTATCCCATCGCTCCTAGCGCCGTCGGCGCGTACGCGAGCGTGAGCAGTATCATCGAACAAAACAACACTCCAAAGCCGATGGTGAAGCTCGCCCGAGCCGATGTCGCGCCTTGCCCCGCTCGCGCACGCAGAAATGTCAGGTCGAGATACGGGCACGACGCAAAGCCAAAAACGCATACCGGCACCATCCACACAAGTCCATTGCCGCCGTGGCTGCGCGATAGCCCATCGAAAACCCGCTCGGTCCATGCCGAAAGCAGTCCACGCCCAATCAGCAGCCACGCCGCGAGTCCCGAAACCACGAGTACGAGCACTGCCATGGCGATTCGGAAAAACGATCGCTTCGACCGGATCATCATCCAGACAATTGGCACGCACACAATCGTCGCTGCGACAAGAGACAGCACCAGTGGGTACTGGTCGCTGTATCCGCGCAGCCAGTCCAGTCGGAACAAAAACCATCCCGCGAAGTACATCTGAAACGCCACAGTCACGATGGAAAACGCCGCGCACGCCGCCCGATGCCTCTCCACAATCCGCTCGCTCATCCCCTTCTTCAGCACCCACCCCATCGCCCCCGCCCCGATCACATTCGGCACCGCAAACACCACAAACCCCCAAATCCCATAATCCCGCACCAGCAACACCGGCAGAAACATCCCGATGCACCACGTCCACGAGCACGCCAGATACGACGCCCATCCCAGCACGCTCCACCACGGCGCGCGTTCCCCGGCCGCGGCCATCGCCGCGCCCGCTGCATCATCCTGTCCGCTCTGCTGGTTCACATCCAGAGTGTAGCGAATACCCTCGACTCTTCCGGCCGCGAGCGTTCCGCGCCGCCACCCCGTCCGCCGATAACGCACCCGCTTCGTCCGCAAATACCCGCCGCGCGTGAATCCGGCGAAGCACGCCCACATGGGAGGGCCATCTTCCCGCCGCGTACCCGCTCACACGCCACATTTCCCTGCCGCTTCGCCCCCTATTTGCGATCTCATCACCGCACGCAAGGAGCATGTCCACATGATGAACCGCAACCGCATCACCCGCACCTACGCCCTGACCGTCGCCGCCCTGCTCGCCCTCGTCGGAGCGCCCGTCGCGCTCGGCAGCGAGCCCGCCCGCGAGCCGGAACACAAACCCGTCGTCATCCAGCGCGATTCCGGAGGCGCGCACATGTCGCCGAAGGAAATGCCCAAGACCGGCGATGACCGGAAGGAATCGGAGAAGTCCTCCGGTGACAACAAGTCTTCCGGCGACAAGAGCGCTGTCCGAATTGGCAAGCCCACCGATAAGCTGAAGGAAACGCCTAAGACCGTTGGCGATCACAAGCAGTCGGAGAAGTCCTCCGGTGACAACAAATCCTCCGGCGACAAAAAGTCCAACGAAACCGGCAACCCCAGTGAGAAGCCCAGGGTCGCGCCCAAGACCGGCGGCGACTATAAGGAATCGCAGAAGTTTGCCGGTGACAAAAAATCCGCGGGCGTTAGGAAGTCCGCCCCGGCTGACAAGCCCCGCGACAAATCGAAGGACGCTTCCAAGACCTCGGAGGATCACGCGGAAACTCCCAAGCCCAAGCCCGCTGAGAAACCCAAGGTCCAGCCCAAGACCTCCGAGCACCAGACCTCGACCGGCGACCACAGGGAACCCGCGCACAACTCTGCGGCCAGTGGTGTGGTCCATAAGTAATCCGCAACGATCCGTCCGACACTCCCGTGCTGATTCCGGCGGCGGCCCATTCTCGGGCCGCTGCTTTTTTTCCCCTCCTCCTCCGCCCCGGCGGGGGAGGTGTCGCAGGCGCAGCGAG
Organism: Phycisphaerales bacterium; assembly: GCA_043776515.1. Classification (GTDB taxonomy): domain Bacteria; phylum Planctomycetota; class Phycisphaerae; order Phycisphaerales; family UBA1924; genus UBA4658. The sequence continues at coordinate 5,947 of JAYVRG010000068.1, forward strand.
CGACGGAAGGGGCAAGCACGCCGCAGGCGCAGTACAGTGCTCTCATGCTCACTCCCCGCGCCACCGTCTACCGCTGGTCCGATCGCCCCACCGATTCCCCGATGCCCCTGCTCGAGCGTCAGCGCATCATCGGCGAGCACGCCATGATCTCCCGAGTGCTGCTGAAAAAGGGCTTCATCCTCCCGACGCACGCGCACCCCAACGAGCAGTTCGGCATCGTCCTCAGCGGCCGCATCACCTTTGGCCTCGGCGCGGCCATCGCACCCGATCGCACACACCAGACCCTCGGCCCCGGCGAAGTCATCCACTTCCCCAGCAACTTCCCGCACTCCGCCGAAGCCCTCGAAGACACCCTTATCCTCGACATCTTCTCGCCGCCGAGCGAAAAGACCGGCATCGATTCCTAAAGAGCATCTCGCGTAAGCGAGAGGTGCCCGTATCCGATCTACCCTCGCCCATGTCCGACTCCGCCCACACAGACAATCCCCGCTACTCCGTTATCCTCCTCCGCGCCGGCACTTTCAAGCTCGACGGCGGCTCCATGTTCGGGCTGATCCCCCGCTCCGTCTGGTCGCGCTCCGTCCCCACGGATGACAAGCAACGCATCACCGTCGCCCACAACTGCCTGTTGCTCCGTCGTCACACGCCCGGGATGAGCGAGGCCTTGCGAGCGAATCCCGTGGATATTTCCACTTCGTCACCACTTCGTCACTCCATCACTCCGTCACTTCCCCGCACCATCCTCATCGAGTCCGGCACCGGCGACAAACTCGACGCGAAAATGCAAGACGTCTTCGAGCTTGAGAAGAACCCCGCGGGCAACACTAACGCTGGCAAGCCCCGCACCATCGTCGATGCACTCGCCGAACACAACGTCACGCCCGACCAGATCGACGCCGTCATCTGCTCCCACCTCCACTTCGACCACGCCGGTGGCCTCACGCGCCTCGCCAGCCCAGGCGAAAAGCCCACATGGCCCGTCCCACCAAACGATGACGGCGGCGGCGGCTCCCATCAAACAGGCGGCTGCGTTCTCACTTTTCCAAACGCCACCATCCACATCCAGCAGCGCGAGTGGGACGACGCGATCAACAACCGCTCCGTCATGACCAAGACCTACTACCCCGACCACCTCGGCCCTATCGCCGATCGCATTCGCCTCACCGATTCCCCGCGCCCCTATATCTCCGGTCTCACCCCCGACCGCGAAGAACTGCCCCGCACGCCCATCGCGCTCCGCGAGTCCGACCCCTTCCGCAGTAGCATGGGCTTACCAGCCCATGTTCAAACAACTCCTTCATCCTCTTCCCCTTCTTCACATCCCACATCCGACATCCCACATCCCACATCCGGCCTCACTGTCTTCCTCACCCCCGGCCACACCTGGGGCCAACAAGCCATCAAGTTCCAAGAGCCCAACGCTCCGGACGGCAAGGGCCGCACCATCGTCTTCGTCCCCGACGTCATGCCCACCGCCGCTCACCTCGGCGCGGCGTACTCCCTCGCCTACGACGTTGAGCCATACACCTCCATGCTCTCCCGCCGCTGGCTCCTCACCGAGGCCGCGCAGCACGATTGGGTCCTTCACCTCGACCACGAACCCGGCCATCCGCTCTTCCGCGTGAAGGCCAACGCGAAGGGGTGGTTCGATCTCATTCTCGAACCGCTCTAACGAGATCATTCACTCCGGCATCCTCACCCCCGCCGTCTCCCACACAAACCACCAGTGCAGCGACAGCCCCAGCAGCACGAACACGTGGAAAAACTCGTGGCTCCCGAACACTCCGGCGATCAGCACCGGCGCGTTCAGCCCATCTACGATTCCTCCCGCCGTGTACGCCAATCCCCCAAGCACTAGCGGCATCACCACCCGCTTGCCATACCGGCGCGCGATCAGGATCATCGACGCCAGCCCGATCCACCCCATCCCGATGTACGCCGTGAGTCCGACAATCTGTGAGACCTGCGTGAAGTAGATCGTCTTGAGTATCACCCCCACCGCCGCCAGCGTCCACACCAGCAGCAGCATCCCCCATCGCCACACGCCGCGAAACAAGATCGCGTGCGTCGGCGTGAACGTCCCCGCGATCAGCACAAAGATCGCCGCGTGATCCAGCCGCTGCATCACCGCGCGAGCCGCCCCACCCGGTCCGAGCAAATGAAACACGCCGCTCATCGTCAGCAACAACACCGCCGACACCGCGAACACCACCAGCGAGCCCACATGCCCCCGCCCCGGTCGCCACCCATCCTCATGCCGCGCCCGCAATCCCCTCAGCACCAGCGCCACGGCAAGCACCGCGAACACCACCGCGCCAAGCAAGTGCGACAGACTGCTGAACGGATCGGCAAAGCCGGGAATCGCAATCGTCCGCAACGCGGCAAACACGATCATCGCGCACCCGCCAGCCATCGATCAAACCACGCCGCGCTCTCCGCTTCCATCACATCCGCCACATCAAACCACATCGAAACGTGCCCCGTCAGCGGCACCACTACACGCTTCACCTCACGTCCCGCCGCCCGCGCCGATTGTTCGATGTGCTCGCTGTGCGTCGCCGGAACCATCACATCCCACGCCCCATGCACCAGCAGCAGCGGCGACTTTCCCGCCGCGCCGGCTCGCACCATATCCGATTCATCCGGGTCGAACCCAGCGCCCGCGGCCCGATCCCGCACCATCGCGTCGATCTCCGCGTCCGACATCATCCATCCCACTACAGGTACCAGCAGCCGCACAAAGTGCGGCACAACGCTCCTCATGGACTCAAACGGCGACACCGCAACCACCGCACGAATCCGCTCGTCTCGCGTCCCCGCCATGATCGCCGTCGAAGCCCCGTAGCTCATCCCCCACACGCCGATCGGCCCCGCAATCTCGCTGCGCTGCTCGAGCCCGTCGATCAGACTCACGACATCTTTCGATTCCTGCACGCCGAACGTCATGAACTCGCCCGTCGAGTGGCCCTGTCCGCGCAAATCGATAAGCACCGTTCGATACCCGTGCCGCGACAGCCCTTTTGCTTTGCACGCGAACCATTCCATCTCATCTCGATATCCATGCAGCACGATCACGGTTCCCTTTGGCGCCGTCACCGGCTCTCCCTTCTCCACGATCGGATCAATCACCCACACCAGCAGCGACGCGGCGGGCGGTCCCACCTCAATCCGATACTGCCGATCGATCCCCCACAATCGGAGCATCGACTCGGACGACTGGCCAAGCGTCGCCGCGGATGCGCCCTGATTCGGCGCATCCACCATCAGCCCGCCAATGGTCCTCGTGCAGCTCCCGAACAGCAACAACGTGACGATTGCAGCAACGGACGCAACGCGACGCAAAATGAATGTCAAGGTAATCATGTCTTCGCTCCCGCCACCCGCCGCCGCACCACTTCTTCCGCTCCGCCCGCCACCACCAACTCCTGCGCCACCTGCGAAAGCGCGGCGAACGCAAACTCTTTCCCCAGCGCACGCACCACCGACTTCTGATAGTCGATCTCAATCTCCCCGCACAGCCGCGACTTGGCCGTCCCTCCCTCTTGATCCCTCGATCCCTCGATCCCTCGATCCCTCCTGATTTCCCCCACCAGTTCGGCACACTCAAACACCACAAACCCGTTGTTGAACGCGTTCCGCTTATAGGTCTCGCTGAACGAGGCCGCGATCACGCACGGAATGCCGAAGAACTTGAGCGCGGTCGCCGCCTGCTCGCGCGATGATCCTGTCCCGAAGTTCAATCCGCCAACCACCACATCCCCCGCCCGCGCGACGCTGCGAAACTCCGGGTCGTAGTTCTCAAAGATCACCGCCGCCATCTCGGGTGCTGTCATCTTGTCGTTGTACGTGTGCTTCCCCGCGAAGATACCGTCCGTGTTTAGATTGTCCCGATCCATGAACCACAACCGCCCACGCACCGTCGGCGGAAACCCATCAATCACCGTCACCGCTTTCCCGCCTTCATTTGCCATGTGCGATTTGCCATTTGCCATTTTCCCAGTCACGCTCGCCCGCACCTTCATGTCGTCATACCGCGTGGGCGAGCAGATGTACCCCGCCACTGCGCTCGCCGCCACCACCGCCGGCGACCCCAGATACACCAGCCCGTTCCGATCCCCCATCCGCCCCTCGAAGTTCCGGTTCGTCGCGCTGATCCCGACCTCGCCCGCTCTGATCGTCCCCGCGCCCAGCCCGATGCACGTCCCGCATCCCGGCGGCAGCGCGATTGCTCCCGCTTCCAGCAGAGCACCCCACACACCCTCGCGCTCCGCCCGCTCCTGCGTCTCCGCGCTCGCCGCGGCCAGATAGAACTCCACGCCCGGCGCGACCTTCTTCCCTTTCACGATCCCCGCCGCCGCGGCCAGATCCTCGTACCGCGCGTTCACGCACGACATCAACCACGCCTTGTTGATCGTCACCCGCCGTTGCTCGATCTCCGGCAGCGCGTGCATCGTCTTCACATCATTCGGCCCCGACACATGCGGCACAATCGTCGAGAGATCAATCTCCAACTCGATCGCATAAGTAGCCCCCTCATCTGCTTTCAGTCCCTTTCCATTTGCCATTTGCGATTTGCCATTTGCCATTTTCTCTTCCCACCACGCATCCACATCCGCCCGCGAATATACACCGAGCGATCCCGTCCGCCGCGTCCCCGGCCTCCGCCCCTTCGCAAACGCATCCGCCCGCGAATACAAATAGTCGCGGCAGACCTCATCGAACGGAAACACCCCTGCCAGCGCGCCCCACTCCGTCGTCATGTTCGAGATCGACATTCGCTGGTCGATCGTCAGCGACGCGACCCCATCGCCGACAAACTCCACCGCGTGGTTCAGCACCTCATCTTTGTTGAACACGCCGCAGAGCGAGACGATTACATCCTTCCCGACTACGCCCGGCTGCAGCTTCCCTTTCAGCACCACCCGCGCCACCGGCGGGCACTGCCACCACGTCACGCCCGTCGCCCAGATGCTCGCGGCGTCCGTGCGCACCACTGGTGTCCCGAGACAGCAGAGTGCGCCGTACAGGTTCGAGTGCGAATCGCTCCCGACCACCATCGACCCCGGCACCACATACCCCTGCTCCACCATCACCTGATGCGAGATCCCCGTTCCGGCCGGATAGAAGTCCACGCCGTGTTCATTCGCAAACGACTCGATCTTCGCGTACTTCCCGAGATTCTCCGGCGTCACGTTCTGAATGTCGTGATCAATCGCGAACACCGGCTGTCGCGGATCGGCGATCTTGAGGTGGCCCGGCTCTCCAGAGCCGGGCTTCTTGAATACTTCCCTGAACTTCGGAATCACCGCCCCGGTGTTGTCGTGCGTCATCACATGCTTGGGCCGAATAGTGACAAAGTCCCCCTGCCGCACCACCTGCCCGGGCGCAAGCCCAACGGCAAACCGCGTGGCGATCTTCTCAACAGTGGTGAGTGCGTTGCTCATGCACCAATAGTATCAGATTCCACCTTTCACCCGCTCTCCCTTCTCAGCGAACCTCTGCGTGACCTCCTCGCACCTCCGCGTGCTGGGCTTTCTCCTCCCGACTTCCCGTCTATCTTTCCCTTCTTTCCCGCACCCCTCAAGGACCTTTCCCATGATTACGCTCGCCGACGCACGCCGCATCATCGCCGCCGCTGAGAAGAAGGCCGCCGCCATCAAGCAGCCCATGAATATCGCCATCGCCGATGAGGGCGGCAATCTCGTCTCGCATGTCCGCATGGACGGCGCATGGCTCGGCTCGATCGACATCTCCATCAAGAAGGCCTACACCTCGCGCGCCTTCGACATCTCCACCAAGGACCTCGCCACGCACTCGCAGTCCGGCGACCAGTTCTTCGGCATCCACGCCTCTAACAACGGCAAGATCATGATCTTCGCTGGCGGCATTCCGCTGAAGAAAAACGGCAAGGTCGTCGGCGCCATCGGCGTCAGCGGCGGATCCGGCAAGCAGGACCACACCGTCGCCGAGGCCGGCGCGGCGGCGTTCTAAGCCGATTTCTTGTGCTCTCCGCCGCGACGGCACAACTCCGTCGCGGCGGGCGGCCACTCCGGAAACTCAAACACAAATCCGCTCTCCAGTAGCCGCGCGGGCACCACGCGCCGGCTCTTCAGCACCAGTTCGGTTTCCGTGCGCATGAAGATCGCACCGAGTTCGAGCATCCATCGCGTTGCGGGCAACCCGATCCGCACGCCCGCCGCGCGCCGGAGCGCACGCATGAACTCCGAGTATGGCAGCGGATTCGGCGCACACACATTCACAGCGCCTTTGAGCGAGTCGTGCTCGATGATCCAGTCCATCGCCCGCACGAAGTCGCGCTCGTGGATCCATGACACGTACTGCTTCCCGCCCGCGACGCTCCCACCCAGCCCGCGCCGCACCAGTGTTCGCAGCATGTCAAAGATTCCCGCCGCGTCCGGGCTCATCACCATCGCGGAGCGCAGCAGCGCCTTCCGCGTTCTCGGCGTGTTTGCTTCCTCGCACGCCTTCTCCCAGGCCCGCGCGACCTCGATGCTGAACTTCCACGTCTCCGGCACAGCGGGCTCCGCGCCGCCGAGAATCCCCATGTGCTCGTCGTTCGGGGCATCAAACCTATGTGCATAGATCGTCGCCGTCGCCGCCTGCAACCACACGCGTGGTGGCCTCTCCGCTCGCGCGATGGCCTCGCCGACGATGCGCGTCGAGTCCACGCGCGAGTCCATGATCTCCCGCCTGTTCGCGGCGTTGTAGCGACAGTTCACGCTACGGCCCGCGAGATTGACCACCACATCCGCGGCGTTGAGTTCTTCTGCCCACGGTCCGATCGTCTTCGCATCCCACGGCGCAGTCCGCCACGGCGCGGCGGTGGGTGCTCTGCTCAGCACAACAATATCATTGCCGCGAGCGTGCCAAGCTCGCGCAACGATCGTTCCAACCTGACCACTGCCGCCTGCAATAACGATTCGCATGGCGTTACCATACCCACGCGAGGTGCCCTGCGGGTGTGAATCTGGCTTGCAGCGCATTTCAGAAATGGGTTCCAGTTGAGAAAGCCGACATTAACGCCGCACAACTTTCGTCGCGAACTGTGTGCGGCCACTCGCGTTCTCGGACTTCCGTTGGGTGCGGGAGCGGAAACGTGCGGGATGTGCGGGGTTGGAAGTGGTGGTGTGGCGTGGCGCGCGGCGTGGAGAGCATCGAAACAGCCGATGACTCTCGCACCCTTTCAGGAGCCGCCGCACATGTCCGAACTCACGCAGCACCAGCGCATGGCCACCTTCATCGCCCGCCACAGCCACGCGATGTTTCCGGTGATGGAGCGATTTGCCGAGCAGTTGCTGCGCATCGCGCCCAATTGCGGCGGACTGTTCAATCTGGGCAGCAAGACGGGGCGGTTCAACTTCGCGATGGCGGCGTCGAGCGTGTGCAAGCGGGTCGATCGGCTGAATGCCGAGTCTGGCGCGGTGCGCGGGATGCGGCGGCGGATGCAGGCCGCGGGATTCACGGAGCGGCAGATGCCCGAGGTTCGCGCGGCGTTCATCAACTGCCTGCGTGAGCAGGCGGCGACGGACTGGGACACGCAGATCGAGAGCGACTGGAGCGAGGTGATGGACCGGTGCTTTGGGAAGACGACGGCGGCGCAGAGCGCGATGCGCATGGCGGCGTGATCGCGTCGTGATTCGGATGTCAAAGAAGACTACTTGGCCTGCTTTCCCAGTACCTTCGCAATATCAAAGTCAATGAAGTCCGCGTGGTGGAAGATCCACGACTCGATGGTGCGTTCGACTTTGTCGCCCTCGTGCGAGTGCGTCGCGACGATGTGCATCACTTCCGGCGGTATCCCGTGCTTGAAGCAGAGGGCGACGCCGCTGAAGGGGTGGCGGAGCATCTCGCCGTAGTGTCCCTTGATAACGGCGCCGGTGGGCGACTTGTCGAACTCGAGCATCTTGCCGACGTCGGCCAGGAGTGAGCCGGCGATGAGGTAATCAAGGTTGATGGGGATGCGGGCGCCGAAGACTTCGCTCAGAACTTTGCTGATCGCGATGCACTGCTTGCAGCAGGAGTTGAGGTGCTCGACGAAGCGCATGTCGATCTTGCCCGCGAGGAGCGTGAAGGGGATGGCGCGGATTTCGTCAAAGGTCCAACTCTTCCCGCCGCAGCCCGAGGTGAGGGCTTCGTTCCAGACCGCGGCGACGCGATCGCGCAGGGAAGCGTCCCGGATGTCCATCAGGTTGGGGAAGAGGGTGGCAATGTCGGCGGTGGAGTGGGTGGGCATGAGGGCAGGATACTCGAAGGGGCGGGGGGGGAAGAAGGCATGAGGCATGAGGCATCGAGGCAAGAAGCGGTAGGAATCGCGTCTATTTCTTTGACGCTTCTGCGCCGGGCTTGGCCGGAGGGTGGACATCTTCGGAGCGGCTTGCGATCTTGCCGAGCGCGGCGGGGAGCTCGATGCCGGCTTGCTGGGCGAGCTCGTGGAGGCGCGGGAGCGCGCCGACCATGCCGCTGAGGAAGTCGGTGGTGGCGTTGCGGCCGTTGGCGTTCTGGCCGCCTTGGTCCCAGACGGTGATCTTGTCGATCTTGAGATTCTGGATGGCCTTGACCTGCTCGGCGACGAGTTTGGGGAGCTGCTCGATGAGGAGGAGCGTGGGGCCGACGGCTGGGTCGGAGCCGCAGGCCTCGATGAGTTTGCGGTAGCCCTCGGCCTTGGCTTCCATGACTTTCTGGACGCCGGTCGCTTCGGCTTGATATTTCATGAGTGTGGCGTCGGCCTGGCCGCGGGCTTCGCGGCGGACTTTTTCGGCCTCGGCTTCGGCGGCGATTTCGATGCGTTTCTTCTCGATTTCCTGCGGGGCGAGTTGCTCTTTGCCCAGGCGCGCAAGCTCCTGCTCGCGCTGCGCGATGGAGATGGCTTCCTGCGATTTGGCGAGCGCGACATCGGAGCGACGCCGGGCGTCGGCCTGGATTTCGGCGAGCTTGGCGTTGGATTCGGCGATGGTGGCGGCGGCGGCGTTCTCGCCGGTCTTGGCGGTGGCCTCGGCCTCGGCAACGCGGACGCGTTGGGTTTGTTCGGCGGTCTTCTTGGCGGCAACGGCTTCGGCCTCGCGCTGCGCGGCGGCGATCTCCATGTCGCGCTTGGCCTGGACTTCACCGGTGATGGCCTGGGCTTCGGAGGCGGCGACGGCGACGCGGCGGGCCTGTTCGGCGTTTTTCTGGCCTTGCACGGCGGTGGCGGATTCGTTGGCGACCTGGACGGTGCGCTCGCGGACGGCGATGGCCTCGCCGATCGCGCCGTCCTTTTCCTGCTGCGCGACCTCGACCTTGGCGCGGTTGATGGCCTCGGCGGCGGCGCGCTTGCCGATGGCGGCGATGTATCCGGACTCGTCGGTGATGTCGCGGATGTTGACGTTGATGAGCTCGAGGCCGATCTTGTTGATCTCCTGGGCAACGTTCTCGTTGATCAGGTTCATGAACTTCTCGCGGTCCTTGTTGATCTCCTCGATGGTGAGGGTGGCGATCACCAGCCGCAACTGGCCGAGAATGATGTCTTGTGCCTGCTCGCGGACCTGCGGCGTGGGGAGGTTCAAGAGTCGCTCGGCGGCGTTGTTCATCAGCACCGGATCGGTGGAGATGCCGACGGTGAAGGTGGCGGGGACGTTCACGCGGATGTTGTTCTGGGAGAGCGCGCCTTCGAGGGGGATCTCGATGGCGAGGGGTTCCAGGGAGAGATAGGCGTAGTCCTGCGTGAGCGGAACGATGAACGCGCCGCCGCCGTGAATGCACTTGCTCGATCGTCCGGCACCGACGCGACCGAAGACCACCATAACGCGGTTGGAGGGACAGCGTTTGTATCGCGTGGCGATGAAGACAAGGACGACTATCAAGATCAGGACGAACGCGCCGATGGCGGGGAGCATGTACTTGCCCCACTCAGGGGCGGTTTGCGCCAGAAGAATCGTGGACATCTTGCGAACTCCTTCGTGCCCGCGGCTCGAAGAGCGCGGGGAGTTTGGGTGTGGTGGTGAGCGGTATCGCGCGGCTAGGACGCGCGACGGACGGTGATTGTGTTGTCGGGGTTGACCGCGATCACGTCAACTCGTGTTTTGCTGGGAATGGGATCATCCGGGCTGATAGCGTTCATGGTTCGCTGCTTGCCGTCGATGACGAGCGTCACCTGACCTTTGCCGCGAGAGGCCGCGGGAACTTCCACGTACACGACGCCCTGGGTTCCCACCGCGCGATCGATGCTGACGTTGCCGCTGGATTGCAGTTGGAACGCCGCGCGAAAAAGCAGCAACTGGACCGCAACGAAGAGAAGCCCGACGCCCAGAGCAATAAGGATCACCCAGTGCATGGACAATTCGGCTTTGAGAGGCGCAAAGCCCCCCCAACCGAAGCCCATGACAAATCCGGTGATGCTCTGCAGCGAGAACAACTGCATGGCGTCGGTGTGGCCGTCAGAATGGCCGCCGATATCGCCGCTGTGATCGCCCATGTGCAAGCCATGCGCGCCGACAAGAAGCATGACGATGCGGACAATAAAGAAGGCCGTTCCCAGAAGGGCTGGGATTGTGAACCAAGGGGCGTTTCCGACGAAGAGAGAGTCGAGCATGGGAGCGTTCCGCCTGCGAAAAAGAGAGACCGGGCGGCGCAGTCTACAGCATCCGTCGGAGTGATTGGCGAAATGTTGCTCGGGATTGCGGGAGCTCGGGATGAGGTCGCCTTATTTGTTCCAAGCCCCGCACTCTGCACCCCGGGGCGGCGAGGGGAAAGGCGGGAAGGGGACGCGAGGTGGCTTGTTTTTCGCGGAAAACCTCACCGGGCAGGCCGCTTGTACGACGCTTCCGGCATTTTCCTCGTGGTTCCCGCCGCGATCCACAAGGTTTTCGTTGCGAGGCCGTGGTTTGCGTCAGGAACCATGTGGTTTTCGTCGTGAACGGCGTGGTTTACGCGAGGAACCGCGTGGTTTTCGTCCGGAACGACATGGTTTTCGTCAGGAACCATATGGTTTGTGTCAGGAACCATGTGGTTTTTAAGAAAAACGGCGTGGTTTCCGGCAAAAACCACATGGAATTTTGGAAAAACCACATGGAATTTGGCACAAACCAAGCCGTTTCTTGCGCGTCCGGTTCGTGGCGGGGCAGGTACTCGACCGTCGATGGCGTTGCCGGGGCCGGGAAGCGGGTCTGCGGGGGATGGCACGCCCGGTTCTGGGGGATGGAACGAGGTGGGGATGCGAGTTGAGGGCGGGAGGTCGGGAGAGAGGAGGCGGGGGGAGACGGCCTCCCGGGAAGCGCATCAGGCGGGTTGATTCGGATGGGCCATTCGCCCAAGCAGGCCCAGCTTCACGCGCGGCCATTCGTCGAGCAGGATGCTGTAGAAGACGGTGTCGCGGAACATGGTGGGGCCGGCTGGGTCGGCGGTCGCGGGGACGATGCGGTTGTGGCGGAGCGTGCCCTCGCAGCTCGCGCCGAGTTTGGCGATCGCTGCTTGCGAGTGCAGGTTTGTGCCGCCGGTGGTGAGCTGGACGCGGATGGCGGTTGGGGAGAGTTCCTCGAAAGCGTGGCGGAGCATGAGGAACTTGAGCTCGGGGTTGATGCGTGTGCCGTGGTGAGCGCGGGCGATCCAGGTGCGGCCGATTTCCACGCCGCGGTGGGCGGGCTGGATGTCCATGAAGGTGGAGCGACCGATGGCCGTGCCGGTGGAGAGGAGGATGATGGCGAAGGGGACGACATCGGGGAGCGAGAGAACCCGTGCGATGTTCTGCTCAAAGCCGTCGATAGTGAACTCCGGCGGTGCTTGCGGCGTGTGGCGGAAGAGGCCGGGATCGGCGGCGGCGAGGAGATCGGGGGCGTGGCGGAGCTCGAGGGGTTCGAGACGGATGAGCGTGCCGGTGAGGGTGGTGGGAGCGATCCACATGTGGGAGAGTAGAACTGAGGCGTATTGCACACCATACCACATGTACATCACGTCAGCGGATATCTGCGGGATTCGCTCGCGGACTCACTCATCCCGGGCGTGTGTGTGCTATGGCAGCGTGGGCGAGATGGTGCTGGCGTTTGCAACCGGGATGGGCCAGAAGGAATAATCCTTGGTGGTGTTCACGGGCTGCGCGGGGACTTTGAGCTGGGTGCCGACGTGCCAATCGGCGAAGAGGAGGTTGGCCTTGGTGTCGGCGGCGGCGGTGGGGGAGCCGCCGCCGCGGGTGGTGTACCAGTAGTACTGGTTGTTGCCGCCGCCATCGGCGTTGAAGATGGGCATGGAGCCGAGGAGCCAAGTCTTGCTGGGGGTGGCGATCTCGGGCATTCGGCCGCCGCCGTTGGGGACGAGCGTGGCGATCTCGGGTGTGCCGGGCGTGGGCTTGTTGGCGTGGTCGTTGAGGGCGTAGCTGGAACCGAGGAAGTCGTAGATGGATTTCTGATAGCCGAAGCCGGGGATGGTGCCGCCCTTGTCGGAGGGGGACTTGAAGGCCTCGATCTCGTACGTGCCAGCGTCGATGTCTGGTGGAGGTGCGGCGTCGAGGATGTAGCGATTCAGCGGGCGGAGTTCTGCGCCTTTGTTGTTGATGTCGTAGAACGGGAGCGTGCCCTTCTTGCCGCCGTAGAGCGTGCCGATGATGACGTTGTTGCCGCCCAGCAGGGTGGTGGCCTGGGGGAGCTTGTTGTCGTAGTCGCCGAAGTAGAGGTTGATGGCGATGCCGAGTTGCTGGAGCCGGGAGCCGCAGACGATGGCGCGGGCCTGCGCGCGTGCGCTGCCCAGCGCGGGGAGCAAGAGCGCGACCAGGAGCGCGATGATGGCGATGACCACCAGCAGCTCGATCAACGTAAAGGCGCGGCGTCGCATGGGTGGGTTATCGTATGAGTGCGGCGGCGGGACCAGCTGAAGGTACATTGAGTTGCTCACGCCAGACGGCGGCGAGAGTGGTCGGGAAATTCCTGGCGGCGCGGGCGCGATCGCAGAAGCCCCGGGTGGCGGCGGCGGAATCGATACGTGCTCGCGGGTTTTCCAGCCATTGGCTAATGGGGACTGCGATGCGGCCCAAGGAGGAGGATGGGCTGCTGAGCACCGGCCAGTGCGGGAGCACGCCGGGAAAGGTGGCGATGGGGAGCGACATGCTGAGGGCAAGCGCCGCGCCGACCGGGCCGCAGGTGGGGGAGGTGGTGCCGTCGGATTGCGGGATGTTATCGATGACGGCGAGATCGGCGCCGCTGGCGAGCTGCGCGAGGGAGAGGTCGGCGATGACCAGTCCCCAGCGGCGCGAGTGCGCGGCGAGATACGCGGCGGCACGCCGGTCGTGGCGTGCGCCGCGGCGGAGCAGGAGCACGGTCCGATGGCCGACGGCGCGGAGCACGCCGAGCGCGAAGCACATGCGATGGGCATCACCCAGAGACGGAGGATCGGCCAGGAGGGCGATGGCGGTGTCGGCGGGCTTGAGACCCAGAGTGAGGCGGAGTGCGGCGCGATCGAGGGCGATGGGGCCGCCGTGCTCGAAGCATGGCGGAGCGATGAGCCGGATGGTGGGGAGCCAGCGATCAGCGGCGGATGGGCCGTTGCGCGAGAGCAGCGGCGCGAGGGCGTGGTGCGTTGGGTTGTCGTATGCGAGAAGAACTTCCCGCGCGGTGGCGAGGTCGGAGTCCGCGGCGTGTGAGCGCTGCGCGGCGAGTGACGGGCGGGCGATGACGGCGCAGCGGGCGGGCGATCCGGGGCCGGTGCCGAAGACGGCGCGGGCGATGTGCAGGGCGTCAAGAGACCAGCACTGGATGAGGTCTGGCGCACCGGCACCGGCACGCTCGCGGGCGGCGCGGAGATGGCGAAGCGCGAGGACGACGGGATCGCGGGTAAGCGGGAGCGACCGGCGCGGCGCGACGCGATCGGTGGTCAGGATGCCGTACGACCAGCAGCGATCTTCATCGGCTTGGGTGCCGATGATCCAGGTGTGGTGCGGCGCGCTGGTGATGGTGCGCTGCGAAGCGGCGCAGGCGAGCAGGCCTTCGTCGGCGCAGTGGGCGGGATCGAGGAGGTGGAGGATGCGCATGGGGGGCATCGCTGCCGGTTTACCTGCCGACGTTCGAGTTGGGATTGCGCGACGAATGCTTGTAGAACAGGTCGCCGAGGCGCCGGCCGAGTTCATCGGCGAGTTCCTGGTGTTCTTTGATGATCTCCGCGGTGGCGCGGGGGAGCGGGGTGGCGCGGACTTTTTCGGGGACGGTGAGCGTGTACGCGGGCTCTTTGCCGCCGCCAGCGGCGTTCGCGCTTTCGGGGGGGAAGAGCCGCGTGTCGTTGACGGCGTCGATGACTTTGACGCGGATGGTGGCGGAGGGCGCGTGCTGGCTGTTGTCCGGAGAGAGCGAGAAGGAGTCGATGGTGGCGTAGATGATCTGCTCGGCCTGCACGGAGCGACCGATCTCGGCGATGGAGCGCGGACGTGAGAATCGCTCGGCCACCACGACCTGCTGGAGCGAGTCGGAGGAGATGAGGTCCACATCCAGCAGTTTGGCTTCGAGAATCTGCTTCTCGGCGGCCTTGGCGATGCGATCGCGCAGGGCGCGGGTGGGGAGCACACTGTTGCGATCGTCAATGAAGACGACGGCTGGGCGCTTCGGGTCCAGCTTGAACGCGGCGGGCGTGCGATCGTCGATAACAAGGGAGAGCCCCGGGCCGAGGAAGTTGCAGCCACTCAGCAGGTGCGTGAGTGCGGAGAGGGCGCACGCAGTAGCCGCGAGGGATACGAAGCGGCGGGCACGCGGATCAGTACTTGATGGCATTGGGTTCCTCGTGCTGGTAGAACATCCACGCGGAGCGCTCGATAAAACGCCGGGCGAGTTCGGAGAAGACCTCGGCTCGGGGAATCTGCGTGGAGCTCATGCCCGTCATGTCAGGGTACTTGACGCGGACGTCCTTGCCAAAGGCGAACTCGCTGGCGACTTCGCTTTCTACTTCCGCGACGTGGATGACGCCGGAGGCAACGCCGGTGTACACGTATGGGTTGCCGGGGTCGGTCATGCGGAAGTCCTGGAGGTCCACATAGACGACGCGGTCCACGCCGAGCGTCTTGGCCAGGTCGCCCAAGGGCTTGGCGACCCAGCCGGGATGCTGGGATTGGTAGCGGAGAACCTCGGCCGCGGGAAGCACGCCGGAGGAGCCCGCGTTCTCCGCGAGGCGCTTGGTCATCTCAAAGGTCGTGATGGTGACGATATCTGGGAACTCGGATTGAATGGAGCGATCGGCGGCGACAATGACCGCGAATGACTTGTCCTGGAGCTTGGTGTACTTGGGCTTGAACTCGGTCTTGCCCTGACGTTCGGCGCTGCCAGCCATGCCGCCGATGAGCTGGCCAACCTGGCAGCCGCCGAGCATGAAGAGCGAAGCGGCGAGCGCGAGGGTGGCGAGGGATCGGAGCGGGGTAGTGAGCATGGGTGAGAAGGGTACGGCCCAAGGGGGGTGGGGGTTGCGGGCCAGTTCAGAGCCGAGCGGCGTAAGCCGCCGGTGCTTCCTCGCGTGAAACAAAGGCATTCGGGCCGCGGCACCGCGAACCCGCCGCGGCGGGCCACCCAAGAACATGGGCTAGTAAGCCCATGCCACTTCAGATATCACTGCTTCGGACGCGCCAGCACTTGTAGGCCCACGCGAGCAGGAAAAACGCGGCGGTGGGCCAGAGATAGCGGGGGGCGAGCAGCCGCTCAAACGCACGCCCGAGATTCGAGCCGAATAGGGCAACGTGCAGCGCGCCCCAGAAGAAGGTGGCGGTGGCGAGGGCGAAGAACGCGCCGAAGGGTTGGGCGATGAACGAGGCCACCGGCTGTGCGTTGGCGGCGGCGGAGAAGGAGGTGGTCATGCCGCAGGTCGGGCACGGATAGCCGGTGGAGGCGAGCCAGCCGCAGGGGGGGAGGCCGAGCTGCCGATGGGTGCCCATGCCGGAGGCGTCCGGATGAATAAGTCCTGCGGTGATGAGCACGGCGA
>JAYVRG010000069.1:0-58180 GCA_043776515.1 Phycisphaerales bacterium
CGCGCCGAGATCGAACAAGCCCTCCGCACCTGGTCAACCACCGGCATACTCCCGCACCTCACCGCTCAACGCGTTGTAGTTGGCTGAAGAGTTACGGAAGTTTTAGGGCAGTCGGAGTGTTCGGCGACCGCGGCCTTGCACGGGACCCCTAGAAAACAAGCCCCCGCAAGATGCAGGGGCTTGTCGTAGGCGGAGAGGGAGGGATTCGAACCCTCGATACAGACCAAAATCCGTATAACGGTTTAGCAAACCGTCGCCTTCAGCCGCTCGGCCACCTCTCCGGATTTTGGACCCAAGCATAGGCCACTTCCGGGCTTTCAAGCATCGCTCCCATCGCTCACAAAAATGACGCGGGCCGCGCCACCGCGCGGCCCGCGTCCGCAAGGGACGCCATGATCGAATGCCTCATCCGCTCCGGCAGGTGGGTTCAGTTCCCGCCGCAACGTGTGTCCCGAGTGTGCCTGAAACCCGACTCCAACAGGTGTTCCAAAAAGCCCGACTGTTATTCGTGGCATGGGCTTACCAGCCCATGCTCGGGCCGCCGCGGCCCGAGTCCGATTATCCAAGATCGCACGCGCAGCATCGCGTCTGTTTCAATCGCTTCGCTAAACACGGGTAGGATGCCCGTGCCACGAAATCATGCGCGATCGGTGCCCGCGTCCGGATGCTCCGGGCCGCCATCACCCTGGCCATGATCGCAGTTGTGATCCTGACCGTGATCGGTTCCGTGCTTCGCGTCCAGCAGCTTGCGGAGATACTGGTTCTCGCGGCGCGTCGCCTCCAGATCGAACACCAGGTACTTGATGCTCAGCCGGAGATAATCCAGCGAGTCCTGCAACTCGCCCACAGTTTTTTTCATGCGAGCGTGGCGATCGCGGGTGTCGGTCGCGATCTGCTGCAGCTGCTCCTTGGCGGGCGAGGGAAGCCCATCGAGCTGCTGCATGAGGTCGGAGAGTTTGGCCTGGAAGTCTTGCTCGTTCATGGAACTGCTCCGCGTCTGGTATGGGGTGTGCGCACACGCGGCGGGCAGGTGAGTGGGGTGGTGGAACCCGTCGCCGCGGCGGATCGCTCGTCGCGACCGATTGTCACGTTGCAACGCCCGTTCCGGGGGCAAAGCTCCGGCGTGCCGCGCCGTGCCAGAGCGGCGCGGCGCGTCCGACAACACCATTCGCAGGCCGCGCCATCGCGGCAAGTGCGTTCTTATCGCGCCCGGACTTCTCCGGTCGCTTGGTGCGTTCTATAACGATTGTGCCGCGTGTTGCCGCTACTCAACGCATCGTGTCGAAGCGACGCAACGCCTGTTGCGCCGCGGGGGGTGCCTGCTTGGCCAGCAGCCCGATGCTTGCTGGGTCCGCTTTACGCATCTCCGCCGCGATCTTCCGCAGCTGCGCATCGCGAACGATCACGAACGACTCGAAGAACTTCTCCAGCTCGTGCCGGTTGAAGCGCGACATCGGGTCCGCAAGCCCGCTCTGCATTGCCGCCCAGTCCAAAAGCGATCCGCCGGTGGGGGCGAAGCGGTACAGCGCGAGCGTCGCCTTGAAGCGGCTCTGAGTGGTGGTGAAGGGGTCGGTCACGGCGTCCGGTAATCGCGTCATCTTTTGCTTGATGTCCGCCGTCCCCGGCTCGCCCATCAGCCGCGCGGCGAACTCGTCTTCCTTGCTCTGGCCGTGACTGGTTCCGTTGCCGTTGCCCACGCCGTTGCCGACGCCGTTGGTCGGCGACGCAACCAGCGGCTCCGCGCTCAGCGCGGCCGCGTCATCGGCAGGTATGAAATTGGCAAACGCCGTGGAGATGGTCTTGAGCCCGGCGCGCTCGAAGCGGATTTGCAGCAACTGACACGCCCGACCGTCCTGGGTCGTGCGCGTCGCGGTCTTGATCTCGCCCGCGCCCCACTCCGGCTTGCCGGTATGGACAACTCGTTCGCCGTTGCTCCACAACTTCATGGTCTGGATCACTATCTCGTTCTCACTGGCCGCGCACATCCGCGGCGACGCCCCGAAGCCCCAACCACCCCAACTCAACTGTCAATCACTCGATCGTTTTTGCGATGCTCGCTCGCAGCGGCCTATCGCCGATGCGTCTTTCGCATCACCGGAAATCACCGATCAGACGCCGCTTGGCAGCGACCGCCACGCCGGAACTCGCCCGGCCAGCCGCTCGCCACGAACACGCGGTTCATAGTGATCGGCCAAGTGTAGCGGATTTGTTCGGGATACGGCTTGTCTTTCTCACAAGATGTGGAAGGCGAACCGAGTTCTCCACAACTCCATACGGTTGGTGGCGGCTTGGGGTTCTGGTTTCCAGCACCTATTGCCCGGGTTTTCCCCCGAATGTCATGGTCCGGTGAGCGAGAGTGGCCTAGTATCACCGCTTGGTCGGACGATGTCAGGCGCACTGGAGTGTGCCCCGAATCAACCGTCCCTTTGGAGCTTTCAGACCCATGATCGAAGCGCTCAAGAGCGAAGAGATTGTCAATCGCATCGGCGGCCGGTTCAAGCTTTGTGCGCTGATTCAGCGCCGGCTTGTCCAGCTCATGGATGGGGCGCGCCCGCTCGTGGATCGCGCCGGCCGCTCTGACCTGGAACTTGCGATCGAAGAGATCGTGCAGGGCAAGATTGTGTACGAGTTCGACCCCGCGGCGGACGTCGCGATCGACAAGATACTCGGCCCGGTCGAGGCGAAGCGCTCCCGCGAACTGACTGCCCGCGCCTGATTCCGCGTGCCACGGGTTCGCCGCGCTTCGCGGCAACCCGTGCAGGGGTTCGTTGGATATCGTGCATTCGCATCGCGCATCACGGGTTGCCCGCTCAGAGCAGCGGGCGAACCCGTGGCACGGATCAGTGGTACGGATCAGTGGCACGAAGCAGCGGCACGAAGCAAGAGTCCGCGCATGAGCACCGAAGCCCTCAACTCCCTGCAAGGCGCACCCATCCTCGTGGGCGTGACAGGTGGTATCGCCGCGTACAAGACCTGCTTCCTCGTCTCGCGGCTGGCGCAGGCCGGGGCGCAGGTGACGGTGGCGATGACTCCCGAGGCGGCAAAGTTCGTCACGCCGCTGACGTTCCAGGCGCTCTCGGGCCGGCCGGTGTACTCCAGCGCGTGGGAGCACATCGAATCATCGGACCCGCAGCATGTTTCGCTGGCCCGCCACTGCCGCGTGGCGATTGTCGCGCCCTGCACCATGAACTGCATGGCCAAACTGGCCGCGGGCTTGAGCGATGATGTGGTGACGCTGATCCTCAGCGCGATCGACCGGAGCAAGACGCCCGTGCTGCTCGCCCCCGCGATGAACGCGGCGATGTGGGGGCAGCACTCAACACAGCGGAATCTCGGGACGCTCAAGTCCGACGGTTTCCGCATGGTCGGCCCGGCGGACGGTTGGCAGGCCTGCCGCACGATGGGTCCGGGGCGGATGACCGAGCCGGAGGATTTGTTTGACGCGGTGGTGAATGCGCTGGCAGCGCAGTGAGGATTCTTGATGCGTTTTGCGCTCGACGGATTGCCACGCGATCTGTCGCTCTCGCGCGAGGAGCGTCGTGAACTGGTTGTTCGCATGAACGGCCTGAAATCTGTTGGCTTTCCCATGTGGGTCGCGATTGTTCCCGCCGCGGCCATGCTGCTCTTCATGTTCATATGGATGCCAGCGATCTATTACATGCCCGATCCGTGGCGGCTATTCGTGGTCGTGGGCTCGATCGTCGCACAACTCTGGGTTTCCCTCCGGATCATGCATCGTGTGCTCTGGCCGTTCCGCTGCCGCAGGATGGCGATGGCGGGATGCGAGGTCTGCCCGCGCTGTGCGTACGTCTTGAGGGACGCGCCCGCCAGCGTCCCCATTTGTTCGGAATGCGGCGCGAATCGGATCGTGATTTCGTGATGGGAAGTCCTGTCGGCTTTGATACGCTCCCAGCATGTCACTTCCCAAAGCCAGCCGCCGCTTCGTCGATGAGTTTCGCGTTCTTCCCGGCAAGCCCGCCAAACTCGCCAAGCGTGATCCGACCGCGTGCCTTGGACTCGAAGACTCGCCGGACGTTCAGGCCGCGATCAGCAAGAACGTCGCCCGCATCGCCGACCTCCAGCAACTGCTGTACGCCGACGCGAGATTCTCGCTGCTCATCGTGCTGCAAGGCATCGACGCCAGCGGCAAGGACGGCACCACGCGGCACCTGCTCACCGGCGTGAACCCACAGGGTGTTCGTGTCACATCCTTCAAGGCACCATCCGCAGACGAACTCGGCCACGACTATTTGTGGCGCATCCACAACGTCTGCCCCGCACGCGGCATGATCGGGCTGTTCAATCGCTCGCACTACGAAGATGTGCTGGTCGTCCGCGTCCACGAGTTGGTAACGAAGAAGACCTGGTCGCAGCGCTACCGCCAGATCAATCAGTTCGAGCGGCACCTGGCCGAGAACAACACCATCATCCTCAAGTTTTTCCTGCACATCAGCAAGGATGAGCAGCGCAAGCGATTGCAGGAACGCATCGACAACCCGAAGAAGAACTGGAAGATGCAGGTGAAGGACCTGGACGAGCGCAAACTCTGGGATGACTACATGCGGGCCTACGACGATGCGCTCACGGAGTGCTCCACCGAGCACGCGCCTTGGCACATCATCCCGGCGGATCGCAAGTGGTTCCGCGACCTGGCGATCTCGCAGATCGTCGCCGACACGCTGGATGGGCTGGATCTGCGCTACCCGAAGCCGACCTTTGATCCGAGCAAGTTCCGGGTGCAATAACGGCCAGTAGTGGTCCCTCCTGGGTGCGGCTGGCCGGCGCGGATGCCTCACTTCCGACATGATCTGCCCAGATCAGGCCGTTTCGCGCCCCAACCGGCGCGTTTTCGACGGATTCGCAGCCCATCCCTGTCGGCACACTGGCAAGTTTCGTGGTAGGGGGTAATCTGGGCAAGCGGGTGGAAAGGTGACGATGGGCCGCGGGGCCTAGCGAGTGTCTTACTCTCGCGCCCACGAGGATGAACCATGAGCCAGCTCGGTTCCACGCTGATGCCCCCGCTTGACGGACTTCCGAACGTCAAATCGCACCCCAGCGGCGATCGTTTCAAGGCCCGCGCCATGGTGGATCGCATGACCTTCGGCTTCACCGCCGCGGATGGTGCGCTCTACGAGCAGCTCGGCTTTGACCAATACCTCTACACGCAGCTGAATCCATCGAGCATCGATGATTCCGCGCTGGATGCGTATGTCGCCGTCAACTATCCGGGGCTTGTGTTCACCGGGTCGCAGGCGGTGAACGCCGCGTCGCAGGGGGACCTGATCAACCAGCTCCAGCGGGCCAGGTTGTATCGGGCGATCTTCTCCAAGAAGCAGCTCTACGAGCGGATCGTCGAGTGCTTCACGGACCACTTCAACATCTGGATTCGAGATGATGTCGCGGGCATCCTGAAACTTGTGGATGATCGGGATGTCGTGCGAGCCAACGCGATGGGCACCTTCCCGAACATGCTGCGGGCCAGCGCGCACTCCCCCTCGATGCTCGCGTATCTGAACAACGACACCAACACCAAGACCGCGCCCAACGAGAACTACGCCCGCGAGCTGATGGAGCTGCACACACTCTCCGTCACCGGCGGCTACTCACAGTCGGATGTGCAGCAGGTTGCCAAGTGCTTCACCGGATGGTCGTACAGCACCGGCACCGCCGTTGATTCGTACACCTTCCGCTACAACTCGAGCAACCACGACGTCAATCAGAAGATCGTGCTGGGCAACATCATCCCCGCCCGCGCCGCCGCCAGCGGCCAGCAGGACGGCGAGGATGTCATCAACATTCTCGCCAACCACCCCAGCACCCGCGACTTCGTGGCCCGCAAGCTGATTCGCCACTTTCTGCAGCACGATCCGCCACCGAGTGCCCTCGTCAGTTCCGTCTCGCAGGTCTATCAGGCCACCGGCGGCAGCATTCCCGCGATGGTCGCGGAGATTTTCGCCTACGCGATCGCCAATCTCGTGCCGATGAAGTTCAAGCGGCCCATGCACCTGCTGGTCTCGTCGCTCCGCGCCCTCGGCGCACAGGTCACGGCGACCAACAACCTGCAATCACCGCTGACCGAGGCGGGCCATCTTCCCTTCGATTGGAACCCGCCGGACGGCTATCCCGACACCCTGCAGGCCTGGACCGATCTGCTCCTGGCCCGCTGGAACTTCGGTGCGCGGCTGATGAACGGCACCACCGGTGACTGGTGGAACAGCACCACTCTCTCCGGCATCCGTGTAGACCACACCTCCATCGTCGGCACCGCCACCGCCAAGAACGCCATCGTGGACGCCATCAACGCCAAGCTCTTCAACGGCGTCCTCTCTGTGCCGGAGCGCAATCAACTTTTGGCGTTCCTGCCCGCCACCGCCAGCACCACCAACATCCGCGAGGTGCTCGGGCTGGCTGTTTCGCTGCCGACGTTCCAGTGGTATTGATCGTTTTCCCCCGCTCCCCCGCCCTGGCGGGGGAGGTGTCCCGAGCGCAGCAAGGACTGAGGGGGTCTGTGTCTTCCCGAGTGCGCGTCATCCCAGTGATTTCTTGACCCTCCGCCCTCTCGCATACGAGCCAAACCATGTCCCACGAATCCCACGGCTGCGATGAGTACAACCGTCTGTCACGGCGTCAGTTCGTGCTCTGGTCTGGCGCGGCGACCGCCGCGGCCGTCACCGCGCCCGCGTGGATGCCGCGCGTTGCCTTTGCGCGCGATTTTACCACCCGCGATGTCATCGTCTCTATCTTCCTCCGTGGCGCGGCGGACGGTCTCACGCTCTGCGTCCCCTTCGGCGATCCCGCGTACTACACCAATCGGCCCTCCGTGAACGCCGCGATTCCCGGCATCGGCATTCCGATTCCCGGTGACCCGAACGGCTGCACGAATCTCAACGGCTTCTTCGGGCTTCCCCCCGCGATGGCCTCGCTCGCGCCGATCTACACCGCTGGCCACCTTGCGGTCGTCCATGCCAGCGGCTCGACGGATTCCAGCCGTTCACACTTTGATGCTCAGAAGTACATGGAAGTCGGCAAGCCCGCCGACCAGACTATTTTCACGGGCTGGCTCGGTCGCCACGTCGCCTCGGTGAATCCGGCCGATCCGACCGCCGCGGTGCGTGCTATTGGCATCGGTTATCAGTTACAGCTGCAGCTGGTGGGCGCGAGCAAGGGCGTGCCCGTGCCGGACCTTGCCAACTACCAGCTCCAGGGCTCATCCACCACCCGCACCGCCCGCCAGAGCTGGCTGAACACAACGTATGCAGGCGTTGCGAATCCGGTGAAGACCGCCGCCACCAACACCGCGGCGACCATCGCCGCCATGGCCGCCGTCGGTGCTGGCTCGTACGTGCCGCCTTCCAACACGTTCCCATACCCGGCGACGACCGGCAACGGCGCGAGCAGTTTTTCTAAAGCACTCAAGCAGACCGCCGCGCTGATCCGCGGCAACATTGGCGTGGAGGCCGTCGCGATCGACAAGGGCGGATGGGACACCCACTCGGCGCAGGGCGTAGTCGCGGGCAGCATGGCGGGCACCATGCAAGATCTGGCCAACTCCATCCGCGCGTTCTATGAGGATGTTATCATCCAGGGCAACAACAATGTTACGGTCGTTGTGATGTCCGAGTTCGGCCGGCGCGTGATGCAGAACGCCTCGCTCGGTACCGACCACGGCCACGGAAACGCAATGTTTGTCATCGGCAAGAAGATCAACGGCGGCCAGGTCTACGGCGCATGGCCCGGCCTCGGCGCTGGCCAGCTTTATCAGAATCTCGATCTTCAGGTAACGACGGACTTCCGCGACATCCTCGCTGAGATCGTGCAGGACCGGTTGGAAAACTCCAACCTCTCTACCGTCTTCCCCGGTTACACGCCCACGTTCCGAAATATCTGCGTCGCCGGTTGAAGTGGCACGAATTGGTCCGGCGGCTTACGCCGCTCGGCTCTGACGTGGCCCTGGCGTCCCGCCCGCGTCCTGGTTTCCGTGCCACGGGTTCGCCGCGCTTCGCGGCAACCCGTGCGTGCATGCACGAGTTCGTTGGATATCGTGTATTCGTACCGCGCATCACGGGTTGCCCGCTCAAAGCAGCGGGTGAACCCGTGGCACGGGCGTCCCGCACGGGTTTTCCGCGTTTTACCGCACCACCCTCTCAGTCTTCCCCACCCGCGTCTTGATCTCCGCCAGTTCCGCCACCGGCCGGCGCATGATCCGCCGGCGCGACGGCCAGCTCACTACCACCGTCCCCAGATACACCAGTGCCAGCGCCGGCATCAGCAGCCAGAAATCCCGCACCGCCAGCGCGACCATCAGCCCCACGCACACCAGCAGCGGCACCACCGCGTGACGCCCCACGCGCATCTTCTTGAACGAGAACATCGGCACGCGGCTGACCATCCAGAGCGAGATCAGAATCGTGTAGCAGATCACCACCGCCGCCGCGATCGGGCCCGCACCGGTTGCCGGCGCGTCGATCAATCGTCCGCTTGGTCCCGTGCCCATTTCCATCGCGAACCACCCGCGCACCCGCGGCCCAACCACCTGCGAATATGCGAGCATCACCGGCACCATCACCGCCCCCGCCGCGGCCGGAGTTGCCAGCCCCGTGAAGAACTTGGATTTCAGCAGCGTCTGCCGATACTCCTCGCCCGGTGGCAGTGGGGGGGCCGGGCGCGCCGCGGCCGTGAATCGCGCCAGCCGCATCGCGCTGCACAGCACGAACGCCGTCACCGCGAGCAGCCCCCAGATCTCCTGCTCCTTGAGCATCCACTCGTGCAGCAGCATGGCGGGCGCAACGCCGAAGCTCAGAAAGTCCGAGAGCGAATCCAGCACCTCGCCAAATGGGCTGGTGACTTTCAGCAGCCGCGCCGCACGCCCGTCCATCGCGTCAAACACCGCGCTCAGCAGCACCGCGAGCATCGCCCGATCCCAGTCCTGCTTGAGCGTGTACGAGATCGAGGCCAGTCCGCAGCACATAGCGATCGTCGTGAACAGGTTCGGCACGATGATGCGAAGCGGAACCGTGCCCTTCTTGGATGGATAGTTGATGAACATTGTTTATCCCTCCTCCCCCGCCCTGGCGGGGGAGGTGCCCAGCGGAGCGAAGGCGGAGAGGGTGTGAACCTCCAGTTTCGCCGCTGTCCCCATCACCGCAAACACCGTCTCCCCCGCCACACTCGCATCCCCAACCTTCACCATTGGCTGTACGCCCGGCGGCAGATACACATCCACGCGCGACCCAAAGCGAATGATCCCAAACCGCTCGCCGGTGTTCAGCGTCGCCCCCTCCTTCACGCGGCAGACAATCCGGCGCGCGATCAGCCCCGCGATCTGCACGCAGACCAGCCGCGAGCCGTCGGCCCGGCGCAGCACGATCGAGCTCCGCTCGTTGTGCTCGCTCGCCTTGTCGAACGAGGCGTTGAAGAACTTGCCGGGCCGGTACGCGATCTTCTCCACCACGCCCGCGATCGGGGCCCGGTTGACGTGAACGTTGAAGACATTCATGAACACGCTGACCCGCGTGAGTCCGAGCCGCCCCTCGCCCAGGTTGATTTCCTCCGGCGGCAGCGCGGGGCCGACAAAGCAGATCACCCCGTCAGCCGGACTAATGAGCAGCGGCGAGCCGTTGCGGGAAACGGGAATCCGCCGGCGCGGATCGCGGAAGAACCAGACGCACCAGATCGTCAGCGCGAGCGTGGCGAAGCCCACGAGCGAGCCGATGAGTGCTCCCCCCATCCATGCGCGCCCGAGCCACGCCCCCAGCGCGGTCAGTGCCGCGCTGCCGAGTATGAACCCGACCACGATCGGCCACCCCTCCGGCGCGATCGCCGGCGCGGGAAGGTCCTCTGCAAACTCCGATGCCCCGACGCTGTTCGTACTCGGTTCGCTCGCCATGTATGGAAGAGTTTAGCGACAGAAGGTGAGGCAGTGGTGAAACCCCGGCTCTGACCCCGCAGAACCCCGTTCGGTGCCATTTCCCCGGCGATCGCGTAAACTTGGTTTATGCCAGCCACCGCCACCGCACCGTTTCCCACCGGCCCCGAGGCCACCCGATGTTGTCCAAAGCTCGCGGAGATCATCGGCTATCTCGAATCTCTTACCGGCCGCGGCGACCTGCGCACGCAGGAACAACTCCTCCGAAAACTGACCATCACGCGAGCGGACATCGAAGCACACTGCACCTTCGGCCAGCGGTCATACCGCCGCAACACCATCGCCCGTGGCGAGCACTACGAACTGCTCGCGCTCTGCTGGCGCTCTGGCCACTGCACCCCGATCCACGACCACAAGGGCGTGAGCTGCGCCTTCAAGGTCATCCACGGCACCGGCACCGAGATCCGCTTCCACCTCTCCCCCAGCGGTTGCGTCTGCCCGGTGAGCACCGTGCAGATGGCTCCCGGATACATCTGCTCGGCGGACGATGACGACATCCACCAGGTCGCCAACATGCAGGCCCCCGGCACCGACCTCATCACGCTGCACATCTACTCGCCCCCGATCCAGTGCATGAACACCTTTCGCTACTCGCAGCCGATGGAGATGCTGGGGGTGTACGGCGCGGATGACGAACTCGTGAGCATCTGAAGTGGCACGGGCTTTCCAGCCCGTGTTCGGGCCGCCGCGGCCTGAATGTCTTTATGCTCGCGCGGTACACCGGGGGCGTACGCCCCTCGGCTCTGATCCATCGACATCACGTCGTCGCGTGCATCACCACCCAGAGCGCCACCACGCTGATCCCGATCCACAGCACCACCGCCATCACCATCGCCTTCCACCCCACGCTCATCACGGCCTTTGGTGACAGCCCGCAGCCAATCAGGAAGAGCGCGACGCTCATCATCTTCTCTTTCGCGAAGTGCGCCGAGAAGTCCGCCATCAGCGATACCCAGTGGTTCAGCAGCGGCACGGTTTCCCCGGCCCGCACCAGTTGCTTCTCATTCCCAAACAGCGTGCCGATCCCCGCCGCCACCACAAACCAGAGTACGAACCACGGAATCGGTATCTTGCCTTTCTTCTTCGCCTGTGGCATGGGCTTACCAGCCCATGCTTCGGGCGCTTCGCCACAACCTGACTGACCATTCTCCAAGGCATCACGGGCTGGAAAGCCCGTGCCACTGGGCGAAGCCATGGGCGGGACGCCCGTGCCACGATCCCTGAACCACCACGCGCACACCATCGCCACCGGCGCGATCCACAGCGTCCGTGTCAGTTTCACCGCTGTCGCCGTCTGCGACGCCAGCGCCGGGTTCGACGCATCCGGCCAGTGCTTGTCAAACTCGCCCGCCGCCGTCACCACGCTCGATACATCATGAATCGCCACCGCCGCCCATGTGCCGAACTGATGCGCCGAGAGATGTGCGATCTCATGCCCGATGTACGGGAAGATGTAAATCGCCACCGCGTTGAGCAGGAAGACCGCGCCCATCGCCACGGCGATGTGCGCCTCCGTCGCCCCGATGACGGAGGCCGTCGCCGCGATCGCCGATCCGCCGCAGATCGCCGTGCCGCTGGAGAGCAGCGTCGTCAGCTTGGCATCAATCTTGAGCAGCTTGCCCAGCGCGATCCCCAGCGCGAACGTTCCCACGATCGTTCCCGCCGCGAACGCCAACCCCATCACTCCCGCATCTCCCACCTGCCGCAGGTCCATCCCCAGCCCGAGCATCACCACCGCCACCTGGATCATGTACTTGGCGATCTTGGTCGCCATCTTCGTGTGCGATGTCCACCCCAGCAGCGCGAGCACCGCCCCAATCCCCAGAGCCCGCGGCGGCGAAATCCACGGCAAGAAACACGCCGCGGCACACACACACATCACCACCAATCGCCAATCCACGCCAGATTTCGGCGCAGTGGTGGGGATGGATGGTGTTGAGCTTCCGGACATTGGGGGCCAAGTGTACGAAGTATTTGCCATCTCCGCCGCACTGTACTTGTCTCCTCCAAGGCGCTCGCTCGATCAGCACGCAGAGGTCCGCCGAGCTCGCACTGTGGAGCGCGGAGGCGGAGTTGTGGATTTCGCCCGTCGAATCCGCTTGTTCTCAGCGATCCTCAGCGGAACCCCCGCGAACCTCCGCGTGCTGAGTTGGAAGATGTCGCGTTTGCCCTGCGGCCCCTGCTCCTCCTCTCCCTTTCTCCACCTCTACTTCTTCCCCTCCCACGCAAACCCCACCACGCTCTGATACCCCTCCGCCGACACCGCCCGCACACCGAAGAAGTGGTCGTCCTTGCTCGTTGGCACGGTCATCTCGCTTACAACCCCGAGGTTCTTCACGTTTGCCCATGTCGGATCGGTGGTGTCTCGCCAGACTAGGACATATCCGCGAGTTTTCGGATCGTGGTCCGCGCTCCACCGAAGCGTCGTTTCGTTTCCCAACTTCTCCGTGACGATCCGCACATCCACCGGCGTTGGCGGCGCGAGCGCGATCCCCACCATCGTCGCAACATTGAGTTTCGTCACGCCCGCGAGATACTCCGCGTCCACGAACGACGCGACATCTCCGTACGGCTTGCCATCTTTCTCCGTCACGTTCGCGTGCTGCCGCGCGTACACCTCGGATGACGCCGTGAAGCGCACCGCCGGAAACCCGGCCTCGTTGAAGGCCGAGTGATCCCCGCCGCGCATGAAGCGATCAGGGCGAAACACAAGCCGCGTCCTCATCGGGATGTTGTAGAACACACTACCTTCTTCCACGAACCGTGCCAGTTGCCGGCTCGGCGAGTCGCTCTCCGCGCTCACCGCCCGGATCGCCGCCAGTTTCTCCGCGCTCGGATTCCGCGGCACGCCCTCGCTGAATATCCGCACATCCGTCCTCCGCCCGCCGGTCTCCACCGCCGGGTCACCCACGATGTCGTTGTTGAGCACCGCGACGATCGTCTCCCCTCGCGCAGCTGCCTGGTCCGCGTGATACTTCGCGCCCAGCAACCCCTGCTCCTCACCCGCGGTCGCAAGAAACACGATCGTACACGGCAGTTTCTCCTTCGCCAGCACCCGTGCCGCTTCCAGCACCGCAGCCGTTCCGCTCGCGTCATCATTCGCGCCCGGTGCATCGCCGGTCGCGTCCATCTCGCCGCCATTCCGCGAGTCATAGTGGCCGACGATATACACCCGCCTCGCCGCGGCCTTCTCGTCCGAGCCGCGCAGCACCGCGACTACGTTCACCAGATGCGCTCCGCCCTTGGGAATGCGCCTTCCCTCGGGCACATCGAACTCCTCAAAAGAAACGCTCATCCGCCCCTCGCTGAGCGCGGCGGATTTCTCGAACTCCCCCTTGATCCAGTTCCGCGCCGCCCCGATGCCGCGCGTAGGTGAGGTGGTGTCGCTGAGGACATGCCGCGTGCCGAAGCCCGCGAGCGTTTCCACATCATGCTTGAGCCGCTCTGCGGAAACACTGCTCGCGATGCTCTGTGGCGCGGTAGGGACTGGCTCCGCGGCACAAAATCCGATGGTACTGGTGGCGGCTAAGGCGATTGCTTGAAGTATCATCCCCACAGCATACAGGATTGCTGTCCCACATCCCACATCCCACATCCCACATCCCACATCCCACATCCCACATCCCACATCCCACATCCCTATTCCTATCCCATAATCTCCGGCACCACCTTCCCAAACACATCCGTCAGCCGATAGTCCCGCCCCTGGTGGCGATACGTCATCTTCTGGTGGTCGATCCCCATCAGCCGCAGCATGGTCGCGTGCAGGTCATGCACCTCCATCGGTTTCTCAAGGATGTTGTACGAGTAGTCATCCGTCTTCCCGTGCGTGATGCCCGGCTTCACGCCCCCGCCCGCCATCCACAGCGTGAAGCAGCGCGGGTGGTGGTCGCGTCCGTAGTTGTCGTTGGTCAGCGTGCCCTGCGAGTACACGGTTCGCCCGAACTCGCCCGCCCAGAGCACCAGCGTCTCGTCGAGCAAACCCCGCTGTTTCAGGTCCTTGATGAGTGCGGCCTGCGGCTGGTCCACCGCCCGCGACTGCAACCGTATCTCCTTGGGCAGGTTGTTGTGTGCATCCCAGCCGCGCATGTACAGCTGCACAAACCGCACGCCGCGCTCGCTCAGCCGCCGCGCCAGCAGGCAGTTGGCCGCGAACGTGCCCGGCTTCTTCACCTCCGGCCCATACATCGCGAGCGTCTCCTCGCTCTCGCCGCTGAAGTCCGTCAGTTCCGGCACCGACATCTGCATCCGATACGCCAGCTCGTACTGCGCGATGCGTGCCCGCACCTCCGGGTCCATCGCGCGGCTCATTTCCTGCTCATTCAGATCGCCCACCAGATCGAGCATCCGTCGCCGATCATCCCGCGTCACGCCCGGCGGATTCTGTAAGTACAGCACCGGGTCCGCGCCCGCCCGCAGGCGGCACCCCTGATGCTCGCTGGGAAGAAAGCCGCTCCCCCAGAATCGTGCCGAGAGCGCCTGCATGTTCCCGAACCCCTGCGAGATCAGCACCACAAACGCCGGCAGATTCTCGTTCGCCGTGCCCAGCCCATAGCTCATCCACGAGCCGAACGCCGGCCGCCCCGGCTGCTGGTTGCCGGTCTGAAAGAACGTGATCCCCGGCTCGTGGTTGATCGCATCCGTGTGCATCGAGTGGATGAAGCACAACTCCTTCGCCATCGCCCCCGTGTGCGGCATCAACTCACTCACATGAATCCCGTTCTGATTGTTGTCGTACTTGGTGAACTTGAAGATCGAAGGCGCCACCGGAAACCGCGCCTGCCCGCTGGTCATCCCCGTGAACCGCTGCCCCTGCCGCACCGAGTTCGGCAAATCTTCATTGAACCGCTTGCCAAGCTCCGGTTTGTAGTCAAACAAATCCAGTTGGCTCGGCGCGCCCTCCATGTGCATGTAAATGACGCGCTTCGCCTTTGCTGGAAATGTCAACTGCACCGTGCCCCGACCCGTGCCACTCCCTTCCGGCTCTGCGGAAGGGAGTTCCGTCAACCCGCCGTGTGTGTTGCCCATCCCACGCAAGAGCGACGCAAACGCCATCGACCCAATCCCCGCGCTCAGCGTCTTCCCGGCAACGCCAAAGAACCGCCGCCGCGTGAGATCAAGATATCGCTGTTCAATCGGGTCCATGTGCATTCCTCGCGTGCAAACTCAAACAGGGCAAGCAGTCCACAGAGATCACAGAGGCAACACAGAGGTCACAGAGCAAGAGTGAGAAATCAAAAATGTCTTTCGTTTCTTTCCTCTTCCTCTTCCTCTTCTAAATCCAAATCCAAATCTTCTTCTTCTCCGTGCCCTCTGTGTCTCCTCCGTGCCCTCCGTGGAATGCTTTCCTCTTCATTCCTGCGTCGTCGCCCGATACAGATTCATCACCGCCCCCGCGATCATCG
This sequence comes from Phycisphaerales bacterium, assembly GCA_043776515.1. Lineage (GTDB taxonomy): Bacteria > Planctomycetota > Phycisphaerae > Phycisphaerales > UBA1924 > UBA4658. Next base: position 15,331 of record JAYVRG010000069.1, read on the forward strand.
TCCAGCTCGCCAGTTCCGGCTTGTCCATCTTCTCCGACACCAGCGTTTCGCCCACCGCCAGCAGTTTCGCCGCGTCATCCGCGGCCGCCGCGTACCGACTTCGCGCTGCTGCCAGCGCGCTCGTCAGCGATTCCAGTTCCTTCGCCATAGGCGTCTGCCCCGTGCATCGTCGGAACAGCATCGTCAACCGCGCCGCGTCGTTGCCCTCTTGCGAGAGCGTCCGCTGCGCCAGCATTCGCGATGCTTCCACAAACGCCGGATCGTTCCACAGCACCAGCGCCTGCAATGGCGTCACCGTCACCGGCCGCCGCACCACGCAATACTCGCGCGTCGGCACATCAAATGCCTGCATATCCGGCGAAGGCGCGGCCCTTTTCCAATACCCATACAGCGTCCGCCGATACAGGTCCTCACCCTTCCCGCGCTCATACACCTTCGTGTTCGATCCCGGCAACGCCCCCTCTCCCCACAGCCCATCCGGCTGATACGTCTTCACGCTCGGCCCGCCGAACTTCTCCACCAGCAGCCCGGAGACATACAACGCCTGATCCCGCGTCTGCTCCGCGCTCAATCGCCGCCGCGTCATCCGCGCCAGCAGCCGATTCTCTGGATCGCGCTCCGCCAGATCGCTCCGCGGCGCGGACGACTGCCGATACGTCGCGCTCGTCACCATCATCCGCAGCATCCGCCGCATGTCCCACCCATGCTCGCGGAAATCCGCCGCCAGAAAGTCCAGCAGTTCCGGATGGCTCGGCCATTCCCCTTGATATCCAAAGTCCTCGCTCGTCCGTACCAGTCCAGCACCAAACACCGTCTCCCACATCCGGTTCATCGCGATCCGCGCCGCCAGCGGGTTCTCCGGGGCGACGATCCACTGTGCCAGCCCGAGCCGGTTCGCCGGCGCATCCGCCGCGAGTTTCCCGAGCGCAACCGGCACGCCGCGCTGCACCGGCCGCGTCTTGTCCGGCTGGTCATACTGCCCGCGGCTGAGCACAAACGTCTCCCGCGGCGTCGCCAGTTCCTTCATCACCATCGTCTTGGCGACCTTGCCCCGCACATCGTCCGAATCGCGCGTCATTTGCTCCACGCGCTTCTCGCGCTCCGCATATTGCGGCGACCTGCTCGCACGCCATGCCTGCTTGATCGCCCCATCGCTCGCGGGCGTGCGGCAACGCGCCGGCATCAGCGCCCCCGCCAGCGCGTGCGGCCAATGCTCATCCCCCATCTTCGGCGTGGGCTGAAAGTAATACCCCGCCGCGCCGCCGCTGTTCACGATCTTCAGAACCAAGACGTTCCGCCCCGGTTGCAGTTCCAGCGTCGCCGTGTCCTGGTCCGCCGCCACGTTGCGGTCGATCTGATGCCGCGACACTTCCTTGCCGTTCAGATACAGCACAAACCCGTCATCGCTCCCGAGCGAGACCGGCACCGACCGCGCCACCGGCGTCACGATGATCCGCCCGAGATACGTGTGGCTCACACCGTCGCTCAACGTCCCGACCGTTCCATCCTTGATCGCCGCGTCGTAGCGCCAGAACTGGTTCCCCGATCCGAAGTTCTGTGCAAAGTCGATGCTGGTCGCCGTCTCCGGCCCAAACTCCGCCTTGTATAAATCCGGTTGCCCGCCCGTAGGAAACGGCCCCGCCACCCAGAAGTTGCTCATCTCCGTCGGTAGCTTGGAGATATCCGCGATCGAGCCGAGCGTCAGCCGCACCCGCCCGAGCACATGCTGCGCGTGTACCGACTCATAGTGCAGCCGCACTCGCACATCCGTATCAGGCCTGCTTGGGATCGGCTCGTTCAGCAGCATCATCAGGTGCCGATCACCGCCCGTGCGATGCCCATCCATCGCCCACCCGCGATCCGCCCCCTTGCTGTTCACCAGCAGATTCGTGAAGCGATAGTCCCCATCCACCTGCGAGAGATCCGCCCACAGCCACCGCGCCTCGTGCTTCTTTGTCTTTTCCGGCTCGCCGCGCGAGTACGACTCCACATCAATCTCCGTCAGCACCGCGTTCCCGTTGAACGCCCGCCCGACCCGCCCGTTCCCCAGCGATGCATCCGCGAGCGCCTCCAGCAATAGCAACCGCAGTCCGTCATTCGCACTCGCTCCATCCTTCACATGCAGGATGATCTCATGCACATCCGTCGGCGGATTCGCCCCACTCGCCAGCACCGAGCGATCCTCGTTCACCGTGAGCGTCGCCGCGCTCTCGGGCTTTGCGCTCACCACATCAGTATCCGTCCACACCACCCCCGTCTCCCGCGCCACGCCCTCCATAAACGCCCGATACCCGCTCTCCTCCTGCGGCGTCGCCTGCTCCAGCATCTTCCGCAAATCCGCGATCTCGCGCCCGAGCGCATCGAGTTTCTCCCGCTGCTCCGGCGTCGGCACCTCCATGAACGGCTCGTGCGCCCGATTCGCATCCGGCGTCTGCGTGTACAGCCCCGGCTCCTCGATGGAGTTGAAGAACGCGTAAAACCCGTAGAACTCCTCGTGCGAGATAGGATCAAACTTGTGATCGTGACAGCGCGCGCACCCCATCGTCAGCCCGAGAAACGTCGTCGCCGTCGTCGCCGCCCGATCCACCGCGTACTCAACCAGATACTCCTCGGCGATCGCCCCGCCCTCATCCGTCGTCACATGGTTCCGGTTGAACCCGCTGGCAATCTTTTGCTCGGTCGTCGCGCTGGGCAGCAGATCGCCTGCCAGTTGCTCAACCACAAACCGGTCATACGGCATGTTGTCTCGATACGCCGCCAACACCCAATCCCGCCACGCCCACATCTGCCGCCCGTTGTCCGTGTGAATCCCGCACGTATCCGCGTACCGCGCCGCGTCCATCCACGGCGTCGCCAGCCGCTCCGCCATCCGCGACCGATACGGCTCCTCATTCAGCAACCGATCCACCTGCCGCTCATACGCGCGTGGCACGGGCTTTCCAGCCCGTGTGCCTTGGTTCTCTTCTCGCCCCTTCTCCCCTTCTTCCTTTCCCCCCTTCTCCTTTTCAACATCCCTCAGATACCCATCCACCTCCTCCGGCGTCGGCGGCAGCCCCGTCAAATCCAGAAACACCCGCCGCACCAGCGTCTGGGCATCCGCCTCCGGCGCCGGCCTGATCCCCTCCTTCTCCAGCCGCGCCAGCACATACGAGTCGATCTCGTTCTTCCCCCACGCCCCATCCTTTACCTCCGCCGCGCCCGGTTTCACCGGCGCCACAAACGACCAGTGCGGCTCATACGCCGCCCCGTCCGCGATCCACCGCTTTAGCAGATCCTTCTCCTCCGCCGTCAGTGGCCGCTTGTTCGCCTGCGCTGGCGGCATCCGCTCCTGTGCATCACTCGAGTTGATCCGCTTCCACAGCTCGCTCCCCTCCACATCCCCCGGCACAATCGCCGCCACGCCGTTTGCACTCCCCGTCGCCGAATCAAACTGATCCAGCCGCAGCTCCGCCCGCCGCGTCCCCGCGTCCGGCCCATGACACTTGAAGCACCGATCCGACAACAGCGGCCGGATATCCCGGTCATACCGCACCGCGCTCGCATTCCCATCCCCCGCCATCAGTGCCCGCGAACTACCCGCGGGATTGCCCGCACCATCTCTATCACTACCGCCCCCCGCGCTCGCGAGCATTACCACACCGATCGCCGCGCCGACACCCGCCGTCCACGCCCCGCCGATCACTCTGCCAGCCCGCGTTGATGCCATGTGCGCAGTATACAGCGAGTGCCAGAATGCACCCGAAAAAGTCCTTCACTTGTAGAACGGCTCGGATGCACTCCGAAGACTCTGCGTGGCCTCGCGCCCGTAGAAAATCACGTCAATCCCCGCCGCATAACACCGCAAATCCCTGGCGATATTCTCGCTCGACTTCGAGGCACTCTCCCCATGAGGAAAACGCGTCTCTCCGCGCATTTCCTCCCTGTGTGCCTCTACGCCTCATCCCCAAAAAAGAGAGGCCGGAGCTTCTCGGCTCCGGCCTCCGCGTGTGCTTCGAAACGCCAACGAACAGGGCAGAACTGCTCGCGCCGTCCGTACAACGCTCCGATCCGTGGCGTAGCGTACCAAATCTCATTGCGAATGCAATCGCTTTTCTGGATTCATTCCAATCACACCCACGAAACCCGCATAAACCCAACCGACATACTGACACGCCCCGAAAATCCCGGCGTGCTATCTCCTCTCATCCACATTCCACACCCCGCGCAACACCCCGCTCGGATCAATCACTCGCACCGCGCCCCTCTCCTCCTCGCACACCAGCGCGGCCGTCCGCACGAACTTTCCCACCACATCGCGCCCATGCTCCGCCCCCAGCACACACAGCGGCGTATCCAACCCATCCGCCCGCGCCCCACTTCCATCGCCCAGCGAAACCACCGTCACCATCCGCCGCGCCGTCATCCCCACCAACGTCCGTGTATCAATGATGTGCGAATATCGCACGCCACCGATCTCCACAAACTGCTCTGCATCTCCCGCCGTTGACACCGCCCCGTTCGCCAGCCGCAACTCCCCCCTCATTCTCGCGATCTCGATCCTCCACCCGCGCTCCCCCGGCGGCGGATCGCCCGCCGCAATATCCCCCGCCAGCGCAACCAGACACCGCGCCCTCCCCCGCGCCCGCAGCACCCGCACCGCACACTCCGCCGCGTGCCCCTTCCCGATCCCCCCAAAGTCCAGCAGCATCCCGCGTTTCAGCAGCGTCACCGTTCGCGCCCGCGCATCCAGCCGCACACTCTCCCACCCGATCGACTCCCGCGCCTGTTCGATCTCCGCCTCGCTCGGCAACTCTCCCGTCCGCCGCGCCTCGCGCCATAACCGCACCGCCGGCCCGATCGTCGCATCAAACGCCCCATCTGTCGCCCGCGAAATCCGCTCGCACACCGCCAGCATCGCAAACAGTTCATCGCTCACCCGCACAGGCACGCCCACCGGCCCAGCGCAAAGCCGCATCGCCTCACTCCGCGCCCGGTAATCACTCAGCACATCCTCCAACTCCCCGATCCGCGCAAACGCCGCCGCCGCATCCCCCAGCGCCGTCTCCCGGTCCGGCCCATACACCGTCACCACCGTCCGCACCCCCATGCACACCCGCACAAACTCAAACCGCTCCTCACGCGCACCGCTGGCCACGCCGCCCGCGCACCCGCACGCGAATAACCCCATGATCCCCAGCACCACTATTGCGACCACCCGCATCATCAGTTACTCTCTCTTCCGTGGCATGGGCGTCCCGCCCATGTTCTTTGGGTACCCCCACGCTCCGCGTGGGAGGTTCGGACCCCCGCGGCCCGAGTGCCTCTGTTTCCCGTGGCATGGGCATCCCGCCCATGTTCGGGCTGCCGCAGCCCGAGTGCCTTTCTCCGCCCGACCGCTCCCATCTCCCCGGACCACCCCCATGAACTCTACGGTCCCCCTCACCATCCTCCTCCTCTGCGCAACTCTCTCCCACGCCCAGCCCCCCGCGCTCATGGAGTCCGCCGCGCTCTCTGTCAAACCCTTCCTTCAGGAAGTCCCCTCCGCCGCGTACAAAATCGAGATGCTCCCGATCCCCGGCGACGCCATCAAGAACATCAAGCCCCTCTGGTTTTCCAAGACCGAGATCACCTGGGAAGCATTCGACGTCTACATCTACCGCCTCGATGAATCAGACACAACATCAGAGCCGAAGGGCGTAAGCCCCCGGTCTTCTCCCCCTACTCCCTCCCCCGACTCCACTACTCCCCCTCAATCCACCATCACCTCCGGCCTCCCCGGTCCCGACGGCATCACCCGCCCCACCAAGCCCTATCTCCCCCCCGACCGCGGCTTCGGCCACGAGGGTTTCGCCGCCATCGGCATGTCCCGGCTGGCCGCCGCCGAGTTCTGCACCTGGCTCAGCAAGAAAACCGGCCGCGTCTATCGCCTCCCCACCGAACAGGAATGGGAACACGCCTGCCTTGCCGGGGGCGAAGGCCCGTACTGCTTCGGTGATGATGCAAGCAAACTTTCCGAGTACTCGTGGTTCGAGTCCGACTCCGACGATGCCCCGCATCCGGTCGCCAAAAAGAAGCCCAACGCATGGGGTCTCTACGACATGCACGGCAACGTCGCCGAATGGTGCGACACGTCGGATGCCAAGGGCGTTATCAAAGGCGGCTCCTTCAAGTGGTCAGCAGAAGAGGAAAAAGCCACCGCCCGCAAACTCCCCGATCGCGCCTGGAACGCCTCCGATCCGCAGCTCCCCAAAAGCAAATGGTGGCTCGCCAACGCCCCCTTCATCGGCTTCCGTATCGTCTGCGAATCGCCCGACGTGGAGCCCGACGTCAAGCCCGAAGCCAAACTCGACATCAAGTCCGAATCCCAGCCCGCGGCGACTCCCGCTTCAGAGACGCCCAAGAAGTCGGACAAATAGTCCTCCAAACTCTTCTACCCAACATCGCACCGAATCGCTCGAAGAAGGAACTCAGGGCAAGCAGAGCGCTCCGAGAACAGCAGAGGAACAAGAAAATATTCTCCCTTCTAATCCATTCCCATTTTCTCCGCTGTCCTCCGCTCTCTCCGCTCCCTCTGAGTTCCTTCCTCCCGTATCAGGAGCCATGACCATGCCCACCGACCTCTCCCGCCGCGACTTCGTCAAATCCTCCACCGCCGCCACCACCGCGGCCATCGTCTCCTCCGCCCTCATCACGCCCCGTGCCCTCCGCGCCGCCGCGCACATCCGCGGCGCCGACACTCTTCGCATCGGAATCGTCGGCGTTGGCGGCCGCGGCAGCGAGGCCGCCCTGCAAGCCCTCGCCGCCGATCCCGGCTGCGTGCTCACCGCCCTCGGTGATGTCTTCCCCGATCGCGCCGCCGCCGGACTCAAAGCCATCCGCGATGAACTCGGTGACAAGGCCGCCGAAAAAATCAAAGTCACCCCCGATACCACTTTTAGCGGCTTCGACGCGTACAAGAAAGTCATCGACTCCAGCATCGACGTCGTGCTACTCACCACCTATCCCGCCTTCCGCCCGCAACACATCAAATACGCCGTTGATGCCGGCAAGCACGTCTTCGCCGAAAAGCCCCTCGCTGTCGATGCCCCCGGCCTCCGCAGCGTGCTCGAATCCGCCGCCATAGCCAAGCAGAAAAACCTCGGTTTCCTCGTCGGTTTCTGCTGGCGCTACAACAGCGGCATGCGAGCCGCGTTCGACAAGATTCATTCCGGCGCGATCGGCGATGTCGTCTCCGTCCACACCGACTACCACACCTCCACGCTCACCAAGCGCCCCCGCAAGCCCGAGTGGGGCGACCTCGAGTTCCAGATGCGCAACTGGTGGCACTTCACCTGGCTCTCCGGCGATCACATCGTCGAGCAGGCCATCCACTCCATCGATCGCCTCTCCTGGGCGATGAACGATGAGCTTCCCATCAAGTGCGAGTGCGTCGGCGGCCGCGCCGCCCGCTCCGGCCCCGAGCACGGCAACGTCTTCGACCACTTCGGCGCGGTCTATGAATACCAGGACGGCCGCCGCTGTTTCCACACCTGCCGCCAGATCGACGGCTGCCCCAGCGACAACTCCGACTACATCCGCGCCACCAACGGTTCCGCAACCGTCGAGGGCTGGAAGCCCATCTACGAAACCCGCAACCGCGCCGGCAAACTCCTCTGGAAGTTCAAGGGCGACATCGACGACATGTATCAGGTCGAGCACAACGAGTTCTTCGCCTCCATCCGCGCCGGCAAGCCCATCAACGACGCCATCCGCGCCGTGAACTCCACCACCCTCGCCCTCATGGCCAGAATGGCCGCCTACACCGGCCAATCTATCACTTGGGACAAAGCCGTGAGCTCCACCGAATCCCTCGTCCCCGAAACCCTCTCGTTCGACGGCCCATTCCCAACTCCCGCTGTTGCGATCCCGGGCAAGACCAAGTTTGTCTGATTCGGAAATTGAAACACGGAGCACACGGTGACCACGGAGGGATCACGGAGAAAGGCGTGGGAAGAGAATGAGTAGAATGAAAAGATGAAACCGCATCCGAGAATCCGCAAGACGATCAAGTGGGGCGGGTTCATCCTCGCGTTCGTCTGCCTGATCGGATGGGTTTTGTCGCTGGATTCTCGACTCCTCTGGACGAGCAAGAGCGGAATGTGGCTCGCCACTGGTGGGGGAAGCATTTCCGCAGGCCATGTTCAACCCGCGCCGCCGGAGTTTGATCCCGCGTTCGCGTGGAGCCCTGGAAAGCGTTCCCGGAATGCATGGTGGATGTACACCGGCTCGGCCAAATTTGCGGCCGACATTTCCGTGGATTTCTTGTACCTCGCAGCGGCAGCTCTCCTCGCAACCGCGGTCGCGTGGGTACTGGATGCTCGTGCTTCTCATCGCGCCGGAGTAAACGACTGCCCGAACTGCAACTACAACCGCACCGGCCTCGCGGCGGGTGCGAAGTGTCCGGAGTGCGGGAGCGGGGGGTTGCCCGCATGAAACCGCATCCGAGAATTCGCAAGACGATAAAGTGGGGCGGCGCGGTGGTGACGGTGCTGCTGGTGGTGGTGTGGGTGGGAAGCGGGTGGTGGTACCCCCACTGTTATCCAGTAGCATGGTTGTCGATCACGGCTCATCGTGGGGAGGTGATGGCCTACTACGACACCGCGCCAATCCCTGACCATGATCTCGTGGAGCGCCGACGAACGCTCCTCGTTGGCGGCAAACGGAGTTGGTGCTGGTGGCCGAAGTTGAACGCTGGGTATGTCGTGCTGCCATTGTGGTTGCCGACATTCGGGGTATTGCTGCCGACGCTTTTTGCCTTTCTTCTGGACGCCCTCGCCCGCCGCCGCGCGAAGTTGAACCTCTGCCCCAAGTGCAACTACGACCGCACCGGCCTCGCGCCCGGCGCGGTGTGTCCGGAGTGCGGGGCGTGCGCGATTCCATCCTGATCCGTTTCCCCTCCGTGCCATCTCCGTGTGCCCCGTGTGCTCCGTGTTTCAATCTGTCTTTGAGGATGCTCATATGTCCCACCTCACCCGCCGCGACTTCCTCGCCTCCACCTCTGCCCTCGCCGCCACCGCCGCGCTCACTCCTTCCGCGCTCGCCCAACCCCCAGTCCCCATCCCTCAGCCCCCAGTTCCCCGCCGCACGCTTCGCAAGGCCGTCATGTTCGGCATGATCCAAGCTCCCGATGGCGCGACGCTCACCGACAAGTTTCAGATGCTCCGCGATGCCGGCTTTGAGGGTGTCGAGATGGATTCTCCCGGCACGATCCCGCTGCCCGAAATCAAAGCCGCGGCAGCCAAAACCGGCATCAAAGTCCACGGCCTCGTTGATTCCGTCCACTGGCGCATCCCGCTCAACGCCCCCAGTTCCGCCGCTCGCGCAGAAGCCGTGAACGCGCTCGCCACCTGCATCAGCGACGCCAAGGAACTCGGTGCCACCAGCATCCTCCTCGTTCCCGCCATCGTGAGCAAAGACCTCTCGTACGAAGATGCCTATTCCGTCACGACGGCAGTCCTCCGCGAGCAGGTCGCGCCCCTGCTCAAGGGCAGCGGCGTCAAAGTCTCCATCGAGAACGTCTGGAACAACTTCCTCCTCAGCCCCCTCGAAGCCGCGCGATACATCGACGAGATCAACGGCTTGAAGTCGGGCGGTGCCGCTCCGCCAAACGCCGCCGACCTTCCTTTCGCCTTCCACTTCGACATCGGCAACGTCATCAACTTCGGCTGGCCCGCCCAGTGGATCAACACCCTCGCCCACCGCATCTCGCGGCTGCACATCAAGGATTTCAGCCGCAAGAAGCGCGACAAGGAAGGTCTCTGGAAGGGCTTTGAGGTTGAACTTGGCCAAGGCGACGCCGACTGGCCCGCCACCATGGCCGCCCTCGATCGCATCGGGTATTCCACGCTCCCGGCAGGCAACTGGGCCACCGCCGAAGTCAGCGGCGGCGACGCCAACCGTCTGAAAGAAATCTCAGCCCAAATGGACGCCCTCTTCGCCATGTGATTTTGTATCGGGTGGCACGGGCAGCTTGCTGCCCGTGATGTTGCAACAGACGCGCAACGTCGCCGGAAGCAACCTCCAACACACTCATGGAAATGTGCCACCCTTCCCGCGTCCCCGTGGTATGCTGAATCCACACCGCCTTCCGGCTCCTCGACCCTCGATCATCGAAAGGCCCGCCATGTCGCACATCCCCGCCCTTTCCCGCCGCGAGTTCGTCGCCTCCACCGCCGCCGTCGCCGCGGCCTCCGCCATTCTCCCCAATGCCTTCGCTCGCTTCGGCTCGCGCGATGACGCGGGCGGTCGCCTCAAGATCGGTGTCATCGGCTGCGGCGGGCGCGGCACCGGCGCGGCCGTGGATGCTCTGAACGCCTGCCCCGATGTTCAGATATGGGCGCTCGGCGATGCCTTTCCCGATCGTCTCAGCGGCGCACGCTCCGAACTCACCAAGACCGACAACAACTTTGGCGACCGCGTGCAGGTTCCCGACGATCGCTGCTTCTCCGGCTTCGATGCGTACAAGAAAGTCCTTGCCAGCGGCGTGGACTGCGTCATCCTCGCCACACCTCCCGGCTTTAGACCGTTGCACTTCGCCGCCGCCATCGAAGCCGGCAAGCACGTTTTCTTCGAGAAGCCCGTCGCCGTTGATGCCGCGGGCATCCGCACGGTTCTTCAAGCCGCGCGCAAGGCGACCGAGAAGAAGCTCTCCGTCGTCAATGGCTCGCAGCGCCGCCACGAGAAGTGCTATCTCGAAGCCGTGCAGCGTGTGCAAGATGGCGCGATCGGCAAGGTGCTCTCCGCCAGCGTGTATTGGAATCAGGGCGGCCTGTGGATGCACAAGCGCGCCGACCATCCCAGCTGGTCCGACACCGAGTGGCAGCTCCGCAACTGGCTCTACTTTACATGGCTCTCCGGCGACCACATCACCGAGCAGCACGTCCACAACCTCGACGTTGCCCACTGGTTCATGGATGAGACGCCCAAGTCCGTCGCATCGATGGGCGGCCGCCAGGTCCGCACCAGCCCGGACTACGGCCACGTCTTCGACCACTTCGCCTGCGACTTTGAGTATGCCGAAGGGCGCACCGTCAAGAGCCAGTGCCGCCAGATTGACGGATGCAACAGCCGCGTGGAGGAAATCATCCACGGCACCGAAGGGCGCGCCGTGCTCCGCTCCGGCTACGCGCAGATTCACGGTAAGGGCGCGTGGAAGTTCACCGGCGAGCAGACCAATCCATACGAGCAGGAGCACAAGAACCTTGTCGCCAGCATAACCGGCAAAGGCCCGTACCTGAACGAGGCCGAGCGCATCGCCAAGAGCACGCTCATGGCGATCATGGGGCGCATGAGCGCGTATACAGGTAAGAGCGTGACCTGGGAGCAGGCCATGAACTCCAAACTCGATCTTGTTCCAACCACCATTGAGCTCGGCTCGATGCCCGTCCCCGAAGTCGCCGTCCCCGGCAAGACGCTCTTGATCTGATGTCTGGGTGGCCCGCCGCTCCGCGGCGGTTCTTCTTCGTAGGAGACAATCCGCATGAATCGCCGCGATTTCATCGCCACATCCGCGTTCGCCGCCGGCGCACTTGCCAGCGGCGCACTCGGCAGACAACCCGAACCCGCCAAGCCCGCCGCGGCGACCAAGGGCCGCCTCAAGCAGTCCGTCTGCCGCTGGTGCTATGGCAACACGAAACTCGAAGACCTTTGCGTTGCCGCCGCCGCGATGGGGATTAGGTCCGTTGAGTTGCTCACGGAGAAGGAGTGGGACACACCCGCGAAGCATGGACTTTCCTGCGCCATCGGCATGGGTCCGACGACGATCGCCAACGGCTTCAATCGCGTTGAGAACCACGACAAGTTCATCACCGAGCTTGAACGCATGTTGCCGCTCGCGAAAGCCGCTGGCATTCCGCAGATTATCATCTTCTCCGGCAATCGCAAGGGGATGAGCGACGCGGAAGGGCTCAAGAACTGCGCGGCGGGCCTGAAGCGCATCACGCCCGCCGCGGAGAAGCACGGCGTCACCATCATCATGGAGCTGCTCAACTCCAAGGTGGACCATACCGACTACATGTGCGACCGCACCCCGTGGGGCGCGGACCTCGTGCAGACCGTCGGCTCGGCGCGCTTCAAGCTGCTGTATGACATCTACCACATGCAAATCATGGAGGGCGATGTCATCCGCACCATCAAGGACCACTTCGACGCCATTGCTCACTATCACACCGCGGGCGTGCCCGGGCGCCACGAGCTTGATGAGAAGCAGGAACTCAACTACCGCGCCATCTGCGAGCAAATCGTCGAGAAGGGCTTCACTGGCAACCTCGCGCAGGAGTTCATCCCCACTCGTGATCCGATGACCAGCTTGCGTGAAGCGGTTCGTATCTGCGATGTCTGAATGAAGAAGAAAACCGTCCACAGAGGACTCAGAGGAAACACAGCAGACACAGAGAAGAGTGGTTGAATGAGTTCTGTCTGTGACCTTCGTGTACCCTCTGAGTTCTCTGTGGACCGCTTGGAGTCGTTCATGAATCTCGATCGCCGTGCCGTTATCAAGTCGATTGCAACACTCGCCGCCGGTGCCGCGCTTGCACCGCTCGTTCGTGCTCAACCAGCCATACTCGAAGTGAAAACCGAACCCCCCGCCGCCAAGCCCGCGCTCCCGTTCACCATCTCGCTGGCGCAGTGGTCGCTGCACCGCGCGCTGCAGATGGGGACGCTGGATCATCTGGACTTTCCCAAGACGGCGAAGCAGGACTACGGCATTGATGCTGTGGAGTACGTCAACTCCTTCTTCAAGAAGAAAGGCGACGCGGCGTACAACGCGGAGCTGCACAAACGCTGCACCGATCTGGGCGTCACCAGCGTGCTGATCATGTGCGACGGCGAGGGCGCGCTCGGCGATGCCGATGAGGCGAAGCGCATGACTGCGGTGGACAACCATCGCAAGTGGCTGGATGCGGCGAAGCTGCTCGGGTGCCACTCGATCCGCGTGAACGCGCAGTCCAGCGGCACGTTTCAGGAGCAGCAGAAGCGGGCCGCGGATGGGCTGCGGAAGCTCTGCGAGATCGGCGATACGTACGGGCTGAACGTCATTGTCGAGAACCACGGCGGGCTATCGTCGCACGGCGACTGGCTCAGCGGCGTGATAAAGATGGTCGGCCACAAGCGCATCGGCACGCTCCCGGACTTCGGCAACTTCTATGAGTACGACCGCTACCAGGGCGTGACGGACATGATGCCGTACGCCCGCGGCGTCTCCGCCAAGAGTTATGACTTCAACGACACCGGAGACGAAACGAAGGTGGACTACTACAAGATGATGAAGATCGTGCTGGACGCGGGGTATCACGGGCGACTGGGCATCGAGTTCGAGGGTGATCGCCTGAGCGAGCCGGACGGGATCCGCGCGACGAAGAAGTTGCTGGAGAAGATTCGGGATGGGATTGTCGCGGGGAAGAAGTAGAAGGGATTTACCGCTGAGACGCGGAGTTCGCAGAGAAGAGAATGCAAAGTTAGAGTCCGGTGTTCTTCTCCGCGTCCTCAGCGTCTCTGCGGTGAACCCGATTTGGATTTGATGACTGCAAGCAGGAGCAAGACCGTGATGAGCGTGCGAATGTGGACCATGGCGGCGTGTGTGTGTGCTAACGGGACTCTGGCCCTGGCGGATGAGCCGCCGCCTGCTCCGCGGCCCGCGCCGATCAATGCGCTGCTGATCACCGGGCACAACAACCACAACTGGCAGTACACATCGCGGGTTCACAAGGAGACGCTGGAAGCAAGCGGGCGGTTTCGGGTGGACATCACGGATGATCCGGCCGCGACGCTGGCGGACGCGGCGGGATTGAAGAAGTATCAGCTGTTTGTGCTGGACTACAACGACTATCACCAGCCCAAGCGCTGGGGCGAAGCGGGGGCGGGTGGGGGTGCGGCGGAGAAGAACTTCACGGCGGCGGTGCAATCCGGCACCGGGGTGTGCGCGATCCACTCGGCGAACAATGCGTTCAAGGGGTGGAAGGAATATGAGCAGATGCTCGGGTTGATGTGGCGCGAGGGGACGGGGCACGCGGCCTTCCATGCTTTTGATGTGCAGATCGTGGATAAGGACCATCCGATCATCAAAGGGATGTCGGACTTCAAGCAGCGCCCCGATGAGTTGTATCACAAACTCGTGAACTCGCAGAAGACGTCGCCGCATGTGCTGATGCAGGCGATGGATGATGTGAAGGATGGGAGCGGGGAGATGGAGCCGATGGCGTTCACGCTGGAGTATCAGAAGGGTCGCGTCTTCGCGACCCCGCTGGGGCATGTTTGGACGAACGACCAGAAGAGCAAGCACACTGTTGTAGAGGCGCAGTTCCGTGCGCTGGTGTGCCGCGGGGCGGAGTGGGCGGCGACGGGGGTTGTGACGCTTGGGCCGGAGTGGAAGGATGTTCGGACACACAATGTGCCCAGCAGCGACGAGATGATGATGGGCTGGAAGATGCTGTTTGACGGAACGAAGCAGTCGGCGGAGGCGAACTTCCGCGGGTATAAGCAGGAGAAGTTTCCCGATGGATGGAGCGTGAAGGAGGGCGCGCTGGTACACACGCCGGCGGCGGATGGGGGCGGGACAGACATTGTGACCAAGGGTGAGTACACGGACTTCGAGTTTGAGTGTCAGTGGAAGGTGGCGAAGGGTGGCAACTCGGGGATCATGTATCGGGTGACGGAGAAGACGGGCGCGCCGTACGAGAGCGGGCCGGAGATGCAGATACTGGATGATGAGGCGTATGCGAGCAGCGCGAAGAAGAATCTGGCGGGGTCGTACTACGACGTGTTACCCTGCGCGGCGGATGTCAGCCGCCCGGCGGGGGAGTGGAACACGGCGCGGATCGTGGTGAAGGGGGACCACGAGACGTATTTTCTGAATGGCATGAAGGTGGTGGATGTGGACTCGACGAGCGCGGAGTACAAGAAGGCGCTGGGAGAGAGCAAGTGGGCGAAGGTGGCGACGTTCAACGCGACGCGGACGGGGCGGATTGATTTTCAGAGCCACGGAGGCGAGGTGTGGTTTCGGGATATCAAGGTACACGAGTTGAAGTAGGGAGTTCGGATCGTGGCACGGGCTTGCGTGCCACGGGTTCGGCGCGTTTCGCGGCATCCCGTGCGGGGGTTCGATGGACGCGGTGCATTCGCTGCGAGCATCATGGGTTGCCCGGCGAAGTGCCGAGCGAACCCGTGGCACGGGACTGGAGGCAAGTCACGGTGGCGCTACAAGGTGGTTGAACGTGCCGCTGTCGTAGAGCGCGATGGATCTGGCGATGAGTTCATCATCGGTGAGCCGGGCGAGAATCACGGGGGGAATGCGGGACATGTGATCTTGGATGGCGGATGAGAGGGCGGATTCGGGATCGTGCGGCGTGGGGGCATTGCCTTCGGGTAGATGGTCGTGCTGGGAATCAGCATACCTGTCCGGAGTTTCGACTTCGGCGGCGTGGTTGTCGTCAACTTCGTCATCTTCATCATCTTTGAGTTCGATCTCGTCGTCGAGATTGCAGGGGTCGGGGGCGTTGAAGATGGCGACGGCGCAGCGGCGTTTTTCTTCGGGGGTGTCGGCCTCGTTGAGGGCGTCGATGAGGGTGCGGAGGGCGTTGAGGCGGGCGGAGGCGAGTTCGGTGGCGTAGGGGGACATGGGGAATCTCCAAGGGAAAATGGCAAATCGCAAATGGCAAATCGCAAATAGAGGCAGAAGAAAAACACCGCCTCTACCCATGGGCCGAGATGCAGGTTTGGGCGCGCAAAGCCGCACAGGATTTGGGGCGGAATGCACGTAAGTTCTTGTCAGGACTGGGTGAAAAAAATCTGACAAAATTGGAGATTAGGGTTTTTGGTTGTGCGGCTTTGCGCGCGCAAAGCCGCACAAAGTGCCCGGATATGGGGATGAGAAGAAGGCATTGAGGCAGGAGGCATCAAGGCATGGAGGGGGATGCGAGGCGAGTTCGTACGGCCCTGTCGCGCATCACTGGCGGGCAAGCCGCCAGTGCCACCCATGCGCCGGATCATGGCGCGAGTTCTTTGCGATAGGTGCCGGCGATGGGGGAGAGGGTGCCGTTGCCGGTGAAGCCGGGGGGGGGGAAGTTGGTGTAGACGTTGCGGAAGGAGGGGTAGGCGTTGTCGTTCTGGGCGTCGTAGTCGCCGCCGACGATGAGCATATCGACGCGCGGATAGGTGCTGGTGCTGCCGCCGGTGAGGTTGCCGGAGATGTAGACCAGGCCATCAATCATGCTGGGGTAGGAGTCGGAGGTGTCGGTGTTGGTGGCGCCGCCGAAGTATGGGTACGGGGTGCCGGGCGGGTTGAAGTTCGTGCTGACGGCGTTCTCGATAAGTGTGTTGGCGAGGGAGCCGAAGACGAGGGAGAAGTCTCCCTTGACCAGCAGGCAGGGAAAGTTGGTGACGGCTGAGGACCAGTTGATGTTGTCGGCGTTGTTGATGCCGACACAGGAGCCGGTACCGGGGTAGAGCAGCACGAGCGTGCCGACGATGCGGCAGTTCATGATGTTGATGCGGGTGCCGTTGCAGGGGATGACGTAGACGCCGTCGGCGTCAAGTGTGGAGGTGAAGGGGTTGCTGGCGGGGCTGAGGACGACGTTTTCGATCTTGCGTCCACCATTCGTGGAGTCCACGGGAAGCGCGGTGATGGGGATGGTGACACCCTTGGCAACGTAATAATCAAAGACGTTGATGGATGGCATGTCGCGCTGGGTCACCAGAAGGCCGCTGAGTTGCGTGCCGGTGACAGTGTGTTTCTGGAGGGAGATGGTACCGCCCGCTTCGAGATTGCAGGTGAGCGTGTTGGTGGTTCCGGAGGAAGAGTCGGTCATGTTGCCGTTGGCGGCGACGGTTGCACCAGAAGCGGTGACGACGGACTGGTTGAAGTAGAGATTTCTACCGACCGTGAGCGGGGCGTTGAGGCAGGAGAGCGCGGTGGTGCCGGCGACGACGGCGCTACAGCATTGGGTGGCGGATCCGAAGCGGCCGATTCCGTAGACGCGGACGGGGTTGGAGGAGCCGTTGTTGAGATTGCCGTCGGTTTCATCGACGAGCTTGTAGCTGATCTTTCCACCCGCGAAGGCGACCTGCGGAGTTTCGGAGTTGTTGGTCAACAAGGTCCGCCACAGCAGGGGATTGTTTCTGAGCTGAGTGATGGCGTATTCGAGGGCCGACTCGGCCAGGGCTTCGGCGCGCAAGGTGTCGTTGGATAGCGAGAGCGTGCGGGCGCGTGCCCGGGACATGGCGATGGACGCGGCGCCTGCGGCCATCATCATGAGGACGAGGCCGAGCACCATGATGTACACGGAAGCGCGGCGTGCGGAGCGGGGATGTGGAGAGCGCGGCGGAGTCATGGTTTAGGGGATCTGGTTGGGGAGGTTGATGCCGGCGGAGATGGGGTCTCCGGTGCTGGACTGGAGGGAGATGGTGACGGCGCTGGGGAACGTTGCGGAGGCCGAGGCGGTTCGATCGCAGATGCCGCCGCTGGAACGCAGCGCGGAGAGCGTGTACACCTTGCCGTCAGGGGAGGTGACGGTGACGATGATTTTTCGCAGACCGGTGTCGGTGGCGCTGGTGGTGTCGGGGGAGAGGAGGGTGGCGAAGGTGACGGAGGCGGCGCGGGTCCATCCGGTGTAACCGGGGATGACGGTGCCATCGCGGTTTGTTGGGGGCGACTCGGTGGAGGCGTTGTAGTCGGAGAGTTCCGTCCAGGTGATGCGGCTGGCGCTGATAGCGGAACCGGTGCTGTATTTGCACTGGACGATCTCGCCCATGAGAGACTCGGCGAGGGCTATGCCGCGGGCGAGGTCGGCGTGGGCGCGACGATCCACGGCGGTGGAGCCAAGCATTTGCAGTGCGGGGACCATGGAGACGCCGACGATGAGCGCGGAGAGGACTGCCTCAATGAGGGTGAAGGCGCGGCGGTGGCGGGGTGTGCGGGCGGGGATGGTGGAGCGGCGGATCATGTGTGTTCAAGGGGTGGAGGTGATGGTTCCGTAGATGCGATAGTCCAGGGCGGAGGTCGTGTCGGCGGTGGTCCATGTGGAGCCGGTGTTGGTGGTGTTGCACTCGGATTGTCCGGCGGGGGGGAGGATGATGCTGATGACACCGGCGACCGAACCGTTGGTGGAACTGGTGGAGGACTTGATGACCAGTGTCATGCCGACGGTGGGGGAGAGGTTGGCGACCGGGCTGCCGAGCGTGAAGTCCGCCCAGGTGTTGGTGGAGGTGGAGAAGGTGGAGATTCCCACCGACGCGGAGCCGAGCGAGCTGCCGGTGGGCTTTTTCGCGGCATCGGCGGCAAAGATGTCGGCGGTGATGTTGCCGGAGGAACCGGAGGTTTTCTTCTTGAGCATCACCTGCACGCGGGTGATCTTCCAGGAGACGGTCTTGGCGGTGAAAGTCGATGATGGGTTGAAATACTCGCATTCCCAGCTGGCGGTGGTGAGTGCGGTGGAGGCGTTAGGTGTGGTGGTATAGGACATAAGAAGCTGCTCGGCGCTCTCCACGGTGGTCGGCGGCATGGGGACGATGACGGTGTTGTTCACGTACGCGAGCGAGAAGGACTGCATGGAGGGGATGAGCGTGGCGACGGTGCCGCCGTTGTATTGGCGGGTGAGCGGCTGGCCGGAGCCGGTGCAGCAATATCGGATGGTTTCGGGAACACCGTCGCCGGTGCGATCGGGGACGGTGAAGGTGATGGCGGTGGCGGTTTGCTCGGAGACGGAGGTAGCGGTTTTGAGTTCGCGGGTGATCTGGTCTAGGGCATCGCGTGCGGCGAAGGTCTGGCCCGCGGGGGCGGTGTCGGCGCTGGCGCTGGCGGAGCGGGTGATGATGGTGGTGACCGAGAGCGTGGCGGCGCAGATGACGGCGATGATGACCATGCTCAGGGCCATCTCGGCGAGCGAGAAGGCGCGGCGAGCGGGCGCGCTGCGGGGCGTGGGTTGGGGCGCGGCGCGGGTCATGGGGAGGAGGCTTTTCCGGTGGCAGCGTCCACGGTGACGGTATTGGTGCGGGTGCCGCAGCGGAGGGTGATGGTGCCGCCGTTGTCTGGGCGGCCATAGATGTCGAAGGTGATGGTGGAGCCAGCGCCGAAGGAGGCGGAGACGAGCGTGACCTGATAGGGGTCGTCGGTGAGTTTGATGATGAACTGGCGCGAGGTGGAATCTTGGCTGACGAGGCCGGAGAGCTGATAGGAGTTGGTCGCGGCGGTGAAGACGACTGGCTGGGGTGCGCTGTTGCAACGGGCCTGAGACTGGGCGATGCTCAGGTCGGAGATGATGCGATTGGCGGCGGCGTCGATGCGGTAGTTGATGATGAGGGAGCCGTAGCGCGGGATGGCGATGGCGGAGAGGATGGAGACGATGGCGAGGACGATGGTGAGCTCGACGAGGGAGAAGGCGAGCGGATGTCGGATGTGGGATGGCGGATGTGGGATGTGAAGGCATGGAGGAAAATGGGACGCGGAAACGCGAGCCGCCCGGCGGCGCGCTTGGGGCGCGTCGCACGGGCGGGTGTGATGATCGGGAGTGGTCATGCCGCAGTTCCTGGGGAAAGGGCGGCCGGGGAGAGGGCGAGAGGGATCGCGGGATCAATAGGTGTTATACTTGGCACCGGCCGCGTCAACCTCAGTGGCGGGGCAGTTGGCGCTGATGACGCCGCCGGTGTAGACCCAGCCGGCGGTGGCACCGCCCTGCAAGGCGATGAAGGCGGACTGGGTGCGGTTGGCACCGACGGTGAGAATCGGGATGGATTTCATGTATGGGCCGTAGATGCATGTGGTAGACTTGGTGGCACTGACGGTGCCAGCAGCGTCGGTGTATTGCGTGAGCTGAGTGCCGATAGTGGCATCTGCGGGGAAGGTGCCGTTGTGCTCGGCGGCGTACAGGTCGATGGCCTTGCGGAGGATGGTGAGGTTGCCGACCAGCGCGCTGTCGTTGGCACCTTGCGCTCCGCGGCTCATGCGCGGGATGGCGATGGCGGCGATGATGCCGATGATGACGACGACGATGACGAGCTCGATCAAGCTGAATGCTGAACGTTTGCGATTGATTGCGAACATGAGAAACACACTCCTGGTGGCACAGTCCGATCTTGCGCGAAGCACACGCTTCAGCGGCACACTTGGCTATCGCCAAGTCCGGGTGCTGGGTTGAGAGGGAGGGACAGAGAGGGTGGGAAACTGGGGAGGTTTTGCGGATATCGGACGCGATTGGCATTGGATTGCAGGCAAACCCGGAGGAATGGCGGAGCGGATAGTTGAAATCCGCGGGATTCGCTCTTGATTCTGATTGGGGCGTCGCTCATCCCGGGCGTGCGGTCGGGGCTGGCTCATCGGCGCCGGGGTTGGCGTTGGTGCCGCCGATGGTGAGGGGGATGCGCAGCTCGCCGCGCGGGCCGGAGAGAACGACGGTGGACGGGTTGCCCTTCACGATGTGCAGGAGGGTGTAGCCGCTGATGGATTGGTTGAGGAGGATGAGCTTGTTGTTGATGCGAGCGCCGGTGGTTTTGGCGTTGGCACCGAGGAAGACGCTGGAGACGAGGAAGGTTGGGGCTTCGGCGGGCGTCTGTTTGGCATCGGGGGTGTGGACGAGGTCCTGCTTGGGC
Source organism: Phycisphaerales bacterium (assembly GCA_043776515.1). Classification (GTDB taxonomy): domain Bacteria; phylum Planctomycetota; class Phycisphaerae; order Phycisphaerales; family UBA1924; genus UBA4658. The sequence continues at coordinate 35,929 of JAYVRG010000069.1, forward strand.
GGCTCGGTGAGCAGCGAGGACCACTCGGCGGGAAGGCGCAGGGCGTCGGGGAACTCGGTGGCGGAATGGCCGACGGCGAGATCGCTGACCTTTCGCGAGAGCGTGGTGGTGGGCACCGGCGCGGCGGGCGAGCTGGTGGCGGCTGGTGTAGGGGTGATGATGGCGGAGATCGTGTCGGCGGCGGCGGCGGAGCGGGGTCCGTATCCGAGGACGAAGCGATCAACACAGAACGCGGCACCGGCAAGGGCCAGGACAGCGACGGCGGCTTTTCGTTGGTTGTTCCATTTCACGAGCCAAGTAACGAATTCGTTTTCCGAGGTGGCAAGCAAAGTGGATCACTGTTTCGGTGGCGCGCCGTCAGAAGCGTCAGGGGCGGCATACCAGGCAAGGTCGATGGAGAAGGTGGCGGAGAGGTTCTCGGACTGGTGGGGCTCGAGGTTGGTGGAGAGCTTGAGGGAGGAGAGCGCGGTGTCGCGGAACTCGTCGTGGAGGGCGTGCAGAAATCCGGAGATGGCGGGGTAGGTGCCGGTGCCGGTGAGTTTGATGGCGACGATGGTGGTGAGCGGCGGCGCGGCGGGCGATCCGGCGGATGGTGCGGGCGCGGGCGGTGGGGGAGCGGCTGAGGCCGGGCCGGGGATGAGCTTGGTGATGGAGATGCCCAGCGGTTCGGCGAGGGTGGCGATGTCGCCCAGACGCTGGTTCATGGTGGAGGCGGGTTTGAGGGTGACGGCGGTGGTTTCCTGCGACTTGAGATCGGTGAGGGTGCGCTGGGCGAGATCGGTCTGGCGATCAATGTCAAGAGAGCGTTTGAGGCGCGCGTTGAGTTCGGTCTGCTGCTGGGCGCGGGAGGGTGCGGGAAAGAGGATGCGCGGCCCGATGGCGAGCGCGGCCGCGCCGGCGGTGAGGGCGATGGCGGCGAGCGAGCCGAGGGCATCAACGCGGAGAGTTGGAGGAAGGGAGTGCGCGAGTTTCATGGGGTGGTGCTCGCGGGCTGGGCGGTGGTGGAGGAAGCGAAGCAAGTGGCCTCGATGTCGAAGTGGGTGGCGGGCATGTGGCCAAGCTCGTGTGGATGGGTGTCCTTGACGAGGACGCGATCAAAGAGGTTGAGTTTTTCCAGAGCGGATGCGAACTTGATGCACCCGGCGGGCGAGGCGGCGAGGCCGGTGAGCTTGAAGGTGATGATGTCGCGCGGGGCGTGGCGCGGCGGGGGCGTGGGAGATGAGCCAGCGGGGGGCTTGTCGGAATACGGCTCTTTGGTGATGGAGAGATCGAGGGATTCGATGACGGCCAGATTGCTTGCCGAACGCGCGATGGTGGCGAGGAGCGCGGACCAATCCGGGTGCTCGCCGACGGAGCGGGCGATGTTGAGCTTCTTGTTGAGCAGGGCGGTCTCAAGGCGGAGGGCGTCGAAATCCTTGGTGCGACTCTCGACGCGACGATCGACGCGGGCGATGGAGGAATCGAGCGAGGGCGCATCCGCGCTGGCAGGGACCAGCGTGAGGGCGCAGGGGACGGCGAGCAGGATGGCGTAGACGCGCAGCGCGTATCCCCATGCGGCGTGGCGGCGCGCGGCGAGTTGCTTGGCGCGGCGCGCGGCGGGGATGAGGTTGACGTGGCTCATGCGGCACCCCCGGCGAGCGCGGAAACGGGGGCGTTGTGGAGCGCGAGACCGAGGGCGACGGTTGCGCCGGGACCGAGGAGCGCGGGGTCGATGTTGGCGGGTGCAGCGGCGAGGGCATCGACGCGGGCGATGATGGCCTCGGTGCCGGTGCGCTGCGCGAGACGCTCGCTCAGCCCGGGGATGTCCGCACCCGCACCGGAGAGGAGAATACGGGTGAGCTCGCCGTCAAAGCGCCGGGTGGCGTAGGTCATGCTGGTGCGCAGCTCGCCGGCGATGGCGTCGGCGTGGGCGCAGATGAGGGCGCGGGCGTCTTCGGCCTGCTCAAAGGGCTCGCCGTGGTCGGGGACATCGGCGAGCGGGCGACAGCCGACTACACGCAGGATGTAGTCGGCGAGAACATCGTCGGTGGAGAGTTGGTTGGCCACGCCGGAGGCGAGCAGGCGGAGAGAGGCCTCGGCGAGGGTGCGCTCGTAGACGAGGGTGCGCCCGGCGAGGATGAGGATGTGGGCCGCGCCGTAGCCGAGATCGAGGATGGCGGTGAGGTTGGGTGGATCGTTGAGCAGCGGCGTGCAGGCGCGGGCGATGGTGGCGGGACGGGCGTCGATGGCGAGGACATCCATGCCTGCTGGCTCAAAGCAGGCGAGGAGCGCGTTGGCGTCGGTGTGGGTGCAGCCGAGGGCGATGGCCTGGGTGCCCTGCGCGGCGCGGGCGCCTGCGCCGCCGGCGGGCAGCTCCCACCAACTGAGCTCGATGGATTGCGGCTCCTTGCGGCAGGCGCGGGCGAGCTCCTGGCGCGCGATGGCATCCAGCGGCGCGCCGCCGGAGCGGGCGGGAAGCTCGACAACGCCGGAGAGCATCTGCGTGGCGGGGATGCTGACGACAACGCGGTTGCCGACGAAGCCCTGACGCCGGAGCACGGCGGCGGCGCGGAGAATCTCGGCGGGGTTCAGCGCTTCGCCGGGGGTGATGCGCGGGAAACCTGCGGCGGCGTGGATGCGCGGGCCGGAGCGGGTGTGGACGAGCTGCACGGCCTTCATGGTGCGGGCGCCGGCATCCAAGCCGACGGGAGAGTAGTTGGTGCGTCCGATCATCCGCCACCTCCGCCACCGGGATGTGCGCCCGCGCCGGTCGCGCCGGCGAGGTCGAAGAGCGGCAGGAACATGCTGATGGCGACGAAGCCGATGAGCACGCCGAGAACGATGAGGATCAGCGGCTCAACGATCGAGGAGAGGGATTTCAGGATCACTTCGTTGTCCTCATCCATGAACTCGGCGAGGGACATGAGGACGGGGCCGAGCTGGCCGGAGCGCTCGCCGGAGCGGATGGCCTCGACGATGGAGGGGTCGATGAGCGGAGAGTTTTCGAGGGTTGAGGAGAAGGTCTCGCCGCGGGTGACGCGCACTTCGGCGCGGGCGAGGAGCTTTTCGTAGAGGGGATTGCCGGCGGATTCGCGTGCCAGGCCGATGGACTCGAGCAGCGGCACGCGACCCTCGACGAGGACGCCGAGGACGCGGGCGACGCGGGCGGTTGCGAAGGAGCGGAAGAGCTTGCCGGTGTACGGGGCGCGAACCAGGAAGCTGGCGATGGCGTCGCGCCCGGATGCGCTGGAGGCCCAGAGCTTGGCACCCACGGCGAGGATGATGATGGAGGGAAGCGCGATCCACCAGTAGTTGCGGAGTGCGTTGGAGAGATCAATGAGCATCTGCGTGGTGGGGGGGAGCCCCGAGCCGAGGGAGTGGAAAAGCCCCTCGAAGCGAGGAAGCACGAAGAAGAGCATGACGCCGAGCACGGAGAGCGCGACGGTGATAAGCAAGCAGGGATAGACCATCGCGCCGGAGATCATGGCACGCACGCGGACCTGCTGGCGGGCGAGCGTGGAGAGCCGCTTGAGCATGGCGTCGAGCATGCCGCCCGACTCGCCGGCGGCGATGAGGGAGCGGGCGACGCCGTCGAAGTAGCCGGGGTGATGCTGGAGCGCGGCGGAGAGGGAGGTGCCCTGCTCGATGCGGGCGCGCAAGTCCTGCAAGGAGGTGCGCCAATGGCCGGGGGGAACCTGGCGTTCCAGCGAGGTGATGGCTTCGACGATGGGCGTGCCGGTGGAGACGAGGACGGAGAGCTGGCGGACAAATCCGGCCATGTTTTTCAGGCGTTTTGAGCGACCGCCGCCGCCTTTGGCGCGCTGGCGCGCGGTGGTGCGGGTCGGCTCGTCGCTGGTCTCGAGGATTTCGGTGGCGAAGATGCCCTGTTTGCGCAGCGACTCGCTGGCCTCGGTGGTGGAGGAAGCGTCGGTGGTGCCGGTGACGGCCTTGCCGGATTTGTCGTAGCCGTTGTAAGCGAACTTCATGCGGCCTCCTTGCGCACGGCGGCGGCGATGGGAGCGGGGAGCGCGGCGTGCGGCTCGATGGGCTTGGCACTCGAGAGCGGCGCGACGGTGGCGGCCTCTTCCATGTCGTCCTGGGTGACGCGAAGGATTTCTTCGAGCGAGGCCTTGCCCTCCAGCGCGAGCAGGACGCCCTCCTGGCGGAGCGAGAGGTAGCCGGAGTTCTGGAGTTTGGCGCGGAGTTCGTGGGTGGGCGCGCCGTGGTGGATCAAGCGCCGAAGCTCTGGGGTGATCTCCATGACCTCGTAGACGCCGCCGCGCCCGCGGCAGCCGGAGTCGTGGCATTGGCGGCATCCCGCGCCCTTGCGGAAGGGGCGGCCGGTGTGGTCGCCGAGACCGGCGTCGTGCAAAACCTGCTCGGAGGGGTAGTACTTGGTGGCACAGGAGGGGCAGATGGTGCGGGCGAGGCGCTGCGCGACCGCGCCGATGAGTGCGGAGGAGAGGAGATAGGGCTCGATGCCCATGTCCACGAGCCGCGCGACTGCGCCGGGGGCGTCGTTGGTGTGCAGGGTGGCGAGAACGAGGTGGCCGGTGAGCGCGGCCTGCACGGCGACGCGGGCGGTTTCCTGATCTCGAATCTCGCCGACCATGATGATGTCGGGGTCCTGGCGGAGGATTTCACGGAGGGCGCGGGCGAAGGTCAGCCCGATGGACTCGTTGACTTGAATCTGGTTGACCAGATCGAGTTGATACTCGACGGGGTCTTCGACGGTGAGGAGGTTGACCTCCGAGGAGCGGAGCAGATCGAGCGCGGAGTAGAGCGTGGTGGTTTTGCCCGAGCCGGTGGGGCCGGTGACGAGGGCCAGCCCGTGCTCGGATTCGAGGATCCGCTTGAAAGTTTGCAGGGCTTCGAGGCGGAAGCCGAGGTCTTCCATGCGGACGCGGAGGTTGCGCTTGTCCAGGATGCGGACGACGATCTTTTCGCCCAGCAGGGTGGGCATGGAGGAGACGCGCAGATCGATCTCGGAGCCGTCGGCGACGATGCGGACGCGCCCGCCCTGCGGGAGGCGCTTCTCGGCGATGTCCATCTTGCCGATGACCTTGATGCGGCTGACGATGGCGTTGTGCATGCCCGGCGGCGGGCGCATGAGATCGCGCAGGACGCCGTCCTTGCGATAGCGGACGCGGGTGCCCTTCTTGTCGGGCTCGATGTGGATGTCCGAGGCGCGTTCCTTGACGGCGGTGAGCAGCGCGACGTTCACAAGGTTGATGATCGGCGAGCCGGCGACCATCTTGTCGATGTCGGCGGCGGGGCCGTCGTCCACGGACTCGCGCTCGATGACCTCGACATCCTGCTCGGCGAGCTGGGTGAGGAAGGCGTCGATGTCCACGTTCTCGCCGGAGTATTTCTTGACAAACTCGAGGATGTTGGTCTCGATGGCGAGAACCGAACGGATTTTCAGCGAGGTGATCTGGCGGAGGCGGTCGATGGCGGGGAGGGATTGCGGCTCGGCCATGGCGACGGTCAGGGTGTCGTTCACCTTGAACATCGGGATGACCTTGAGACGCTGGCACTCTTCGACACCGACGAGCTTGAGCAGCGCGGGATCAACCAGACCGTGGCGGAGGATGACACCGGGCACGCCGAGGGTCTGGGCGAGCGCGGAGACGAGAATCTGCGAGGAGATGACGCCCTGCTCGATGAGCATCTCGCCGAGCATCCGGCCGCTGGAGCGTTGCTGCTTGAGCGCGGCGTCGAGCTGGTCTTTGGTGATGGCACCCTGCGCGACCAGGGCTTCGCCAACGCGGAGACGCTTGGGGGCGAAGGAGGGGACGTGGGATGTCGGATGTTCGATGGGGGATGTGGGATGTGGGGAAGCGGAGGGCGCAGTGGGAGCAGGCCCATTGGCGGGTGTGAAGGGGAGCGGGGTTGGGTCGGCGGTGGTGGGCAAGTTGGGTTACAGGAAACTTCTTACGGCGGAGTTCACATCCTGATAGTGCTCGAAGAGTTTGGAGAGGTCGGTGAGGTCGAAGACTTCGCGGAGGGTTTCGTTGGCACCGCAGAGGCGCAGGGCCTGGCCGGAATCGGAGAGGTGCTCGGTGGCTTCTTTCAGGACTTCCAGGCCGCGGGAGTCGATGAAGGGAATTTCGGAGGCATCAACAACGAAGCGCCCGAGGGAAGTGGCGAGTACGCCGGAAAGGGTTTCCTTAAACTGGTCGGCGTCCTGGGCCACGAGTGGGCCTTGGGGCTTGAGAACGGTGACGGCGCCTTGGCGTTGTTGGTTGATTTCCATGGGCGGGCACTAGGCATCAGGCACTGGGCACTAGGAAAGAGAATCAGGCGGCTTTGGCGGGGAGGGTCATGGTGAAGGTGCTGCCTTTATCGATGGCGGATTTGAGGGAGATGTCGCCACCGTGGAGGCGGACGACTTCGCGGGCGATGGCGAGCCCAAGGCCGGTGCCGGTGATGTTGGTGATGCGTTTGTCTTTAGCACGGTAGAACTTCTCGAAGACCAGCGGCTGCTCCTCGTCCTTGATGCCGATGCCGTTGTCGGTGACATCGCAGGTGAAGGACTTGGCGTCGGCGTTTGCGCGGATAACAACCTCGCCGCCAGCGGGGGTGTATTTGATGGCGTTGCCGACGAGGTTGTGCAGAGCCATGACGATTTTGTCGCGGTCGCCCTCCATCTGCGGCCACTTGGGGGGCATGTCGAAGCGGAGCTTGATGTCTTTCTGGCGGGCCTGCTCGGCGAAGTCGTGCTTGAGGTCCTCGAAGACGGGTTCGAGGCGGACATCGCCCTTGTTGAGCTTGATGGTGCCGGACTCGATCTGCGCGACGCTGAGCATGTCGCCGACCATGCGCTCCAGACGCTTGGCTTCCTGGCTGACAACGTTGACGGCTTGGGTGCGTTTGAGCACATCCTGGTCGGGCTCTTCGAGGAGGGAGTCGATGTACAGGCGCATGTTGGTGAGCGGCGTGCGCAACTCGTGGGTGGCGGTGGCGACGAAGGTGTGGCGGGCCTCGTCGGCGACGCGCTGCTGGGTGATGTCCTCGATGACGATGACGGCGGCGGCGTTGTCTTCCTTGCGGACCGGGCGGATCGAGAAGCGGAGGACGGTGCCTTGTTTGGAGGTGCCGGAGGCGTCTTTGTCGTTTTCGACTTCGATGACGGCGCGCCCGCGACCGGTGCCGCTGGCGGTTTGTTTGAGCGCGTCGGCGATCTTGACATCCGAGAGGAAGGAGATGGCGGGCTTGCCGACCATGTCCTCGCGCTTGGAGCGCAGGAAGGCGGCGCCCGCGCCGTTGATGTATTTGATGTTCAGTTGATCGTCGATGAGCAGCAGCCCCTGCCACATGGCATCGCAGAGGGAGAAGAGGTCGCCGTCGCGGTTGCGGCGGTCTCCGAGTTTCTGTTCGGCATTGGTGCGAGAGAGTTTGATGCGCATGTCGTCGCGCTCTGTGAGCAGCGCGTTCCATTGCTCGGCCTCGGGGCCGAAGTCTCGGGCGACGAGCAGGACGCCGGAATCAATCTCGCCCGCTTGCATGGCGGTGAGGGATTCGGAGATGGCACCGAGGGAGCGGAACCGGGAGCGGACGGAGCGGTAGAAACCAGTGAGCGCGATGATGGCAGCGATGCCGATCGCGCCGATGCCGGCCTGGGTGCGCCAGTCGGCCCACATGCCGGTGGCGACGCCGTCTTCGATTTCGAGCGCAACGGGGCCTTTGCCCGGGATGGAGAGCGAGGAGATGACGCGAGTGCGACCGTCGCGGGTGTGCTCTATGAGTGGCTCGGCGGAGCCGGGTTTGCAGTCGGTCCACGTGGCTGGGAGGGCGGGATATTTGGAGCCCTGCGCTGGCGAGGAGTCGGCTATGACGAGTTGACGCGGCTCGGGGAGCGCGATGCGGATGGACTGGAAATGGTGCTGCGCGGAGGCGCCGGCGACCAGCGTGCGGAGTTCGGAGAGATCGCCGCTGGCGATCATGCGTTCGCTGGCGGGAGCGAGGAAATCGGCGGCGGCGCGAAGTGTCTGCTCGCGGCCTGTGCGGCGCGAGAGTTCGGCGGCGTGGAGCGTCCACCATCCGGCGGCGGCGATGGAGCAGAGGAGGAGGATGGCCGCGGCGAGGCCGGTGGCGGCGACAGCGGACTCACCACGGATGAGGTGGGAGAGCCCACGGTTCTTGGGTTCAGGGATATTCACGGTGCGAGCGACCTCCGAGCGCGCGGACGGGCGTGCTCGGAAGGGCTATCGGGCGGAAGTGGGGCCGTGTTCAGGGGGAGTTGGGACGGATGTGCGGATGGGGCAACCGGAGGGCAACAGCAGACGAACAACCGGGGCGGGGTGGGGCCGGTAACATTGGGATGGGGAGTAGTCCGAGAGAACACCGGGACGTTGGGCGAGGGGAATGAGAAATGTGTGTGGGAGCGGATCGGAACGCGGGTGTCGCGTTGTTTGGATACACGAGTTGTGGTCGCGGGGTTTGGAAAGGTGCGGTGCGAACATGAAGCGGACACGAACGATGCGCGGGGCGAATCGCCGGGCGATGGACGGCGGGTTCGGGCTGGAGCAGATGGAGCAACGGCAGCTGCTGGCGGCCGATCTGGCGGTGGCGTGGGACACGGCGAACTTTCTGGTGCCGACGGTGGTGGTGCCGGGCGATCGCTTCGATCCGAACGGAGGATCGGGCCGGCTGGAAGTGCCGATCCAGATCATCAACGTCGGTACGACGGCGGCATCGGGAACGGTGCGGATTGATTTCTTTCTGAGCACGGACGCGGTGCTGAACTCGGCGCAGGACACGTTGCTGCGCACGTACACGGGGGAGCCGCTTTCGCTGCCGGTGTACACGGGTGATCCGAACCAGATCGGGACGTTCTCGCCGGACATGTTCATTCCGGCGGCGACCGCGCCGGGGACGTATTTTCTGATCGTGCGGATCATTCCCGACAGCAACGTGGGGGATTTCAATCAGAGCAACAACGTGAACGCGACAAATGATCCGATCACGGCGGCGCGCCGGTTCGGGGACTTTGCCGGACGGACGAACGTGGCGCTGACGCTGGTGGACACGGACGGGACGCAGGTGCGGTTCACACAGACTGCGGGCGGGTATGGGGAAGTGACGCCGAGCGCGGACGGATTCGGGGTGACGATCTTCAACGGGGGAGTTGCGTCGAGCGTGGCGCTGGTGACTGGGGTGGGCGGGGATGGGAGATACGACCTGGCCTCGGTAACGATCAACGGGTCGGTGGGAACGTTCAGCGCGCCGCAGGGGCGGCTGCGCGGTGCTTTGACTGCGACGACGGGATACGGGGCGATGACGTTTGGCGATGTGGTTGGGCCGCTGACGCTGACGGTGCCAGCGACCAGCCAGACGCCGAGTTACACGCTGGGAAACGTGAGCGAACTGACGATTGATTCGGCGGTGGGGATCGGCGCCATCAGCGTGACGAGCTGGGCGGACAGCGTGGGGCCGACGGATGTGATCCGGGCTCCGTGGCTGGGCGCGCTGTCGAGCACGAACAACTTCTATCCGAACATTCGGTTGAGCGGGCGCGGGGCAGGACAACCGACGCTGGGGCCGGTGAATATCTCGGGCGTGATTAAGCGCGGGTCGTGGGCGGTGAACGGGAGCGGGAGCACGCTGAGCATCTTTGCGACCACGGTGTTCTGGAGCGCGACATTCAATGGCGCGGTGACATCGCTGGCCACGGCTGGTTCGTATCGCGGCGTGTTCACGGCGGCGTCGATCGGGTCGATCAGCAGCGGGCGGGACATACTGCTCAGCCACATTCTGGCGGGGGCGTATCTGGGAGATGATGGCGTGTTCGGGGGCACCGGCTCCGCGGCGGACACCTATGGCGCGGGGACGATCGGGACGATTGATGTGGTACACAATGTCGCGGGCGTGACGATCGGGGCGGGGCTGAGCCCGGTGGATGGAGTGTTCCGGAATGGGAACGACGCGATTCTCGGGGGAACGGCGTCGAGCATCGGCGCGGTGACGGTGGGCAATATCTTCGGCGCGGCGGCGCGGCTGATTGCTAATGTGTATTCCGGTGCGATCACGGTGAACGGGGTTGCGCTGGATTGGCGGTTCAATAACAGGTTCTCGCTCTCGACGACCGGGCCCGCGTCGGAACTGGTTTCCGCGACGGTCGGGAGTGTGGCGGGTGCGCCCACGGCGAACATCTCGGTGCGGTTTGTCAGCACCGGGCTGATCGATCGAACGCGGATCGTGGATGGGGTGATCCGTGTTTCCGGTCCGGGTGGTTTTCTCGCATTCGGGGTGCTGGTGAGCAACCCGTTTGACGGGGCGACGAACCAACGGGCGGCGTTCGGCAACTTCACAGTGCGGCTGGCAAATGTTGGTGTTTCGGCAACCCCGGGCACGTACACGATCTCGGTGGTTGGAAACACGGTGACGGATGCACGCGGGAACTTCGCATCTCCGGATGTGATCGGGACCTTTGATGTAACGTGACGTGACGGTTTCCGGGCGTGCATCGGCGCGGGTATGCTCTGCGCTCATGGCAAAGGGCGCGAACAAGCAGGTTTGGGCTCGGGGCAAGCCGCTGGTCGGGATCATCATGGGCTCGCGCTCCGACTGGGAGACGATGGAGCACGCCGCGATGATGCTGGAGCGGCTGGGGGTGGCGCACGAGGTGCGGGTGGTGTCGGCGCATCGAACGCCGGATTTGTTGTTTGAGTATGCCCAAAGCGCGGCGGGGCGTGGGATCGAGGTGGTCATCGCGGGCGCGGGCGGCGCGGCCCACTTGCCGGGGATGTGCGCCGCCAAGACCGCGCTGCCGGTGCTGGGCGTGCCGGTGGAGAGCAAGACGCTCAAGGGTGTGGACTCGCTGCTCTCGATCGTGCAGATGCCCGCGGGGATTCCGGTGGGGACACTGGCGATCGGGCGGGCCGGCGCGGTGAACGCGGGGCTGCTGGCGGCGGCGATCCTGGGCGGGAAGTATCCGAAGATTCGCGCGGCCGTGGAGCGGTTCCGGAAGGAGCAGACGGAGAAGGTGCTGGGCGATCCGGACCCGAGACCCCCCCAACACAAGCCGCGGCTGAGCCGCGGAGGGAAGCAATGAGGGTCGGGATACTTGGAGGCGGGCAACTGGGGCGCATGCTCGCGCTGGCGGCGGCACCCCTAGGCGTGCGCGTGCGGTTTCTTGATCCGGACGCGCCTTGCCCGGCGGGCGAGGTGGGGGAGTTGCAAGTAGGGGCATACGACGATGAGCGTGCGCTCGCGGAGTTCGTGCGCGGCGTGGATGTGATGACGTACGAGTTTGAGAATGTGCCGGCGCGGGCGGCGGAGTGGTTGGCGGAGCGGGTGCCGGTGTGGCCGCCTGTGGGCGCGCTGGCGATGGCGCAGGATCGGCTGGCGGAGAAGGCGTGCTTTGCGTCGCTGGGGATCCAGACCGCGCTACACCGGAAAGTGGATGATGAGGATGAACTGCACGCGGGGATTGTTGCGGTCGGGACGCCGTGCATTCTCAAGACGCGGCGGTTTGGATACGACGGCAAGGGGCAGTGGGTGATTCGCAGCGACGCGGATGCGGCGCGTGCGTGGACGGAAGCGAGCGAGGGCCGCGCGGGCGGGAAGCATGATCTGATACTTGAGGGGTTCGTGCAGTTCGAGCGGGAACTCTCGATGCTCGGGGTGCGAGGAAAGGATGGCGAATGCCGGTTCTATCCGCCGGTGCAAAACACGCACGAAAAGGGCATTTTGTCGCGGAGTGTGGCTCCCGCGCCCGGCGTGAGCGATGAGCAGCGGAGCGCGATGGAGCAGGCGACCGGGCGCGTGCTGGAGCGGCTCAACTACGTGGGTGTGCTGGCGGTGGAGTATTTCGATCTGGGCGGGGGCAGGTTTGTGGCCAACGAGATGGCGCCGCGGGTACACAACAGCGGGCACTGGACGATCGAGGGATCGGAGTGCTCGCAGTTTGAGAACCACATGCGCGCGGTGGCGGGGATGCCGCTGGGGTCAACGGTGTGCCGCGGACATTCGGTGATGTTGAATGTGATCGGCGGCGAGCCGGATGTGCGCGGGTTGCTTGGGATGCCGGGCGTGCATGTACATATGTATGGGAAGACGCCTCGTGCGGGGAGGAAACTGGGGCATGTGACAGTGTGCGGGGAGAGCGCGGCGGATGTCGGCTCGCGAGCGCAGCGGGCATCGGAGATATTGAACAACTGTTGAAATGCCCCGTTATGGGAAGGGCGTTTCAATTGATCCGAGGTCTCGGGCACCGTGGATCACGCGGCTGACCGGCAGCGGGAACATGTCCGGCCAATAGACGATAAGGTAGGAATACACGTTCCACACCCGCAGCGAATCATCGGACAGATGATCGTGGCGATGGCCGCGGTGGGGGTGGTCGCACGCGTGCAGAATGCCATGGTAGATTTCCTCGCGGACGGCATCGGCGCGATCGATGCCAGCATCTTCGAGAATGTACTCCCAGATGTCGGCGATATCCGCGGCTGCGGCACGCGACAGTATGAAGGGGGTCATGCGTGCTCCGCGCGGTAGCGCTGGGATTTTTCGCGGAGTTCCGCGAACGCAGCTTCACCATCAACGACCTCGCCACGTCGGATCTGGTCACAGCCGAGTTCGACCATCTCGTTGAGTTTGTTGATCGCGTGCTGTCGCACTGCGAACCGCTCCTGAAGGTCGCGGAGTGCTTCGCGGACAACCTCGCTGGATGAAAGGTAGCGACCGCTTTTCACCGCCTGTGCGACGAAAGCATCCAGTTCGGGCGTGAGCGAGACGTTCAATGTTGAGCGAGTGGCCATACTTCACTATACGCATTTCGACACTTTGTGGCCATTTGTTTCACACACATTGTGTCAAAAACGATATCTGTTTGTAAAATGATAGGTATTTACAGCGTTTCTGTGGGCTTAGAAGCGTCCGGTTGCACCGTCAGCAGCACCCGATCCACCCGCGTGCGGTCCATGTCCATGATCTCGAACTGGTAGCGGTCAAAGTCGAAGCGGTCGCCGGTGGAAGGGACGCGCCCGAGATAGGTCATGACGAAGCCGCCGAGGGTGTCGAAGCCGCCGCCATCCTCGCGCGGCAGGGACTCGGTCTGCATCAGTTCCTTCAGGTCCGCCACGTTCACCATGCCGTCGAGCAGGTATGAGCCGTCCTGACGCTTGACGATCATGGGGTCTGGCGGCGCGCCGGTGCCGGTCATGGTGATCTCGCCGAGCATGGAGCCGACCAGGTCGTTGAGGGTGACGAGGCCCACGAGCACGCCGTATTCGTCGAGGACGAAGGCGATGTGGGTGCCAGCTCGCTTGAACTGCTCGAGCACCTTGAGCGCGGTGGCGGACTCGGGAACGAACATCGGCTTGCGGGCGAGGGAGCGGAGGTTGATCTCGTCGGAGATCAGCCCGTGTTTGACGAGGTCCTTGACGTGGACGACGCCGACGAGGTGATCTAGATCACCGGCGACGACGGGGAAGTGGGAGTGCGAGCTGGTGGCGACGGCGACGCGGACTCGAGCGAGAGTGTCGTGTTCCTCAAGGGAGTCGATATCGCTCCGCGGGACCATGAGGGTCTTGACGCGCTGCTCGCCGAGCTGGAAGACGCGCTCGACGATCTGCTGCTCGGACTCGTGGATGGTCCCTTGCTGGGCGCCGCTGGCGAGAATGGCGTTCACCTCGTCCTGCGGGGCGTGTGCATCATCGGCGGGGCGAATAGGGACGAGTTGAAGGATGAGGTTGGTCAGGAATGAGAGAACGGCGATCAGCGGCGCGCTGATCCAGGAGACCCAGTACATCGGGCGAGCCATGACCCGCGACAGCCCCTCGGGGTTCAGTTGCCCGATGCGCTTGGGGACCAGTTCGGCCAGCAGCAGCGCGGCGAAGGTGAGCGAGAGTGCGGTGATGCCGGTGGCGATGGCGTGGCTGTAGCGGACCATATCCGGCAAAAACTTGTCCATCAGCCGGATAATGTCTTCCTTCAGCGATTCCTCGCCGAACATGGCGAGCACGATGGTGGTGAGTGTGATGCCGATCTGCGTTGTGGAGAGGTAGCGGTTGGGATGCTCGATCAGGTCCAGGGCGATCTGGGCGTTGCGGTCGCCCTTGTCGGCGAGCACCTGCAAGCGCCCCTTGCGCGCCGAGACGAGCGCCATCTCCGCCATCACGAAGAGGGCGTTGACGAAGAGCAGGGCGGCGATGAGGAAGAAGTACATGGGGGGGAAGTGACGGAGTGAATGAGTGACGGAGTGATGAAGAGGGGAAGGGGAGAATGGGAGCGTATGGTGGAATCAGCAGCGTACCGCGCCGTGGGGCGGGCGAACTGGTACCGTATGAGAAGATCGGGGTGGACAGGAGCAGAGCATGAGCACAAGTCCGTGGGCGTTGCCGCAGTTGCCGACGTGGGAGACGGCGCATCCGCTGGTGGTGCATCTGCCGATCGGGGTGCTGGCGGTGGTGCCGCTGTTTGCGGTATGGGCGATGATTGCGGGGGGGAACCGGCGCACGGTGGGGTGGGTGGTGATGCTGCTGATGCTGATCGGAACGACTGGGGCGGTGATCGCGGCCAAAACCGGGGAGTACACAATGGCCGTGGCTGAGGCGGGGATGGCTGGGGGGTTCATGGACCAGCACGCGGACATGGGGGAACTGGCGCGAAACTGGTTTTTGTGGGTGGCCGCGGGGTATGGAGTGATCACGATTCTGTCAACGATCCTGAAGGATCGGATCAAGCGCCCGCTGTGGATCGGGGCGCACACGCTGTGGCTGGTGGCGTTCGGCGCGGCGTTCCTAGTGCTGGCGAACGCGGGGCACATGGGCGCGCGGCTGGTACACGAGTTCGGGGTACGGGCACCGATGCGTGAGAAGTGAGGGGGGAGGGAGTGGGGAGTGCTTGGGTACCCCGCCGGTCCCCGGCGGTTTTTCATTGTGCAGGAGAAAATCCCGCCGGGGACCGGCGGGGTACCCAGACCCAAAATAAGGAAGGGGCTACTTCGCGTGCTGACCTTGGGCGGCGGCACCAGCGGTCTCGGAGATTTCGCCATCATCCATGACGAAGAGGGAGACGAGCCAGTCCTTCACGAGATAAGGGTCCACGCGGAGGATGCCGGTGAGGGTGCCGGTGGTGCGGAGGCGGCCATCGCCCTTGGCGGCGGTTTTGAGTTTCACTTCAATCGCGTCGTACGGAGTTGGGGGGACACCGATGCAGCAGCCGTCCCACTGGTTGAGCATCATGAGCATCTCATCCGCGCTGGCGGCCATGAGCGGGAAGGCGATGTAGCCGCTGATGCGGACCCACTTGCCGTCGAGCATCTTGACGCGCTCGGGAATCTGCTTGCGGCCAAGTCGCGGCTGATAGGTGTCCTGCGCGGAGACGAGTTGCTCCCAGGTGACGCGATACGGATCGTCCTTGGTGCCCTTGCCTTTCATGATGTATTTGTCGTCCACTAGCACGGTGCCATCGGGCTGGGGCTCGAGGTTGATTTTGCTGGAGGTTGTTGTGATGGTGGCGGGCGCGGGGGGAGTGGTCGGAGTGGCCGCGGGGAGTGTTGGGGCAGTGGTTTCGGCGGGCTTGGTGGTGCCATCGCCGACGAGGTTGGCCAGGCCACTGGCGATGTCGGAGGTGGTGTCTTTGGACGCGGGTGCAGCGGGTGTTTTCGCAGCGGGCGCGGCGGGTTTCACTTCGGGCGTTGGCGTGGCGATCGCGAGCTTGGGTGCTTCCACCTTCGGGGCAGGCGGGGTGTTCGTTGGCGCGGCGGGTGATGGTGCGGATGTTTTTGTTGGCTCGGGAACGGCCGCGGTGGGAGGAGTTTTGGGCGCGGGGCGCGTTTCGGTTGCGGGAACCGGCGCGGAAGTGGGTGCGGGTTGGTCGGATGAGGCCGGGGGCGCGGGGACGGGCTCAAGCTTGGGCGGGACGGTGCGGATGGGTGCGGGCGGTGCGACCGAAGGAGCAGTTGATGCTGATGCGTTCTTGGTTTCCGATGGCACGTCGCCAGAAACTTGCGCAAGGGCTTCAGCGGGCACGGTACCGATTGGGTACACAGTCATCGCGGGCTTCGTGTTCGGCGCGGCGATCGGTTCGGCGGACGCTGGCGACGGAGCGATCACAATCGGCGCGGCTTTGTCGCGGCGCAGATAGAACGCGCCCGCGGCGGCGGCGGTGAGGAGGAGAACTGCGATCCAGAAGAAACGCATGGGGGCTCCGATGTGCGATCGGGGAATCACGGGCAGGACGCTCGTGCAACGGAACAGGGGCGGGACGCCCCTGCCACGGGAACACGGGCAGGATGCCCGTGCCACGGAGTTTTATCCGATCGGTTTGAGATTGTTCGCCACCGGGGTGCGATAGGCGAGAATCGCGGGGATGACCCCCGCTAGCGCGGCCAGAATGACGGTTCCGAGCAGAACGAAGAGCGTCAGGTCGAGTGTGAACGCGGGCTGGACGACCAGGCCGAGCCGTGCTTTGAGGATGTCCGCGACCAGCCAGCAGCCGGCAATGGAGAGGGCGAGGCCCGCGACGGCGCCGATCGCGCCGATCACGGCGGACTCGGTGATGACCAGGCCGAAAATGCGGATCTGGGGGCAGCCGAGGACGCGGAGGACGGCGATCTGGCGGCGCCGCTCTGACATGGAGTTGTAGAGCGAGAGCAGGATGCCGATGCCGCTGGAGACCATGACGACCACGGCCATGGCGACGAAAATCTGATCGACGCTGCCGATGATGACGAAGAGTTTGTTGATCTCGGTGACGGGCGAGGCGACTGTGAGCGGTGGGTTGTAGGAAGGATCGCGGACCAGCGCGGCGGCAGTAGGACCGATGGAAGAGGAGACATCCGAGCCCCGCCTGGTGGGGAGACGCAGATAGATATCGGTGATCTTACGGTCTTCGGTGGTGATGTCGGCGAGGGTGATGGGTGCTTCGTGCTCGTGGTCGTGATCGGCGTGGTCATGGTCCGCGTGATCGTGTTCATCGTGTTTGTCAGCACCACCCGCCGCGTGTTCTTCGCGCTCACGCCGGTCGAAGGCGTGGATGAGCCAAGTGGAATCGAGATTGGTGAAGACGGCGCGATCGTGAATAGTGCCGGTGGGGGCGAGGATGCCGACGACGGTGTACTTGAACTCGGAGTGGACGTGGGGCGCGGCACCGGGTTCTGTGGGTTCGCCGGAGCGGCGTGATTGCGCGATTCCGTGCGTGAGCACAATCTGGTCGTTCAGACGATGGCCGGTGGAGGAAGCGACGACGGAGCCGAGGACGATCTCCATCTCCTTCTGGAAGGCGCGGCCCTGCGTGAACTTCCATGCGGTGTCCGGCGCGGGCGTGAAGCCGCTGAAGAACTCGGGCGTGGTGGCGACGGCGGGCCAGCGGGCCTCGTAGGAGTCGCCGAGCTGGATGGGAATCGCGTAGTCAAAGGGCGCGGACGCGGCGATTTTCTCGTATTCGCTATAGAAAATCGGGCTGCGCGGCGCGGCGGCGTAGAAGATGCCGTTCAGGATGGAGACCAGCGGGGACTGGTCGCGGCTGACCAGTAAGTGCATGTTTCCCGAGCCGCGCTCGAAGGCCTGGCGCCCGGCATCGCGCATGGAGAGCAGCACCAGCATCAGCCCGACCGCGACGGCGACGGTGAAGCAGGTGATGACCGTCGAGAACAAACGGGCCCGGAGGGAGCGGAGGATGATGGTGAAGTCGGACATGGGGGGGCAAGTGACGAAGTGAGAGAGTGACGGAGTGACGAAGCGGGAGAGAGGAGAGGCGTGAAGGCGTAGAGGCGTGGAGTGGTGAAGAAACACGCCGAGGATGAGCAACGCGAATCCTCGGATTTTGTGGGCTATGCGGAAGCGGTCGATGTGCGAAGGGATGTGAGTGATTCCCGTCGCGAGAAACGTGAGGCCATCAAGGGGTCGTGGCTGACACAGAGCAGCGCGGCGTTGCGTTCACGACAGGTCTGCTGGATGAGTTCCATCGCGGCGAGGGCGTTCTCGGGATCGAGCGAGGCGGTCGGCTCATCTGCGAGGACGAGCACCGGGTCGCAGGCGACGGCCCGCGCGACGGCGACGCGTTGTTGTTGGCCGACCGAGAGTTCGCTGGGCTGGGCGTCGAGTCGTGTGATGCCCAAGTGCTTCAACAACTTTTCGGCGCGGGGACGATGCTCGGCGCGGGGGATGGTGGAGAACATCATGGCGGCCATGACGTTCTCGAGTGCGGAGAAGCCGTGCAGGAGGTTGAAGGTCTGGAAGATCATGCCGATGGTGCGCCCGCGGTACTGATCGCGGGCCGCGCCGCGCAGACCGTGCATATGCCGACCGGCGACGTTGATGCGCCCCTCGCTCGGCTCCATCAGCCCCGCGATGAGTTGCAGCAACGTGGACTTGCCGACCCCGGAGCCGCCGGTGAGCAGGACTTGCTCGGCGGCAGCGAGCCGGAGCGATGCGAGATCGACGATCCAGCTCTGGTTGTCGGCGGCGCCGCCCGGGTAGCGAAAGCGGAGATTGGTGATCTCCAGCGCGGGGGCGGAAGTAGTGGGTTCTGTGGCGAGCACGGGGGGTCTCAGGAGGGATGGGGGCTAGATGCTATCCAGTTGCAAGAAGAGGGAGAGAGCGGAATGGAGAGAAAGCGACACGCAGAGGTTCGCGGAGGAATCGCGGGGGTTCGCGGAGAGAGGGGGAGAATGAAACAGCAAAAGCGAAGCCATTTTTCTGCCAGGCCTCTTCTTCCCTCTGCGGACCTCCGCACGACCTCGGTGAACCTCTGCGTGCTGATCCTGTTTTTCTGTATATGAAGGATGTCCGGTGCGGCGGTCGCTCATTTGTGCTACGGTCTACGCGATGGATATCGGCCAGCATATCTCGGGTGGTCCCGCTTCCGGCTCGGCCAAGGGCGCGCCGCCGCTGACGCTCGACGCGGTGAGCGGGCCGCCGCTGGCGTCGATCCATGCCAAGCCGGACAAGCCCTTGGTGCTGGGGCGATCCGGGCAGAGCGATGTGGTGCTGGGAGATGAGAGCATCTCGCGGAAGCACTTTCAACTCTCGCCGCGGCAGGGGACGTGGTTTATTGAGGACCTCGGGAGCCGGCACGGTACGTATGTGCAGTCGGCGAAACTTGGTGAGGGGCAATCGCTGCCCTTGAAGAACGGGGACATGATCGGCGTGGGGCCGTGGCTGCTGCGGGCGCGGATCGGGACGGCGGCCTTTGCCAGCGCGGCGGGCGGGCAGCGACTCGTCACGCTGATGGGCGCGGGATCGACGGTGAACGCGGTGCCGGGTGGTGGTGCGGGTGGTGCGGGTGGAGGGCCAGCGTCGGCGGCAATGCGAGAGCGCGTGGAGCGGGTGGAGCGCGTGCATGAGCGCGAGCTGGCCGCGCTGAATCAGAATCGGTTGAAGTTGCTGATCGATGTCGCGGCGGCGGTGGCGGGCTCGAGCGATGAGGAAGTGCTGGCGCAGACGATCGTTCGCGCGGCGGCGGAGGGCACGGGCTTCGCGCGGGTGTTCCTGCTGCGCGATGAGACGATCTCGCATGATTCGGATGGCACCGGCGAGCAGAGCGGTGGTGGGGCGGACACGCTGCGGGTGATCTACGAGATCGACCCGGACGCGGCGAATCGCAAGCCCGGTGATTCGGGCGTGACCATCGGCGCCACCTTTTCTCGCTCGCTGATTGTGGCGGCCCGCAAGGGCGAGGTGGTGCGGCTCACGAGCGATGCGCCGATGCAGGCGCAGAGCATCATGGCGCTGGGCATCCAGACCGCGCTGTGCGTGCCGATCACCATCGGCCCGGCCGTGGTTGGGTTCTTGTATCTGGACTCGCGCAGCGGCGAGAAGCAGGGGCCGCGGACGGGGGGCGTGATCTCGCCTGCGGGGAGCGCGGGTGCTGGCGGGGTGCACTCGGACGCCGCGGCGTTTTGCTCGGCCCTGGCAAAGATGTACTCGATGGCCGTGGGCAACATCGCCCGGCTGGAACTGGAGCACCGGCAGCGGGAACTCGTCCGCGATCTGGAGGCCGCCAGCGAGGCCCAGAAGCTCATCATGCCGCCGACGCACGGGAAGATCGGGCGCGTGAAGTACGCCATGCGTTGCAAGTCCGGCCGGTACGTCGCCGGTGATCTCTTTGACGTCGTGGACATCGGCGACGGGCGGGTGGCGATCCTGCTGGGTGATGTCGCGGGCAAGGGCGTTCCCGCGGCCATCCTGATGGCGACAGCGCAGACCCACCTGCACGCGAGCTTGGCGCGCGGGCAAAGCCCCTCGCAGGCGGTGCGGGCGGTGAACGAGCACATCTGCACGCACATGGCCAGCAACAAGTTCATCTCGCTCTGGGTGGGCGTGTTTGATCCGGCGCCCGATGGTGGAGGGACGGTGACGTATGTGGACGCGGGCCACGGCTACTGGCTGCTGACGCGCGAGGGGCAGCAGCCGTTTCGCACGCAAACCGCGACGGGCATCCCGCTGGGCATCGAACCGACGTTCGAGTTTGAGCACGCGACGCTGAGCATCACCCCGGGCCAGCGTTTCATCGTCTTCAGCGACGGCGTGGTGGAGCAGCCCGACCCAGATGGCCAGCAGTTCGGCATGGAGGGCGCGATCCGCGCCATCGCCGGCTGCGGCTCCGAGTGTGACGACGTGGAGCGGATCTTCGAGGCGGTGCTGAAGCACGCCAAGGGCCCGAATCTGGCGGACGACACGACGGTGGCGAGCGTGGTGATTGAGTGAGGCGATGTCGGATGGGCGATGTGGGATGTGGGATGTGAAGGCAAGAAAGCACGCGGCCCCGGTCGAACAGACCCGGGCCGATCAGTCGTGCCACCGGCTTTCGCAGCTTTGGGCGAACGCCGGTGTGGTCAACAGGTGATGTCGCGTTCCCCGCGCGCCGCACCGGCGTCCGCTCAGAGCAGCGGAAGCCGGTGGCACGGCCAAGTTGACGGCCAGGCAACCTGCGTTTCCGAAAGGAGTCAGTGCTTAGCACTATTGAAATATGCAACCGGGGCGTGTGAGAGGTTCAGATTGGCAATCAGACGGCTTGCGAAACCCCATCGAAGTGGTATGGTGTTCGTGCAGAGTCCGCAGGATGTGTCCCCCCAATGGAAGCGAGAGAGATGATGTACCAATCTGTGCGTTGTGCTTTGGTTGCCGCCGCGGCGTTGCTTGTTGCCGGCGGGGCGCGGGCGGATGTCACGTTCTCGGACACGGAGTTTCTCAACTCCGGCTGGGGCTTGGACACAATCACCGTCGGCGCGGGCGGCACATCTGCTGGCACGCAGACCACCGGCGGCAATCCGGGCTTTGGTCGCCAAGTGACCAACAACGTGACCATCGGCGGCGAGGTGTACGGCCTGCACCGCTACGGCACGACGTTGGCGACGCGCTACGAACCGACGGTGAGCGGCGCGATCACTTCCGTTGATTTCACCATCGACTCCAAGTGGCTCTCCGGCATCGGCGGTTTGGGGCACGGCATCGCTCTGGGCGCGAAGCAGGGCAGCGTCGTGTACCGCGCCGGGTTTGATACCACCGGCAGCACCGGATTCTGGGAAACCCACGCCTCCAGCGGCTCCACCGCGGTGAGTTTTGTCTCCCTGAACGGTGGCCCGGCGATCAACTTTTCCGCCACCGGCGCTCCGATTCGCTTCGGCTTCTTGGTCTCCAACGGTGCGGTGAACGAGACCTACAGCAACGTCGTGCTGTACGACAACTTTCGCGTTGTGATCCACAACGTCCCCGCCCCCGCGGGCGCGGCGGTGCTGATGCTGGGCGGGCTGGTTCGCCGGAGCCGCCGCGGCCGACATCAACGGCAATCAGGTCATTGAGGTGCAGGACATCTTCGACTTCCTCGCGGCGTGGTTTGCAGGTTGCTGATTCAGAGCCGAGCGGCGTCAGCCGCCGGTCCTAACCCGCGGCGACGCTAAATCTGCCACCCTGCGAGCGACCGATCACCGTGCCGACGCGGCGTCGGCACGGTGATCGAGGACCGAGCGGGGACGGTCGAGGGAAAATGATCGTGCCGACGCCGCGCCGGCACGATCATCCGTGTCCGTGCGGGCACGCGCGGCGGGAAACCATCGTGCCGACACTGCGTCGGCACGATGAAGAAGGGTCCAGCAGCCACGCAACAAAGTGAAACACCGTGCCGACGCGACGTCGGCACGAAGAAATACCGTGCTGTGGGCACGCTCGCGCACCCAGAGAGGCCGCGCGGAAGATTCGGGCCAATGGTTCGGCCCCGATGAACACTACAACGCCAGTTTCTACCCGATGCTCTCAGGAAAGAATCACCGCTGAGACGCTGAGATCGCAGAGAAGACTGGGCAGATGAACACACATGCCGA
>JAYVRG010000070.1:0-119202 GCA_043776515.1 Phycisphaerales bacterium
TCTGGTGAAGCGCAAGCTCGCGGGCGAGAGCGACTTCTCGCTCGTCGGCACCGCCGATCCGGACAGCCGAAGCAACCGCTTCAAGTCCTTCACCGACGATTCGCTCCCGGCGGGCGCAAACAACTTCGAGTACATCTTCCAGGGCAAACGCGGCAGCGTCTTCGGCCCCATGAGCGCGATCTTCCTGGTGCGCATCGGCACCCCGGGCGGCGGGGCGATTGTGCAGGAACTGAAGATGGCGGCGTGAGAGGGGGGGGCGGGTTTCGGGTTTCGGGGATCGGGTTTCGGGTGAAGCCGCCGGAAACTTGCATCCTGCATCCACCCGAAACCCGACACCCGATACCCGAACCCCGATTGAATACACAGCCCCGGGCAAGTCGCTCGGGGCTGTTCATTTCGCATTTGCCATTTGCTATTTGCCATTTCCCCCTCTGCGCCTTTGCGCCTCTGCGAGCATCTTGTTCTCGCTGGATTTCCGAGCCACGATGCGTCTGCACGCTCGCCGCTATCCAGGCAGATGTCCCGCCGACTGCCAGTGCTTGATCGCCTCAATCGGCCAGACCAGCATCAGCACGTTCAGCGTGAGATTGTCCTTGACCCAGAACAGCGCGCCGAGCTCAAAGACGACAAACACAATGAGCGTTTTCCAGAACCCGAGTGCCCGTGCGATCAGCACCCCGCATATGCAGGCACAGATATCCGCCGTTGAGTTGATGACACTGTCGCCGGTATACCCGATCGAGATCGTCGTCGCCCGATACCGATTGATAATCAGCGGCGAGTTCTCCAGTATCTCCCACGCGCACTCCACGATCGTCGAGATCAGCAGCACCCACGAGAAGCTCAACCGCTTGTAGTTCAGCGGCAGCCAGATCAGGAACCCGTAGAACCAGAACCCGTGGCTGATGTGCGAGAACACATACGCGTCCAGCAGGTGCTGCGAGCAGTGCTCGGACCAGATGTCCGACACCCACGGATACCACTGCCCGCACTTGCACCACCACACACGCCCTTGGGCCCGCAGCGCAACGACCGTAACCATCACCACCAGCAGCGAGAGCACGTTGGCCCACCTGGAACGGCGAGTATCAGCAACTTGGTGAATCTGTGATTGCATGATAAGGATTCGCTCGCGTCAGTCGGTGTGCGTGATGACCTTGCCCGTGCAGGGGATCGCGCTGGGCCTTCCATCATCCTGCACATCCCCCCGCAGCGTCTGGATCGCGTGCGGCAAGATATCCAGGATTGCTTCCAGCATCTCCGTTGACCCGCGCGGCGACCCTGGCAGCGTGATCAGCAACGTCTGGTTGATCGTTCCGGCGATCCCCCGCGAAAGAAAAGTTCTCGGTGTTTTCGCATAACACCGCAGCCGGGACAGGTCCATCAGCCCCGTGTGCGGCCGCTGAATCACCCGAGCCGCCGCCTCCGGCGTCACATCCCGCGGCGCAAGGCCAGTGCCACCGGTGGAAAGCAGAAGATCGATGCGATGCGCGGGATCGGCCCACTCCACAAACCGCGCCGCGAGTTGATCCGCGTCATCGGGCAGAATCCCCGTCAGCACAATCTCCGCGCTCAGCTTCATGCGCAGCATCTCGCACAGCCCGGGACCGGATGTATCCACCGTTACGCCGCGCGAGCAGCGATCGGACACAGTCAGCACAGCGGCACGAATGGGTGGCGTGAGAATCATGTGGAGTGTTTATCGTCCGGAGCGGCGTTTCTCGCTCTTCTTCGCTCTGTACGTCCCGGAGCGGCCGCCCCGTTTTTCGAGTACTCGGATTCCCTCAATCCTCATCCCCTTGTCAATCGCCTTCCCCATATCAATCACCGTCAGCGCCGCCACCGCCACCGCCGTCAGCGCCTCCATCTCCACGCCCGTTCGCGCGTGCGTGCGCGCCGTCGCCGTCACATGCACCCGCCCCGGCTTGAGCACAGCCAGCACATCCACCGAGTCCAGCGGCAGCGAATGACACAGCGGGATCAACTCATCCGTCCGCTTCGCAGCTTGAATCCCCGCCAGCCGCGCGACCTCGAGCAGGTTCCCCTTCTTGATCTGGTTCTTCTTGATCGCCCGCGCCAGCGCAGGCGAAATCCGCACCATCGCCTCCGCCGTCGCGGATCGCTCCGTGATCGGCTTCTCGCCGACATGCACCATGTGCGCACGCCCGGCATCATCAGTATGCGAGAGTTTGGAAGCTGGCTTTGGCATGATGAACTCAGAAAGAACCGGCTGCGAATCGTGCAAGCATCAGAGCGTACCGCGTCACGGCATCCACGAATAAAACGCCCACGGCCCCGCCCCCTGCTGCTGCGGCGGCACCTCAACAAACCCATCCGTGTTTGCCGCCCCCGGCACATCCCCCGATGATCGCGACCCCAGCAGCTCCGCGTGCCCCGGCGTCGTCAATCGCACCGGCCGATGATGCCAGAGCGGAATCGCCACACCATCCGGATTCGTCACCGTCACAACATGCGAAGCGCTCGCCCGCAGCGCGGTTCTCCCCTGACACCCCGCCCGCGCGAAGATCGCCGGAACCGCCAGACGCCGCGCCGTCACCAGCACCGATACCGGATTCCCCGGCAGCGCCAGCACCGGCCGCCCGCCCGGCGCGATCCCGCCCAGCACCGGTTTCCCCGGCTTCTGCGGCAGCCCATGAAACACCGTGCGCACCCCCGCTTGCTCCAGCGCATCGGCGACATAGTCCCGATGCCCCATCGACACGCCCCCAGTCATCAGCAACGCATCCGAAGTCGCAAGCGATGACTCCACCGCCGCTCGCATCGCCCCCGCGTCATCGGGGATGTGATGGTGCCAGAGCTCCACAAACGGCAGCGGCTGAAACATCGCGCGAAGCGTGGACGCGTTGGAATCTCTCAGTTGCCACGGACTTGGCGAGGCGTGCGGCGGAACCACCTCATCCCCCGTCGTCAGCACCGCCACCCGCACGCGCCGGAACACCGTCGGCATCGCAACCCCAAACGTCGCCAGCGCGGCCGCCACCACCGGCGAAATCTGCTGCCCGCCAAATGCAACCGTCGCGCCCGACACCAGATTCTCCGCCGCGCGTCGGATGTTCTGACCCGACTGAATCCGCGTCGCCCGCGGCAGCGTGATCCGATCCGGATGCTCCGCCACATCCTCGCGTTTGATGACCGCGTCCGCAGCCGCCGGAATCGCGCCGCCCGTCACGATGCGCAGACAAGCACCCGCAGGCAGCGCGGGCGGCTCGCGCCCGATCCGCACCTCACCAGCGATCGGCAACTCCGCCGTCGCCAGATCCGCCAGTCGCACCGCGTACCCATCCATCGAACTCACATCCACCGCAGGGCTCGCGCGATCCGCCGTGATTGACTGCGCGAGAATCCGCCCGGGTGATTGGTCGAGCGGGATGCTCTCGGTCTGGACTGGCTGAATCTGCAAGAGAAGCGCAGCCAGCGCATCCGCCGGAGAGTCGAACGAGAATGTGAGTGGGGTGTGGCGGGGCATGGAGGGACCGGAAGGGAAGCCGTTCGGAAGGTGCGCCCGAAACATGGGCCCAAGACATGGGCCGATAAGCCCATGCCACGGAAAGACAGAATACACTCGCCGCATGGAGGTCACCATCTTGCTCTTCGGACCCGCCGCGATGGCGTTCGGCAATGACCGCGCCGCCGTCACCGCGCACAACGGCACAACATCTTCCGAACTGCTGACATCACTGGCTTCCGCACATCCCCCCCTGCGGCCGTTCCTCGCCCCCGGCGTCGCCCGCATCGCCATCAACCGCACCTTCGCGGCCCCCGATCAGATCGTGCAACACGGGGACGAACTCGCCCTGATCGCGATGGTGTCCGGCGGATGAGCATCGAGATTCACATCGTCGATGGGCCGATCCGAGGGGACGCAACCGCAACACTGCGCGATGGTGCCGGTGCCTCCGTCGTCTTCGACGGAATCGTGCGCGGAATGGAGGATGGCCGAACCCTTGCGGCCCTGTCATACGAGCACTATGAGCCGATGGCTTCCCAGCAACTCCGCGCCCTCGCCGAAAACATTCTCCAAAAGCACACCCTCCTCGCCCTCCACTGCCACCACAGCCGCGGCCGCGTCAACGCGGGCGAATGCTCCATGCGCGTCATCATCCACTCTGCCCATCGCAAAGAAGCCCTCGCCGCCATGGGTGAGTTCATCGACCGGCTCAAGCGCGATGTCCCCATCTGGAAGTCCGTCATCTGGGCCTGATCCCTTCGCAAATACAAGACTCCTGCTTGATGCCTCGATGCCTTCTGCCTCGTTGCCTTCTTCCCTCTCGAACTCTCCCCCTCACCCGCCAATCGCCGACATCGGCCGATCCGGCTGCACAAACTCCGCCGAGCTGATCCCATGCCCCTTCTGCTTGGCCCACACCGCATCAAGCAGCGCATCTTCTAACGCACGCTCACGATCTTGCGCGGATTCATCTGAAACTCCGCGCAGCGTTCCCATCAGATCATGCTCCTGTAAACTGAACAAGCAGGGCCGTATCTTCCCATCCGCCGTGATCCGCAGTCGTGAGCACGCACCGCAAAACGGCCGCGTCACCGGCGCGATGATCCCGATCCGCTCCGCGCCGTTCGGCGCATCCGCAAACACATACGTCTCCGATGTCGAGTGCGCATCCACCCGCTCTAGCGCCACGATCTCCACACCTTCACCTACCAGCCGCACAATCTCCTCCGCCGGCACCAGCAGCGAGCGATCCCAGTGATGCCCCGAATCCAGCGGCATGTACTCGATGAATCGCATCTCAAAGCCCATCTCCCGCGCCAGCTTCGCCAGCAGCGGCACCTCGCGCTCATTCCGTCCGCGAATCACCACCGCGTTCACCTTCACCGGCGCGAATCCCTCTTCAATCGCCAGCCCGATCGCCGCAATCACCTGCTCCACTCCCCCACCGCCTCCCACATGCGATCGCGTCATCGCCGTGAACACCGCCGGCGTCACCGCGTCCATCGAGAAGGTCAGCCGCCGCAGCCCCGCGTCCTTCCACTTCCGCATCGACTCGCGCGTGCAGAGCGACCCATTCGTCGTCATCGCCAGATCATGCACGCCGAGTCCCGCTACGCCCCGAATGATCTCCACCAGCTTCGGATGCACCGTCGGCTCCCCACCCGTCAGCCGCACATTCCGCACCCCCAGTGCCATGCACGCCCGCACCACCCGGACCATCTCCGCCACCGTCAACAACCCGCGCGGATCGGCAAACCGCACATCCGGATCCATGCAATACACGCACCGAAAGTTGCACCGATCCGTGATCGACAGCCGCAGATCGCGGATCGTGCGGCCATGGGAATCGATCAGCACCCGCCCCAGCGAGCCGGGGCGTGTCGCCCCGAAAACTTCCTGCGAATCACCCCGCGCAGTCGAACCAATGCGCACCGCCCCGACTGCTCCCCCAAGCATCCCGCCAACCTGAGGCAATGACATATCCTGCTTCACATCCGTATCATAGGTGCCTTCTCAACACCATCTTTATCGCGCACACATTCATCCACCCCTCACTCAGCAAGTCCCCCACGCTCACGGACACCCAGCCATCCATGCTGCGACAAACTTTGTAACGTCTGTAAGCGTGATGCTCCCATCACGGTCGAAGTCCGACTGGGAATCGTGCGCAAACCATGCCGAGAAAAAGTCCATCAAGTCCTGCACATTCACACCGTTCACCAGATTGAAGTTCGCCAGGCAGCACCCGATCGGGTTGTTCGGAGTCGAACAGGCAATACCCGTACCCCGAAAATGCCCGGTATTCTCCGTCCAAAGGCAGTTGCTCTGCAACTGGATCGAACATGTTCCCTCGTGGCAGCACGCGCCGTACTGACCGCAAACATTCGGCAAGCAACTTCCAGACGCAGACCAGATGTCACCGCACGCGCTCGCAAGCGTCACATTGCACGCGCCCGCAAGCGTGCAGCAACGCCCCGGTTGCGGGCACACGTTCGTAACGCACGAACTACCTGCCGTCCACACCCCGAGGCACCCGATCTGCGTGAAAACGTTGCACGCGCCCATCAGATCGCAGCATCGTCCAAGCGGCGGACAACTCGTAGCCGAACACGTCGAACCCGAACCTCGCGTGCTTCCCGTTGGACATGTTCCCGCGGGGCCGATCAACCAGCAGTACCCATCTACATCATCGCAACACGGCACTCGCGGGCACAAAGTTATTGTACACGTAGCCCCGCCTTGAAGCACGGTATTGGCCGGGCACGCACCCGAAGGTCCAATCGTCAGACATCCCCCCGTCACGGGGTTGCAGCACGCCAGCCGTGGACATGGTGCCGGAGTGCACGATGTGCCCGGACCCAACACGACTGCCCCCGTTGCACACCCTCCCGAAGGGCCAGCCAGCGTGCACGCCCCGGTCGTCGAACTACAACACACAATCCCCGCACACATATTCGGGGAACACGTCGATCCCGTTCCGCTCGTGCTCGTTCCTGTCGGACACCCTTGAAAAACAAAGACGAGCGTGCAAGCCCGAGTCGTGAGGTTGCAGCAAGCCCGCATCGCGCACGTTTCGTCAGGGGCGCACGCGATGCCCACACCCACAAAAACGCTTCCTCTCGGGCAGTTCGCCGGCAGCACCGCTGTGCAACTACCGCCGTTTGCACTACAGCACGCGCCTACGATGCACGGAGTCGGTGTGCAGGAAACAGCCACGGTCCATACGCCTCCCACACACGCACCTTGCAACGTCTGCGCACACGCGGTCTGACTCGTGCAACACGCCCCGGGTCGGCAGGGATTGGAATAGCAGGAAGATGCCGTCATCCATGTCCCGTTCGTACACAGCGACTGCGACAAAAACAGACATCCCCCATCGCCCGTGCAGCACGCGCCGCCGGGCGGACACGGGTTCGGAGCGCACGTTGCGGTCGAGAGCGAAGTGCCAGAACAGAGCGCTGGCAGAATAGTCGTACACCAGCCCGCGGCGGAACAACACGCTTTCGGTGTTTGACACGGATTCGGCTCACATGTTTCACTCACGCTCCACGCATAGTTGCACATCGGCTGTAGCGTCATCACGCATGGCCCCGATAGCGTGCAACACCTGCCCGGGGGCGGGCATGGGTTCGGCGAGCAACTCGAAACTGGCAGAAAAACCCCCGAACAATCCGATCCCAGCCGAATCGAGCACGCTCCGCTCGCGTCACAACATGAACCCGGCCCGCTGTTGGCAAGGGAAATCGTCAGCTCGCTCGCGCTGATCACGGGGTGTGAGTCGCCCGTGGCGCCCCACACTCCTGCTGTAAAAGTCAGACCGGAACAGGTCGCCGCCGAAATACGCTCGAGCCGAAACACCAGTGTCCGCGCGGCGAAACTTCCGATCACATACCTCAACCTATACACATCGATCCACGCCCCACTCGCCCCGAAATACTCCGAGCCAATCGCCGGGTCGAGTGC
Source organism: Phycisphaerales bacterium (assembly GCA_043776515.1). Classification (GTDB taxonomy): domain Bacteria; phylum Planctomycetota; class Phycisphaerae; order Phycisphaerales; family UBA1924; genus UBA4658. The sequence goes on from JAYVRG010000070.1 coordinate 7,433, forward strand.
CACCAGCGTTCCCGAAGTCGGCGTGCCTCCTGTCCCGTTCCCCACCCACGTATCCGGGTTGCCGTCCGAGTCCGCGTCCACTCCGGGCGTGCCGAGGAGCGACTGCCCAAGCGCATCACCAGTGACTAGCCCAATCTCCTGATCGGGTCCGTTCACAAACGTCCCCGATGTCCGGTTGATCGAGCCGTTGAAGCTCGGATTGATCGCCGCGAGATACGTGTACGTACTCGCCACTCCACCTCGACCCACAACCGACGAAACTCCGATCGCACTCGTGTACGTGTGATCGACATTGCTGATCAGTCCGCGCTCCAGTATCCCGGCGCTCTCCGGCTCGCCCACCAGCCGTATATTGAACGAAAACCCCGCCAACGCCGTCAACCCACTCCCCCCCACCACCCGCCCCTGCACCGCCAGATTCAACTCCGCATCCCCTGGCCCCGTCACCACCGCGCGGCCCGTACGCTCCACCACCCGAAACTCCACCGTCTGCGCAGCAGCTCCCGCCGCCATCGCCGCCGTCACAAACGCCACAATAAACCACGACCATTTCATGGACTGCTCCCGCTCAGGTGTACTGCGCGAACACATCAAAAGGCGAATGCCCACTGGCTATCCGTGGCCACAGCATACCGGTTCCTGATACCGCACCTGACCACGAAAATGCCAACAAACTTCTCGCCACGTCATCCAATGTTTTTCACGCTCCCCTATTTAGGTGTCTATCCCGCCCGCCCGCTCTCCCCTCGGTTACGCTACCCCCATGTATGGCGAGCAATACGCAATTCGCAGTTCCAGACTCATCGTTGACGGCCGCGTCGCCCCCGGCCTCATCACCATCCGCGGCCAAAAAATTCTCCATGTTCACCTCGACGACTCCCCTTCCTCACCGCACGCCCACACTCATCCGGCCCCTCAATCCGCCTACACCCTTGACGTCGGCAACCTCGTCGTCATGCCCGGCCTCGTGGACACCCACGTCCACGTCAACGAACCCGGCCGCACCGATTGGGAGGGCTTCACCACCGCCGGCCGCGCCGCCGCCGCAGGAGGCATCACCACCATCGTCGTCATGCCCCTGAACTGCACTCCCGCCGCGACCAACGTCGCTGCGCTCATGGGCGAGGCGGAAGCAGCGGCGGGGAAGTGTCTCGTCGATTACGGTTTCTGGGGCGGGCTCGTGCCCGGCAACCAACACGAGCTCGAATCAATGTGGAATGCCGGAGCTCTCGGGTTCAAGGCGTTCATGGTGGATTCGGGTGTCGACGACTTTCCAGCCGCGACGTGGGGCGATCTCTGCGGCGCAGCCGAGTTCTTGAGTCTCGTGAAAGGACCGTTGCTCGTGCATGCGGAGGATTCCGGTGTCATTGCGTCCAAGGCATCGGCCTGGCAGGCAAGCAGTTCCCCTAGGTCGTACAAGAAATATGTCTTGTCGCGCCCAGCGATCGCCGAGCGTCTTGCGGTGGAAGAAATTGATTTCGTCGCGTGGAAACGCCACTGCCACGTCCACATAGTGCATGTGGCGGCCCTGGAAGCGTTATCATTGATCGAAACGAAACAGCGAGAAGGCGTGAACATCAGTGCAGAGACCTGTCCTCACTACCTGACGTTTGCTGAAGAAGAAATACGCGATGGAGCGACCCAGTATAAATGCGCCCCACCGATACGCGATCAGCGCCACCGTGAGGCCCTCTGGGAAGGACTCTCTAATGGCATCTTGACCATGGTCGTCTCCGACCACTCCCCATGCCCCCCTGCGATGAAACTCCTCGACACCGGCGACTTCTCCCGCGCCTGGGGCGGCATCTCTTCCCTCCAACTCGGCCTCCCCATCACCTGGACCGGCGCATCCGCACGCGACTTTCCGCTCACCGACATCGCGACTTGGATGTGCGAGAACCCCGCCAAGCTCGCTGGCATCAACCACCTCAAAGGCCGCATCGCGCCCGGCCTGCACGCCGATCTTGTCATCTTCGACCCCGATGAATCATGGACTGTCCATGGCTCCGCTCTCCACCATCGCCACAAACTCACTCCATATGATGGCATGACTCTCCGCGGCGTCGTCAAACGCACCATCCTCCGCGGCCGCACCATCTACGACGCCGCTCTGCCAAATCCCTTCCCCCTCGACCCCATCGGCCAATGGCTCAAACGCGGCACATGACCACCCCTCCCACCTCCACCACTCCTCGCCCCACTTGGACCGACCTCATCGACCTCGCCTCCGCGCGCCTCGGTGGCCAAACGCTTGCATGCAGCGATGATTTCTTCGCCGCCATGTCCAATCTCCTAAAGCCCGAGCCGCCCACCTTCATCCCCGGCAAATACACCCCGCGCGGCAAGTGGATGGACGGCTGGGAATCTCGCCGCAAGCGCACCCCCGGCCACGACTGGTGCATCATCCGGCTCGGCCAGCCCGGCTCCATCCGCGGCGTAAATGTGGACACCGCCCACTTCAACGGCAACCAACCCGAGTTCTGCACCATCGAGGCCGCCGAACTCCCCGCGCCACCTTCCAAATCAGCCAAGCGCGCCGCGATCAACAGGTCCAAGGTCGAGTGGACCGAACTCGTCCCCCGCACGCCCCTCGGCCCCAGCAGCGAGCACTTCATCGAGCCATACACGGAGCTTGAAGACCGTCGCTTCACGCACATCCGCCTCAACATCTTCCCCGACGGCGGCGTCGCCCGCCTCCGCATCCACGGTGCGGTCCGCGCCGACTGGCCCGCGCTCATCAAGTCAAAGAACCCCATCGACCTCGCCGCCGCCCAGCTCGGCGGCCTCGTCATCGACGCCAGCAACATGCACTTCGGCTCGCGCCACAACATGATCATGCCCGGCCGCGCGAAAAACATGGGCGACGGCTGGGAAACCCGCCGCAAACGCAATCTGACCTGGCTCGATGATCGCCCGCTCGAAAGCGACTGGGCCATCATCAAGCTCGCCCACCGTGGCATCATCGACTCCGTCGAGGTGGACACCAATCACTTCAAGGGCAACTTCCCCGAGTCCTGCGCTATCGAAACCTGCGATGCCCCAAACGCCTTCGCCGCCGACTTCGATCCCATGCAACCCGCCTGGAGTTGGCTGCTCCATCGCTCGGCTCTCCGCGCCAGTCGCAAGCACCTCTACCGCAAGCAGCTCGACACAGCCACAAGCTCGCGCCCTTGCACGCACCTGCGTCTGAACATCTTCCCCGACGGCGGCATCAGCCGCCTCCGCGTAAACGGGAGGCCGGTGCCTTGACCGCTTCGCAAGCAACCACCGACGGCATCACTCGCCTCAACGCGTTCCCACCCGCGGAAGCCATTGCCGCGCTGCTCGCCTGCTGCGGCTCGCAACGCTGGGCCGAGCAACTCGCCTCCGTCCGCCCCTTCCCCTCTGCCGCCGCCCTCCACGAAACCAGCGACCGCATCTGGTTCTCTCTCTCGCGCGAGGACTGGCTCGAAGCATTCTCCCACCACCCGCGCATCGGCGAGCGCAACCTCACGCATCCCAAGTTCGCTTCTACCGCCACGCAAGCCACCCGCGAACAATCCGGTATGGCCACCGCAACCCCCGAGCATCTCGCCGAGTTCACCACCAAGAACGCCGACTACGAACGTCGCTTCAACCACGTCTTCCTCATCTGCGCCACCGGCAAATCCGCCGCACACATGCTCGATCAGCTCCGCTTCCGAATCACCAACACTCCAGAAGCCGAACTCCAAACCGCGGCCCGCGAACAATCCGCCATCACCCATCTCCGACTCGAAAGGTGGCTCCACTCATGAGCGGCATCAGCACCCACGTCCTCGACACCACCCGCGGCCTCCCCGCCGCCGGAATCCCCGTCATCCTCGAACACGAGGCCGTCGCCAACCGCTGGCGCGTCATCATCAACACCAAGACCGACGAAGACGGGCGCGTCACTTCCCTCCTCCCCGCCGGCACCAAGCTCGCTACCGGCTCTTATCGCCTCCGCTTCGAGACCGGCGCATACTTCAAGCACTACAAGCTCGACCACTTCCACCCACGCGTCGAGGTCGCCTTCACCATCACCGACGTGAAGCGCAAGTATCACATCCCCCTCCTCGTCAGCCCCTTCGGCTACACCACCTATCGAGGTTCCTGAGCATGGCAAAGCGATCCAAGCCCCGTGCCAAATCCGCCGCGCCAGCTGCAGCACACATCCCTTCTCGCATCGTCCTCGGCCAAAACAACTACGGCAAATCCCGCGTCCGCATGGTCAAGGTCTCTCGCACCGGCAAAACCCACACCGTCCGCGAGTTCAGCATCGACATTACCCTACAAGGCGACTTCGAGCACATCCACATCCGCGGCGACAACGCCCACTGCCTCACCACCGACACGATGAAAAACACCGTGTACGCGCTGGGAAAAAAGCACACCTTCGACACCATCGAAGAGTTCGCCGCCCTCCTCTGCAAACACTTCCTCAAGGGCCACGCGCCCGCGAGCAGCGCAACCGTTTCCATCTCGGAAGTCACCTGGAAGCGCGTCCACACCCGCGGCCGCGAGCACCCCCACTGCTTCCTCAAGGGCTCCGACGAGCGCCTCACCTGCATGGTCTACATGAATCGCTCCGGCGTGGACATCGCCTCCGGCATCCACGGCCTCGTCATCCTCAAGTCCGAGGGCTCCGCCTTCTCCGGCTACCCGCGCGACCGCTACACCACGCTCCCCGAAACCCGCGACCGCATCTTCTGCACCAGCATGACCGCCACCTGGGAGTGCAGCCCCTCCGCCAAGCCGCGCTCAGACTACGGCCCGCTGCGCGACCGCGTCCGCGAACTGCTCATCCAGACCTTCGCCGCGCACAAGAGCGAATCCGTCCAGCACACCCTGTACGCAATGGGCGAGGCCGTCCTGAAATCCTGCAAGCCCATCCGAAACATCCGCCTCTCGATGCCCAACAAGCACTGCAACCTCGCCAACCTCGTCCCGTTCGGCATGACTAACAACAACGAAATCTTCATCCCCACCGACGAACCCCACGGCCTGATCGAAGCGACCATCCAGCGCGAGTAGTCGAATCAGAGCGCAAAGGGTCGCACTGGCAGCTTGCCTGCCAGTGGTGCTGCAACCAAAGCATCACACGACAAGACCCCGACTGTGATGGTTCAACACTCCCCACTCCCCACTCACTCTCCTCCCGCCCTCTTCCCCCTCACCACTTCCTGATAAATCCCCTCCACCTCCGCCACATGCCCGGGGTACGAACGCAGCGTCGTCCGCTCGTGTATCTCCTGCGGCGACGGTATCGCCACGTCCCCGCGCACCAGCCGTGTGATGCACTCCGCGAGCTGCTCTTCCGCGCCGCCCGTAAAGAACAGTCCGTTGTAATCCTTCGGATACTCGCGCGGATCGCGCACCCAGTCCACCGGCCCGCCCAACCGCGAGCAGATCACCATCTTCCCCGCGTGGAAGTTCTCCAGCAACACCAAGGGTGAGTTTTCCAGCCAGATATGGCTCAAAATCCCCACGTCATACTCCCCCACCGAGGAGATGAGCTGGTACAGATCATACCCGCACCACACGCTCACCTCCGGAAACTGTGCCAGCCGCTTGCGGAATCCAAACTCGTACCCCTGCGCCCGGATGATGAACTGACACCGCTCGCGCACCGACTCCTCCAGTAGCGGAATCGCGCGGGCCAGCACCTCCAGCCCCTTGTTCGGTCGCACGGTTCCGAAAAACGCCAGCCGCAATGGCCGATCCCCACTCGCCGCATTCCACGGCGACGATTCGTAATACGGCGACCGCCGCGCCCGTCGATTGATCTGATCAAAGTGCGGCTGCCCCAGCCGCACCCATCGCGTCTTCTCATCCGGCACCCCCATCGCCACATGCACTTTCCGCAGATAGTCGCTCGGCGGAATCACCAGCGACGCCGCCGCCAACGCACCCACGCCCGCCTGCCGGCGCTGCCCGTAGATGTTCAGCGAGATCTTCGCTCTCTCGCCGCCCGCCAACACTTGCTCGTTCGTATCCCACTCCGAACGCGCATAGTCCACCGCCTGGTCCGCCTTCCCCATGGGCGGCTTGTGCGTGATCATCGTCCCGCGCTCCGCATCGCGCCGCACCGTCTCAAACCCAAGCGCAAGCTCCGGGTCGTGCAGCCGCGCCGGATTCACCGCGGGATCAACATGCCGCAGCGAGAAATGCCCATGCCGCACCCTGCGTAGCAGCGGCTTCACGCCGTATGCTGCTTTGCGCACCACATCCGCCGCGTACACCCCGATGTGATGCTCCAGCGTCTGCCCCCACGCACGCGTGTTCCGCAGCTTCGCAACATCTTTCCCCGGCAGGCACCCCTCGCAGCGCCGCCCACCGTCGTAATCCAGACACACCGTCCGCTCGCGCTCAAGCAAATCCACCTGCGGGCACACAAACCAGTAGTTGTGCGCCGTCACCACCACCGGAATCCCCGCACGCTCCACCATCGGAATCAGATCAAGCGCAAACCCCTCCTGCGAGTGAATATGCACCACATCCGCGCCCACCGACTTCAACCACTCCAGCACCATCTTTGTCGAGTGCGGCTCGGCGATCTCTACCCTCGTGTTCGTGAAGTTGAACGCCGCGGGCGACACATTCGGGCTGTTCCGCAGCTCGAAGCACTCGATCCCGCCCCACTCCTCGCGCCGCTCGATGAACGGCTCGCCCGCTTTCAAGAACCCGAGCCGATTCGTCATCCCCGCCGCGAGATACTTCACGGTGTGCCCGGAGAGCACCAGCCCGCGCGCCAGCTCGCTCTTGCTCAGGTTGTATCCGCTCCCCTCGCGCCCCTGGCTGGAAATCCGCGCCCAGCCCAGCATCACTACCGTCAGCGGCCGCGTGCTGCGCGCCCACACATGCTCGACCACGGGCGTCTGCTTGCCGCTCATCTGCCCATGTTGGTGCTGGCCATCGCTCATCCGTAGCGCGTCCCCGCAACAAACGGCTTGACCGTCCGCGCGTATCGCAGCATCTTCGGTCGCGCCCGCATCCATCGCCACGCGAACCCGAGCCGCGCCATCCACCCATCCCGCTCGATCTGCGCCATCTCCGGCTTCTTTGAGTCCACATGAATCGTCCACGGCGCACACAGCAGCACCGGAAAATCGTTCACCTGATCCAGCACCACCACCGCCCGCGGCCGCTTCAGCAGCACATGCCATTGCTTCTTCAATCGTGACCCCAAATGCCGCCCATAGATCACCGCCCCCGCGGGCGGATTCGCCACGTCGTTCCGCACGATCGGAATCCACGTCGGTTCCACCGCGCCCGGTGTCTGCTGCACATGCTCACGCACCACACGCTGCACCTGGGCAAAGTGGCGCAGCGCATCCGCCGAACTCGCCAGCACCGCCACGCGCCCGCCGCGCAGTACGCCTGCGTGCGCAAACGCTTGCCCCGTCGGCATCGCGCGCGGCCCATCCGAGCCCGTCTTCCCCTCGACATTCTCCGCGGCGTCCAGACCGGTCCGCAGAATGATCCGCGCGTGGAACTGCCGCCGATGCGTCGCCGCGTGCATCGAATCAAACAGAAACGATCGCATCGCCTTCTCGGTCACTTCGCGCAGCCGTTGCTCGGAAAGCGTCTTCTGAACCATCCACAGCCGATTCCGGTTCGCGTAGTAAATCCGCGCCGGCGTCAGCTTGAGATTCCACGGCGTGTGAAACACCACCGCGTCCAGCGACAACACCACCCGCCATCCAGCGCGAGCAAAACGCAGGCACCAGTCCGCGTCATCGCAGTAAATAAAGTACCGGTGATCCCAAAAACCCACACCACCCGCTCGCGACTTCCCATCCGGCGCCCACGCGCCCAGCACCGCACGCCACCTCGACAGCATCGAGCAGGCCGAAACCACATCCACATTCATCGTTCCGCGATACCCCTCTGCCCCTCCCTGCCCGCGTGGCCCACCCACCTTCTGAATCCACTGCTTGTGCTCATCATGCCGCGCGTGCCCCGCCGGCGCATCATCCTGCATCGTCCCCGCTTCTGAGTTGAAATAGATCGTCGTCTCGATCGTCCGCGCCCGCTCGTTGATGTCGCACGTCCGCGACCCCACCAATCCGATCTGCGGGTCTGACTCCATCACGCGCACCAGATTCGCCAGCGCATCGCTCGGCAGATCAACATCATCATCTACCAGCCACACAAAGTCTGGCCCCGGCAATCCGTTCTGGCAGAACCAATGCTCGACGAACGCGAACCCCGTGTTGAACCCGCCGCACCCGCCCATGTTCGCGCGGTTCCGCACCACCGAGAGCGACGACAATCCCAGCGTGTTCGAGGCCCCCGGGTGCCCCGCCGGCTCCCACTCACGCGCCCGCGGCTGCCCGAACTTCGGCTCGTGCGCCCTCTCCGTGTCGTTGTCCACCACGCGCTCGGGATTGAACGCAGTGCACAGCTGCTCCAGCGTTCCGTCCGTCCCCGAGTTGTCCACCACCACCACATCCAGCAGTATCCGCGGATACGTCTGCTTCGCCAGCGCGTGCAGCACGTTCGTTACATACGACTTGCGATTCCACGTCACGATCACCGCGCACACCCGCGCCGTTGAAACCGCCAGCCCCTCACCGGCAGACGGCGACCCCGCCACCACCGGCGACGCGGCGATCTTCACGGGACGAGCAACATGTTCTGCGATGGTGGACACTCGGGGCATGACTCTTGGAGTAGCAGGTACGTTGGGTCGCAACTGTAGGTGTGAACAGTCCGAAAATCGGCTCGGGTCAACTCGTGATCGTGGCCCCCGGCTGCCGCGCATCGGAGGCGATCCGCACCTGCACCCGATCCGCCGGAGCCACATACTGCGCGGGTCGCTCGCCCGCGTACACCCGCTCAATATCAACCGCATGATCCTCGATCGAGCGCGGCGGCGTCACATTCGCCCGCAGCCCCCACGCCATGTGCGGATCCTCAATCGCTCGCACCATCGTGCGCTTCAGCGACTCGCGCGAGTTCGCCGTGAACAGCAACCCGTTGTACCCATCGCGCACAAAGTCCGGAATGCCGCCGATATCCGCGCCCAGCACCGGCACCCCGCACGCCATGGACTCAAACACCGTCTGCGGCGCGTTGTCCCACCACACGCTCGGCACCAGCGTGAAGTCCTTCCCACCCAGCATCCACGGGATGTCGTGATAGTTGTACTCCCCCTTGAACGTCAGCCGCGCCAGCCGCGGCTCCAAACGCCGGAACATCCACTCAATCCGATGCCCATCCAGCGCGAAGATCGAGAGATCGATCTGCCGTAGATGCGCCGGGTCCATCATCTCCAGTGCCTCGTCGACAACATGCAGCCCCTTGTAGTAGTTGTTGTACCCCATGAAGTGGATGCGCATCGGGCGCTGCTTGTCCCACGCCAGCCCCTTCTCAAACGGCGGCGGCGCGAACGTCAAATCCGGCTTCAACCTCACCACCCGATTGATCCGCGATCCGATCGGCATCGTGTGGATGCGATCCTCGCGCACGCCCATCGCCACAAACTTTCGCCGCACGAAGTCGCTCACCGCCAGCACGCTCTCACAGTCACTCAGCATCCGCACCATCGCCGCACGTCGCTTGCCATAGTCGTTCAGCGGCTTGTCGCTCTTGGGCTCCGGGCGCACATCGTTCGTCAGCGACCGGAGTTCCGGTGAATCCGCCGCAAGCGGCTTCCACGGGTGCAACTCCGCCATCAGCAGCGGCGTCTTTCCCCGCTTGTCCGCCGCGTCACCACCAACATGCGTGAGCGAGGCAGCGATCGCATCACTTGTAAACGCCACCGGCTTCCCCGGCGCATCCACGGTTCGCGCTGCCGCGTCTCGCGCCGACTTCACCTCGCGCCATCCAAACACCGCGCGCCGAATCGTCCCCATCGCCCCCAGCCACGAGTGCCGCGCCTCCTCGATCTTCTTCGGGTCCGCGCCCTGCGAGGCGCGGTACTTGCTCATGTGCTTGGCCCGTTCCTCTTCCCGCGGCCGATACTCAATGCAGTTCGTGCAGTTGTGCCCGTTGTCAAAGTCGTAGCAGGTCTTCCGATGCTGCTGCATCAGATACACCTGCGGGCAGATTGTGTGGTAGTTGTGCAGCGAGAAGATGTGCTTCGCGCCGCACGCTTGCCGCGCCGCCGCGATGCACCCGATCGAGAATCCCTCGATGTTGTTCCAATGCACCACATCCGGCTTGAGCGCGGCGAAGAACTTCCCCACCTGCTCCTCCAGAATCGGCGCGCTGACCTCCCCCATCGGATCCTCATATTGCACGATGCTCGGCGCCATCACCGGCGAATCGACCACCTCAAAGACCTTGACCCCGAGCCAGTCCTCGTGCCGCCGAATCTGGCAGACCGGCGGATCATTCACAAACGTCGTCCCGCCAAAGAGCGAAACCACTTCGTGCCCGCGCTTCACCAGTTCGATGGCCAATGCTTGGCAATACTGGTTGACGCCCCCGCCATAAGACGCCCCATCCCAGATCCGTGCCCAGTTGACCAGAACAATGCGCATCGTGAAGAGTAGGTTCGCTTCGCCGGTTTCAGTGAGCCGGGGCGTATCCGCCCCGAGCAACCCCCCCCTCGCCGATATTCGGCACATTTCAGCAACCCCCACAGCCCGATTCCGAATACACTTCTACTCCACCATGTCCCGCAAGAAGCGAACACGATCCCGATCCACAGCCAAGCCAAGCGAACCCGCCTCGCCTAGGTCGTGGATTCGCAGCATCAAGTTTCGCGCCCTCGCCTGGCTGATCGCGATCCTGCTCGCCACCATCGCAACAGTCGTCTTCGCGGGCATCCCCGCATGGCCCGCCGTCGGCTTCGCCGTCGCCGCCGCGTGCGTCAGCGTCGGCAAACTCACCACTCGACTTCTCCACCCCACCTGCCTCGATTGCGGGCGCGACCTCCGCGACCAGCCCGTCGGCGTCGCGGGCATCATCTGCCCGGACTGCGGCTCGGTGAACTCGCCGGGGCTGGTGCAGCTTGCGCAGATGGGCGATCCGCAGGGGCACGATGACGATCACGCCGCGAGTTGACCGTTCACAATCCGATGTTGTACGTGATTGGCACCGACCTCATAGACGAGTGCGCGTTCATCCGTGTCATTGAGTAACAGCAGATCAGCGCGAGCACCGGGTGCGATGTAGCCGCGATCCGAAAAGCCGAGCATTGTGGCAGGATTCAGCGTTCCGGCGACGATCGCCTGAGCAGGCGTCAGACCGCAGTGCCGCACCGCGAGGGCGAGTGCGAGCGGCATGCTCGGGCACGGCGCGGAACCGGGATTGTAGTTCGTCGCAACGCAGACCTTGCCGCCCAGTTCGGCGATTCGTTTGAGATTCGCGTATCTGCCGTCGAGATGGAATCCGCAGACCGGAAGCCCAACGGCGAATGTCTGGGACGCGGCGACGGCCGCAAGCGTGGCATCGGTTGACGCTTCGAGATGATCCACGCTTCGTGCGCCCATCCGGATTGCCCGCTCAACCATGCCCATCGACGTAAACTGATCCGCGTGTACACGAATCGGGTGTCCACTCGCTTTCGCGGCCTGAAACAGCCGCACACAATCGTCCACCGACCACGCCCCTTTCTCGCAGAACGCATCCACGGCTATCCCTGGATATTTCTCGCTCACGCGCGGCAGTGCCCGCATGATCGTGCGCTCCACGAAGTCGGCGGCTGTTCCAACATCAGGGTCGATTGCGTGCCCGAGGAGCGCGGTGCGTACCAATGTCAGTCCGATGTGCTCGCTCGCCCGTTCAATCGCAGCGAGCATGTTCATTTCATGCTCGGCCGTCAGCCCATACCCGCTCTTCACCTCCATCGTGAGCGTGCCGAGTTCTCGCATCGCATCCAGCCGCATCAAGAGCTGACACGAGAGCGATTCCACACTATGCGCCCGCGTGGCCCGCACTGTGGACATGATCCCCCCGCCAGAGGCCGCGATTTCCTGATAGGTCGCGCCCGCGAGCTTACGCTCCCACTCGTCGATGCGCGAACCCGCCCAGCAGGCGTGGGTGTGGCAATCCACAAACCCGGGCATCAACACACGCTTCTGCGCGAACACTTCCTCCGCTTCCTCGGGAAAACGCGCGGCACTCGCGCCGCTGGCATCCCGCGCCCACACGGCGGAGATTCTTCCCGACTCGATCAACACATCAGCCGAGGCGATCACGCCGAGTTCGCCCATCGCCGCGCCGCGCCGCCCGGCAGCGGGCGGGCGTGTTTCGCCGGGTGCGAGCATCGACAGCACCCGCGCGTCTCGTATCAGCAATGCACTCATGTTCACGCCCCTCCTCGCTCGCGCTCCGCGAGGCCGCGCAGGAAGGTCAGAAACATGTGCACCGCGAGGCGCGATGTACGTCCATCGGCGTCAAACGCAGGATTCAGTTCCATGATGTCAAAGCATCGCACCGCGGCGGAGCGGCCAGCCGCGCGTATGAGCGGCTCGATCTCGCGCGGCAGATAGCCGCTGGGATTCAGCGCGCTCACGCCCGGCGCGCTGGATGCGTCGAAGCAATCCATGTCCAGCGAGACGAACGCCCGGCCAGTCTCGCCGTTCTTTCCGCCGCCAAACGCCGCGAGCCATGCGTCTACGTGCATCGTTTCACCACAGGGAACGATGCTTCCGCCCTTGCTCTTGAAATACTCCGCGTGCTCGCGGGTGTTCACGAGTGGGTTCATGCCGACGCAAAGTAGTTTGGACGTGAAACCGCCCTCAATAAGGGCACGAAACGGCATGCCGCTGCCGACTTCGGGGCGCACATCCAGATGAGCATCGATATACATACCGCTCATGGGGCCGAACGCACGGGCCACGCCGCGCACAAAGCCGTATGTGCAGTCATGCCCGCCGCCGATGGCAATCGGGAACAGGCCGAGTTCGAGGATCGCCAGCGTCGCCTCGGTGATGCGATCATGCGTCTCGTGAATGTTCTGGCCGATCACCATGTCACCCGCGTCAAACACGCGCGGATAGCCGGGTCCGTCGCCCTCATCGGCGGGGCTCGCAACGCCATATCTCGCTAGCGCGCCCCGAAACGCGGCCGGTCCGCCCTTGGCACCCAGCCGCCCACCGTTGAGTTCCACGCCCGTGTCATCGGGAATCCCCAGCAGCGCAACGCGGCACTTCTTCATCTCCTGACGCGCCGACGCATCTTCGGTCATCTCGGGAGAGTTCGCAACGATGGTCGCTGCGAAGCGTCCCTTGCGAAGTGGCGTGGGCCAAACAGGTGGTGCGACGTGGGGGATCACGGAGACAGGATAGCGAATCGGCAATGAACGAGATGGCACTGGCAGCTTGTCTGCCAGTGGTGCTGCAACCAAAGCATCAGCATCCCAAATCGACCAGCAGCTCTCTTCCAGCATCACTGGCAGGCAAGCTGCCCGTGCCACCCTTTGTGTCCGCTCTCTTCCTGATTGCACTCCGCTGTAGACCAGCCCCGTTCCTTCAATCCTCTTCCTACTCCAAATCCAAATCCTAATCGTCTTGGCCTTCTTCTCGACGACGCGAGAAGCAAAGGAGATTAGGATTTGGAGTAGGATTTGGAAGAGGACAGGAAGGAGGGCGCGCGTGCCCCGCTACCCCCGCGCAAACCACTTCCCCCCCGGCCGCACGAAGCCGCCCTGGAAGTTCTGCACCTGCATGTCCTGGCAGGGCACATCCACGAAGCAGACGGTGTCCGCGATGATCCCGGTGAAGTCGAAGACGATGGTGTCGTTGCCATCGGGCTTCACGCTCGTCGCTTCGACCACGTCTCCGGTCGCGCTGTCGATGAACGTCCACTTCGGATCACGGATGACGCACGGCTGCAGCAGCGTGATGGTGATCCGCGAGTTCCCAGCCACCACTTTGTACACCGCGTCGTAGTCCGTCACCGGGCGCGGATCGGGAAGCCCCGCGCGGGCGGGGCTCATGTCGGCGGGCGTGCGTTTGCCGGGGCGCGTGGAGGAGGGGGGGGCGGTGAGTGGGGCTTGGCTTGTCATGGGGGGAATCCTCTCGTCGAGTGTGGCCGTGGGAAGGAACTCAGAGTGAGCAGAGCAAGCAGAGGTCAGCGGAGAAGAAATCGGAATCGAGTTATTCCCTTTCTCACTCTGCTGTTCTCCGCTCTCTCCGCTCTCTCTGAGTTCCTTCTTCGGGCCTGATCGTCGCGCTTACGCCGCGATCGCGCCGCTCACGCCGTTGCTCCACGGGCCGGTCTCGCCGCGGGCGTTGGTCCAGCGCGCGAAGTATGTGGCGGTCTTGCCGCGGTCGGCGGCGGTGAAGGTGGCGTGCGCGGCGGGCTTGCCAACGAAGGTGAGGAACTGGGCCTCGGCGGGATCGTTGATGGCGGTGGTTGCAACGGCGCGATAGAGCAACATGCCGACGCTGCCGACGGGGCGGGCGCGCTTGAGCGGCGTGGCCTCGTCCACGGCGGTGATGTCCATGAAGCCCTGATCGGTGCGGACGATGCGGAGCGAGGGCTTGGTGCTGGGCGCGGGCACGGGCGTGGGCGAGGTGTCGCGGATGTGCAGCCCGAGGCCCATCTTGAGCGTGTCGCTCACGGCCCGATTGGCGGTAATGGTGCCGATGTAGCCGCGCACCACGAAGAGCACGTTGGCCTTCTGCTGGTTCTTGGTCTCGATGGTGAGCGAGCTGCGCGTCGCGGCGTTGACGGCGGCTTGGTACGCGGTGTGCCAGGAGTTGAAGGCGTTGGTGATCGCGGTCGCGTCGCTGGCGGCAAGCCCGTAGTTGGTCGGCGTGGCGGCGATGAGCCCCTTAAAATTGTTCAGCCAGTTGTCGAGCTCGGATTCGCGGGTGGGGGGAACGATGGGCACGGTCGGGCCTCCTTGATATGGAGAGTTCTCTGCGGTCGCCGGTGCGAAGTTGCCCCGGCGAAGGGCTGTATCGCCGCGCCACACGTATCGGTGGAGCAGTAGACCTCCGTTTCCTCACTCGAACCGAGTATGCGCCCGCACACACGGCGCAGCTTGACAGATCAACCTGCAACAGCGACCGAGAACCCCGCTTGCAGCTGCGAACGAGTCGTTCGCATGTCCCAACGAGTTGATTGCAGGTGCGAATGAGTCGTTCGCAGGTGCGAATGAGTTGATTGCAGGTCCAAACGACTCGCTCGCATGTGCGAATGAGTTGATTGCAGGTCCCAACGAGTCGCTAGCAGGTCTCAACGAGTTGCTCGCAGGGATGAACGACTCGCTGGCATGGACGAGCGACTCGCCCGCATAGGTGCGAGACCTGCTTGCCGGTGCCGGAAATAGTCCGTCCTCTCCGCACCATCGGCGTGCCACCGGCTTCCGCTGCTCGAACCGGACGCCGGTGAGGCGCACCGGGAACGCGACATCGCCCGTTGACCGTGCCGGCGTTCGCCCACCCCAAAGCGGCGAAAGCCGATGGCACGTCCAAGTTTTTCCATGTGGAGCAGGCCGGACCACCCGCCCTCGGGCGAAACGGCTTTGGACCACCCGCTCGATCATCGATAGACTTCTGCCATGGTCAATGTCAACCGAGCCGCGGTGTTCGTGCTGATGATGTCTACGGGCCTCTGCGGCGGTACAGCCTCGATATTGCGGCCCTCCGATCCACTTACCCCACCGCTACTTACGCCCCCCCCCAAGCCCAGCGGCTTTGAGGCCGCAGCGAACGGTCCGGAATGGACGGCACTGAAATCACAGATTGCGATTGGCCAGCCGCTGGTGGAAGGGCGAATCGGCGATGCAACCGGGTGGTTCGTGCTTGACACCGGCGCGCCCGAAACATGCTTTGATGAGCGATGGGCTCGTGAGCACCACCTTGACATTACGGCGGAACCGGAGACGAACACGGAAAAGGCGCGAAAGGGGCGGGTCGCGCAGGCCACCGTTGTGGTTGGTTCCATCACACTCAATGTCGCAAACGTCCCATGCTACGACATGCAGTATCACGCTGGGAGGCCGGGGCCTGCCGTTGCGGGCTTCTTGGGATACGAATTTCTCGTCAAGCACGCCGTGCGGATCAGATACCGTGACGGTGCGATAGACGTCGCCGCCGTCGAGCGCCCCATGATACCCGAGGGTAGTTTTACGATCCCAGTCGCTCTGGCTCATCGCCCGTTCGTCACGGTCCTGGTAAGTCAGGGCGCGATGCCGCCCTTCGGCGTGCCAGCGGTCATTGACACCGGACTCTTCGGGAACCTCAAACTCTCGGGAGCGTGTGCCACTCGACTAAGACTCGCGATCAAGGAAGGAAGCGATGTTCCAATGTGGTCCGTGCAAGGCAGGCGACGGTTGAAGGAAGCCGGCGATATTCGTCTTGACTTTGGCCCGATCAAAGTCGATGCGCTTAATGCTTTGGTAGATGAAGCCGAGAAGTCCACAGAAAGGTCCCACGAAGCTCTTATCGGAAGCGGCGTTCTTTCAAGATTCGTTGTTGTCATCGACTACCCCCACAGCGTTGTGGTGCTGGCACCGCAAGAGAATACCGTAGAGCCGGGCGAAAAGCCAAAGGACGCCGCTCGTTAGGAGTCGCGTAGCGCGGCGCTTGCTTGGCAAGCGTTGCAGCCCATCGCGTTCACGCGGGTGCCCCGACTTCCCGTGGCGGGTGGCCTTCAGCCTGAGGACGGGGAAAAACGCGAAGGCAACAAGCGGGGCTGCATGGCAGTCGCCAGTTCCTCAGGCGGCCCCGCCACAAGGCCATCAGCAAAGTTCCTTTCTCTTCACCGCCGCGCAGCGACCAAAGCACACCGATCCGTCAAAGCCCGGATCGGTGCCACGCGACATTGGTTGTGGTCGGTCCCACCCGCTCTACTTCCCCTTGAACATCTTGAACAGCCGCGTCAGCGGGTCGTAGTACTCGTCCACCACGCGCTCCTTGAGCGGGATGATCGCGTTGTCGGTGATGGTGATGTGCTCGGGGCAGACCTTGGTGCAGCACTTGGTGATGTTGCAGTAGCCGATCCCCCCCTCGTTCTTCATCTGGCCCAGGCGATCCTCGGTGTCCAGCGGGTGCATCTCGAGCGCGGCGGTGTACACGAAGTGGCGGGGGCCGGCGAACTCCGGGTGCTTGTGGTGGTCGCGCAGAACGTGGCAGACATCCTGGCAGAGGAAGCACTCGATGCACTTGCGGAACTCCTGCACGCGGTCCACATCCGACTGCTGCATGCGCCAGGTGCCGTCGGGGGCATCGGGGGCGCGGGGCTTGAACTTCTTGATCTGCTTCTTGACCTTGAAGTTCCAGGAGACGTCGGTGACGAGGTCCTTGATGTGAGGAAAGGCCTTCATGGGCTCGACGGTGACGGGCTGCGTGAGATCAAGCTCGTCCAGCCGGGTCATGCACATGAGCCGGGGCTTGCCGTTGATCTCCGCGCTGCACGAGCCGCACTTGCCCGCCTTGCAGTTCCAGCGGCAGGCCAGCGTGGGCGCGGACTCGGCCTGAATCTGATGCACGGCATCAAGGACGACCATGCCCTCGGTGACGGTGGTGGAGAAGTCCTTGAACGCGGCGGACTCGCGCTGGCCGAACCAGACGCGGAAGGTGACGGGATGCGGGGCCACGTGCGCGGGCGCGCCGTGCTTGATGGGCTCGAAGGGGAGACCATCGCCCGCATCGGGAACGGTGTAGGACTTTTCTGCGGCGGGGGTCGCCATTTACTTGTTCTCCTCGATGACCTGCTTCAGATCGTCACGGATCGTGGCCAGCGGCTGGCGGATGAGCTGCATGGTGCCATCGGGGCCCTTGCGGGTGATGGTGTTGTGCCCCTCGAAGGCCTTTTCCTTGTTGGGGAAGTCCTCGCGGAAGTGCCCGCCGCGGGACTCGCGGCGATCCAGTGCGCTGCGGGTGATGGCTTCGGAGACGCAGAGCAGGTTGGGCAGATCCAGACAGGTGTGCCAGCCGGGGTTGTACTCGCGATTGCCCTGAATGCCCACGCCCGCGGCGCGGTGCCTGAGCTTCTCAAGCCCCTCCAGTGCCGCGCCCATTTCCTTCTCGTTGCGAACGATGCCGACCTTCTCCTGCATCATGTCCTGCAGTGTGTGCTGCACGCCGAAGGGGTTCTCGCCGCTGGGGCGATCAAAGGGAGCGAGGGCCATCTTCGCGTTGGCGTTGAGCTTGGTTTCGTCGAGCTTGGAAGGGGGCTGCTTGCGCGCCCACTCCGCCGCGTGCTCACCGGCGCGCTTGCCAAAGACGATGAGATCCGAGAGCGAGTTGCCGCCCAGGCGGTTCGCGCCGTGCAGGCCCGCCGCGACTTCACCCGCGGCGAAGAGACCGGGGACGGAGGTCATCTGCGTGATGCCATCCACACGCACGCCGCCCATGACATAGTGCGTGGTCGGCCCGACTTCCATTGGTGTGGTCGTGATGTCCAGCCCCGCGAGCTGCATGAACTGGTGGTACATGCTCGGCAACTTCTTCTTGATGTGCTCCGGAGCATTGGGAATCTTCTCTTTGATCCACGCGATGTCGAGGAACACCCCGCCGTGCGGCGAGCCGCGACCCTCCTTGACTTCCTTCACGATACAGCGGGCAACGTGGTCGCGCGTCAGCAGTTCCGGCGGCCGCCGCGCCGCCTTGTCGCCGGTGACATATCGCCAGCCCTCTTCCTCGTTGTCGGAGGTGGAGGACTTGTAGTTCTCCGGGATGTCATCGAACATGAAGCGGTTGCCCTGATTGTTCCGCAGCACGCCGCCCTCGCCGCGGACACCCTCGGTGACGAGGATGCCCTTCACGCTCGGTGGCCAGACCATTCCGGTGGGGTGGAACTGGACGAACTCCATGTCCATGAGGTCCGCGCCTGCGTCATACGCCAGAGTCTGGCCGTCGCCGGTGTATTCCCACGAGTTGGAAGTCACCTTGAACGCGCGGCCGATGCCGCCGGTGGCGAGGACGATCGCTTTCGCCTTGAAGACGCGGAAGCGACCCAACTCGCGGTCGTACCCGAAGCAGCCCGTCACGCGCCCGCCCCCCCCAACCGGGCCATCCTGGAGCAACGCGATCGTGGTGTGCTCCATGTACACCTCGATGCCCTGGTGGATGCCATGATCCTGCAAGGTGCGGATCATCTCGAGACCGGTGCGATCGCCGACGTGGGCGAGCCGCGGATACTTGTGCCCGCCGAAGTTGCGCTGCAGGATGCGGCCATCTTTGGTGCGATCAAAGATCGCGCCCCACGCCTCAAGCTCGCGGACACGGTCCGGGGCTTCCTTCGCGTGAACCTCGGCCATGACGTAGTTATTGAGGTATTGCCCGCCGCGCATGGTGTCGGCGAAGTGGACCTTCCAGGAGTCACGATCATCCACGTTCGCCATGGCCGCGGCCATGCCACCTTCGGCCATGACGGTGTGGGCTTTACCAAGCAGCGATTTGCAAATCAGTCCGACGGAGAGGCCACCCGCTGCGGCGGCTTCGATGGCGGCGCGGAGGCCCGCACCGCCAGCGCCAATGACGATCACATCAAACTCGTGGGTAAGAAACTGGTCCATGCGAAAAGCTGTCCTATGTCCTAGGTCCTAAGTCCTAGGTCTTGCGAAGGGTGCGGGGAGTTGGTGATGCCTTGGGAGGTGTGCGTTCTAGCGCGGTACGGAAGCGGCCGATCGAACCATTCACATCCACGGCTTCTGCCATGATCTCGTCGAACTCGGCTTGCGTGATGTACCCGATGTCCAGAGCGGCGTACATCATGGAACGAAGCTCGCCCGCAGAGCCCTTGGCGACAGAAAGATACTGTAAAAACTCTGCTCGACGCCAGCGGTCAAAGCCCTCCGCGATGTTGTTCATCACGGAGATCGAACTCCTGCGGAACTGGTCGGTGAACCCGTAGTCGCGGATCATCTTTGACGATCGGGAGAGGGTGTAGGCAGCTTTGTTCAGCCGCCGTGCCTTCTGCCAGATCTGCAAGTCCTCGAATCGCGTTACTGCCATAGGCGTCTCCTGTGAGCATCAATCGACCTAGGACCTAGGACTTAGGACCTAGGACCTAGGACAAGTTTCAGATCAGCCGGAAGTCGGACCAAATCCCCATCGAGCACATGCGAATGTAGACGTCAGTAAACCCGACCCAGAACAGCGACATCCACGCGCACAGCATGTGCCGGCGATTCAGACAGGAGACGCAGTCGTACGCCTTCTTGGTCGCCCCATCGCCCATCTCGTTCTTGCGGCCTCCGATAAGGTGCCGGAAGGAGTGGCAGCCGAAGGTGTACGACCCGAGCAGAATCGGGTTGATGAGCAGCACCAGCGTGCCGATGCCGATGCCGAACTTTGTCACACCGCCCTCGGTGAACTTGAACGCGATGATCGCGTCATACGCGAGCAAGAAAATAAATACGATCGCGAGGTACAGGAAATACCTATGGACGTTCTGCAGAATCAGCGGGAGCTTGGCCTCACCTCGGTACTTCTTGCCGCGGAAACCCGGCTCGCCTACAGAGCAGGAAATCGGATCAGCCCAGAAGGCCTTGTAGTACGCCCCGCGGTAGTAGTAACAGGTGAACCGGAACCCGCCGGGTGCCCATAGAATCAGGAACGCGGGCGAGAACCCAACGAAAGAGGGGAAAAGCCCCATGAGCCAGGATGGCGGCTGGCCGAACAAGGCGTGGCCGGATTCCTTGCCGACAGCATCAAAGAAGAGCGGGGAGTAGAAGGGGGAGAGGTAGTGGGCACCGCCGCCGCTGAACCAATAGTGGTCCGCCTGAAACGCCGCCCACGTTGAATAGATAACGAACGCGGAGAATCCGAGGAAGACCAGCAGGGGCTGGATCCACCAGAGATCGGTGCGCATGGTCTTGCCCATCGGGCGGAGTTGAGGAAGATGCAGGTCTACGCCGCTCATGCAGGGTCTCCGGATCGGGAGGTGGAAGGGGAGGATACCGGAGCGGAGGACGTTCGGCCATGCCAAGCGGAGTGTGGATGATCACGGAATGATGGGAACGTCATGTTGGGGAGATCACGGGGTTTTGGGAATCGGCTTGTCATGCGGAGCGACCAACTGCGTTGTTCGGAGCCGGGTACGCTCTCGATTCGCAAATGGCGGCCGTTGTGGGCTCGGATTGATGCACGGTTCGGAACGGAGCAATGGATGAAGGGCGCGATCATCTGGATTCTTGTGCTGGCGGCTCTCGTGGCCGCAGGTTTTTTCGGGTATCGCTGGTATCAGGGGCGCGAGACGGCCGCACCGGCCTATCGGACATCACCCATCCACACACTCGACATCGCACAGACAATCAGTGCTACCGGAACGCTTGTGCCCGAGGATGTCATCGACGTCGGCGCGCAGGTGAACGGCCAGATCGCCGAGTTTGGCAAGGACTCAGACGGCAAGGAACTCGACTACCGATCCGTGGTGGCGGAGGGCATGGTGCTGGCACGCATTGACGATGCGCTCTATCAGGCGGACCTCGCCTCGGCCCGAGCGCAACGCTCGCAGGGTCAGTCGCAGGTGAACGAGGCCGAGGCCCAAATCAAAACCGCCGAGGCAAATAAGCGACTGGCACTCGCTCGCCAGGAGCAAACCCGCCGCGACTTCGAGCGTGCCAAGAAACTCCAGGGCACCACCGCGCTCTCGCAAGCCGACTATGACGCATCCGAGTCCGCGTATGACCAGGCGAAAGCGAGCGTCGGCGTGGCGGATGCCTCCATCGCGCAGGCACAGGCGACCA
This sequence comes from Phycisphaerales bacterium, assembly GCA_043776515.1. GTDB lineage: Bacteria > Planctomycetota > Phycisphaerae > Phycisphaerales > UBA1924 > UBA4658. The sequence continues at coordinate 29,037 of JAYVRG010000070.1, forward strand.
AGACCCATGCCGAGGCGCAGGTGCAGCAGGCAGACGCGACCGTGCAGCGTGCCAGCCGCAACGTGGTGTATTGCGTCATCAAATCCCCCGTCAGCGGCGTCATCATCGACAAGCGCGTAGAGATCGGCCAGACCGTGGTCGCGAGCTTGAACGCGCCGAGTCTCTTCCTGATCGCCAAAGACCTCAGCAAACTCGAGGTGCTCGTACAGGTCAACGAAGCCGACATCGGCAACGTCCGCCCGCAACAAGCCGTGGCGTTCACCGTCGATGCCTTTCCCGGCCGCCGTTTTAAGGGCGTGGTGCGTAAGGTGCGACTGAACGCGACCATGACCCAGAACGTGGTGACGTACACAGTCGAGATTTCCACCGACAACTCCGACCTGTTGCTGCTCCCGTATCTCACCGCGAACGTCAAGTTCGATGTCGCCCACCGCGACGGCGTTCTGGGCGTCTCCAACGCCGCGCTGCGCTGGGCACCCAAGGGATACGAAGCCGCCGCACCCGCACGCGGCAAGCCACTCGAAAACGGCATGAAACCCGGCACCGTCTGGATTCTCAAGGATGGCCAGCCGCAGATGGTGGCCGCGACCACCGGTTTGACCGACGGAACTATCACCGAAATACAAGGAGATGGAATCGCTGATGGCACGGAAGTCATCGTGGGCGAGCAAGTCGCACAGACCAGTAACGCGGCGACGACCAATCCGTTTGCGCCGCCGCGCATGGGCGGCGGGCGACCGCCCGGCACTGGCACGGGCGGCGGCACAGGCGGTACCGGTGGCACGCGGCCGGGCGCAGGCGGCGGAGGAAGATAGGAACACGGGCGGGACGCCCGTGCCACGGACTATGGCACTCATTCAGCTCAACAACATCACTCGCGTCTACACGCTCGGCGAGGTCGAACTCACCGTGCTCAGGGGCATCACGATCTCTATTGATCGCGGCGAGATGGTCGCGCTCGTCGGCCAGAGCGGCTCCGGAAAAACCACGCTGATGAACACGCTCGGCTTTCTGGATCACCCCACCGCCGGCCAGTATCTACTCGATGGTGAGGATGTCACCTCCATCAGCGCGGACCGGCGCGCCGAGATTCGCAGCCGCATGATCGGATTCGTCTTCCAGAGTTTCAACCTGCTGCCGCGCACCACTGCCTTGGAACAAGTGATGATGCCGCTCGCCTATGCACCCAAACCAATGGGCGATCGAGAGGGGCGGAAGTGGGCCGAAGACCTTCTCCATCGCGTCGGCCTCGGCGATCGCATGGACCACTTCCCCACCCAGCTCTCCGGCGGCCAGCAGCAACGTGTCGCCATCGCCCGCTCGCTGGTGAACAAACCCAGCGTCCTCTTCGCCGATGAGCCGACCGGCAACCTGGACTCGCACACCAGCGTTGAGATTCTGGAAATGTTTCGCACACTCAACAGGAAAGAGGGAATCACCATCATAATTGTGACCCACTCCTCCGAGATATCGCAAATGGCAGATCGGACGATCAAACTCAGGGACGGTCTGGTCGAGAGCGACTCGAAAGCAACCGACCCCGTGCTCTCGGGAGCAGCCAAATGACCATCGGTCGCATCCTTATCACCGCCGTCCGCGCCCTCCGCCGCAACATCACCCGCTCCGCGCTGACCATCCTCGGTATCGTCATCGGCATCGGTGCCGTCATCATCATGATGGAGATCGGCAAGGGTTCCAGCGCCGCAATCCGCAAGACCATCGAGAGCATGGGTGCCAACAACCTGCTCCTCATGCCCGGCACCGCCGCCAGCGGCGGCGTCAGTTTCGGCGCGGGAACATCCATGACCCTCACCGCCGAGGACGCCGCGGCCATCAAACGCGATGTGGACGCCGTTACCGGTGCCGCGCCCGTCGTCCGCGCCCGCAGCCAAGTGGTGTATCAGGATCGCAACTGGGTTCCAAGCTTTATCTATGGCACCACGCCCGAGTATTTCGCCGTGCGCGACTGGGCGAACGTGACCGACGGCGAACTTTTCAGCGACTCTGATGTCCGCGGCAGCGGGCGCGTCTGCGTCGTCGGCTCCACCATTGTGCGTGAGCTCTTCCAGGGGCAGTCTCCCGTCGGCAAGGAAATCCGCATCCAGAATGTCGGCATAAAAGTCATCGGCGTGCTCGCCTCCAAAGGTGCCAACACCTTCGGCATGGATCAGGACGATGTCATCGTCGCCCCATGGACGACCATCAAATACCGCGTCACCGGCGCATCCGCGCAGACCGCCAGCAGCTCCACCTCCGGCTCAAACACCGGATCAACCACCGCCAGCGGCAAGACGGGGACTTTTCCCAGCGCGACCACGCTCTATCCATCCACCGCAACCGCCTCTCTCACCGGCGGCCCCATGCCCGTGCGCTTCGCCAACGTGGACCAGATTCAGGTCGGAGCGCAGGCCGGGCGCACGCAAGACGCCATCAAGGGAATCACCTCACTCCTCCGCGAGCGGCATCACACCCGCGCCGGTGAACCCGAGGACTTCAACCTGCGCGACATGACCGAGGCCGCGGCGGGGCTGGCGTCCACAACGTCCATGATGACCAATCTGCTGCTCGCCGTCGCGCTCATTTCGCTGGTCGTCGGCGGCGTCGGAATCATGAACATCATGCTCGTCAGCGTGACCGAACGCACCAAAGAGATCGGCCTCCGCATGGCCGTTGGCGCGAAGAGCAAGGACATTCTCCTCCAGTTCCTCGTTGAAGCCACGCTCCTCTGCCTCATCGGCGGCATCGTCGGCCTCGTCCTCGGGCGCGGCGGCGGAATGCTTGTCAAACACTTCCTGCACTGGCCCATCGAGCCCTCGATGGAAGCCGTGATCGCCAGCATCGCCGTCTCGGGTTTCGTCGGCATCGCCTTCGGCTTCTACCCGGCGTGGAAAGCATCACGCATGGACCCAATCGAAGCGTTGAGGTACGAGTGAGCCAGCGAATTAGACCTCAAATCTGAAATTTGACACTTGAAGAAACTGAAACGTCGAATACCGGGTGGAGCAATCGTTCAGATGAACCGTGTAGCACAATCGCATCAACCACCCTGGCACACCGTTGCCCTCTGCTTCGGTACTGGTATCGTCGCGCTGGTGAGCGGCTGCACCGTCGGCCCCGACTACAAGCAGAGCACCACACCCGTCGCCCCCGCATGGATGGGCACCGACCCCGCCATCCGCGGCACCCGCGGCACCGTCAGCGTCGCAATCTCCGAAGCCGCCACCATCAGCCGCTGGTGGGAGCAGTTCAACGACCCCGCTCTCACGACGCTCGTGCAGCGTGCCGCCGCTGAAAATCTCGATGTCGCCGCCGCCGAAGCCCGTGTCCGCGAAGCTCGCGCCGCGCGCGACGCCGCCTCCGCCGGGCTCGCCCCCCAGGTCAACACCAGCGGCGGCGCAACTCGCAGCCGCAGCAAGCAAGGCGGCACCGGCAACCTCTTCCGCGCCGGGTTCGATGCCGCATGGGAGATCGACGTCTTCGGCGGCATACGCCGCGGCGTGGAAGCCGCGGATGCGCAGACCCGCTCCGCCGTCGAAGACGCCCGCGATGTCCGCGTCACGGTGATCGGCGAAGTCGCAACCATTTATTGCGAACTCCGCGGCGCGCAGCGATCCCTCGAGTTCGCCCTCAAGAATCTCGAAACCCAGCGCAACTCGTTGGATGTCACCTCGCAGCGCTACGGCGCGGGCTTCGTTGGCGGTCTGGATGTAGCCAACGCCCGCGCCCAGGTCGCCTCCACCGAATCCCGCATCCCCACCATCGAATCGCAGATTCGCGCTCTCACCTACGCGCTCGGCGTGCTCGTCGGCCGCGAACCCGGCGAGCTCACCACCGAGCTTGCCGCCCACGCCGACATCCCGACTCCGCCCGCCACCGTTCCCGTCGGCCTTCCCTCCGACCTGCTCCGCCGCCGGCCCGATATCCGCCGCGCCGAAGAGAACATCCACGCTGCCACCGCTCGTGTCGGCGTCGCCACCGCTGATCTATATCCGAAGTTCTCCATCACCGGCTCTCTCGGCGTGCAAAGCGGCAACATCGAGGGGCTCGGCTCGCTCGCCAACCGCTACTGGTCGCTCGGCCCCAGCGTGAACTGGCCGCTGCTGGATGGTGGCCGCATTCGCGCCAACATCCGCTTGCAGGAAGCCCTCGCCGACGAGACCGGCATCGCATACAAGCGCATCGTGCTCCTCGCTTTGCAGGATGTCGAAACATCCCTCGTGAGCTTCGGCAAGGAACAGGAACGCCGCGCCTCGCTCGTTGAATCAGTTGATGCGAATCGCAAAGCCGTCGAACTCGCCAATATCTTGTATACCGCTGGCAAGACCGACTTCCTAAATGTCCTGAACGCGCAGCGCTCGCTGCTGGATGCCGAGGATCAACTCGTGAAGAGCACCACGCTCATTTCCACGAATCTGGTTGCCGTGTACAAAGCCATCGGCGGCGGATGGGAAGAAGATTCACCGCAGAGACGCTGAGTTCGCCGAGCAAGGCAGCCGACTTGAATCACAGCACAGGCGCTCTCGTGTTCGCTCCATCCCCATTCCCAAATCTTCTCTGCGATCTCAGCGCCTCAGCGGTGATTCCTCCGAAAGCCCCTTCGCGCAGAACATGTCAGGGCCGCCGTGGTACACTCCCACCGTGAAACGCTTCGAAGGCATGGCAAAACTGACGGGAACGGAGCGGTACGTCGATGACCTCCCCACCGATGGTGGCCTAGGCCTCGGGCCGATGCTCTGGGGAATGACGGTCCGCAGCCCCGTCTCCCGCGGCCGCATCAAAGAGATCAAACTCAACCCCGGCATCGACTGGTCCCGGCTCACTGTCGTGGACCACCGCGACATTCCCACAATCGCTGACGGACCCAACGAGGTCTATCTCATCGAGCGCGACCAGCCCGTGCTCGCCGCAACCCACATCCGCCACATGCACGAGCCGATCGTGCTCATCGCGGGCGAAGACCGCGAAACCGTGCGGCGAGCGGTTGCCGCCGTTGAGATCGTGATCGACCGCGAAGACCCCGCGCTGGATTTCCGCACCCCCCCCACCGCCGCGCAAACGCAGGGCGGATACACGAAGAACATCCTCAAGCATCTCACGATCAACAAAGGCGATGTTCAGGCCGCGCTCTCCAGCGCGCCGATCATCGTCGAAGGCGAATACGAAACCGGCGCGCAGGAGCACGTCTACATCGAGTGCAACGGCATGATCGCCTGGGTGGACCCGGCCACCAAAGCCGTCTGCGTCAAGGGCAGCATGCAGTGCCCGTACTACGTCCTGAACGCCCTCAAGCACACTTTCCCGGGTACCCCGGTTCTCCGAACCGGGATCTCTCCAACCAATCCTTCCCGCGCCTGCCGAGTCATCCAAACCGCCACCGGCGGCGGTTTCGGCGGCAAGGAGGACTATCCCTCCATCCTCGCGCTCCACGCCGCGCTGCTCGCCGCCAAGTCCGGCCGCCCCGTCAAAATGATTTACGACCGCGGCGAGGACATGCAGGCCACCACCAAGCGCCATCCCTGCACCGTGCGCCACCGCACCGGCCTGGATCGAAACGGTCGCCTGCTCGCGCAGGATATCCAAGTTCGCATGGATGCCGGCGCGTACATCACGCTCTCCCCCGTCGTTCTCAGCCGCGGCATCCTGCACGCCGCCGGCCCATATTTCTGCCCGAACGTCCACGTCGATGGAAAAGCCATCCTCACCAACTCCGTCCCCTACGGCGCATTCCGCGGCTTCGGCGCGCCGCAAACCATCTTCGCCTGCGAGCGGCACATGGATGTCATCGCATCCAAACTCGGCATGGACCCAAGCGAGCTGCGCCGCATCAACCTGCTGCGCGATGGACAGACCACCGCCACCGGCCAAGTCATCCGCGCCCACCCACCATCCAAGGGAACCGATCGCGTCGCGCTCATGGATGCCGCGCTCGACATGGCCGACTACAAACGCAAGAAGATTGAGCACGCCGAGTTCAACACCCGCCACCCATATCTCCGCCGCGGCGTCGGCCTCGCCACCTTCTGGCACGGCGCGGGCTTCACCGGCTCCGGCGAAACCTATCTCAAATCCAAGGTACACGTCGCCGGACTTCCGGATGGCCGCGTGGAAGTCCGCATCGCCAGCACCGAAATGGGTCAGGGCACAACAACCATCATGACCCAGATCGCCGCCGCGCATCTCGGCCTCGCACTGGATCAAGTCTGCGTCGCCATCCCCGACACCCACATCGTCCCCAACAGCGGCCCCACCGTCGCCTCGCGCACTGCGATGGTCGTCGGCCGTCTCGTCGAGCGTGCGTGCCATGATCTTCGCAGGAAAATCGAACTCACAGAAAATGACGGCGGCCAGAAAGTGGCGGACGCCGTTCACGCATGGCACCGGCGTTTGCCCAAAGCGGCGAACGCCGGTGGCACGGGCGGTGGCACGGCAAACAACGCGAGCAATGCCACAGAACTCATCGGCGAAGCCATCTACGAAGCCCCGCCGGGCATCGCATGGGACGACAAAACCTACACCGGCGACGCCTACGGCACCTTCGGCTGGGCCGCCTATGTCGCCGAGGTCGAGGTGGACCTCCGCACCTATGCAACCAAAGTCACCGACTTCGTCGCCGCCCAGGAAGTCGGCTCCATCATCAACCCCGTCCTCGCCCGCGGCCAGGTCCAGGGCGGCGTCGTGCAGGGCATTGGCTGGGCACTGATGGAAGAGTGCATCTGGAAAGATGGCGGCATGGCCAACGCCCAGCTCACCAACTACATCATTCCCACCAGCGACGATGTGCCGCCCATCCGCGTCCTCTTCATCGAGAATCCCTATCCATACGGCGGCAGGGGAAGCAAGGGCATCGGCGAGCTCCCCATGGACGGCCCCGGCCCCGCGATCGCCAACGCCGTCGCGTTCGCCCTCCGCGAAGAGAGCGTCCACGCAACACGCCTCCCCATCACACCCGAACGCCTCATGAGCGAGATCCAAGGGAGCGCACCCCATGTCGCATGAGTCAAGCCCGATCGATGTCGCTCTCACGCTCAACGGCCGCAAGGTCGCCGTCCGTATCGACGCCACCGAGCGCCTCCTCGACACGCTTCGCTATCGACTGGGCCTCACCGGCAGCAAAGAGGGCTGCGGCGAGGGCGAATGCGGTGCCTGCACGGTCTACCTCGACATGCTCCCCGTCTGTTCCTGCCTCGTCCCCACCTTCCAGTGCGCCGGCCGCGATGTCAAGACCATCGAGTCAATCGATCCGGCCATCCTCGGCCCCATGCTCGAATGCGGCGCGACCCAGTGCGGTGCCTGCACCCCCGGCGTCGTCATGACCGCGTGCTGGGTGAAGGGCCACCCCGAAGTGCTGAAGACCCACACCATGCGCGAGCTCATGGCCGGAAACCTCTGCCGCTGCACAGGCTACGACGGCATCATGGATGGCATGAAGCGTATGTGCGGCGGAACTTCGCACAACCTAGACGACGGGAACACATCAAGGAACATTCCCTGATGCGCGTCCTCTCCCCCACTTCCCTCGCCGATGCGTGCGCCATGATGGCCACAGGCGACTCCGCCGCGCCCACCCCCATTGCAGGCGGCACCGATCTGCTCGTTCATTGGCCCGGGAATCTCCCCGCCCACGACAAAACCTACCTCGACCTCTCCCACCTCGTCGAACTCCGCGCCACACACTGGACCGAAACCCACCTCGAACTCGGCGCGCTCTCCACATACTGGGACACCATCCGCGACACCGCGATCGCCCAGCACTTCCCCCTCCTCGTCAGCGCGGCCCGAACCGTCGGCGCAATCCAAATCCAATCCCGCGGCACCTGGGCCGGAAACATCATCAACGCCTCTCCCGCCGCGGACGGCGTCCCCGCCCTCATGGCGCTCGACGCAACGATCGTGCTCGTCTCAACATCCCCCACCGGCGCGCTCGATCGCGAAGAGATCCGTCTCGACGAGTTCTATCTCGGCTACAAGCAGATGCGCAAGCGTTCCGATCAGCTCATCGAAAAGATCCGCATTCCCCGGCGCGCCGCTCGCCTCCACATCTTCGAGAAAGTCGGCGCACGCCGCGCCCAGGCCATCACCAAAGTCGGCGCGGCCATCGTCCACACCGAAGAAACCGGCTGGAGGATCGTCGTCAACAGCGTCGCCCCCACAGTCCGCCGCTGCCGCACCGTCGAATCCATACTTGAGAATGCCAAACCGATCAAGTCACCCTTCGACCTCGCCCCCGCCCTCAAGCAAGACATCTCCCCCATCGACGACATCCGCTCCACCGCCGCATATCGAGAGCGCGTCCTCGCCCGCATCCTCTACTTCGCGCTCCGCGGCGTTGCCGCAAGCGTCTCGTAAACCGCTCCTACACTTACCCGTGGCGACCGATCGAGACATCTTTGCCCAAGCAACACGCCTCACCGAGGCCGGTGCCCCCTTCGTTCTCATCACCGTCATCGCCACCAAGGGCAGCACGCCCCGCGATGCTGGTGCGAAAATGATCTGGTCCCCATCCACCGGCGGCACCAGTGAGTTTGTCGGCACTGTCGGCGGCGGCCAGTTTGAGCTGCTCGTCGCCGAATCCGCCGCCAAGGTCTTCGCCACGCGCGGCACAACCACGGAGCACTTCGTCCTCGGCGCCGAAGCCGAGCAATGCTGCGGCGGCGCAATGGACGTTTTTCTCGAATTCTGCGGCTCACGCCAGCGCCTCGTCATCTTCGGTGCTGGCCACGTTGCCCATGAACTCACCGACATCCTGCGCGGCTCCCCGCTCGAAGTCCTCGTCGTGGACGACCGCCCCGAGTGGAACAGCCCCGAGCGTTTTACCGGTCGCGCCAGGCGCGTGCTGGACTGGGACAAGGGCATCCGCCTCGCCCGCGATCGCAGCCACGAAACGCTCGCCTGCGTGATGACCTGCTCGCACGAGACGGACTTTCAGTTGCTCAACGGTTTGCTGACGAAAGAAGAAGAACAAGACCGGGGGCTTACTCCCCTCGGCTCTGATTCGGTTCCCGCCTTCGTCGGGCTCATCGGCAGCCGCAGTAAACGCATCTGCCTCTTCGGCCGCCTCATCGGCGCGGGCATCAATGAAGAAATCGTGAAGCGCATCCAGTGCCCCATTGGCGTCGGCGACACAGGAAAAGAACCACGAATGGTCGCGATCTCCATGGCCGCGGGCATTTTGCTTGAAGCCAAGCGGATGGAGCAGCGGCCTTCCACGCTCTCACCAACGGCAAATACGCGCAAGTTGGAAACTCACGTCGCCGGTCGAGCGACTTCGGGCGATGCGCCCGAAACACGGGCTGGAAAGCCCGTGCCACGAGATGCACTCGCGGAACGCGCCTGATGAGCACCGACCGCGTGATCGTCCTCGCCGCTGGCCGCGGCCTCCGCGCCGGTGGCCCCAAAGCTCTCCATCGCGTACACAACCGCCCGTGGTGGCACATCCAACGTGAACGCCTCGCACTCGTCGGCCTGCCCGTGGTGTGGGTCATCTCCGATCGCGTATGCGCTGGCATGAGCGTGGATGGCGGCCCTCCGCCGGACTCCGTCATCGCCGACGAACTCTCCCCAATGTTCACCAGCGTCCTCGCCGGATGTACCGCCATCGCCGACCTTCATCAATCCACCCGCGGCGTCTTCATCCTCCCCGTCGATGTCCCCGCCCCAAGTCCAACCGTCTTCAACACCCTCGCACGCGCCATCGCACACCTCAGCACGGTCGCTGCCGCGCTCCCCACCCACAACATCCAGCGCGGCCACCCCGTCTACCTCTCCTGGCCCCTCGTCACATCACGCCTCCTCACAACCACCACACCCGCCGACTCCCGCCTCGATCACCTGATCGAAGACGCCCGCGTCGAAGTCCCCGTGACCAACCCCGGCGTGCTCATCAACCTGAACACCGTTGACGATTTCGCTGCGTGGGCAAACGTCCAATACACACGCTAGGGATGAGCGTCGCTCTGGGAGCGAATCCCGCGAATATGTCTGTCGCACCCCACCGTCCCTCACTTCAACACCGTCCCCAAAAACTCCACCTGCACATTCTTCGCTTCGTTCCCATGCCGCCCAAATCCGCTGTGCTCCTCCGGCGCGCCCGTCGTCTCCCACGTCCGCACACGCACCATCATCGGATCGGCCCGCATCGCCACATAGTGATCCTTCAACCGATCCAGAAACCGCCGCTGAATCTCCCACGGCACGATTCTGTCTGCTTCGCAGTGCAGCACCAGCAGCGGAATCGGCCGAAACGTTTCCACATGCCTCAGCGTGTCCATCGGTGCCACCAGTTGTTCAGGAAACGTCTGCCCCCACGGCCGCGGCCCATCTTCCCGATACAACCCCCACAAATCCCCCGTGGTGCATTCCACCGCCGCGCACGCGAACTCATGCGGATCGCACAACCGCCGCAGCGCGGCCATCCCACCCAGCGACATCCCCCCAATCCCCATTCGCTCCAGATCAAACACCCCTTGAAACACCGGATCAGCCAGCGCTTCGACGACGTGATCGACTTCCGAAATCATCTGCGCCAAAGTCGCAAGCGTTTGGTGGCCCGGCTCTCCAGAGCCGGGTACTTCCGCCCATTCTCCATTCCCCACCGCCCGATCCCCATGCCCCGGCAAATCAATCGCCACCGCCGCGATCCCCTGCTTCAGCCACCGTATATACCGCCCCGAATCCAGCTCCTTGTTCGCCGTCCGCCCGTGCATCCAGAGCATCGTCGGCGTGGGCGTGATCCAATCCGGATGACACACCAGCGCGGGAATCGTCGGAACACCGCCGACGGGCAGCATCAGCATGCGCGACCGCTCACGAAGCGAAGCAGGAAGTTGTGCAAAGCGATCAATCATGCTTCTCCGTGCCCAATCTCGTGCCACTCACCCAATACGTCCCATCCATCGCCTACATCCAAATCCAACCCATCACCAACCCTATCCTTACCAAATGCCCTCGCCGCGCGTCATCGATCTCGGCCACCGCCCATATGCCGACGCCTACGCGCTGCAACTCGCCCACCACGAAGAAGTCCTCGCCGCCCGCGACGCCGGCACCCCCGACCCCGGCCGCATTCTCCTCGTCGAGCACGATCCTCCCGTCATCACCATCTCCCGCCGCGCCGGTGCCCGCGACCATCTCACCGCCACCCCGGACCAGCTCGCCCACGCCGGAGTCGAAGTCGCCCAGACCGACCGCGGCGGCGACATCACCTACCACGGCCCCGGCCAACTCGTCGTCTACCCGATCCTCGACCTCAACTACTACCACCTCGGCCTCCACGCCTACATGCGCCTCATGGAACAAGCCATCATCGACACCCTCGCAACATGGCACATCCTCGGCGAACGAGACCCCAGCGCTACGGGAGTATGGGTTCGAACAAACGGCTCGACACACCAAGGCACCCACGCACAAAGTGAAGAAAGCGCAGCCGCTTCCTCCGCCCTTCCTTCAATCCCTCAATCCCTCGATCCCTCGATCCCTTCCTCCAAGATCGCCGCCCTCGGCGTCCGCGTCCGCCGCTGGGTCTCCATGCACGGCCTCGCGCTGAACATCACCACAAATCTCGACCACTTCAACCTCATCGTCCCCTGCGGCCTTGCGGGCCGCTGCGTTACCAGCTTGCATCACGAACTCGGCGATGCGTCGCCATCTATGGGCGAAGCGAAGTCCTTCCTCTGCCGCTCGCTCATCGCACGGCTCGATCAAGCAAGAGCAACGCAGCAGTTGAGCATGGACCGAAGATGATTCCGCTCCTTCTGCTACTGATGCTGGCTTGCGTGCTCGCATGGTGGGCGTGGCGAGGCGATACCCGCAGAGACCTTCGTCGATGTTCATCCTGCTGGTACGACATGGCCGGTGCCCGCAACATGACCTGCCCGGAATGCGGCACAACCGCACCAAGCGAGCCCGCGATGCACAATCCGCGGCGAAGACTCCGAACATTCCGCATGGCTATCGCACTGATTGCCCTGCTGGTCGCGGCACTCTCATGGAACGCCCACTCGGCTCCCTGGACACTCAAACTCCCGACCGTAGTAGTCCAGACATTGTTGGACGTCGCGGCACCACCGCCGCAGAACGGCACGCCGCTCCCACGGCCCAACCCCAGCTATCAATACTCAGGCAGCCCCTGGGAACGCATCGTCTGGCAGCACCAGACCCACGCCGCGCTCCAAGTTTGGGTTGACGGCATGTTGTCCGCACACGGGCCGATCACCGACGCCGAACTCGCACGTCTGGTGCCCATCGCTAGCGCTGCCCATGAGTTGCACGCCTCCACCGCAGCCACTCGCTACGAGGATTCCTGGGTCCGCGACCGTGGACGAGAGCATCTCGTGCGTCAGCGCGCAACCGTCTCCCGGGATTCCGATCGCGCCGTGCGCATCGAATGGGCACTCGGCGAGATGCAGTTCGATGGCGAAGGTTCCTGGAATGCTCCCGACTTCGCTCTCATTCCCGACGCGATCATCGAGCGCGCGATGCGTCACGCCGATCCAGCCGTGCGGCTCTTCGGTGTGGAACGACTGGGCCGACGTGCCTTCGCGCGAGTATTGAACACAAAAGCTCCCCTTCCAGACCTGCTCCCACTTCTCGACGAGTTGAAAACCAGTGATCCGGATACCAAAGTGCGACAGCGAGCGAAGGAAATCATAGAGTACATCGAGACGTTCATCTTCTACAAAGGGCGATGACCGCGCCGTATCAGCACTCAATCACTTCGCGCCGGATCGAGCTTTCGACTTGCCCCCTGCCCGTATTGAATGAATCGCTTCCCGCAGCGACATCGTGCGCCCCGCCTTCCCATCGTCCAGCCCGCGTTGTATTCCCGCAATCGCCGCGGCGCGTTCCTCAGCGGCCGACAGGCGGGGTTGCATCAGAGCATACCGCCTCAGCGATGCCTTCAACTGCTTGGTGGCTTCGACATCATGGGTGCTCATTCGACGCGCCTTGGCCGCTCCGGCATCCGGTCGCTCAACACGCTTGGCTGTATTCCTGCTTCCCATATTCTGCGCCCTCACATGCGATACCTCACACCTCGACCACCATCGCCACCGAGTTCCCTCCACCCAGACAGAGCGCCACCACCCCGCGCTTCCAGCCGGTGCGCTTCAACTGATGAATCAGCGTCGTCAGCACCCGCGCTCCCGACGCTCCGATCGGGTGCCCGAGCGCCACGCCGCCGCCGCAGATATTCAGTTTGCTCTCCGAAACGCCGAGTTCCTTGATGTTGCAGAGCACCTGCGCCGCGAACGCCTCGTTGATCTCGAACAAGTCGATATCGCTCACACTCAGATGCGCCTTCGCCAGCGCACCCTTGATCCCCTCGATCGGTGCCGCGAAGATTTCCTTCGGCGCGATCCCCGAGGTGTGATACGACACGATCTTCGCGATCGGCTTGATCCCCGCCTTCTCCGCCGCCGCCAGCGACATCACGCACACCGCCGCCGCACCGTCGGAAATCTGCGACGCGTTCGCCGCCGTCACGGTGCCTTCCTTGCTGAACGCCGGACGCAACTTCGCCACTCCATCAATCGTGGACTCCGCCCGAATCCCCTCATCCGCGCTCACCCCCGCCCCCCCATTCAACTTCTTGTCCATGCACTGCTCGCCCGTCAGCGCGACGATCTCGCTCTTGAACCACCCGTTCTTCGTCGCCTCCGCGGCCCGATGGTGGCTCTGCACCGCGAACCGATCCTGCTCCGCCCGCGTGATCCCGAACTTCCCCGCGATAAAATCCGCGCTGTCGCCCATGGCGCACTGCTCAAACGCGCAGCGCAGCCCGTCGTACGCCATGTGGTCTTCCATCGTCGCCGGCCCGTACTTCACACCCTCGCGCACCCGCGCAAAGTGCGGCGCACCTGTCATGTTCTCCATCCCGCCCGCGATGATGCACTGCGCATCCCCCGCCTTGATCGCCGACGCCGCCCGCATCACCGCTTCCAGCCCCGATCCGCACACCTTGTTGATCGTCATCGCCGACATCGTTTCCGGCAATCCCGCCTTCAGCGCCGCCTGCCGCGCCGGGTTCTGCCCCACGCCCGCCTGCAACACGCACCCCATCAGCACCTCATCCACGAGCGCCTTCGCCGCCGGTACCTCATCCAGCACCGCCTTGATCGCGTACGACCCGAGCACTGGCGATGGCACCTTTGACAACCCCCCGAAAAACTTGCCGACCGGGGTGCGCTTGGCGGAAACGATCACGGCGATATTGGCGGCGTTTGCAGACATGAAATCGGGCTCCTGTAGTTGCGAAACAGTATGATGGAGCCAGCCCAAGCGAAGCCCGGGTGATCCCGTGTTTGCTGAGTTTCCGTTGTACGCCCGCCTCTGGAAAGGCCCACAATGTACGAGTGGTTTTGGAACTGGCGTCAGCAATCGCAAATCGACGAGGCACGCCGCGATCTCAATCGCGGTGAACGGTCGGGCAATCACCTGCGCGACCGAGTTGACGACCTCGAATCAAAGCTGGATTCGATGACGCTCTACACCGCCGCACTCTGGGAAGTCGTCTCCGCACGTCTTTCCATCAGCACCGACGAGTTACGCAAGAAAGTCGAGGAGATCGACCTGAGAGACGGCGTTCGCGACGGTAAAATCACTCCGCAGCCCACGACATGTCCGGGCTGCAATCGCACCATCGCCGCACGCCACAAACGATGTCTGTACTGCGGTGCCGACACAAAGCGCTGAGGCAGCACCCGCGACTCATCATCGCACATCCTCCGACCCCCGCGCCTGAATCTCCCTCGCGTTTCGCAGCACAATCTCCCGCTCGATCTCTTGCTCCTCGCGCGCCCGCGCCAGCCCCGCCGCCCACACCACAATCCACGCAACCGCATATCCCGCCAGCACCCATGCCAGCCCAACCGCCATCGCCTGCACCCCGCCGACGATGAACATCCCCACGCCCACGATCAGCAGCCCGCCCGCCGCAAGCAACCCAACCACCCATCCCAAGTACCGCCCCTCGTGCGCCATCGCCCCCGACCCATCCGGCGTCGTGTGCTCCGCCTTGAACATCTCGGCGTCACTTGCGCGAATCCCCACTGCCGCGCCGCGCGACACCGCCCGCGCCGTCGAAAAGTCCACCACCACCACTTCATCAGGCAGCGGCACGACCCGAACTTTCCTTGCAACAACTCCCTGCGAATCGGGCTTCCGGACGGCGACCATAAGGCACCTCCTCTTTCCGATGACTTGGGACTCTACTCCTTTCAGTCTACCTGAATTCAGCAGCGAATGTTGACCCCAACCCGCATTTCCCCACACTTTTCCACACCCATTCCGGCTGCAATGCATTCATTCCACTCCCACCGCAAACAGCCCCACCGCAACTCCAACTCCCACACACAACTGCACATCGAGCTCCCGGAATCGCAATGTAAAACTCGTGCAGTTCGCCCCTCCAAAATCCCCCACTCATCTCCGCGAGCCCCCGCGCAACCCCCGCGAACCTCCGCGTGCTTCTTCGCCCCGCACGCTCCACTCCCCCGTTCTTCTCCACCCCCCACCTCCCTACTCTTGCACCCCTCCGAATCCGCACCTCGAACTCAAGGCAGCGACACGCCATGGCTCTCGACACCGCTCACACCGCTAGGCCCAGGCTCATCCATTCCGACACCCACGTCACGCTGCCGCGCGACTCCAACCAAGCACTCGGCATCGCGCAATACGCCCTCGACTTCATGTGGGCGAAAAAGGGATCCGACGGATTCGCCTCCCCCGATGCCAGCGTCATCCATCGCATCGAGATGTTCCACACCGACGCCTGCCTCTGCGGCGTCTCCGCCCTCGCACTCGGCACCAACGCCCCCAACCTGCTCCGCCGCGAAGCCCTCATGTATCGCGTTCCCGAAGGTGGCAGCGGCTCGCTCGCGCCGATGTTCGGCACCAAGCAGCACGGCGCAACCGTCTTCGGCTCCAACGTCCACGTTCAGCCCGAGAAAGCCGTCGTCGCCAACGGCGCGGCCGTCCGCGAGTGGGACTCCAACGGCACCAACTTCGGCTACAACCCCGAGCTCGGCCACATCGCCGGCGAGTTCGGTCACAACGACTTCTACGGCGTCCCCCTCGCCGCCGCGCAGCTCGCCGGCCTGGATGGCGCAACCGCCGTCCGCGGCATGTTGCTGGTTGACGAAATCCGCGGCCGCCTCGCCGAGGTTTTCTCCCTGAAAACCTACAAGGTCGATCACGTCGTCCACGGCGCGATCGCCTCCGCCGCCGTCTTCGGCGCGATGCTCAAGGCCACGCCCGAGCAGATCGAGTCCGCCATCGGCATGGTCGTCGCCCACTACATCCCCTTCCGGGCCATCCGCGCCGGCAAGCAGCTCAGCGACTCCAAGGGCGCGAGCGCGGCGATCTCCAGCGAGGTCGCCGTCCTCAGCATGAAGCGCAGCATGATGGGCTTCCTCGGCCCGCGCGACATATTCCGCAACCCCGAGGCCATCTTCCGAATCTTCGAGGGCCCGGGACAGATGTTCGTCTCCACAAAGAACGCCCACCCCAACTCCAATGGCTCTTCACATCCGACATCCGACATCGCCCATCCGACATCGTCCTACGCCTCCCCCTTCGATCTCGTCCTCGGTAAACGCGGCCCCGACTTCGCCGTCATGGGCATGCACTTCAAGCTCGGCCTCTATGAGCACCAGTCCGCCGGCGCGCTCCAGGGCGTCCTCGATCTCATCAACAAAACCCCCGCGCTCCTTGATGATCCCACCGGCGCGAACATCGCCAAGATGGTCGTCACCGCCTACGAGCCCGCCTTCGGCATCATCGGCGACCCCGCCAAGCGCGACCCCAAGACCCGCCAGTCCGCCGACCACTCCATGCTCTACCTCGTCTGCACCAAACTCCGCAAGGCGATCGAAGCGAGGCAAAAGGGAGCCAAGTCCTTCGACTTCAAGAGCGTCATGCTCCTCCCCCACGACTTCTCCGGCGATGCCATCAAGCACCCCGTCACCCGCGAGCTCATGGAGAAGATGACCTTCAAGCACGGCGGCGATGAGTACGACCGCCGCTATCCCGACGGCATCCCCACCTCCATCCAGATCACCGGCAAGAACGGCGTCGAGCACGACTCGGGTCTTGTCATGTACCCCAGCGGCCACGCCCGCAACACCACCGCCAATCTGACCGACATCCTCGCCCACAAGTTCAAGATGCTCGGCACCCTTGCCACCGGCGGCGACGAGAAGGCCGCCAAAGACCTCGTCACCCGCTACTCGGGCATCACCAAGAAGTCCGCCGCCGACATCGCCGCGCTGCACAACTTCGAGCTGCTGGTACGCGATCGCTTCGAGTGATGCGCCCGCCTCACACGCTCGGGATGAGCGAGTCTTGGTGGGGGGGCGAGCGAATCCCGCGGATACACATGGCGTACCACTGGCGGACAAGCCGCCAGTGCCACCCAGTGCGATGGTCCCGCTACAAAGTCGCTCTCCCCCGCGCCGGCCCCAGTAGCGCCTCCGGCTCCTGCAACAATCGAATAATCTCCGCCAGCGCAAGAGCCGCCGTCGCCCCATCCACCACGCGATGGTCGCACGCCAGCGAGAGCGGCAGCAGATTGCCGACAAAAATCCCGCCGCCGCGAATCACCGGCGCGGGCCGCGCCCGACCCACCGCCAGAATCGCCACCTCCGGATAGTTGATGATCGGAGTCGCGAACCGTCCCGCGTGCGATCCCACATTGCTGATCGTGAACGTCGAGCCCATCAGCAACTCGCGGCTCGCCGTGCGAGCCCGCGCCGAGTCCGCGGCGTGTACGATGTGCCGCCCGATCTCCAGCACGCCCAGCCCGTCACAGTCGCGGATCACCGGAACCATCAGCCCGTTGTCCGTGTCCGTCGCGATCCCCAGATGCACCGCGCGATGCTGCACGATCGCCGCCTCATACGCCGCGTCCCCCGGCTTCTCATCCACCGTCGCGTTCAGAGCCCGAAACCGCTGGTCCGACAGCACGCGGCAGACCGCGCTCGCCACGAACGGCAGAAAACTCAGCTTCTCCCCGCTCGCCGCAGCCAGCTTCTTGCGCAGATTGTCCAGCGAAGCCACATCCGCCTCATCCATCACGTTGAAATGCACCGCCTGATTCACCGACTCGCGCAGCCGATTCGCAATCGTCCGCCGCACCCCGCGAAACGGAATCCGGATCGCATCGGGTGGCCCGCCGCTCCGCGGCGGTTGCATCGCATCGGGTGGCCTGCCGCTCCGCGGCGGTTGGCTCAGAATCGGCTCAGGCCTAGGAGCCGACGCGGGCGCGGATTTCATCGGCAAGGGACTGGAGGCCGCATCTGCACTCCGCGACGTTCCAGAAGAGCCGCCGCGGAGCGGCGGGCCACCCTGCCGAGCCGATCGCACATCCTTCTCGAGCACCCGCCCACCAATCCCCGTCCCCGCGATCCCATCAATATCCACACCCATATCCCGCGCTAGCCGCCGCACCGCCGGTGTCGCCAGCGCCTTACCGGCCTCCGCCGTAATCCCCGCCAGCGCGCCGCCCATCTTTCCCACCACAGTCCCCGCGTCCTCCTGCTCCGCGCTTGGTGCCACGGGCGTCCCGCCCGTGTTCTTCTGTGGCATGGGCGTCCCGCCCATGTCGTCTACCTTGTGCGACCCATTCGACGAATGCCCCGCCCCCGACCCCTTCGCCATCGGCTTCGTCTCGGCGCTCACCACGGGCGGGACGCCCGTGCCACGGGCCCCACCCTCCGCCACATACGAGACCAGCGCATCCCCAACCTTGCAGATCTCCCCTTCCTTGCCATGCAGCGCGGCGATCACCCCCGCACGCGGCGACGGCACCTCCACCAGCGCCTTGTCCGTCTCCATCTCCGCCAGAATGTCGTGCTCCGCCACCTTCTGGCCGACCGACACCCGCCACTTAATCAGTTCGGCCTCATGCACACCCTCGCCCAGGTCCGGCAGGATGAAGTCGTTCGGATTGCTGGACGTCTTGGCGTGCGACATGGGGGGATCCAAATGGCAAATGGCAAATCGCAAATGGCAAACACTGAGGGGTACTCTAGTTCACCGGGACCGGCTGCGCGTCTTCGAAATCATGGTCCCGAGAATCCTCTGGATTTCCTCGGATTCCGTGTGCAACCCAGCAACCAAGCCCGGCTTCACCCAGGTCCGTTTCACCACAAAACGCAGCCAGTATCTCGATTCGCTCAGTTCTTTCAGCGCTATGCCGAGCGACTTGCAAAAGTCCTTGTCACTCATCGCCTCAGCCGCCTCTCAGGTGTTGGTGCCGATGGAACTCCCCGCTCCCATCATCTGATCCACAATCCGCGCCGACCGACGCTGCTCCTCAATGGCCTCCGCAACATCCACCACCCGATGGCTCAGCGCCTCCACACGTTCCAGAAACTCCACCTTCAACCGCGGTATTTTAGTCCTCCCTTCGTTGCCTTCTATTTGCCATTTGCTATTTGCTATTTGCCATTTCCGACCATCTCCCCCGCCAGCCCCTCCGCCCCGTAAACAGTCCTGATCGCCTCAATCAAGCCCCGACTATCCACCGCCACCGACCTCCCCGTCGCGTCGTTATACACGTAGTTCCCCACCAGCGACCCAAGGTTCCCGTCGAAGATCAGCCCAACCACCTCGCCGCGCGTGTTCACCACCGGCGAGCCCGAGTTGCCGCCGATGATGTCCGCCGTACACATGAAGTTCAGCGGCGTCTCCCCGTGCAGCTTCTCCTTGTGCTTGATCCACGACTCCGGCAGCGCGAATCCCTCCTGGCCCTTGCGCTGGGCTGCGCGCTGATACACGCCCGCCATCTTCGTAAACGCCGGTGTCGTCTCGCCCGCATCCGTGAACCCCTTCACCTGCCCGAACGAGAGCCGCAGCGTGAATGTCGCATCCGGATACACCCTGTCCCCCAGCGTCGCAAACCGCGCCGCCCCCACCTTCGCATACGCATCGCGCAGCGGCGACTCCACCGAGTCCTCAAACCGCTTCCGCAATGACCGCGACTCCGGGTCCAGCATCTTCGCCAGCAAAATAATCGGGTCCTTCGACGCGACGACTCCCTTCGACCCATCCGCCGCCAGTGCCTTCCGCGCCGCCGGATCGCGCAGCGAGCATCCCTTCACCAACTCCTCCGCCCGCGCACGCGGCGACTTCCCGCCCAGCATCATCACCACCGTCGGATCATCCGACCCCAGCCGCTCCGCGCACCGCTGCATCGTCTGCGTCAGAAAATAAATCTCCAGCGCATCGTACATCGGCTCCGGCGAGTACAGGTCCAGATACAGTGAGTCCAGATGCGCATCCCCATAGTCCGCCAGCCGCTGCTCGCTCGGCTTGGGTAACTCCGTCGCCAGCCGCACCAGCGTCGTCGCGTGGCTCATCAGCCGCGAAGCCCCAAATCCGCTCATCACCTTGTCGATCAGCGAGCGCCGCTCCACAAAGCTCTGCTCCTCCTTCTTGATCGCTGCGATATCCGCCCACGCGCTCCCCCATAACTTCTGCTTCACCTCATCCCCGGCGATCTGCCCGCGCAGCGCATCCTCATCCTTCTTTTTCGCCGCCATCAGCACCGGATCGAGCAGCCCATCGAGCTGCCCGTTTACCGCCTTGCGCGAGTTCGCAACCCCGAACAGATCATCCCGTACGATCCGCGCGTTCTCCGCCGAACGTCCCGCGAACCCCTGATCCTTGATCTCACGCCGCCAATACTCCCCCATCCGCCGCGGCAGCTCCACATCCCGCGCCATTTTCAGATGCTCATACGTGTTCAGCCGCTCCGTCCTCCCCGGATGTCCACACACGAACACCAGCTCGTTCTCCGCCGCGCCGCTCGGCGACCACGCCAGATGATGCTCCGCCTGCAATGGCTTCCCGTTCTCGTAAATCCGAAAGAAGCAGCAGTCTAGGTCATACCGCGGAAACTCGAAGTTGTCCGTGTCCCCGCCGAAGAACGCGATCGCCTCCTCGGGCGCGAACACCAGCCGGATATCCGTGTACGACTTGTAGCGATACAGGTGATACTTCGCCCCGCCATACAGCGTCACCACCTCGCTCTTGAGTTTCGTCGATTCCTTCGACTTCGCCTCGATCCCCGCGATCATCTCCCGCCGCGCCTTCCCCGCCTCCGCCGCGCTCATCCCCTCCTTCACCGCGCCCATCACCTGCGCCGTCACATCCTCGATCTGCCAGAGCACGTTCAGCTCCAGATCCGGACACGCCAGCTCCTGCGCCCGCTCCTTCGCGTAAAATCCCGTCTCCAGCAGATTCTTCTCTGGCGTCGAAAGCTTCAACAACATGTCCGACCCGACATGGTGATTCGTCATCACCAGTCCATCAGCCGAGACCAGCGACCCCGACCCGCCCGTCTGAAACCGCACGCACGACTTCTGCAAGTGCTCCATCCACTCCGGCGTCGGAGTGAACTTGTATTTCTCCTGCAACTGCTTCACCGGCGGCGCATTCAGCAGCCACATCCCTTCATCCGCCCGCGCGATCATCGCGCAGAACGTGCCCAAGACCACCAAAGCCATCACCGCTCGGATCATGCGTGGGTATGCCATAGTCCCTGACATTAGCACGATCGCAATTCAGATAACTCTCCCCGACGGATTTTTCCGCGGCGATGCTTTCAGCCCAAAGGGCTGATCGTCAGTAGCCGGGGCGTGGAGGAGTCCTCGACGACACCCCCGGGATGCCCAAGCCGACCTACCTCCCCTTTCCCATCGTTTCGCAGTCTGAAAGACTGCACGCCCGTACCGCTGTCCAACAACTTCCCGCCACCCGCGTCTCCCACAACTCTCTTCACCCTCTCACTCGTTTCATCTCTCCCCAAAACTGGCTATGTGGCCGAAATTGGCCAATTTCCCCCGTCTCCACAGTGTCGCATTTTGCGCTCACCCTCCATTCATCCCCACTCCCATACGTATACTCGTGAACTTCGGGGGGTCTGCACGATCAATCACAACGTTTCACATTTCTCTCACGGAAGGGATTTACCCATGGCTGAACAGTTCTCAACACGCACTCCCCCACCCACCACCTCCGGTTCCAGCGGCAAGCTCATCGCCATCGCCGTCGGTATCGGCCTCCTTGTCGGTGCTGGCGTCGTCACGCCCTTCGCCCTCAACTATCGCAGCAATCTCCAGAAGACCGAGCTCGCCCGCGTCGAGCAGGCCGCGCTCGCCGAGCAGAACAAGCAGGAAGCCGTCGCCCTCGAAAAACAACGCGGCGAACTCCGCGAGAATCTCGGCCAAGCCGAAAAAACTATCGGCACCCTCCGCGATGATCTCACCGCCCGTGGCACCGCTCTCGACGCCCTCCAGCAGACCAGCACCGGCCAGGCCAAGGAAGTCGAGGCCCTTCGCGCCGATGTCACCAAGAAGGCCGCCGCGATGACCGACCTGCAAACCCGCCTGCAAACCGCACGCACCGAGGTCGAATCCTCCACCCAGCAAAACGCCGAACTCAACGCCCGCATCAACACCCTCCGCGTCGATGTCTCCCGCATGAGCGAGACCGTCCAGACCCAGGGCGTCGAGATCGCCCGTCTCGTCGAGGCCGTCAAGACCGAGGAGCAGGCCAAGACCGTCGCGCTCGCCCAGGCCGCCCAGCAACAGCAGCGGGCAGAGGTCGCCGAGGTCAAGGTTGTCGCCACCACGCAAGACCTGATGGCCCTCGCCCCCGTCCGCATCGAGGAGCGCCACTCCACCAAAACCGGCCGCAAGATCGCCGAGAAATCCGGCGTCCCCTTCGGCGCTCTTTTCGACGGCCTCGGCGACCTCTTCACCGGCGCGGGCGAAGCCACCCTCGGCAAGTCCGGCCCCCCCGAGTTCGT
Source organism: Phycisphaerales bacterium (assembly GCA_043776515.1). Classification (GTDB taxonomy): domain Bacteria; phylum Planctomycetota; class Phycisphaerae; order Phycisphaerales; family UBA1924; genus UBA4658. The sequence continues at coordinate 51,844 of JAYVRG010000070.1, forward strand.
CGGCGTCTACAAAGATGGCCGTGTAGAAAAACTTGCCCAGCCCGAAGCCACCAAATGGCAGGAACGCGGCGTCCGCGTCATCAAACTCGCCCGCGGCGAGTGACGTTTCTGCCTTGGGTACCCCGCCGGTCCCCGATCCAGATCAACTTTTCCCCGGCCCCGGCTGATCTTAAGCCGGGGCCGTTTTCTTTTTGTGAAATGCAAAGGGTGGCACTGGCGGCTCGCCCGCCAGTGGTGCCCGAAAGGGTCACCCCACCCACCACTCCCTTCCCCACATCCACACAACTCTTTCCACAGCCCCTCCATCCCTATTTCCCGGCCCCACCCCCAGCCCCTCACCTCCGAACCCGCTTCGGATCCAGCGCGTCCCGCAACGCCTCGCCCACAAAGTTGAGCGCGAGCAGCGTCATGCTGAGCAGCAACGCCGGAAACACCAGCAGCCACCAATGGCTCTTTACGGGGTTCAACTCCCCGAGTCCATCCGCCGCCAGGTTCCCCCAACTCGGCATCGGCGCCCGCACGCCGATTCCTAGAAAGCTCAGGAAACTCTCCTGCAAGATCGCCTGCGGCACCGTCAGCGTCGCATACACAATGATCGGCCCCACCAGATTCGGCAGCAGATGCCGCAGAAAAATCCCCGAGACCGGCACCCCCATCGCCCGCGCCGCCTCCACAAACGGCTGATTCTTCAGCGACAACACCTGCCCCCGAATCACCCGCGCCATCGTCAGCCACGACACCCCGCCAATCGCCACCAGTAACACCACCAGATCAAACCCCACCCGCCCCGAATCCGACACCACCCGCGCCGGAAACTTCGCCTCCGCCTCTTTCACCAGCCGCTCCCGCACCTCTTTCCCACTGCCCACTGCCCTCTCACCGCTCTCCATTTCCGTCTTCACCCACGCCGCTCGCGCCCCCTGCCGCGACACATACTCCTCCATCACGCTCCCCGCCGCCACCGCCAGCAGCACCACCAGCAGCACATACGGCAATCCATACAGCACATCCACGATCCGCATCATCACCGCGTCCGTGCGCCCGCCGATGTAACCCGCCACCGCGCCGTACAGCGTCCCGAGAAACACTGACAGCAACGCGGCCGCCAGTCCGATCCCCAGCGAAATACCGCCGCCCGCAAGACATCGCACAAACAGATCGCGCCCAAGCAGATCGGTGCCCATGAGATACAGCGGCGTCGCGTTCCTGATCTGCGCGGTCGTCGGTTCGATGTGTTCTTTCGCAATGTGCTCAGGCGAAAGCCCCATCGTGCGCGTCATCTCCTCGATCGCCATCGCTCGCGCCGTCGCTTCCCGTCGCCCATGCTCGCTCTCCGCCCGTTGATCGCTCGCGTTCACGCCCCACCACGTCGGCGGCAGATGCCGCGCCATTCGATACTGCACGTCATACCGTGGCACGCCGCCCACAGCCGATCCGCCGCGCCCCGTCACCCGTGCCAGCGTCCACGGCAACGTCCCGAGACAGACAGTCACGATCAGCGCCAGCACGATCAATCCAAGCCGCGCGGCCCACGACCCGGTGAACAAGTTGCGTTTCCTGCGCGGCCCGGAGTTGGAAGCACTCGACATCATGCGCGCCGCGCTCGCACCTTCTTCACAGCCGAAACCATCGCGAGTGCCCGCTTCGGGTCCACCGCGTTCGCCCAGTCGCCACGCACCTTGATCGACGAACCGACGATCAGAGCGTCAGCGCCGGCCGCGAAAAGTCCCGCCACCGTCTCCGGCGTCACGCCCGATCCCACCAGCACCGGCAACCTCGTCGCCCCGCGCACCGCCGCGATGTCGTTCCCGCTCGTCGGCCGCCCCGTCGCCTCGCCGGTCACGATCATGCCATCGGCGCCGAAGAACTCCGCACCATGCGCGGCATCCGCAATCGGGACATCCGCCGTAACCGCGTGCGCTGCGTGCTTCTTCTTCAGATCGCAGAACACCCGCACATGCTCCGCGCCGATCTGCTTGCGATACCGCAGCAGCGGCCCCGCCTCCGCGCGCCCCAGCAACCCCTCATCCGCCACATGCGCGAACACGAAGTTCTCGCATCGAATAAACTGCAACCCGCAGGCCAGCGCGACCGCGATTGCCTCGCGATTACCGCCCGAGAGAATCTGAATCCCCAGCGGCATCGCATCGCCGACCGCGGCGCGGACCTCCAATGCGCAGCGCGTCATCGCGCTGACGATCTCCGGCCCATGCCCGCGCCCATCCACACCCGCGTGCACATACGGCGTATCGTGCATGTTCTCGACTATAACAGCATCAAACCCCGCGCTTGCCAGTATCGCGGCCTCCGCCGCCGCGCGGCGCGCGATGGCCGCAACGCTTTCCCCACCGCGCGGCGTGCCGGGGAGTGCGCCGACGTGGACCATACCGATGAGCGCACGCGCTGGAAGAGTTGGTTGTCGTTTGGTTGCCATGACCTGTGAAGAACCTTGCAAATGCCGGACGGATGCAACTTTGGCTGGCACGATACGTACCCTCTTGCCACCACGCACACATTGAGACGAAATCTTGGACCCCACGAACACCGCGGCCAGTTTCCAATCCACCATCTGGTCTCTCGTTCTGGGAGCCCGCAGCGATCGCGCGCATCTGGAACAACTGCTCCGCGCGTATTGGAGTCCGGTGTACGCGTTCATCCGGCGGCAGGGGTACGCGGGGCATGATGCCAGCGATCTCACGCAGGAGTTTCTGACGCAGGTGGTGATCGGGCGCGACCTGATCGGGCGCGCGAGTCCGGAGCGCGGGCGGTTCCGATCGTTTCTCAAGTCGGCGCTGCGGAACTTCCTCATCGACCAGCACCGCATGGGCAAGGTCCACAAGGGTGGCGCATCGACGATCGGGCCGCGCGGTGTGAATGGGGAACATGCGATCTCGCTGAATGATCCGAGCGGGAAGTCGGGTGAGCCCGGGTCGCCGCTGTCGATTGCCGCGCTCTCGCGGGATTCGGAGAAGGTGTTTGATCGAGAGTGGGCGGCGGCGGTGATGGAGAATGCGCTGGCGCGGCTGGAGGAGTCGTGCATCGCGGATGGAATGGAGCCGCACTGGCGCGGGTTCAATGTGAATGTGCTCGGGCCTGCGCTGCGCCGGACCAGCCCGCTGAGCATGACGCGACTGGCGGAGCACATCGGCGCGGCGGATGAGACGCAGGCGAGCAACATGCTGCAGACGGTGAAGCGGCGGTTTCGGCGGGTGCTGCGCGAGGTGGTGGCGGAGACGGTGAGCGATCCGACGCAGGTGGAGCAGGAGCTTGCGGATCTGCGTGGGCACTTTGGGGCGTGAAGGTGTGCGCACGCCTATGCACGGGCTTGCGCCCGGGCCTCTGTTAGCGAATCTTGGACTCGAGTTCTTCCCAGCGGGCGTAGAGCTTGGCGACTTCGGCTTGAGCGGCTTCGAGGGTGTGGCAAGCGTTGGTCATGGCGACGTGGCTCGCCATGGTCGCGGGGTCGTTGACGATGCGCTCGGCTTTGGTGACGGCTTCTTCGGCGGTGTGGATTTTCTTTTCAATACCGTCGAACTCGCGCTGCTCGTGGTAGCTGAGTTTCTTCTTGCTGCTCGGCGCGGCGGGAGCGGGCTGCGCGGCGATGGATGCTTTTTTCGCGGCCTGCTGCGCGGCTTTTTCGGCGGCGATCTGCGCGGCGAGGGCCTGATCGAGGTGGGCGTAGACTTTGGCTCCGCCGTTGCCATCCAGTGAGAGTACTTCGGTGGAGAGGCGGGAGAGCATGGCGCGATCGTGGGTGACGAGGACGAGCGCACCGGGGAAATCCTCGAGGGCTTCTTCGAGGACTTGCAGCGTCGGGATGTCCAGGTCGTTGGTGGGCTCGTCGAGGACCAGGACATCGGCGGGCTCGAGCATGATGCGGGCGATGTGGACGCGGGCGAGCTCGCCGCCGCTGAGAGAGCCGACGGGCTGGACGAGCTGCTCATCGCGGAAGAGGAAGCGGCGCGACCAGGCGGTGATGTGCATCACCATGCCCTGGAATCGCACAACATCACCGACGGAGCAGAGCGCCTCTTCGAGATACATGGACGGATCGAAGCCCTTGCGATGCTGACTGAAGACGACGACGCGCGGCTTGGGCTCGGAGAGATTGATGGTGCCGGTGTCGGGTTCGAGCTCGCCGGTGAGGACGCGGATGAGTGTGGTTTTTCCGGAGCCGTTGGGGCCGAGTAGGCCGAGGCAGTCGCCGGCGCCGAGCTGGATGTCGACATCCTGGAAGAGGATGCGGGGCGGATCGCCGAGGGACTTGGAGAGATTTTTCGCGTCGATGAACTTGCGGGTCTTGCGGCCGGTGCCGGTGAAATCGACTCTTGCTCCGCCGCCACCGCCGGCGGCGTTGCGAACTTTGAGATCGGCGAGTTCATCCTGGCGGTCGTAGGAGGCGAAGATTTTGCTCTTGGACTTGGTGCGGCGGGCTTCGGGTTTGCGGGAGAGCCAGTCGAGATCCTTCTTCACCTGCTGCGCCAGCGCTTGCTCGGCGCGCTGCTGACCGGCGAGGAACTCCTCCTTGCGGCGGAGGAACTCGGAGTAGTTGCCCTGCACGCTGAGCGTTCCCTGCGGATACGCGGCGGAGAGCTCGATGACGCGAGTAGCGACGTTTTCGAGGAAGACGCGGTCGTGGGTGACGAAGACAGAAGAGAAGTTGCGGTTGCTGGTGGGCGGGTGCAGCAGCAGTTCTTCGAGCCAGTCGATGCCTTCGAGGTCGAGGTGATTCGTTGGCTCGTCAAGCATCAGGAGGTCGGGCTCGCCGCCGCAGGTGGCGAGGCCGCGGGCGATGGAGAGACGCTTTTTCCAGCCGCCGGAGAGAGCGTTTGCGGGGGTGGTGCAGTGCTTTTCGTCGAAGCCGATCTTGGACAGGATGATATCGCCGACGATCTCGGCTTCGTGGTGGTCGTGGACCCCAGCAGTGATTCCACCCGCGAGCGCGGCAGCGGTCACGATGTCATGCGCGGTGAGGCCGTCGGCGAAAACATCCATCTGCGGGACGTACACAGCGCGGAGGCCCTTGGCGAGGGTGATGGTTCCCGCGTCGGGCTCGTGCTCGCCGACTTCGCCGCCGACCCCCCCACCTCCAGCCAGGAGTTTGAGCAGGGTGCTCTTGCCCGCGCCGTTGGGGCCGATGAGGCCAACGCGCTCGCCCTCGGCGATGCTGATGGAGACGGCGCGGAAGAGTGTTCGCAGGCCGTGGGTTTTCGAGATGGATTGGGCGGAGAGGAGCAAGGGGCAGGAGGGTACGCGAGAGAGGGAAGGCAGGAAACAAACAACGCGGCCCCGGGGTTCGAACAGACCCGGGGCCGCGTGTGTATGTCGGAGGTGCGATGTCGGATGTCGGATGTGAAGACGAGTGCGAGGTTCGGAACATCCGACATCGCACATCCCACATCCGACGTTCCGCTATGCCGCCATCTTCATCCCCCCCACCGTCTCACCCGCACTGGTGGTCATCACGATGCTTCCGCCTCCGCCGACACCGAAGACCACGCTGAAGGTCTCGCTGGTCTGGCCGGACTGCTGGCCGTGCCGCGCGGTGATCATGTAGCTCGCGCCGCCCGCCGCGCGGGGAATGGTCGCGTCGATGAGCGTCTTCTCGCCGACGGTGTCGAAGAGCGTGAAGTCCGTCTGGCCGTTGAGCTTGCGCTTGACGAAGTAGATCACGTTGGAGACGCCCGGCGGGTTGGCGCACTTCCAGGTGAGCGTGATGCTGCCGTCGGGGTTGAGTCCGGCACGCACATCGGTCGGCTGCGCGGGAGGCGGGCCGTTCTGCGAGCGCGGATCGGGCGGAGAGATCTGGCCCAGCGCGTACAGATTCGGATCGTTGGTGGCCTTGGCCTTATTCTGGATGGTGCGCACGCAGGTCCCGGCCTTGTCGCGCAGGGTGGAAACGGCGGCGTAGAACGCGGTGGTCGCGGCCTTGCTGGCCTGCCGCGCCGTCTCGGCGTTGTCAAACGCCTTCTGCGCGTTGGTGGCCGCCGCAGTGACCGCGGTGAGGTCCGGGTCAAGAATTCCCAGTGCCACCTTGTTGAGCGACCACGGCTGCACATGGGTGTTGCCGAAGTTCACCATCTCACGCTTATCCGAGGGCATGACTGTGCCCATAGATCACCGATCCGATCTCCCGCGTTGCGGGATTAGAAACGAATCGGCTTGGCCCCTGACACACTGTCAAACGGCACAGTCGATCCAAACCTCACATCGGGAATATCCGAGCGCGACTTCAGTGCGTGAGTGACTTGCTCGCTTTTGGCGCGCGAAGAAAGCGGCCCATGCGGTGAATAACCTTCGATACCGCACTTTCTCGCGTGGTTCTCGGACGTGCGACGGCGATTTTCCAGCCCGGAGCAACCATTTCTCAGTCCCACACAGCCGCCGCGCAAGACGAAGAAATCATTTCTCAAGCCCGAAAAATCATTTCTTCGTCCTGCACAATCGTTTCTGCGTCCCGAACAATCGCCCCTCGGGCCTGGCAAACCGCTGCACCGGCCCGAACAATCGCCGCCCGAGACAGAGCGACTCTTGCGCGGGCCTGCACAATCGCAACTCGGTGTGGTGCAGCGACAGAATCGGCCCGCACAATGATGTGCCACAGGTCATCCGCTCTGGGATGACCTGTGCGGGGGGAGGGGGGGCGCGATGGAATGTTGAAGACTCGCAACGACCGAGCGTTCCCTGCACGCTCGGCACAGGTCTCCTCAAAGCAGGCGACCTGTGGCACGCTGTGGAACTCGCGGGGCGATCCCGGCCACCTACCGGCGGTATACTGTGGTATGAAGCGATCGCTGATCCGGTGCGCACGATCCGCCGCGGCGTGGCTGCTTGTCGGGGCCGCGATCACCGTGCTCGTTGCGTGGACGCTCTCGCTGGCCGACCTTCCAAAGCCGACCATGCCGCCGCGTTCCGAGACGCTGGCAGATGCCTGGCCCGACACTTCCCAGCCCGATTGGACTCCGGCGGAGTTTTGCATCCGCACGCGGCTATGGTGGGGCGACATTGACTTCGCCGGCGGTGGTACCCGTACAGTCGGCTCTGGCGCGAACGCCGGTTCATCGACCTCGCTGGGGATGGAAGTCCACCGCGTGGGGCTGCCGCTGCGGGCCCTCGCGTCAACGCAGGTCCTCGACGGCCGCCGCGCCGCCGCTCCCGGTTTCTATTCAGAAACGCTCACACTCTCGCCATGGCAGATCGGACTTCGCCCGAACTGGCGGCCGAACCGGCGCATCGGCGACACCTATTTCTCGTGCGTTCTGGGCATCCGGCCGGTCTGGCCCGGCTTCGCTCTCAACACCATCTTCTACGCCGCGCTCGCATGGGGCCTCTGGCAAGTCCCGCTGGCGATCCGTCTCGGCCGACGCCGCCGCAAAGGGTTGTGCGTGCGGTGCGGGTATGACTTGAAGGGGCTCGCGACCGGAGCGACTTGCCCGGAGTGCGGGGACAAAGGCATTTGAAACGGCGGGTGGCAACACATTGTTGTGCCACCCCCATCGGAGCTTGGCCAAGGTGCTGCCGGTCACCCCTTGCCTCCCGCATCACCTTCGGCGCAAAGCCGCCGAAGGTGATGGCACGATGAGGCATCGATCGTCAGGCCGCCCGCCGGGGTCAGGCCTGCTTTTCTTTCTTGTTCTTCTGATGCGTCTTGGGCGTGACATGGAAAGTGGCGGCGCAGCGACCGACGCGCTTTTCCTTTTCGCCGTCGCCGCCAGCCCCCCCCAAGATCTTGGGCTTGGCGATGGTCTGGCAGACGTCCATGTCGATGATGATGTTGAACTCGCCGCACCCCCCACCCTGGGCGAGCATGGCTTTGATGTCGCCGCGCGGAGAGAGCCGGTAGACGGCGGGGCCGAAGCAGGGACGGAGGAACTTGTATTCGAGGTGCTTGCAGACGACGGTGTAGTCCCCGCCGCAGACGCCGAAGACGTACATGCCGCCGGCGATCTCGGCGTTACCGAGGAGAGCCGCGCCGGCCATGGCGTTGTACCAGTTGCGGTTGAAGCGGCGGAAGGGGAGGACGGCGTTGAAGGTGTTGTCGTCCAGCCGCTTCATGCGGATGCCGCTGCGGAACGCGAAGGGCAACCAGATGAGCGAGCAGACGCGGTGCCAGAAGTTGTTGCGAGTCGAGAGCCGCGAGATGAAGGCCTCGATGCGGTCCATCATCGAGGGCTTGTTGGGGGGGCGGGCGCGGCTGGCGACGGTGACGGGGGTGGTGGAGAGGGAGATGTCAGTGTCTGTGGTGGGAGAGGGGGAGACCTGAACATCCACGGGCGGAACTCCACCACTGCCGCTGCCACTCTGCGGCGGGCTGGCGTGAAAGGTGGTGGAGGATGAAGCGGTGGTTTCTGGCACGCGGAGGGCTCGGTGCGGGAATGATAGCGGGAGAGCGGGGGAGGTTGGGATGCAAGGAAAGGAGGAAGAGCACGCAGGGGTGCGCGGAGGACGCGCAGGGGTGCGCGGAGAGGGAAAAGGGAGAAAGGGGGAAGAGGGTGAAAGGGGGAAACCGTGCGGGGGTGGTTGCGAGTACGCTGTGGCAAGGGGATGGGGAGTCGGAGCGGATTTGCGAAGGGAATGACGATGGGCATCCTGCGGATGTCGATGGGCGCGAGGGGTAGGGTGATGGGGCGCGTGGTGGCGCTGGTGGTGGCGATGGCCGCGCTGGGGGCGGTGGGTGCTGCGCGGGCGAGCGCAGATGTGACGTATCCGGCGCGGCCGACGGATCGGGGCGCGGGGGGGTTCATCGCGGATGAGGCGAAGCTGATCGGCGACGCGGACGCGGTGAAGATCAGGGCGATCTGCGAGAAGCTGCTGACGGAGAAGCGGGTGCCGCTGCTTGTGTGTACGGTGACGTCGATGGCGGATCATGTGGGGGGTGGGGCGAGCGGGTGGACGATCGAGCGGTACGCGATGAATGTGTTTGATGAGTGGGGCGTCGGAGCGAAGCAGTATGACTATGGGATATTGCTGCTGGTCTCGAAGGGGGATCGCAAGGCGCGGATCGAGCTGGGGGCGGGATGGACGCGCGAGCGGGATGCGGCGTGCGCGAACATCATGAGCATGGACATGGTGCCGGCGTTCAAGCGCGGGGACTACTCGGGCGGGATATTGAAAGGCGTGCAGCAACTCGATGCGCTCGCGCGGGTGGCGAGCAAGCCGGCCCCGCCGATGGAACAGGGGGGAGCGGGGAATACGACGGCGACGCCTGCGGGGGCAAATGTGCCCGCACCGCAGGGACGGATGGCTGATCCGAATGCGGCGAGCGATGATGGACAGTCGCAGCAGTATTCGTATTCCAACTCGTATCCGCGTTCGGGGCGGACCAGCGGCGGGGGTGGACTCGGCGGGCTTTCGCTGGGGTGTCTGGCGATTCCGGTGATCGGGGTCTTCATGGTGCTGCGGGTGATCAAGGGCGCGCTGGGGTGGGGTGGCGGGGGCGGAAGCGGATGGGGACGGAGCATGTATCCAGGTGGATATGGGCGCGGATATGGCGGCGGATGGGGATCGGGCTCTTCGTTTGGTGGCGGGGGTTGGGGCGGGAGTGGTGGTGGTGGAAGTTCGAGTGGTGGAGGTGGCGGGTTTAGTGGCGGGAGCTTTGGAGGCGGATCATCGGGAGGGGGCGGGGCGAGCGGGTCGTGGTGAGAAGAGATTTCAGATTTGAGATTTCAGATTTGAGATTTCGGAACGGTGCAACTGATGTCGCTGAGCGAGCGGCGGATTGGAGATGACGTGAGTGATGGCGCGAATGAAACGGTGAAGATGGGATCGAATACGCCGCGGGTTCCGGAGGGGGATCGGGTGGTGGTGGAAGCGGCGATTGCGGCGGCGGAGTCGCGCACGGGCGCGGAGTTTGTGGTGGCGGTCGCGGCGCGGTCGGGGCGGTATGACCGGGCGGAGGATCTGTTTGGACTGGTGTTCGGACTGCTGGGCGTGACGGCGGCGTGGGTGTTGTTTCAAGGTGTGATGCCAAATCCGGGCGATTGGGAGACGGGGTGGACGCTGACACTGGGGTTGCCGGTGGTGCTGGGGATTTTTGCGGGGTGGACGGTGCTGGGAGCGGCGATTGCCAGCCGCGTGCCGGTGCTGGCGCGGCCGTTTATCTCGTCGCGGCAGATGGAAGAGGAAGTGCGGACGCGGGGGCGCGAGGCATTCCACATGTTTCGTGTGGATGGCGGGGTTGGGGGGGCGGATGCGCCGGGCGTGCTGATCTATGTGTCGCTGCTGGAGCGGCGGGTGTTGATCGTGGCGAGCGATGCGCTGAGCGCGAAGATCGCGCCGGGGGCGTTTGATGCGGCGCGAGATGGGCTGGTGGGAGACATCAAAGCGGGGCGCGAGATCGGGGCGTCATTGAGTGGCGCGGTGGAGCGGTGCGCGGCGGTGATCGTGGGGGTGTGTCCGCACACGGGGGCGGAGCGGGCGAAGGGGCTTGCGAATACGGTGCGGTTGCTGGCGTGAGCGGCCTCGCGGAGCGACCGACGCACACGCGCAATTCGGAAAGTGGTTGGAAGCACACAATCAGATCGCGCGAAACATGCGCGGTCCGTGCGGGGCGTTTGCCCGCCCGTATTGGTGGTTGTGGTGGTCTCGGAGATGATCTATGCGGTCGCGTAGGTCGTCTAGGCAGTCGCGGAGGTGATCTAGGCGAACGCGTAGGTCGTCCAGGCGAACGCCTGGATGATCTCGACGGTCGCGGAGGTGACCTACGCGGACGCGGAAGGAACCCAGGCGGACGCGGAGATGACCTACGCGGTCGCCTAGATCATCTCCGCGCCCGGTTATCCGCCGATTGCGAATGAAAAACCGGGTTTTTAGTTGGAACGCCGGAGTGGAGCGGGCGTCGGCGGCGTGCGTGCGAGTTCTCGGACGCTTGTGGAGCGGAAGCGCCGAACGTGCGCGGGTGGGCGATCGTGCATCGACCCTCGCTGGCGCGTCGGGCTCGTAACGGGTCAGACTCGTGTTCTGCCCGCGACGGCGGCGAATGCGCCGTAGAGGGGGATGGCGCAGACGAAGCAGAGGACCATCATGCCGATGCCGGCGTACCAGCGTTCGAAGTCCAGGGTGATGGGCATGGAGCCCAGCGCGGTGGCGACGGTCGCGCCGGCGACGAGGGCGAGCAGGCCGTAGCGGACGAGGGTGGCGAGGGCGAGGGCGGTGAGCGATGAGAGCAGGAGCGCCGAGCAGGCGAAGACGGACCAGGACCACTCCTTGCCCTGCACCGGCGCGCTGAGAATCCAGATGCTTGACTGGATCGCGCCGAAAATCGTGAGCGCGATCCAGGTGCGGCGGACGACGAGCTTGACGAGCACCACGCCCACGAGCATGAGCATCGCGATCTTCACACCGGTGAGGACGCACTGGGCCATGTGGCCGATGGCCTGGCGCGGGCCGTCGAGTACTGAGACGCCAAGGTCTGGATCGATGAACGGGCGCGCGGGCGGGAGGCCCAGCCAGCCGGGGATGAGCCGGTTGATGTAAACGATGCAGATTCCCGCCGCGCCCAGACATGCGCCCACCAGCAGCGACTGGCCGACAAACGGATCGGTGAAACGGCCCTGAATCAAGCGCGTCCAGGAGATGATGGACTCGGGCCAGAGGCGGCGGACGTACGGCTCCACGGCGACATACAGCACCCAGACGCCCAGCCCCGCGGCGATGGAGACCGCGAGCATCCAGCCGAGATTGCCCAGCGGGAAGGTGTCGTAGCGCAGCGTGGCGGATTGCAGGATGAGCATCAGCAGGCAGGCGGCGGCGATGACGATGGCGGCGCGGGTCGCGCCGGCGCGGTCGCCGCGTTTGGCGATGGTGTTGCGCCAGGCGAGGACCACGCCGCCGAGCATGGTGATGACCAGCACGATCTGCGAGAGCCAGGTGACGGCCTGCTTCCACGGAGTCGGCGGCGTGCGGTAATCCGTCTGCGCGTTGGGGAGTTTGGTTTCGACGGTACGGAAGGCGACGAGTTTGTTGCCCAGAGTTGCGGCCTCGACGCGGATTTCGGTGTCGGGGCTTTCCGGATACACGCCCGCCCAGGCGAAGCGATCCTTTGCGAAGACGGGCGGGACGCGCTCTGGCTCACGCGGCTTGTTCCTGAAAAGCTCGAAGTCCAAATCAGCCGCCTTGAAGAGCGCGGGCCAGTTGGGCGGGGGAACGGGCGGGCCGGCGACGCCGGCGGGGAGGCCGGAGTTCGCGTCAATCTGCCAGTTGACGTGGCGATCAACGACGCCGATCTCGCGAAGTCGGCCGAGCGGAGTGAGACGAACAAAGATCATGCCGCCAACAGTTTCGGGCGGATCGTTGAGCGTGATGCGGCCGGTGGGGCGGCGCGTGCCGAGCGGGTCGGGGCTCCAGCGATACCAGAAGTCGATGGGGGCGGGACGCTCGCGGCGGAGCCGTTGCCAGCGATTCGGGCTGGTGTCGGTGCGCTCGATCTCGTCGATCAGGCCCTCGTAGAAGTTCAAGGCCCATGCCTCGTGGCCGCGCTCGCCGGTTTCGGTTTTCAGGTCGTATCCGGCGATGGCGAGGATGTTGCGGGCATCATCGGCGAGCACTTGCGGAGCTTTGTCGAGCGGAGCGATCTGGATGAGCGAGGTGCCGCGGTTGCCCAGGAAGATGGCGAGCCCGACGAAGCAGGCGAAGATGAGGACGGCGATCACGGCGATGCCGAGCTTGATGCGGCCGCGGGTGCCGGCCATGGCGACCATGCTGGGAGAGGGAGTCTCACCGGCTTCAAGCGCGGAGGCGAGCGGGTCGCCGCCGGGGAGGAGCTTGGCGACCTGGCGCGCCGTTGCGGGACGCGCGGCGGGATCGCGCTCGAGGCACTTGAGGATGACTTCCTCCACGCGCGGCTTGATGTCGGGCGCGACGGTGGAGGGCGCGGGCGGGTCGCCTTTTTGCTGGAGCGAGAGGACATCTTCGTCGCCATTGGCAACGTACGCGGCGCGGCCGGTAAAGAGCTCGAAGAGGAGCAGCCCGAGTTGGTAGATGTCCGAGCGCACGGTGGCCTCGACACCGTTGAGGGATTCGGGGGCGACATAGCCGGGCGTGCCAGCGGCGGACTTGAAGCCGCGGATTTCGCCGGGGGCGGCCAGGCCGAAGTCGGTGACTTTCACCTGGCCCTTGTCGTCGATGAGAATGTTGGAGGGCTTGAGGTCGCGGTGCAGGATTCCGAGATCGTGGATGGCCGCAAGACCGGCGCAGAGTTGCTGGGCGAGTTGCTCGGCTTTGCGCTGCGGGAGGCGCCCGATGCGGGATTGCAAGGAAGAGAGCGTTTCACCCTGCACGTACTCCATCGTCAGGAAATGTTCTCCGAGGTCTTCGCCGACGTCATACACGCGGCAGACATTCGGGTGCGAGACGGTGCGGGCGACGCGGACCTCGTCGAGGAAGCGGTCCAGCCACTGCCTGTCGCTCGCTAGCCGCCTGGGGAGGAACTTGAGCGCGACGGGTTCGTTGAGTTTGAGATCGTCGGCGCGATAGACCTCGCCCATGCCGCCGCGGGCGATGAGATCGACGATGCGGTAGCGGGCGGAGATGACGGCACCGGGGGCGAAGCGGCCGCGGTCGATCTTGAGAGAGGAGCGCGACGGGGACGGCGCGCTGGGCGGCGTCATGCCGGAGGCGACCTGCGCACCCTGGCCGAACGCTGTGTCGCCGAGGATCGGGCGGGTGGGGGGTTGGGCACGCTTGACCTCCTGCTCGATGATGGCGGGATCAATGTCGGCGTGGTGATGCAGGAGCGCGTGGACCTCGCGGATGAGGTCAGCATCCCCCCCCACCCCCCCTACCGCCGCGGCCTTGGTCGCGATGAACTCGGCGCGGTTTGCGTCGGACTGCTCGAGGGACTCGAGGAAGATCGCTTTGATCTGCTGGTAGCGGGCGGGGGTCATGGGAAGAGGGGTTCACCGCAGAGACGCAGAGATCGAGAGAAGAAAGGGAATAGAACGAGAAGGACAGGGATACGGAGCTTCAGAAAGCCGAGTGGAATGCGAGGAACTGCACGAGTGCATGCTTGACTGGATCAGTTCGATCGGTTGCTCTCCGTTTTTTCTTCTCTGCGTCTCAGCGTCTCAGCGGTTAGCTTTCGCCTTCTTCCGAGAGCCGCTTGCGGAGCCAGGCGCGGGCCATGGTCCAGTCGCCTTCGACGGTGCGCTTGCTGACGCTGAGGGCTTCGGCGACTTCCTCGACGGTCATGCCCGCGAGGAAGCGCATCTCGACCACCTTGGCCTGACGCTCATCGAGCTCGGCGAGTTCGGCGAGGACTTTGTCCAGCCGCTCGACATCGACCTCGGATTCATCGGATGTGGACGCGGGATCGGCGATCGGGGACGATGAGCCGGGGCCGCCGTCAAGCGAGATTCGCTTCCAGCCGCCCTCCGCGCCCGCTTCCGCGCCGCCACCGCCGCGTTTAATGCGGTTGCGGCCGCGGGCGTGGTCGATGAGCAGCCGTCGCATCGCCTGCGCGGCGATGGCCATGAAGTGCGTGCGGCCCTTCCAGTCCACGCGCTCCTGCTCGATGAGCCGCAGGTAGACCTCGTGCGCCAGCGCGGTGGGCTGGAGCGTGTGCCCGGCGTTCTCGCGCTTGAGATACGAGGCGGCGAGGCGGCGGCAGTCGTCGTAGACGAGTTCGAGCAGCTTGTCGGCGTTCTGCTTTCCCATGCCGCCGATGGGAGCGGGCTTGGCACCGAGATTGTCGGCGGTGGGCGCGTTGCCCAGAAGAAGCTGGGTGGCTTCTTCCTTCTTCTTGGCGGGATTGGCTGGGGGAACTGGGTCTGGGGAATGCGGCATCGACGGGGCTCCTCGCGGTGGGAAGAGGGTAGGGGGAAAGAGGGGCTCTCGCGGAGGCGCGGAGGCCGCGGAGAGAAGAAGTGTCAAAGGTACCGGTTGTGCCGGACGGCATCAGAACCATCCTGACCTCTTCCCCTCCGTGCCGTCTCCGTGTACTCCGTGTGCTCCGTGTTTCAATCTCCGGAAGATGAAACACGGAGACCACGGTGACCACGGAGGGATCACGGAGAAAGGCGGGGGAGCGGGGGCGGGATTGAGTAGAATGCGATGATGAAGCCGCACCCGAGAATCCGCAAGACGATCAAGTGGGGCGGCGCGGTGGTGACGGTGCTGCTGGTGGTGGCGTGGGTGGGAAGTGGGTGGTTCTTCGTCTCCTGCACCTTCGGTCGGCCGATCACAGAGACCTCTGGTCGGCTTCGCAGTGTGCACATCGTGAATGGCGTCGTGCGGTCTTCGAGTTTTACGGGAATGGCGGGGGTCTTCTTACCGCACGGCCTCGATGCGGGTCTGGCTCGGGGCTCCTTTCGATGGGATGCCGATTACTTCGACAGCTACACGAGCGCATCAGTCGTGATCCCGCTGTGGCCAGCGGTCGTGATGTTGAGTCTCGCCACGGGTACTGCTTGGCGCCTCGACACCCTCGCCCGACGCCGCGAGCGTCTCAACCACTGCCCGAAGTGCAACTACGACCGCACCGGCCTCGCGCCCGGCGCGGTGTGTCCGGAGTGTGGCGCGGGGGCGGGGGGGGCGGGCGTTGCTGGCGCGGCCGCGCGGGGTGATGGCGCGGCGGCGTGAATAGTCGGCGCGGGTGCGTGCGTGGAGTTCGCCCCTGCGTCGATGGCCGACGCAGGGGCGCGGGCGGTTTTCGCGTGGGAGAATCCGCGCGGCGCGGGGGCGGGCGCGGCGCTCACAGGGGCGTGGCGCATCGGCGCGGGGGTTTTTATCCGGTCCTTGTGGAATTTGATCGCGGTTTTGAGCGCGACCTTCAGTGAAGCGAGTGAAACGCCGAACTCCATACACGCCCGCGCCGGGCGCTGCCGTGGTGTTCCACGCGCGCCGGCGCGGCGATGCAAGGAGATGCCCACATGCCCGTGCTCGCCGATTCCAAACTCAAGCAACTGGAGTATTTCGAGTCCCACGCGCCGATCTGGAGTTCTCAGGGGAGCGGCATCGGGCTCTCCAGCGGACAAACCGCCGAGCTGGTCGCGCGAACCGCCGAGGCCCGCGCCGCGCACGCCGAGCTGGTGGCGATCCGCGCCGCGGCCCAGAGCGCGACGCAGAAGTGGTACGACGCCTGGGGACGCATGGCCGATGTCGGCCGCGAGGACATCCGGCTCATCAAGGCCTTCGCCGAGTCGCGCCCGAACCCGCTGAGCGTGTACACCGCGGCGCAGGTCGATCCGCCCGCGACCCCCGGCGGCGCGGGCACCGGCCCGCTCCCCGGCACGCCCACCAATCTCCGCGTCGCGCTCAACCCCGCGACCGGCGCGCTCACCATTGGTTGGAAGTGCGCTGGCGGCGACGGCCATCCGATCTACCTCGTGACGCGGCAACTGGCGAGCCAATCCGCGCCGACGTTTCTCACCGCGACCGCCGACAAGCGCATCACCGACACGACGCTGGGCACGCTGGACGCCGCGTCGCTGCCGGTGAGCTACTTCATCACCTGCAAGCGCGGCGCACGGAGCGGCCAGACCGCGAGCATCACCGTGCGTGTGGGAGCCGATGGCGCGCGGGCGAGCGTGGACAGTGCGCGGGAGATCAAGATCGCTGCGTGAGAAGAGAGGCACTGGGCATCAGGCACTGGGCACTGGGAAGAGAGGACGCGGCCCCCGGTCTGTTCGAACCCCCCCCCCCCGGGGGGCCGTCTGTCTTTTGCCTCCACCCGAAACCCGAGACCCGAGACCCGAAACCCGAAACCCGAGACCCGTTCCTATTCTTCCGCCATGCCAATCTACGAATACGTCAGCGAGAAGGATGGGGAGAAGATCGAACTGCTGCGGCCGATGGCGCAGGCGGATGTACCGGTGGAGGATCCGGCCGGGAAAGGGCGGGTGTTCAAGCGGGTGGCCTCGACGTTTGCGGCGCAGGGGGTGTCCGTAAGCGTCGGCGGCGGCGGGCATGTCCACACCGGTATGTGCGGATGCGGCAAGCGGCCCGGGACGTGTGGGGGGTGAGTGCGGCGACATGGCACATTGCACAGGGCCACATGGCACATTCGGACAGGGACGGTATTTCCTTGATGTGCGATGTGGCCATGTGCGATGTGCTCTGTGGCTTTCTGGCACGCGGTTTGAGTTCTCTCCCGCGTGCAAACCTCTTCCCCCCCACTGCAACTTGATGATTCTGTTGATGCCTCCTGTGACGCGGCGGCCGCGCTCACGCGGGGATTGCCGCGGGATCAGGCGCTCGGGCTGCGGCTGATGGCGCTGGCGCGGGCGGCGGCGGGGATGCACATGGGGAGGAACGCGATCGGGGCGGGGCTCGAGGATCGCGCAGAAATCGGACACGAGGCGCAGGAGCGAGACACGCCTCCGCGGCTTCTGCGCTCGCAGGCATCCGCGCTGCTCTCCCTGTTCCCAACCCGAAACCCGAGCCCCGATACCCGAACCCCGGAGTTTCACTCTTGAACTACGGGTACAACATCGGCGCGGCCGGCGTGCTCACGGCGATGCACCGGCAGGATGTGGCGAGCAACAATCTGGCGAACATGCAGACGGTCGGCTTCAAGCCGGACATCGCATTTACGATTCCGCGCGAGGCGGCGCGGAAGGAAGATGGGTTGTTCAATCTACCATCCAACGTGCTGCTGGAGCGGCTGGGCGGGGGTGTGCTGCTCGCGCCGAGCCGGACGAGCTTCAAGCAGGGGACCATCACGCCATCGGCGAATCCGTATGATCTTGCGATCGAGGGGGATGGATTTCTCACGGTTTCCGGCGGTGGAACAGGAGGGGCGGCCGGGGACCAACTGCGGCTGACGCGCGATGGGCGGATGACGCTCAGCACGCGCGGCGAGCTGGTGACGGTGGCCGATGGGCATCGCGTGCTGGACACCACCGGACGGCCGATCACGCTGAATCCCGGGATGGATATGGTGATTGATAGCGACGGCGCGGTTCGGCAAGGCGGGCAGCAGGTGGCCGCGCTGGGGTTTGTGGATGTGCCCAAGCATTTGCGGGGCATGATGCACAAAGTCGGCGACAACCTGTTCGCGCTCAAGAGCGCGGCGGCTGGCTCGACAATACCAGCGACCGGAAGCATTCGGCAGCGGGCCATCGAGGAATCCGGATCGGACCCGATCAAGGCGATGATGGCCGTGCAGAGCGCGGCGAACGATGTCGGCACCACGGCGAAGATCATGCAGATCCATGATGATCTGATGAACCGGGCGATCAACACGCTGGGGCGGGTTTCGGCGTAACGGATAAGGATGGAGGGGACGCACGCAGAGGTACGCGGAGGGGGCGCGGGGGTGCGCGGAGGGGAAGCGGGGAGCGGACAATCGCGCACGCATTGCGCGGTGGAATATGGCCACGGGCGAAGCGCCGCAAGGACGTTGCATCATGCAATGCCCGCGACGCGCCGCGGAGTGCCCGCTTTGCGGCGCGCAGTGTCCACTTCGTGTCGCGCAATGCCCGCTTTGCGGCGCGCAGTGCCCGCTTTGCGGCGCCAAGCGGGCACGATTTTGCTCCAGGTCAGGGGAATTTGTCTTTTCGTGGACGGGAAATTGCTTTTGGTGGACGGGAAATCACTTTTCGTGGGCGGGAATTGTCTTCCCGTGGGCTGTTATCGCTCACAGTTCTTCGTGGATTCGCGGTTTTCCATGATCCTGTGACACTCCAACCCGACCGCCACTGGCACGCCGCTCGCGTTCACTCTCTTCAAGCGCGTGGAACGCGCAGTTCTTGCGTCTCGTCCGAACTTCTCACTCCTCACTTCTCACTTCCCCCCTCCCCCCAACACCTATGGCCATCATCGCAATGCAGTCCGCCGCGTCCGCGCTCTCGGCCCTCAACACGGCGATGGACGTGACGTCCAACAACCTGGCGAACATGAACACGGCGGGGTTCAAGGCGAGCCGCGCCAACTTTCAGGACTTGATGTATATCGAGCAGCAGACGCCGGGCGTGCGGAACGCGAACAACGATCAGCGGCCGATCGGGCTGTATGTCGGTCTGGGCACGAAGATCTCGGGGACGCAACTGGACATGAAGCCCGGCCCGCCGGTGCAAACGGGCAATGCGCTGGATCTGATGATCGAGGGCAACGGGCTTTTTCGCGTGTCGCTGCCGCCGGGAATCGCGCCGGGCGGATATGGATACACGCGAGCCGGACAGTTCACGCTGAACTCCGATGGCGAGGTGGTGCTGGCGACGGATGTGGGACGCAGACTGGACCCGGCGATACAGATCACCGGGCTATACACCAGTATCAGCGTCAACAGCGACGGCGAGGTGCTGGTGCAGCGCCCCAGCTCGCCGGACCCGGAGAGCGCGGGCAGGATCAAACTCACCAACTTCGTGAACCCGACGGGGCTGAAGAGCGTCGGCGAGAACCTGTACGTCGAGACGGGAGCAAGCGGACCGGCGATTGAGGGCCAGCCGAGCGACGAGGGATTCGGGCAGCTCAAGTCCGGCGCGTATGAGAACTCCAACGTCGATCCGACGACGGAACTGGTCAACCTGATCCGCGTGCAGCGATCATTCGAGATGAACTCCAACTCCATCCGCGCGGCGGACCAGGCGTTGCAGACGATCGCGCAGCTGCACAGGTAGGAAGTGAGAAGTGAGAAGTGAGAAGTGAGAAGGGAAAAGGCAGGAGGCCAAAGATGGGTGCATGGACGCGGCGTGTGATTGGGTGGGGAGTGGTCGTGGTTGCCGCGCTGGGGGCGGGCCGGGCGATCGCGGATGTCAGCGTGACGCTGCGGAGCAGCGCGACGATCCAGATCGGTGCGGACGATGCGAAGTGCGGCGGGCGCGCCGTGACCATCGCGGACATCGCGATGATTGATCCGCCGACGACCGAAGAAGCGACGAAACTGGCGGAAATCGTGGTGATTCCGGCGGGAACGCCCTCGACGGCGAGCACGGTGAGTATTTCCAAGGTGCGAACCGCGATGGACGCGGCCAAGGTTCCGTGGGGGCGCACCTCACTGCGCGGCTCGAGTTGTGCGATCTCATATCAAGGCGCGAATGATTCGGTGGGGAAGACGGTTGTGGGAACCAATGCGCCCGCGCCGCGGCTGGGGCTGACGCAGACGACGCCGCAGGTGGTGGATATGGGCGAGAACGGTGCGGAGACGATTCGCCAGGCGGTGTGCTCGCGGTTGCTCGATCTGTACAGCGTCGATCCCGCCGATCTGCGGCTGGCGTTTGACGGGGCGGATGAGGAGTTTCTCGCGCAGCCGGTGCTGAAAGTGGGCGTGGAACGGCGCGTGGATGTGCAGCCGGGGGCGGGCGGCGGATCGGTGCGAACGCCGGTCAGCATCGCGGTGTATGAGGGCGACCGGATCGTTGCCACGCGGATGATCGCGGTGCAGGCGCTCATCAATCGAACGGTCGTCACCGCTCGCGCGCCGATTACCCGCGGGCAGATCATCGCCAGCGACGCCGTGGAAGTCGCGCAGCAGTGGATGGGACCGAATGCCAAGGTGCCGGTCTCGTCCGACGCCGCGGTTGGCCAGGTCGCGTCGCGCGGGATACTCGCTGGGGCCGTGCTGACAGCGACGGATGTGACCGCGCCGCTGGTCTGCAAGCGCGGCGACACCGTGTGGGTGCATGCGCTGAGCGGGCCGCTGACGGTGAAGGCGAAGTGCCGCGCCCAAGCAACGGCCCGCGATGGAGAGATGGTGCAACTGAAGATGGACGGCTCAAACCGCATGTTTTACGCACGGATGTCCGGTGTCGGGCGGGCGGTGATGCTGACGGACGCGGAGCCGGGGGGGAGTGATACCGCTTCCTCATACGACAACCACACATCCACGACTAACGCCCCTCGAAGCGCTACCGCCAACCGCACGCGGCGCACGAACTGATCGCAAGGAATCGTGACCATGAACAAGGATCATCCCATGTCGCGGCCGCTCGGGTGCCTGCTCTCGGCGCTCGGCTCGCTGCTGCTCTCCTGCTGTGGCGGGGGCGCGCTGGCGCAGAACCTCGTGATGCCTGGGCCAGCACCCGCGAGCGTACCGAATGCGGCGATACCAGCGACTCCGGGGCAGAACCCGGCGGATGCTCCCCCCACTCCTCCGTCGCGGCCAGGAGCGACTCAGCCGCAAGGATCGCCGCAAACGACCGGCGCGCCGGGATATGCGAGTGGATTGACTGTCTCCGATCAGTTGCAGGGTGTGAGTTTGTTCGTGGTCTCGGCCCCGCCGCCGAAGAAGTACGCGAGGCACGATGTGATCGAGGTCATCATCAACGAGTCCAGCGCGGAGAGCTTCTCGCAGACGACGGACTACAAGAAGGATTACTCGCTGAAGGCGGAACTGTCGAAGTTTCCGTCGCTGGCGTCGCTCTTTGAGGATTTGACTCTGCGCGCGGGCATCGGTTCGGTGAAGCCAGCACTCGGAGTGACGCAGAACAAACAGACCAAGGGCACCGGCAAGTTTGATCGCAAAGACCAGGTAACGGCGAAGATTTCCGCGTTCGTGATCGACGTGAAGCCCAACGGCAATCTGGTGGTGGAGGCACGCGAGTCTCGCAGCTCGGACAAGGAAGTAACGACGATGGTGCTCTCGGGCATCTGCCGCGCCGAGGACATCACCAAGAACAACACCATCTTGTCCGCGCAGCTGGCGGACCTGACGATCCGCATCGAGCACGAGGGGAACGTAAAGGAAGCCGGGGAGAAAGGGTTCATTCCCCGGATTCTGGAGGCGGTGTTCAACTTCTGACCCGCGGACGCGGCCAGGAATCTCGGCACACCCGTTGCGTGGAGACGCATGATTACTTGCAGGATGCACCTATGGCACGATGCCTCTTCCTTATTCTGGCACAGTTTGCGCTCGGGAGCGCATGTTTCGCGCAGGTGGCCACGACCACGGGCGGAAACGCTGCACGGAGCGGCATCGCGGCGAACGCTCCGGCGGCACTCGCTCCCGTCGCTGGCACGCTGCTGCGGGCGCGGCGCGAGAATCCGGTTGTCAGCATTCAGGAGTTTGTCCGGCTCGAAGGGCAGATGACCAACACGTTGCGGGGCATCGGCATTGTCACGGGGCTCAGTGGCAGCGGCGACAGCGGGCAGGAACTCGTGCTCGCCCGGCCGCTGGCGAAAGTGTATGAGAACAGCGGCAACCCATTGCCGGAGTTGAAGGACCTTGCCAAGAGCAAGGCCGCGGCGATCGTGACGCTATCGGTGACGATTCCCGAGGGCGGCGGGCGCGAGGGAGATCAGTACGACGTGTTCGTACAGGTTTCGCACAGCGCGAAAAGCTTGAAGGGCGGGACGCTGATCATCAGCCCGCTGCTGGGGCCGACGCCCCGATCGCCGATGTTCGCGATGGCGGCCGGGCCGATCGTGATCGAGGATACGGAAACGCCAACGACCGGGCGCATTCGCGGGGGAGCGACGCTGTATCGGGATATTCGACCGGCGCGGCTGGGAGACTCCTTCAATCTGGTGCTGCGCCCGCACTTTCGCTCGTATCAGATGGCCAGGACAATCGCGGCGGAGATCAACGATCTGAACGCGAATCTGGAATCGCCGGATGAGCCGAGCGAGATCATCGCGACGGCGATCGACGAGACGATGATCCACGTGACGATCCCGAAGCAGGAGCGAGCGAACGCGACGAACTTCATGGCAAATGTCATGGGCAAAAAGTTCAGCCCGTCGCTGATCGACCTACCCGCGATGGTGGTGGTGAATGAACGCACCGGGACGATCATCGTGACGGGGGATGTCGAGATTTCCGCCGTGACAGTGGGGAATGACAAGCTCGTGATTACCACGACCACCCCGACGCCAACGCCATCGGCACAAGACCCGCTGGTGGCGCGTCAGAACTGGACTGAGTTCGGCACCAGCGGAACGAACTCGGATCGGGCCCGCATCCAGGACTTGCTGGAAGCGTTCAAGCAACTGAATGTGCCCGTCAAAGAACAGATACAGATTCTCGCGCAGATCGACCAGGCCGGACGCCTGCACGCACGCTTTGTACGGGAATAGTTCCGCACTCGATTCGCATTTGACACACACCATGGACTCCATCGGACTCACAACTCTGCTTGATCGCTCGACGGTGGACCGCAGTCCGCTGCCGCAGAACCGCGAGAGCGCGGCACGCACGGACTTCGCCTCGGTGCTTGGACGCATGGGCAAGAGCGCGAGCGAAACGCCAGAGCAGCTCGCACATCGCACCGCGGAGAGCTTCGTCGCCATGACCTTTGTGCAGCCACTGCTGAAGGAGCTGCGCTCGAGCAACCACACGGCGGCTCCATTCGCACCGACCGAGGGTGAGAAGCAGTTTCAGGGGCTGATGGACGCGCAGCTGGCGCAGCGGATCGTGAACACGGCCCAGTTCCCGCTGGTGGACAAGATCGCATCGGACATTTTGAGCAAATCGCGGAGAGCGGCCGGCGGCACGGACGCTACCGGCCCTTCTTCACTCGCTGATTCCACACCCACTGCGGAGGAAGCATGAAACCGCTGATGAAACCGGCCCCACCATCGACTCTCAGCCCGTATGAGCAACTGGACGCGGTGCTGCGACAACTGGTGATCGAGCACGAAAAGCTCCTGACGCAGGCGGGCGAGTATCGTCGTGCGATTGCGCAGGCGGACGCGGCCGCGTTGGGCGCGAGCATGGAAGTGCAGCAGACTCTCACGCAGCGCATCGTGGTACTAGAACGCCAGCGGCAGGAGATCGTGGCGGGGCTGACACGGGCGGACCCGAAGGGCGTTCGCTTCGCGGATGTCGCGGCGCGGGCACCGGAGCCGATGCGGTCGCGGCTGGCGGGCGTAGTGAACGCGCTGCGCGAGGTGCTGAACGCGCTGCACCGGGAGCACATTGCGCTGCGGCAGGCGGCGGAGACGCTCTCGATGCACATGGAGGGGTTGCTGCGGCAGGTGTGCCGCGGGCTCTCGCACACCGGCACATACGCGCGGCGCGGGGCGATGGATACGTCGGTGCAAGTGGTGTCGTCGATGGATATCCGGAGTTAGGTTGGCACACGGTTCGCGGAGTAGCGGCTATGAGTCTTACCAGTTCACTCGCCATCGGACGCTCCGCGCTGAACGCCAGTCAGCTGGCGATTCAGGTGACGGGCAACAACTTCGCCAACGCCTCGACGCCGGGATACTCGCGCCAGGTGGTCTCGCTGGTTCCCAGCGGTGAGCAGAGCTACGGCAACTATTTTCTCGGACGCGGCGTGGGTGTGAACGGTATTCTGCGCCGGGTGGACAACGGCTTGCAGTCGCGGCTGTGGAACGGGTACTCGCAGGAGGCGGCGTCGAACGCTTCGCAGCAGTTTCTCAGTGGTCTTGAGTCCGTCACCAACGCACTCGGTAACGACAATCTTTCCTCGGGATTTGAGAGGTTTTTCAGCGCGTGGAGCGATCTGGCGAACAGCCCGAATCGCGATGGGTCGCGGGCGCTGGTGGTCTCGCAGGGCAAGTCGCTCGCCAGCCAGATCAAGGACATGCGCTCGCAACTGCTGAACACACGCAGCCAGCTCGATACGACGACCACCGACGCGGTGACGCAGGCGAACAATCTTCTGGGCCAGATCGCCAGTGTGAATCAGCAGATCGTGACCAGCGAGGGGGGGGGCGGCACGGCCAACTCGCTCCGCGACCAACGTGACCAACTCGTGACGCAGCTCTCGTCGCTGATGGATGTGAGCGTTCACGAAGATCCATCGGGGGGCTACAACGTGCTGGTGGGCTCCGTTCCCGTGGTGCTCGGAACACAATCGCGCGGGCTGCGGGTGGATCGAGCGACCAACGGCACTTCCACTGACCTCACCGTTCATGTCGGACAAGACGGGACGCAACTGAACATCACCGGCGGCGTGGTCGGCGGGCTGCTCGCGCAGCGCGATGGGAAGCTGCAAGCGACGCTGGACAAGCTGGACAGCGTGGCATCACAGCTGATTTTCCAGGTCAACAAGATTCACTCGCAGGGATACGGATCAACGCCTTTGCAAAGCGTGACCGGCACGCAGGTGGTTCCGACAGCGGACACCACACGGGCGTTCAACGACCCCGCGAACGCGACGTTCAGCGGGCTTCCGTTCCACGCCACCAACGGCGGGTTCCTGGTGACTGTCAAGAACACACTGACGGGCGCATCCGAGACCAAGCGCATCAACATCGACCTCGATGGCATCACCAACACCGGCACGCCGGGCACGGCCAATGACACCTCGCTTGCCTCGCTCACAAGCTCGCTCAACACCGTCTCCAATCTCTCCGCAACGATCAACCCCAACGGCACACTCTCGATCAACGCCGCAACGGGCTACTCCGTTTCCTTCGCTGAAGATAGCTCCGGCGTGCTCGCGGTGCTGGGCGTGAACAGCTACTTCACGGGGCACGACGCGACGGATATTGATGTCCGATCCGAGCTGCAAACCACGCCGGGGCTGCTCTCCACGGGTGCGGTGAACAACGGACAGTCCGTAGACAACAGCGCCGCGCTGGTCATCGCCGCGCTGCACAACAAGCCAAACGACTTCTTCGGCGGACAGTCCATTTCTAGCGCGTGGCGCGACGCGGCCCAGCAGGTTGGCGCGGACGCCCAGGCCGCCACCTCGCAGGCCAACTCCGCCTCGCTGGTGCGCCAGAATCTTGAGGCGCAGCGTTCGGCGATCAGCGGCGTGAGCGTGGACGAGGAGTCCATCAACCTGCTGAGCTACCAGCGCCAGTACCAGGGCGCGGCACGCTTCATCACCGTTGTGGACGACATGACGCAGACACTGCTCGGATTGATCAGATAACCCGCGAGAAGGCCATGTCATCCATACCCGCCAATCTCAGCCGCGTCCCCAACCTGCTCAGCAGTCAGTTGCTGCTTTCATCCATCAATCGGACGAACGTGGACCTGCTGACGATCCAGCAGCAGCTTTCATCTGGTAAGCGGGTGACGCGGTATTCGGACGACCCGATCGCGGCTGGTTCGATTGGGGTGTTGCAGCAACGGCTGGCCCACGGCGTGCAGATTCGCCAGAATCTTTCGCTGGCGCAGAACAATCTGGATTTCGCGGATTCTTCCCTCGGCGATGCCACGAATCTCGTCCACCAGGC
Source organism: Phycisphaerales bacterium (assembly GCA_043776515.1). Taxonomy (GTDB): domain Bacteria; phylum Planctomycetota; class Phycisphaerae; order Phycisphaerales; family UBA1924; genus UBA4658. The sequence goes on from JAYVRG010000070.1 coordinate 77,872, forward strand.
GAAGGACATCGCCTCCGGGCAGATCGGTGTCACCTCCACGACGCAGACGCGCAACACCGAGGCCGTTGTCATCGACGGCATGCTCAGCTCGCTCTACCAACTCGCCAATCGCCAGACCAATGGGCTCTACGTGTTTGGCGGTTCCACCGCCACCACGCCGCCGGTTGTCGAGGCCCACGGCGGATATCGCTACGTCGGGCGCGGCACGGGTTTACTGGCGCAGCTCGGCTCCGCGAGCGATGTCCCGATCACCATTGGCGGCGACAACGCCATCGGCGCTTCCTCCGCGCGGCTCAGTGGCACCGCCGACCTCAATCCCGCGCTCACCGGCGCAACCCGGCTTGCGGACCTCAGCGGCGGGCGATCACTCGGCATTTCTAAAGGCACCGTGCAGTTCTCATTCAACGGCGGCCCAACCGCGACTGTTGATCTCTCCCACGCGGACACCGTTCTGGATGTGCAGAATGCGCTCACCAGCGCGATCCACCAGTACGAGACGGACAACTCGGTCACGATTCTCGGTGGCGGGGGGGTCACGATCTCCGGCGGTGCGATCTCCATCAACGTCGTGGGTGGTGCGCCGAATCCGCCGCTCACGTTTTCAGACATCGGAACCGGAAAGTCCGCGGCGGACCTCGGGCTGAGCCAATCCACATTCACGGCGTCAACCCCGAATGGCAAGGACCTGAACCCGAAGCTGAATCTACTCACACCCGTCTCCGCGCTCACGGGCGTCACAACGCCGCTGGGCACCGTTCGATTCCGCTTCACATCCTCCGCCGGTTCGTCCATCGCGGATGTCGATCTTTCATCCGCGCGGTCGATCGACGACGTACGCAATCTCATCCAGACCCAGGTGCAGGGCGTTCGCGTGCAGGTCAACTCTGCGGGCAACGGCATTGATATCTTCAACGAGGTGGCCGGGCCGTCGCTCGCCATCGAACCCACCGGCACCACCCCGGACAGTGCCACGCAACTGGGCATCCGCTCGCTCGGGCTGGCCACGCGGGTGGCGGAGTACAACGACGGACGCGGCGTCCGCGTCATCGACGGGCGCACCGACCCGATCAGCGGCACCGTGACCCGCGCACTCAACACCGATCTTCGGATCACGCTGGGCAACGGCCAGGCGTTTGATGTGGACTTCCGGCCGCAGGACCTAGCGGACACCCAGTCCATTCTCGCTCGCATCAACTCGGAGTTTTCGACGGCCGTTGGTCAGCCGCCGGTCAACGCCTCCTCACCGGCCCTGACGGCCACCGACTTCACCGCGGGCCTCGCCACGAGCGGAAACGGACTGACCTTCACCCAGAACCTGGGTGGCACGCCGAGCGCGATTCGGGTGGAAAAGCTCAACAACTCACCGGCAATAGAGGACCTGGGCCTGTCTTCGGGCACATACAACGCCAGCAGCGCAACTCTTACCGCGCAAGACCCGGCATCCATCAGCGTGGACAATATCTTTACGGCACTGGTCCGCCTGCGCGATGCCCTCCGGGCCGACAGTTCCAGTGGCATCACGGTTGCTGGTAGTAGATTGGAAGATCAGGTGGATCGTCTCTCGCAGTCGCGCGCTCTGGTGGGCGTGTATGCCAACCGGGTGCAAGCGGCGACGAATCACCAGGCCGACGAGGAGACGACCAACACGGCTGTGCTCTCGCAGCTTCAGGATGTGGACTACGCGGAAGCGTCGATCCGCTTCTCGCTTCTACGGACGCAGCTCCAGGCCGCACTTCAGGCCGGTGCCAGCTCGCAGAATCTCACACTGCTCTCCTTCCTGCGCTAGCGCGTTGGCAAGGGCGAATCACAGGAACCGACCCGAGCATGGCCGCGGGTTGGAGACGACAGGATGTCGGGCCGGCGCGTGCCGGTTGCGATCCGGGAAATGGACAGGCCAAGTTGGAGCGCACCCATGAACGTGCGGACCACGAGGTTCGGGAACGTAGACATCGCGGATGATCGCGTCATCACGTTTCCCAAGGGCTTGCTGGGTTTCAGCGAGCACAAGAAGTACTGCCTGCTCGAGCCCGCGGATGATTCCGCGTTCTTCTGGTTGCAGTCCATCGACGACCCATCACTGGCGTTCGTCGTGACCGATCCGTCGTTCTTCGTGCCCGACTACTCCGTGCCCATCCGGGCCGAGCAGATGGGCGATCTGGGGCTGCCCCGGCTGGAGGATGCGCAGGTCTTCGTCATCGTCAACAAGGTGGACCAGGTCCTGACGGGCAACCTGCAGGGGCCGCTGGTCATCAACACGCTCTCTCGCAGCGGCGAGCAGTTCGTGCTGGCGGAGAAGCGCTGGAACACGCGCCACCCGCTGGTCACGCTGGGCGCGAAGCAGCAACAGCCCGCGCAGCGCGCCATCAGCGCCTGAGTCGCACGCACGATCTACAGACCAACTACCGACCCCTATCAGACGTTCGGTCATGGAAGACCACAAGGACCGCGCTGGCCCGCATTTATCCCACTTCGACGTGGGCGGCGCGCACGAGGAAGGAGCCCTCTCATGCTGGTCCTCAGCAGGCAACGAGACGAGACGATCATGATCGGTGACGACATCGAGATCACGATCGTTGACATACGCGGCGACAAGGTGCGCCTGGGCATCACGGCCCCGACGCGCATCGCCGTACACCGCAAAGAGGTGTACGAGGCGATCAAGGCCGAGAATCAGAGGGCGAGCCAGATCACCGGCTCGGACCTGTCGCAGCTTCCTTCCCCCGGGCCGATGAAGCGCCCGAGGACCGCAGGGATCATTTCTTCCGCACGCATCGGCCCGCTTTCCAGCGGGCAGATCAAACCGGGCGACGCCAAGACCGCATAGCCCCTCACTGCTTCTTTCAACCCGGGCGTGCGTTTGCCGCCCATCAAGACCAACCCCAGCAGACGCTCGTAGCACACGCAGGACCGGACCAGCACAGGCGATTCGTAGGAACACGACGATCGCGGCCCGATTCACAGCACCCGCCCGATAGCCCGGCGCCAATCACGGAGGATTGCCATGGCTCGTATCAACTCGAATGTCCCCAGTCTGATCGCCCGCGCTAACCTGAGTCAGGCCAACAGCGACCTGCAGGTACGCCTGCAGCGCCTCTCCACCGGCCTGCGCATCAACCGCGGAGCGGACGACCCCGCCGGTCTGATCATCAGCGAGCGCTTGCGCTCGGAGATCTCCGGGCTGAACACCGCTGTCTCCAACTCCAACCGGGCCTCGTCGGTCATCGCCACCACCGAGGGTGCGCTGGCGGAAGTCTCCAACCTGCTCAGCTCCATCAAGGGGCTGATCGTGCAGGCCGCCAACACCGGCGCCGTCTCCGACGATGAACGCAAGGCCAACCAGGTGCAGATCGACTCGGCCATCGACTCGATCACCCGAATCAGCAACTCGACCAGCTTCGCCGGGCTGAAGCTGCTCAACGGATCGTTGGACTACACGCTCTCGGGAGTGCAGTCCAGCAATCTCGCGAAGGTCGCCGTCACCAGCGCCAACTTCTCCGGTGCCGCCAATCTCCGCGTGGATGTCCAGACCATCAACTCGGCCCAGAACGCCAACATCTTCCTCTCCGGCTCCACCGGTAGATTCCTCTCCGCCACCCGCTTCACCGTCGGCGGCGTGAGCGGCGTGCAGGAGATCGCCATCGCTTCGGGCACCACGCTCTCCGCGGTGGCCGCGGCCGTCAACACTTTCAAGGGCGCGACCGGCGTCTCCGCGTCGCTCATCAACGCCTCGAATCAGAACTCCGGCCTGCGCTTCACGTCCACGGGCTATGGCACCAAGCAGTTTGTCTCGGTTGAGCGATTGGCCGCCCCTTCCTCGGGCAACTCTTTCCACACGTACAAAGCACCCGACACCTTCAATCTGCCGGGAACCATCTCGCTGGCCACGCTGCAAGCCGGCGGCAATCTCATCGCCACCGGGCGCGACAAGGGGCGAGATGTCGCCGCCATTATCAACGGCAACCTGGCCACCGGCGACGGGCTGAAGATTTCGCTCCAGAACTCCAGCGCGGTCTCGGTCACCATCGACCTCTCCAAGACCTTCGCCACCACCAACAACGCCACCAGTACCTTCTACATTACCGGCGGCGGCGCGCTCTACCAGCTCGGCGGGCAGGTGAACACCAGCCAGCAGACCAATATCGGCATCCAGTCCATCGCCGCGTCCAAGCTCGGCGGTACGCTCATCAACGGCTCGCTCAACTTCCTCTCCTCCATCAAGACCGGCGGCGGGAACGACCTGCTCACCAGCGCCTCGCGCAGCAGCTTTCTTGAAGCATCGGATGTGCTCGAGACCTCCATCGACGAGGTCTCAACCATCCGCGGGCGCCTCGGCGCGTTCGAGAAGAACACGCTGCAGACCAACATCCGCTCGCTGCAGTCCGCCGTGGAGAACCTTACCGCCAGCGAATCCGTCATCCGCGACGCTGACTTCGCGGAAGAAACCAGCAAACTCACTCGCGCCCAGATCCTCTCCAGCGCGGCCACCAGCGTGCTCTCGCTCTCCAACCAGCAGTCCCAGCAGGTGCTTGCGCTCCTAAAGTAGTCTCCGAATGGCCTGAAAGGGCCTTCTGAGTCCGAATAACCGCCCGGCGCGAGGATTTTCTCGCCCGGGCCTTGTCTTTTTTGGCACTTTTTGATATTTGACCTCGCACTCGCGCTCAACTCACCCCTCCGCAGGGTCGATCTCCATGCTGTTCCCGGGTTCTTGTTGAACTCAGGAGCACATCGTTCCCGGCATGGAGGCCGGGCGAGCTGCCGGACCGTATGGGTCCGGACGTCTCGCAACTCAGGTGCCGCAATGGACGCGGCCGACGCCCCACGGTCGGGGACGAGCGAGTCGCCTCTGCGACCGCCCGAACACAAGTGCACGGAGGTCTTTGAATCATGAGTCGTATCAACACGAACGTTCAGTCCTTGATCGCTCAGCGGACGCTGACGCAGAACCAAACCAACCTTGGTCAGTCGCTGGAGCGGCTGTCCACAGGGCTTCGCATCAATCGTGGCAAGGACGACCCGGCCGGGCTGATCGCCAGCCAGCGTCTGGACTCGGAGACCAAGTCGCTCAACGCCGCCATCGGCAACGCCAACCGTGCGGACCAGGTCGTGAACATCGCCGAGGGCGGGCTGAACGAAGTCTCTGGCCTGCTCACCGAGCTGCAGGGCCTCGTGACCAACTCGGCCAACACCGCCGGAATCTCCGACGATGAAAAGAAGGCGAACCAGCTGCAGATCGACTCGATTCTGCAGACCATCGACCGCGTCTCCGGCTCAACGGCCTTCCAGGGCAAGCGGCTCCTCAACGGCACACTCGACTACAACACCTCCGGCGTCGCCGCGGGCGTTTCCAGCTACAAGGTCAACGGCGCCAAGCTCGCCGGCGGTGCCGCCCTGGCCGTGCAGGCCATCGTGACCAAGTCCGCCCAGACCGGCGGCTTCTATCTCTCCACCGGCGCGACTCTGAACCTCGGCGGTTCGGCCACTGCCTTCTCCATCGAAGTCGGTGGCGCGGGCGGCTCACGCCAGTTCTCCTTCTCCTCGGGCACCACCATCGCAGCGATCACCACCGCGATCAACTCTTTCAAGAGCGTGACCGGCGTCTCCGCCAGAACCTCCGGTACCGGCGGCATCAAGCTCTCCAGCACCGACTTCGGCGCCAGCCAGTTCGTCTCCGTCAAGACCATCGCCGCCAGCGGTATCACCGGCACCGGCATCGGCATCTTCGGCCTGAACGCCACCAACTTCAACGCCACCTTTGGCGCCGTGACCACCTTCGCCGCCGCTACCAACGCCTTGCGTGACATCGGACAGGATGTCGGCGCCACCATCAACGGTATCGTTGCTACTTCCACCGGCAGGACCGCCCGCGTGAACTCCGACTTCCTGGACGTGGAACTCTCTCTGACGACCGCCGCGTCTCAGACACTCGCCACCACCAGTGCCCTCACCATCAACGGTGGCGGTGCCGACTTCCAGCTCGCCGGCAACGTGGACATCGCCGGCAAGGTCTCCCTCGGTATCGGCAACGTCGCCATCCGCAACATCGGTGGTGCGGCCAACTCCGGCGGTACCTTGGAGTTCCTCAACTCCCTCGCCTCTGGCCAGGCCAACAACGTCGTCAACCCCTCCACCAGCGACCTCACCCAGGCCCAGAAGATCATCGCCACCGCCGTTACGGAGGTCTCTACGCTCCGTGGCCGCCTCGGTGCCTTCCAGAAGAACACCATCGCCGCGACCGTCCGCTCCCTGGGCGTCGCCGTTGAGAACACCTCCGCCGCGAACTCGTCCATCAAGGACGCGAACTTCGCCGAGGAGACCGCTGGCCTCACCCGCAACCAGATCCTGGTGCAGGCGGCCACCAACGTGCTCGGTCTGGCCAATCAGGCCCCGCAGTCGGCTCTGTCCCTGCTCCGCGGCTAAACCGCGGGTCTACCAACCTCTCTAGCACTCTTCGCCGCCCCGGTGTCTACACCCGGGGCGGCGTTGTTTTTGCGTGACTTGGGTGGCCCGCCGCTCTGCGGCGGTTTCCAATTGGCACCGTAGGAAGACCCCGCTGGGGACCAGCGGGGTACCCGGATTCCAAGCGCGACTGGTATCACAGAGCCGATAACCTTCCCCGCATGTCTCTCTCGCTCCCCACGCCAACTCCGGCCCCACCACCCCCCACACCGTTCTCCGCGCAGTTCGAGCGGGCCACGAAGCAGTTCACAGCGTTCTGCCGCATCGAGTGTGGGCTGGCAAAGAACTCCATCGAGGCATACGACCGCGACATCCGCGATCTGCTCACCGACTTCATCGCGCACGGCATCACCGATTTCGAGAAAGTCACCGGGCGCGATCTCTCGCTCCATCTGGCGCGGCTGCGCACCGAGCGACACATGGAGAGCAGCAGCGTCGTCCGGCATCTGGCCACCATCCGCGTCTTCTTCCGCTGGCTGGAATCCACGGGGCTGATCCGCGAGAACCCTAGCGGCGATCTGGATCGCCCGACGCAGTGGAAGAAACTTCCCGGTGTTCTGTCGCCGCGGCAGATGCGGCTACTCGTGGAAGCCCCCAAGCATGTGAAAGTGGACCCGGAGTCCAAGGCGCCACCGCTGCAACTGCGCGACCGGGCGATGCTCGAGCTCATGTACGCCTGCGGCCTGCGCGCCAGCGAGGTCGCCGACCTGCGCACGAAGGACTTTCACCCCACGCTGAGCGTTGTCACCGTTACCGGCAAGGGCAACAAGCAGCGGCTCGTCCCCGTTGGCGGCCCGGCACGCGACGCCGTGCGCGAGTATTTGGATGCGTGTCGCCCGCGACTCGCGGCGGGCGCGGGTAAAAAGCCCAGGCCCGACGCTTCCGAGGGCCGCCTGCTGCTGTCGCGCTCCGGCAAGCCGCTCGAGCGCGTCGCCGTCTGGCAGCTCGTCAAGAAGAACGCCAAGGTCGCGGGGATTGGCAACGTCCACCCGCACCAGCTCCGTCATAGCTTCGCGACGCACCTGCTCTCCGGCGGCGCGGACCTCCGCGTGGTGCAAGAGTTGCTCGGCCACGCCGACATCGCCACCACGCAGATCTACACCCATGTGGATTCGACGCGCTTTCGTGAGATTCAGAAGAAATACCATCCGCGCCCCTGACTCTCCCGCCCACTTGCAGCGGCTACTCTCCCCGCCATGGCCACCAACGAAACGCACGATCCGAACATGACTTCCTGGGTTGAGTCCGCCAATGACCCGGCGACCGACTTCCCGATCCAGAACCTCGCGCTCTGCTCCTTCGAGCGCTCCCACGATGGCCACACCCACGACCACATGGGCGTCCGCATTGGCGATCAGGTGCTGGATGTCACCATGCTCATGGAATCCGGCTGCTTCGATGAGGATGAACTGCTCACCAACTGCCTGGGCATCCCGTACTGGGGAGCCATCGCCGATGTCCGGGATACCTGGGGCCCGCTCCGGCGCAAACTCCAGCAGTTTCTTCGTGCTGATAGCCACGTCGGCCAACAGGGGCGTCGGCTCCGACAGAAAGCGGTATATGCCGTGGCGGACCAGAAGTTCACGCTTCCCGTCGCCCCCTTCAACTACACGGACTTTTACGCCAGCAAGCACCACGCGAGCAACGTGGGCGCGATGTTCAGGCCGGACAACGCGCTGCTCCCCAACTACACGCATGTGCCCATCGGCTACCACGGGCGTGCCTCGAGCATCATCATCTCCGGCACCGATGTCCGGCGCCCCTCCGGGCAGCAGTCCCCGCCGGAGGCCGACCCGAAAGCGGGCCCGACCTTCGCGCCGTGCAAAATGCTCGACTACGAGCTGGAACTCGCCCTCGTCGCGGGCAGCCGCAGCACACTCGGCGAGCCGATCCCGATGAGCAAGGTCCACGAGCACATGTTCGGCCTGCTCATTCTGAACGACTGGTCCGCACGCGACATGCAGAAGTGGGAGTATCAGCCGCTTGGCCCGTTCCTCGCCAAAAACTTCGCCACAACCATCTCCCCATACATCGTCACGATGGAAGCGCTCGAACCCTTCCGCATCCCCGGCCCCGAGCGCGCCGCCGGTGATCCAGAGCCGCTGCCATACCTGCGCTCTTCGGAGAACTGGGGCCTGGACATCACCTGCGAGGCGTATCTGCAATCCGCGTCAATGCGCGACAAGTCCATCGCTCCCGTACTTCTCAGCTCCGGCTCCTTCAAGCACATGTACTGGACGCTCGCGCAGATGCTCGTCCACCACACCTCCAATGGCTGCAACATCATGCCCGGCGATCTGCTCGGGTCGGGGACCATCTCCGGCCCTGAAAAAACCTCGCGCGGCTGCCTGCTCGAACTGACCTGGGATGGCAACGGCCCGGAGGGAAAGCCCAAACCTCGCACCCCGATCACGCTCCCTTCCGGCGAAACCCGCACCTTCCTCGCCGACGGCGATGAGGTCATCATGAAGGCCTTCTGCCAGCGGGATGGCTTCCGTCGCATCGGCTTCGGCGAGTGCCGCGGGCGCATTTTACCTGCCCGCTAACCCGAATTCCTGCGTACCAACCGGCGTTCCGGGTCGATACATCTCCTTACATGATCCTCGCGTTCTTCGCACTCTGGGCTCTCGGCGCGGTGCTCCTGCTCACCTGCTCCGCTCTGGTTTGGAGCGAGCGCATGAGCGTCCTGCGCACGCTTCCCGCGTGCGCCAAGTGCGGCTATGACCTTGCCGGGCTTTCTCGCACCGCCAAGTGTCCCGAGTGCGGCGACATCTGGCGCACGTTCACCGCGGGCATCGCCACCCGAATTCCCTCGACCCAATCCACGCTCATCTGGGCCATCCCCACCGTGGCCGGGCTGATCGCCGCGGGCATGGTCACGGTGGCCGCCCGCATCCCCGCGCCGGACAATGTGCTTGGAACGTTCGCGTGCACCATCCCGTACATGCTCACAGGCGCACTCCTGCGCATCATGCTCCGCTGGATCACACTCGCGGCCGCCAGGACCATGATGTGGAGCGCGATCATCTCGCTCTCACTCGCGCTCATCGCAGTCATGCTCGAAGCCACACTCACCAATGACTTCGCATCCACCGCGCTGGAAACCTATCGACTCGCCCCGCTGATGATCGCGCCCTTCGCCGGCTACGGCCTCGCCGGCGGCATTCTGCTGCTGGCGTGGCTGCGTTCGCGCCCGGCACGGATGCGCTCATCCAACGATTTTCCAGATCGCTTTTAGGGCATGGACCGAAACAGCGCGGCACAGGTTGTCTGACCGTGGAAGAAGACCTGGTCGCCGATCGGGCCAATCTCGCCGCCGCAGAAATACCCGGCCAGCGGCACGACGCTCGGGCCTGGAATCGCCGATCCGCCCTTGGATTTTTCCTCGGCCGACTGCACCGGCGCGAACGCGCGAGAAAACGCCGCGGCATCGTGGTGCGGGCGGTCAAACAGCCGCGTCCCGCGCCCGTTGCAGGTGAACAGCAGCACGCCCTCCGGCGGCTCGTGCAGTTTCTGGGCATCCAGCAGCAGCGACAAATCCTCGCTGGCCGTCACCGCGTCGCGCACGTGGAACTGGATCGTCTGTCCGACGCGCAGCAGGTCCGCCACGGCGATCGCGCGGTGCTCCTTGTCCACACCGATCACGTTGCGCATCAGGAAGTCGTCGCGCCCGAAGCGATCCTTATATTCGTTGATGGCTCGCCCGATGAACAGCCCGCGCCGCAGCCGCTCGCGCATCGCGGGGCCGAGCGAGTCCAGAATCTCTTCCAGCGCATCCAGCGCGGGCCGCCCACCGAGCTGCGCCAGCATCTGCCCCTTGACTCCCGTCACCACCAGCGGCTGGCCTATCGGCCTGCACCCCTGGCTCACCAATGAATCCACGCGGACCTTGCCCGAGAGCGTCAATCCCACGCCGCCGGCGCGCATCAGTCGATCGTTCAGCAGCAGCACATTCCCACCCGGCTTGTTCGATCCGGACGCAAGCCCGCCGATGATCGGGCTGGTGCGGCGCAGCAGCGAACCCGCATAGTTCGGGTCCGGCTGGTGCCCGGTCGCGTCGTTCCGGGCCTTGGAGAGCGCGGGCAGCAACGTGTTCAGCGGCACGCTGAACTGGTCCGCCAGCAGAATCGTCGCGCGATGATCCGCAGTCATCCCGGCCGCCGCCGCCATCGTGCGCGAGTCCCAATCCGCCAGCGACTCTTCCTTCACCGTTGGCATCGTCTCCGTCCCGAACGCGTGGATCGTCGCGCCAGGCATCGATGCCGCGAAGATCGAGACACCGGGCGAGTTTTCCATCTCGATCTCGCCGCCGATCACCGCCTCGGCCGTGCAGCCGATGACCACGTCGGTGTTCAGTTTCTTGCGCACGATGTGCGAGATTGCTCCGGCCGCGTCCGCGTGGTGCGCAGAGATGAACACCACCGCCATGTCCGCTTTCCCCTCGCCGCCGATCGCATCCGCGCAGCGTCCCACCGCATATTCCGCGGCCATGGCCGCGTCCAGATGCCCGGAAACGCCAGCGCCGACGCGAATTCGAGTTGTTGCCGAAGTTTGCTGCATGTCCTCAAGTATAGGTGCCCGCACTCGCCCCGACCGCTCTTCCACCAGACAGCAAACCTTCGGCGATCCGCACGTTTGTTCTCGCTAACGCGGCGGTTTCGCCGGTATCCTCTCACTCATGCCAGCAGCGAGTTCGATCACCACGCGCCAGTTTCCTCGATCGCCGCGCACTATCGTGGTGAAGATCGGCAGCGCGGTGATCGCCGGCTCCGGCACGCTCGATGCCACGCGCGTCAACGCGCTCGCGGCCGACGCTTGTCACGTCCTCGGCGCGAGCAAAGACACTCGCGTCGTCATCGTCTCTTCTGGCGCGGTCGCCTCCGGCTTCCGCGCTCTCGGGCACTCCAAACCACCAAAGGAAATCGTCGGCAAACAAGCCGCCGCCGCTGTCGGCCAGCCGCGGCTGATGTCCGCATGGTCACACTCCTTCGCACTCGCATCTGGGCCGCGCGAGGTCGCGCAGGTCCTCCTCACCGCCGAGGACATCGACCACCGCGCCCGCTTCCTCAACGCCCGGCGCACGCTCGACGCCCTGCTCGAAGCGGGCGTCGTTCCCATCATCAATGAGAATGACTCCGTCTCTTTCGCCGAGATCAAGCTCGGCGACAACGACCATCTCTCTTCCCTCGTCGCCTCGCTGGTGAGCGCGGACCTGCTCGTCATTCTCTCCTCCGTTGATGGCGTCTGGGCCGCCAAGCCCGCGCGCGGCCAGCCCGCTCGCATCGTCCCTGAAATCCGCTCGCTCGCTGACGGCCTCGCACTCGTGCGCTCCGAAATCTCCGGCGTCGGCACGGGTGGAATGGAGACCAAGATTCGTGCCGCGTGCTCCGCCGCGTCTCTGGGCATCGGCGTTGTCATCGCCTCCGGTGCCGAGCCCGACATACTGCAACGCCTCACTCGTGGCGAGCCGCTCGGCACCTACTTTCCGCCCGCGTCGTCCAGCCGCGCCGCACGCAAACGCTGGATCGGTTTCTCCGCGCGTCCCAAAGGCGTTCTCTTTGTGGACGAAGGAGCCCGGCGCGCTCTCGTCTCACGCGGCGCATCCCTTCTCCCCTCCGGCCTCGCTCGCGTGCAGGGCAACTTTGCTCCTGGCGCGCTCGTCGATATTGCCGGCCCTGACAATCGCCCGTTCGCCCGCGGCCTCACTTCCTACGCCAGCGAAGACCTGCACCGAATCCGCGGGCGAAAAGCCGTTGAAATATCAACGATTCTCGGCTTCTGCTACGCCGAAGAAGTCATCCACCGCGACGACCTTGCCCTTATCGACGACCCATCCGCAGCCGCGCGCCCCTTGCCGCAATAGCACCACGCCATGCCACTCCACTCCGATACATCCGCGCCACCCCCCCACCCGCTCACCGAGCGTGCCATCGTCGCTAAGCGCGCCGCGCGAGTGGTCGGCTCGCTCCCCACATCCGCGAAGAACGCGGTGCTGCTCGCGCTCGCCAGCACGCTCGATCAGCCCGACACGGTCTCGCGCCTGCTCGCCGCAAACGCAGCCGACCTTTCCGCCGCCCGCGCTGCCAATCTCCCCGCACCGAAACTCGCTCGCCTCGAACTCACCGCGAAATCCATCGTGCAACTCGCCATCGGCCTGCGCCAAGTCGCCGCACTTCCTGATCCGATCGGTCGCGACACGCTTGATCGCCCGGCCACTGGACCCGATGCCGCGCCATCCGGCCTGCACATTCGCAAGGTCCGTGCGCCCCTCGGCGTCATCGCCATGATTTACGAGGCCCGCCCCGGCGTCACCATGGACGCCTTCGCGCTCTGCTTCAAGTCCGGCAACTGCTGCATCCTCCGCGGCGGTAAAGAGGCCCAGCACTCCAACGCTGCGTTCGCAACGCTCATCCACGAAGCCCTCTCCTCTCACAACCTTCCCGAGGCCGCGCTCACCAATCTCTCAGGCACCTCGCGCGAGGACCTCGCACATCTGCTCACGCTGGATCAGCACATCGATCTGGTCATCCCCCGCGGCGGCAAGGACCTCATCGAACTCGTCTGCCGCACTTCGCGCATCCCCACCGTGCAGCACCACCAAGGCGTCTGCCACATCTTCGTGGATGAATCCGCGGACATCGAATCAGCGATCAACATCTGTGCCACCGCCAAGACCTCCGCCCCAGCTACCTGCAACGCGCTGGAGTGCATCCTTGTTCACCAGAACATCGCGGACGCCTTCGTTCCTCGCATGTTGGCTCGCTTCGCCGCCCTCCACGTCGAAGTCCGCGGCACGCCCGTTATCGCCGCGCTCGGCCCCGTCACTCCGGCGCAACCGAGCGACTTCGGCCACGAGTTTCTCGATCTCATCATCGCCATGCGCACCGTCGATTCGCTTGACGAAGCTATCGACCACATCGCCACCTACGGCTCCAACCACACCGACGCCATTCTCACCAGCGATACCGCCCCGGGCGGCGCGGCCGACCGCTTCATCGCCGCCGTTCGCTCCTCCTGCGTTCTCGTGAACGCCTCCACGCGCTTCAACGACGGCTTCCAACTCGGCCTCGGCGCGGAGATCGGTATCTCCACCAGCCGCGTCCACGCCTACGGAGTCATGGGGCTGGAGGAACTCACGACGCAGCGGTGGATCGCCATCGGCAGCGGCCAGACACGCTGACGCTACTTCCCCTTCGCGCCCTTGCCATGCGCACGCTTGCCGTGGGTTGCATCGTGCTTGAGTTGCTCGCTGACCAGGTCCGCCTGCGCGGGTGTCAAGATTGCGAGTATCTTGGTCTGCGCATCCTGTGGCTTCGGGCGCCCCGCGTAGAGCTCCACCAGCCGCGTACGGGTCTTCGCAGTGTCCTCTTTCCCATGCGTCGCGGTGCCATTTGTAACATCAGCGGACGGCGTGCCTTTGTCCTTCTTTCGCAGCACAGCGCTCTTGCCGCCAAAGCCAACTTTGGTGAGCCGGATCGCCCCGCCGTGTTGCAGTTGCTCATCGAGCATCGCCCGATCCGTCGCGCTTAGTTTGCTCCGCAGGTCGTCAATCTCCTGCCGATGCGCATCCAGATACGTCTTGGTCGCCTGCTCCTGCTCCGCGAGCGCGGCCTTGATCTTCGCATCCTCATCCGCAGTCAGCCGATTCGCGTCCGAGGTCGGCGCGTTTCGCAATGTCTCAATCGCCTTCACGAACTCCGCCATCGTAACCGGTGCCGCGGCCTTCGCGCTGGCCTTCTTCGCCACCGCGTCTGGCCCAAACTCACCAGTTCCCTTCCCCTTGGCATCGGGACGCACACCGACAGACGGCCCTTTCAAGGCAGGTTCTGCCGTCTTGTCGATAGGTGCCTGAGCATTGGCCGCCCCAATCGCCACCCCTCCAGAAAGCAGGCAGGAAGTGAAAATCGCCCAGGAAGTTCCGAAAAATCGAGAAGCCATGTCATTCCTTTCATGAATACCGACAGCAGAACGGGCATGGGCCTCCCGGATTGCCAGCGATTCTTCCACATCCCGAGTCGGATTCTGTGCGGGAACGGATACTTTGTGGTATTCTGGAGACGCTATGAAAAACACCACGCTGACATTGCTGCCCACCCTCGCCCTCGCGCTCCTGAGCGGCCGCGCGATCGCTACAGACCCCACCAACTTCACCAACTGGGAATCCCCCCACGTCTCCCCCATCGCCATCACGCCCGACGGCGCACGCGTGCTCGCCGTCAACACCGCCGATGCGCGCCTGGAACTCTTCTCCATCACCGGCCCCGCGCCCGTGAAGATCGGTTCCATTCCCGTTGGTCTGGACCCCGTCACCGTTCGCGTGCGCTCAAACACTGAGGCGTGGGTCGTCAACCACATCTCCGACACGGTGAGCGTCGTCAACCTCAACACGCTCGCCGTCACCGCAACGCTCAAGACCCAGGATGAGCCGTGGGACATCGTCTTCGCCGGCCCGGGCGGCGCGCAAAAGGCGTACATCTCCTGCGGCCAGACGCACGTCGTCATGGTCTTCGATCCCGCCAACCTTGCCGCCGCGCCAATCGTTCTGCCCATTGTCGGCGAGCAGCCGCGCTCCATGAGCGTCAGCCCCGATGGTCTCACCGTCTACGTCGCCATCTTTGAGTCCGGCAACAACACCACTGTTCTCGGCGGCGGCAGCGCGGGCGGCAACATTGCCTTCCCGGCCCAGGTTGTCAATCTCGCCGCGGGTCCATATGCGGGCGTCAACCCGCCGCCAAACTCCGGCGTAGCGTTCAATCCTCCCATCGCGGCGCAGAACACCACGCCCAATCCGCTCCCGCCCAAGTCTTCGCTCATTGTCCGCAAGAACGCGGCGAATCAGTGGATGGACGACAACAGCCACAACTGGACCAACTTCGTCTCCGGCGCGAGCGCGGCCCAATCCAGCCGCCCCGTGGGCTGGGATCTGTACGACAACGACGTGGCGATGATCAACACCAGCAACAACGCCATCACCTATCTGCACGGCCTGATGAACCTCTGCATGTCCGTGGCCGTCAACCCAGCCACCGGCGATGTCGCCGTCATCGGCACCGAAGCCACCAACGAGATTCGCTTCGAGCCGGTCTTGCAGGGCAAGTTCATAAAGGTGCGCTACGCCAGCGTCAACCTCGCTTCCCCCACCACTCCGACCATCGCTGACCTGAACCCGCATCTCACCTACACCACGGGAACCATTCCGCAGGTCAGCCGCGATCTTTCGCTGGGCGACCCGCGCAACATCGTTTTCTCCTCCACCGGCTCCACCGGCTACGTCTGCGGCATGGGTTCCGGTAACGTCATCGTGATTGACCCCGCCACCGGCGCACGCTCCGCGGGTACCAACCTCATCAACGTCGGCAAAGGCCCCACCGGCCTCGCGCTGGACGCCACCGGGGGACGACTGTTCGTGCTCAACAAGTTCGACGCTTCCATCTCCACCATCGACACCAGCACCCTCGCCGTCATCGGCACCACCCCGTTCTTTGATCCGACGCCAACCATCATCAAGGTCGGCCGCAAGCACCTGTACGACACCCACAAGAACTCCGGCCTCGGCCAAATCTCCTGCGCCTCCTGCCACATCGACGGCACCATCGATCGCCTCGCGTGGGATCTGGGCGACCCAACCGGCAGCCCCATCGCCGTCAGCACCGCGAATCGCAACCTCGGCCAAGGTCTCTTCGGTCTCGAGCCCGGCACCACCACCACGCCCTATCAGCCCTATCACCCCATGAAGGGCCCGATGACCACGCAAACTTTGCAGGACATCATCGCCCACGAGCCCCACCACTGGCGCGGTGACAAACTGGGCATCGAAGAGTTCAACGGCGCGTTCATCGGTCTTCAAGGCGACGACACCAATCTCACTCCCGCCGAGATGCAGGAGTTTGAGAACTTCCTCGCCACCCTCACGATTCCGCCAAACCCATACCGCAACTTCGACAACACGCTGCCGACCGCGCTCCCGCTTCCCGGCCACTTCACCACCGGGCGCTTCGCCGCGGCTGGCGCGCCGCTTCCGAGCGGAAACGCGATCACCGGCCTCGCCGCGTATCGCAGCCAGACCGTGCGGCTGGACAACAACGCCTTCGCCTGCGTCACCTGCCACACTCTTCCCACCGGCGAAGGAACGGATATGAAACAATCCGGCGCGTTCACGCCCGGCTACACCATGATCGCTCCCGGCCCGAACGGCGAGCGCCACCTGCAACTGGTCTCCACCGACGGCCTGACGAACGTGACGATGAAGACGCCGCAGCTCCGCAATATGTACCGCAAGGTCGGCTTCAACACCACCCAGCTCCGCAACACCTCCGGCTTCGGCACCCTGCACGACGGCTCGGTGGATTCCATCGAGCGGTTCGTCGCCGAGCCCGTCTTCGCGATGGCCAACGACCAGATGATCGCGGACATCACCGCCTTCATTCTCGCGTTCTCCGGTTCGGATCTTCCCGCGCCGATCAACGCCAGCCAGCCCCTTGAGCCGCCCGGCCCGCTGAGCAAGGACACCCCCGCCGCCGTCGGTGCGCAGACCACCGCCGCCGCGACCATCGACGTCGCACGCATCACCGCGATGCTCGCGCTGGCCGATGCCAACAAGGTCGGCGTCATCGCCAAGGGCCTCGTTGGCGGGAAGCAGCGCGGCTATCGCTACGACGGCGCGAACCTCTGGACCACCGATCGTCAGGCCGAGGGCCAGCTCTCCACCGCCACGCTGCAGGGCATGGCCAGCGTGACCTCGCCCATCACCTTCACCGTCGTCGTCCGCGGCCAGCAGACCCGCCTGGGCATCGACCGTGATGAGGACGGCTGGCGCGACCGCGATGAGGCCAGCGTCTGCGCTGACACCGGCGACCCGCTCAATCACCCCGGCACGCCGCTCTGCATCGACGTGGATGGCGACCTCGCCATCACCGTGAACGATATCTTCGCCTTCCTCAACGCTTGGTTCGCAGGCCCAGCCGACTTCAACCGCGACGGCATCAACAGCGTGCAGGACATCTTCGACTTCCTGAGCGCGTGGTTCGCGGGCTGCCCGAACTAACCCCCGACACACGCCCGGGATGAGCGAGTTTTCGAGCGAATCCCGTGGATTTTTTTACGCCTGGGATGAGCGACGCTCTGGGAGCGAATCCCGCGTGTACCCGCGCCTCACTCTTCTTTCTTCACAGCAAGCCCAAACTCCCCCACGCAATCCCCGCGCTTGCTCATGCAAAACGCCCGCAGCCGCTTTTTCGCCTCCGCTTCGCCGCGCACATACGCATCAAAGAACACCATCGAGAGCGACTCGATCAACTCAACATGTTCCTTCTGCTTCTTCGTGTCGTTCTGCCCGAGCAGCAAAAGCCCCATCCCCAGCCCCGCCACCGCCTGCTGCGCCGACTTCTCGCCCGGGTTCGCAAAGGTCATGTGCCCGGCGTTCTGGATCGTGACCAGATAGTGGTCCACGCCGGTTGCGCCCACGAACCCCTCGCGCCGCCACGCCGCGGATCGCGCTCCCGAGCCATAATCCTTCGTGCCCGTCAGGAACAGCACCGGCACGCCGAACTTCTCCCACGCGCCAGCCGAGATCCCCATCGTCCCCGCGCCCTCTGGCGACATCGGCAACACCGCCTTCACCCGCTCATCGCGGAATGACTGCCGCTTCCCGCCCTGCTCCTCCGGCACATCGACGGTCATCCCACCGACCGCCATCACCGTGTACGCGCCGAAGGAGTGCCCCGCCACGCCGATCCTCTGCATGTCCGCGATCGGCCCGATGATTGGGTGCGTTGCGATCTGATCGACTACGAATGAAATGTCCCGCGGCCGGTTCCGCAGATTCTCCGGATCGCTCACCGTCGCCATCATCCACCCGCCCTCGCGCGTCATCCCCGGCATCATCCCCGCGCCCGGCTCCGGGCCTTTCTCCGCTGGCTCACCCTCGCGCCGCTCCTTGGTCTTCTCCGCGCCATTCGTGAATAGCCCGCCGTGCGTCTTGATCCACTCCTTCGCCTGCTCCGTGTCGCTCCCCGGATGCGTCGGCGCGATCACGATGTACCCATGACTCGCCAGGTGCTTCCCGAAATATGCGTAGTTCGCGCCCGATCCGCCCAGCCCGTGCGAGAAGATCACCACCGCTCGCTTCTCGTCGCCGCCCTGCTCGTCCTTGTCCTGCGGCAGATACATCCGCACCGGCACCGTCCGATTCCGCTTCTGGTCCTTCCACTGCTCGTCGATGATCTTGACGGCCCAGCGTCCCGGCTGCGATTTATACAGCCCGCTCTCGGTGGGCGCGGCCGTTGCGGGCGGTGCGGATGGCAGAGCGGTCGGCGCTTCCTGCGCGATCGAAACGCCGCACATCGTGCCGCACGCGATGACTACCGCAACCATCGCACGCATCGAAACCCAGCGGTTGTACCACATCATGATGCAAACCTCCTGCAAAGACAACCGCTCAACACATGTACCGGTTGCCAGTGGTATCGTTCGCCATGTCAGGCCTGTTCGCCGGAACACCTCTTGAACGCCCCACCACCTGCGAAACATGCGCCCAGCCGCACGCGACGTGCGCCTGCCCCAGAGGCCGCGACGGCAAGGTGCTTCGCCCGCAGGATCAGCCCGTTCGCGTCCGCCGCGAGAAGCGCGGAGGGAAGATGGTCACAGTCATCACCGGCTTCGCACCCCGCTCGCCGCGCACCGACGATCTACCCACGCTGCTCTCGGAACTCAAGAAGAAACTCGCCACCGGCGGCAAGGTCGATTCAAGCGCGGGCGAGATCGAAGTTCAAGGCGACCACCGCGACAAGCTCGTCGCCCTGCTCATCAGCATGAAGTATCCCGCCAAGCCCGCGGGCGGCTGAGTTCCCGGGTACCCCGACGGTCCCCGGCGGGAATTGTTTCTTGACTTACTCGAAACCCGCCGGAGACCGGCGGGGTACCCACTCACGCCTTCCGGCGCACCCGCGAGATCACCGACGGCATCTCGATTCCCTTTTCCGCCAGCATCACGCGCCACGCCTTCGCCGCCGGACCGCCGTTGATGTTGTACTTGCCGCTCTCGGCCTTCTGGATCAGCGCGAACATGTCCTCTACACCGAAGACGTGGCGCAGCCCGCCGTGCGTCGGCCCTTTCACGCGTGCCGCCTTGCGCAGCGCGTCAAAGCCCTTTCCAGAAATCTCCCCCGCGGCCATCAGGTCGTGCTTGGTCCAGCCCGGTTCTTCGACCGGCGTCTCACCCGGGGGGCGGGGGGACTCTGGATTTTCCAGTTCCTCCAGCGCGTGGACGGCTTTGGGGTCGATCGATCCATGGCGGCGGCGGGAACGTTCACGGGGCATAGCCGGAATACTACGAGCCCTTCGCGCAAGCGGAGGAAATCTCTGTTTCACCCGCGGAACCCTGTGCTTGCGCACAGGGCTCGTATGGATCATGCGATTCCCGTGGTAACATGACCACATGAGCACGCTCTCGGACACCTCACACCACTCGTCTGCTCCCGGCGTCGCGGGGCGCATCGGCGCCCCCGGCCAGCCGCTGCCGCCCGAACGCATCGCGCACCTGCAAGCGCTCGCATCCAAATACACCTCGACCGGCCCGGCGATCTCCGAGGCCAGCGCGCTGCGGGCCACACTCGAGCTTCCCGCGCCGACGGTGCATGTCATCTCGGACATCCACGGCGAGGATGAAAAACTCCGCCACGTCATCAACAACGCCTCCGGCGCGCTGCGGCTGTTCGTGGACCAGATTCTCGGCGACCGGCTCACCGGTGCGGAGAAAGACCGCTTCCTCGCCGTCCTCTACTACCCGCGCGAAGCGATCAACCAGTTCTCGCGCGAGATCGTGGGCTCGGGCAAGCGGCTCGAGTGGGTGTACGAAACGCTGTCGATGCAGTTCGAGATCATCCGCCACCTCCGCGCTCGCGTGCGTCGCTCCGCGTTTGAGAAACTCCTGCAACCGGACTATCGAGAGCTGTTCGTTGAGCTTGGCTCCGGGCAACGTCCCCACTACATCAAACAGATGCTCGCGGGGCTGGCACGATTTGACCGCGACTGGGGCGCGGTCCGCGCCGGGGCACGGCTGGTCCGCAATCTTTCCGGCGATGAGCTGCTGGTCATCGGCGATCTCGGCGACCGCGGCCCGCGCGCCGATCGCGTCTTCGAGACACTCATGCGCCAGCCCAGGGTCAACATCCTCTGGGGCAACCACGACATGCTCTGGCTCGGTGCGCATCTAGGCCATGAGCCGTGCATGCTCACGCTCCTGCGCTTCTCGCTGCGCTACCGCCGCCTCAGCCAACTCGAAGAGGGCTACGGCATCATCATGGCGCCGATCGAGAAGCTCGCCCGCGAGGTCTACAGCCACGACCCGGCCACCAGGTTCCTCCCCAAGGGCGAGGGCTTCCGCGACACGCTCACCGTGGCGCGGATGCAAAAGGCCATCACCATCATGCAGCTCAAGGCCGAGGGGCGCTGCATCGAGCGTCACCCGGAATGGAACCTCGCGCACCGCCGCCTGCTGCACAAGATCACCTTCGAGGGCGACACCGCCACCAGCGTCGAGATCGACGGCCCCTCCGGAAAACAGTCGCATCCGATGCTTGACGGTTCTCTCCCCACGCTCCTCCCCAAGAACACCGGCGGCGATCCATACGCATACTCACCCGAAGAGCAGGCCTGCCTCGATCGCATGCGCGAGTCCTTCACGCGCTCGCACAAGCTCCGCGAGCACATGGACTGGCTCATCCGCCGCGGCGGGATGTGGACAACCCGCGATGATGTCCTGCTCTTCCACGCCTGCGTCCCCGTCGATTCACTCGGCTTCCCGGTCTCGATCACCGTCGATGGTGTCGAGCGTTCCGGGCGCGACCTGATGGACTCACTCGGCTCGGTTCTCCGCCGCGCCCATCGCAAGCGCTGGCTGCACATTGACGGCGACGCCGACTGGGTCTGGTACATGTGGGGAGGGCCCCTCTCGCCGCTGTTCGGCAAGGACAAGATCGCCACCTTCGAGTCCAGCTTCATCGCCGACAAAGAGACGCACACGGAGATCAAGAATCCGTACTTTGATCTCATGCACGACGCCGCGTTCGTGGATCGCATCGGCGCCATGTTCGGCATCGAGCGGCGCGTGCTGGTCGTCAACGGCCACGTCCCAGTCAAGATCGAGAAGGGCGAGCAGCCCCTCAAACGCGGCGGCAACGCCATCACCATCGACGGCGCGTTCAGCGAGGCCTATGGAGATCGAGGATACACCCTCATCCTGCGCCCGGATCGCATCGACCTCGCCGAGCACTCACCCTTCGGCGGCGTCGAGGCCGCCGTCCTGCACGGCGCGGACATTCTCCCCAAAGTCACAACGATCCGCACCTACGGCCGCCCGCGCACCCTCGGAGAAACCGACCACGCCCCGGCCATCCGCCGCGCGATTGACGATCTGGAAGCCCTCGTGCGGGCCTATCAGGAGGGCGTTGTGCGGCCGGAGAAGTGATACGGATGCGGCGTTGCAATCCAACCATCGCGTGAACGTTCAGTCCAGGCGAGTGCCGAGTTGAATCGTTCCCTTGTTCCCTTGTTCCCTTGTTCCCCGTTCCCCGTTCCCCGTTCCCTGTTCCCCCTTTCTCCCTTTCTCCCTTTCTCCCTTTTCCTTTGCACTGGAGCCCCCATGTCCGCCCGTCTGTTGACTCTCGCCGCTGTTGCCGCCGCTCTCATCGCGGCCCCCGTCTGCTACACCCTCGCGCAGCCCGCCGAGCCCCCCACTCCCAAGCCCGCGCCCACCGATACACCAAAACCCGCTGATGCACCCAAGCCCGGTGATGCGCCCAATGCGCCCAATGCGCCTAAGCCCGGTCAGCCCGGTGGTCCGGGTGGTCCCGGCGGCGAAGGTCGTCGTGGTCCTGATGGCCGCGGCGGGGGCGGGGGTGGGGGCGGTCGTGGCGGCGACGCCGCATCGCTCCCGCAGAGCATCAAGCAGTCCATGATGATCATGAACCGCGCCATGCGCACGCTCAGCGGCCAGGTCACGGACGCGACCAAGAAAGACGACAACCTCAAACTCATCGCCGACATGCAGCGCGGTTGCCTGGCCGCCAAGGCCCTCGCACCCGAGAAGGCGATCAACCGCGAAGCCGACCCGGTGAAGAAGGGCGGCATGACCGCGCTGTTTCGCAAGGACCTGATTCTCATCATGGAGAAACTGCTCAAAGTCGAGACCGCGATCCTCGACGGCAAGGGCGCGGACGCCCAGAAGCTCCTCGCCGAGATCGGCGACCTCCGCGATCAGGGGCACTCGGAGTTCAACGTGCAGGACTGATCGCTCCCGGGTACCCCGCCGGTCCCCGGCGGGTTTCTCCCGGCGGATGGCCTCACCTTGATTCTTCGCACTCGCTTGATTCGTGGCACTCCCTTCTGGCTTTGCGGAAGATAGTGTGGGCGTGCGAGGGTCTCCGGGTGCTGTATTGCCCAAAGCGGTCAACCCGCCGGAGTGCATCGACGCGCCGCGCGATTCGGGCCACTGCGAGTGCTGGTTATCAGGGCATTTCCGCACGTCTGTGCCGCCTGCGTCGGCGCGGGCCGCAAAGATCGCACACCCGCACGCGCTTCTCGGACGCGCCCGCCCTGCGCATCTGCGCCTCTCAGGAGTTGAGCGCAGCTCATTTGGAGTTGTTGGCAGCACATCAAAAGTTGTTGTGCGCCCATCAGTAGTTATCGGCGGCACACTCGCGCTCGCGGTCGTCGCCTTCGCCCGAACATCGCGCCACCGCCACGCCCTCCGGCACCCACCGCTCCGCCAGCCCCCTCACCGTTCGCCCCAGTTCCCCACAAGCATCCAAATCGCACGCCGCGCCATTCGCATCCAGGCCCGCCACCACCACCATCCCCAGCCGCTCGACCGGAAACAGCTCGATCGCCTCATACATCCGGCGCAGGTGGTCCTCGATGCGCCCCATCATCCCCGGCACCACCATGCTCGCCGGGTCATAGCAGAGCATCACGCCGCGCTGGGTCGCCCACGAACTTTCCAGCAATCTGCGGCACCCCGGAACATCGCTCACCACATGCCGCGCGTGCGGCCGCACCACCACGCCGCGCTCGCCACTCTCCACCCGCGCTCGCAGCGCATCCCACCCCTTCACGCCCCACGTTCGCGGATCCTCATCAAACGGTCCGCCTCCCTCCACCTCCGCGTAGCTCCCGCTCCACACAATCTCGCCGCTGGCGATTTCACCCGCACCCGCGCCCAGCAGCGATCGTCCATGCCATCGCATCGCCGCGCCCACGGGCGCAGGCCCATCCACATGCCGCACCTCCCCACCGCCGTCGGGAATCTCCAGCAGCGTGTGTCTCATATTCGTTCGGATCGTTCTCGGATTTCGTACGTGATGGACGCTCCCCATTCCAGCGTCCGCTTTGGTTACACAGTCCAGCGTATGAGCCCGCGAGTCCGATCGTCGATTTTCACGGCGCATCCGCGTCATTCGTACCCTGCCTGAACACGGAGGTTCGGCCTCATGCACATCGCCCACAAGTTCGCCGCCAAGCTCCCCGTCCGCATCGACATCTCTTGGATGCGCTCCCTGACCGGCCGCGATCAGTCCACCACAACCACGCCATCCACACCAGAATCCGGCCCCGTCGCCCCCGAGCAGGCGCGGCTGGTGAACCAGATTCTTGAGCTCAACCCCACCGCCAGCATGGAGTTCCTCGGCCAGTTCTCCCCCTCCGCGCTGGGGGACTATCTCGAGCATCTCACCTCCTCCTCGCTCCCCCGCGGGCGTACTTCCCGACGTGCCCGCCCGGAAAACACCCCCGCCGTCACCGTCCGCACGGCCAAAGTCTGATACAGACCAGCTCCCAAACTCGATTCGTTCGCCCTTTGTGAATAAAGCACTTCGGCGCTGGTGGACGTGGCGTTGCACCAGCGCCGTTGTGCCTTTTTGACCCGGAAAGGGGGCAGCACGCAGAGGTACGCCGGGGCCACGCAGAGGAAAGCAGAGGGAAGAATGTGCATTTTCGCTCAGAAACCTGCATTTTTCTCCGCATACCTCTGCGAATCCCCCCCGCGAACCTCTGCGAGCTGTTTTTGCTTCCTCCTTCTCCCCCTCCCCCCTCAATCTCATCAATCTGCACCCCACAATCCACCCCGTGGTAAAGTCACCCTCTCGGCCCGTCCGATAAACCCTCGCTGCACTCTGGCACCTTGCCCGGGAGCATGAAGGACCGGAGGTCCGCTCAGATTTGTGCCCATCGTGGGCATCGCGTTGCGAACCGTTGGGCAGGATGCCCGATGGCCGCCAGGCGGAACACCCCTTCGGAGAGCACGGACGTGACAACGACCTCACTGCACACCTCGACCCTCGTCAAGACGATCTTTCTCATTTGCTCCGCTGGCCTGGCCGGCGGCTGCGAGATGAACCAGACTTCCTATAAGTCGCCCAGCAAGAACGCTGGCGCCACCACTACAGACACAACCGCCGCGGCCACCACTTACGCGCCAACTCCAACATCTACAACCGATGTCAGCGGCTCCACCATGATGACCTCCACCACGGTCATCCAGCCCCCGCCCAGCATGAACAACATGGGGAAGATCCCCACCAGCACCTCCTCCTATCGCCCCGGCCAGAAGCTCGAACCGTTCTGGATCAGCATGATCGCCGAGGCCGACCGCGCCGTCTGGGATGACCAGTTCAAGGGCGACAAGGGCATGGATGTGCTCGGAACGCGCACCGCTTCCGCGATGCCGATGACCAGGCCCACCAGCGGCGACGGCGTCGAGGGGCTGACCCACGTCACCATGGCCCCCGAGGGCGCGGACTTTGATCCCTGCGTCTCCCGCGACGGCCGCTTCATCGCCTTCGCCTCCACGCAGCACCGCCCGACCTCGGACATCTATATCAAGTCCACCACCGGGCGCACCATCACGCAGCTCACCTCCGACGCCGGCAACGACGTCATGCCCGCGTTCAGCCCCGATGGCCAGCGCATCGCCTTCTGCTCCAACCGTAACGGCAACTGGGATATCTACGTGATGCCCATCACCGGCGGCCAGGCGCTGCAAGTCACCGGCG
This sequence comes from Phycisphaerales bacterium, assembly GCA_043776515.1. Lineage (GTDB taxonomy): Bacteria > Planctomycetota > Phycisphaerae > Phycisphaerales > UBA1924 > UBA4658. Next base: position 103,374 of record JAYVRG010000070.1, read on the forward strand.
ACGCCTCGCACGAACTGCACCCCTCCTGGTCGCCCGATGGCAAGAAGCTCGCCTTCTGCCGCCTCGGCGAGACCTCCGGGCGCTGGGAAATGTGGACCATGGACGTCGGCGGCACCAGCTCCGCCGAGTTCCTGGGCTACGGCATGTTCCCGCAGTGGTGCCCCGTCGCCCACACCGGCATGGACGGGCGCGACAAGATTCTCTTCCAGCGTTCCCGCGAGCGCGGCGACCACGCCTTCAGCATCTGGTCCCTCGACTATCGCCCCGGCGATGCCTCCAGCCCGACGGAGATCGCCTCCGCCCAGGGCCAGGCGCTCATCAACGCTTCATGGTCTCCCGACGGCACGCGGGTGGTCTACGCCACCATCGCGAATCCCAACGATCTCGCCTCCGCCTCCGACAAGATGCCCCAGAGCACGCTCTGGATGACATCCGTTGACGGCTCGCAGCGCGTCGTGCTCACCTCCGGCCCCTTCATGAATCTCATGCCCAGCTGGTCCATCGACGGCCGCATCTACTTCGTCTCCGATCGCACCGGCATCCCGAACATCTGGTCCATCGGCACCGACAAGGCCATTACCGCCGCCACCGGCCACGCCCCGACCAAAGGCCCCGCTACCGAAATGACCAGCGTCCCCGACGAACACACCGCCCCCGCCTCCGGCCACTGATCCCGTGCCGTGGCATGGGCTTACCAGCCCATGTTCCTTACCTTCCTCTCTTTCTACTCCTCTCCCCTTCTCACCTCTCCGCCTCCCTCACTCCCTCCCGGCTCCCCGGCCTCACCGCCGCCGAGCCGCTTCCATTCCGAGTTTTCGTCGCGGGCGAAGGATTTTCCCGCGTAAACGGCAGGACGCCATGACAACCGTACAGACCATGCTCTTCCGCGCGGCACGCGCTTCGGCGTTGGCCGCACTCGTGCTCGCGCTCATGATTGTTTCCGCCTGCGCACCCACGGAGACCCTCTCTCCGCCGGATGTGCTCGTCGCTCCCTACCACGCCGCACGAGGCGATGTCCTCTGGGCCGTCGCCCCGCTTGCCAACGAGTCCGGCGTCTCCATCGTGGACACCGGCATGATCGCCGACGAGATCATCCACAACATCGACCAGGTCCGCGGCCTGGCCTGCCTTCCTCTCAACCGCACGCTCGGTGCGATGCGGGCCCGCGGCATGACCAGCGTCGCCACTCCGCAGGACGCCCGCAACCTTGCCAACTCCCTCGGCGTGGACGGCCTCATCGTCGGGACCATCACCGCCTACGACCCCTACAACCCGCCCAAACTCGGCATCAAGCTCGCGCTCTTCGCCAGCAACCCGGGTGTGCAAGCACCGGAACTCGATCCGCTGCGACTTCAACTCTCCTACACCGAGTACGACCGGCGCCTCGCAACCCAGTATCTCACCAAGCCCGTCGCGACGCTCAGCCAGCACCTTGATGGCACCAACCACGAAGTGCAGATGGAGCTTCGCCGCTACGCCACGGGCAGGCACGATCCCGAATCCGCACTCGGTTGGAAACGCATCATGGCAAGCATGGACCTGTACACGCAGTTCGCCTCGTTCGTCGCGGTCTCGCGCCTCATCGACCAGGAACGCCTGCGTCTGGCGCAACCCGTGACCACAACGGCCGAACCGACCGCCCCCCCGCGCTAGCCGCGTCCCGTTCCCGGGGCGCACCAGCCCGCCCGACGGAACGCAAGTCATGCTCGGCAAGCCCAATCCGCGAAACTCCAAGAAGTCGGCCCTTCCGACGCCCGTCACCGTGAACGTCTCGCACGCCTGCGAGTGCGTCACGCTAAGCAAGGGCCAGCACCGCTGGACGTTCTCCTGCCACCCCGGCGAGGAACAGTCGCTGCTGATGCGTCTGGCCGAACTCGCCAAATCGGAGGATGTTCCTTTTGACTGGTTTGACGCCGCGCTCGTCAGCCACCAGCTCAGAAACCGCCTGCTTCCGGGGCTAGCGCGGAACGACCCGACCCCCACAAACCCCGCAACCTGAGAGGCCGGATAAAGCCGGACGCAGATTCGGCCGACCAATCAATATCAGACGTTCAGTTCTCGCCCCAAATCTCGACTCAGTCCTCGCCTCTCGATTCTGTCTCTGTTCCAGTCTCAGTCATCAACAGACACGCACGCACGCAACGCCATGGATGGCGCGGCGGCCAGGAGCAACGGAGTATGACGACCCTTCCCATCATCGCCGGCTTTACGTCCTATCTCATGGACGAGCGGCACTTCAGCCACTACACCGCGCGTTGCTACGGCGCGGACCTTCGCCAGTACATCGAGTTCCTCTCCGAAGAGGGAAACATCGAGATGAAGGAGGTACACGAGCAGACCGCATTCGACAAGATCGGCGGTGGCACGAGCAACGGCGATGTGGCCCACACCATCATTCCCCCCACCGTCACCAAGCTCATCTGCGACGCGGACCCGGAATCCATCCGCGAGTTCCTCTCCCACCTGGGCACCAAGGAATACTCCGCGGCCACCATGGCCCGCAAGATCGCAACCCTGCGCTCCTTCTACAAGTGGTCCAACCGGCGCGGCTTCACCAAGACCAACCCCATGACCGCAATCCGCACGCCCCGCCAGGCCAAGCGCCTGCCGAAGGCGATCACCGTCGAGCAGATCGAGAAACTCCTCGCGACCCCCAGCGAGCGCGATGTCCTGGGCCTCCGCGATCGCGCGATGCTCGAGACGCTCTACTCCACCGGCATCCGCGTCAGCGAACTCGTCGGCCTGAACGCCGATGACATGGACGAACCCGGCGAGGCCCTCCGCGTCCGCGGCAAGGGCAAGAAGGAACGCCTCGTTCCCCTGGGCACCCACGCGATGGGCGCTGTGAAGCGCTATGTCGCGCTGGTGCAATCCGACCCGCGCTGCGCCGCATGGTGGGGACCGGACGCCTCCGGGCACGCCAAGCCGCTGTTTGTGAACAAGCACGGTAAGCGTCTTTCCAGCCGCTCCGTCCGCCGCAAGTTGGACAAATATCTCATCACCGCTGGCCTCGATCCGGACATCAGCCCCCACACGCTCCGCCACTCCTTCGCGACGCACCTGCTGGAGAACGGTGCGGACCTCCGCAGCGTGCAGGAACTCCTGGGCCACCAGTCCCTCAGCACCACGCAGATATACACACACCTCACCACGCAACGTTTGCAGAACGCCTACAACCAAGCGCATCCGCGTGCCGAGTCGGCTTGATCGCCGTGGCATGGGCTTACCAGCCCATGCTTCGGTCGCTTCGACCGAACAAAATCTCAGTCCTTCCCCAGAGCCACGCAGCCCGTGGCTCTTTTCCTTTCGTGGCCCGCCGCGGCGGGTTCCGGGCGCTTCGCCCGGAATCACTGTGAGACTCACAACCAAACTCGCGGCCGAAGCGGCCGCGACATGGGCTAGAAAGCCCATGCCACGCTACTTCGTCTCCGCCGCCCCCAACTCAAACAGCGCCGCCGCGATCTGATCCGCCACCATCTCCGCCGTCTGTCCCGGATCAACCACCACCACCGCCCTCAGCACATAGTCCGCGTCGATCACCACGCAGCACGCATCCGCGCCCGGCGCGAACAGGTCAATCGTGCCCTTCGGCTCCGTCGTCCACAGCACATCCGGCCCCCACTTCTCCGCCTCGCTCTTGAGTATTCCCAGCAACTCATCCGGCTTGGGCGCGGTCATCGCCAACACCGGCGCGTATCCGAACTTGGCGATCGCCCCCCCAACCGCACCCGGCGCGCCCGGCTCGCGTTCCTGCTCGCCGGGCATCCGCGCCTTGAACGCCTCGCGCCGCATCCGGGCCAGTATCGGTGCGAGTTCCTCGGGACGAAATCGCCCACCCGCATTCGTCGGCGGCCGGCGCACCATCACCAGCACCGCGTGCTCCGCCGGCCGAACTCCGGCCGCGAGCGCATCCAGCGGCGGTTGCAGCAACGCGCCCAAATCCCACGCCGGCCCCGCCGCCTGCGTGATCGGCATCGGCGGCACGCGAAACCCCACCCGCAGCGTCCCCGAGCGCGGCCGCAACTCATCCATCGATGCCACTGGCAACCGGCTCCCCACCTGAATCGCCTGCTTCGCCGGCTCGCACGGAATGAACGACGCGAATCCCAGCGTCATCGTCGTCTTCTTCTGCGCCATGTCGATCACCAGCGAGCGCAGCCGGGTGCCCTGCATCGTGAGCGCCACCGTCCCGCCCTCGCACGTTCCGCGCACGATCCGCCGCCCCGGTTGTTTCGCATCCTGTTCCAAACTCTGCCACACGATTCCCGTTGCGTATGGCCAGAACTCCGTGCATGTTTCCCCAGCCGCGCACGCGGCCAGATCCACTTCCGGCATCAGCACTGGCGGCAACGCCTCCGCGAGCGCTCTGGAACGCAAGTCTTCACTGATCGGCGCACGAAAGAACGTCGTCGGATCGCGCGTATGCACAGCAATCAACGAGCCATCCGCGGCCGACACATGCAGTTGCCCCAGTTCCAATCCGATCGACGCAACCGCGCTCCTCACCACCGGCGGCTCCGGTGTTGTCGCTGCGGGCGTCGCACTTCCCTCCACCGGCTTGGGCTTCTCCTCCACCTTCTTCGGCTGCACGCGAACCACCATCGACGACCGCGCCACCCTCGTCCCCACCGCCGGTGCTGGCGCGGCCGTCCGCAGTTCCACCTGCACACGCTCGCACGTCGGCCCTGCACGGTAGAACGTCTGCAACTCGCGCACCACATCCGCCGCGGTCGGCGGCTCCGCCCATGCCGCGGCGGACATCGCCGCCGCACAGACCACACCAATCACCCTTCGCGTGCGCATACCGATCTGCATTCGTCATCCCTTCTTCACTGGTGTTTCGTGCACCAGCATTCGCAGCAACTCCCCCACTCGTCCACGTCCCGGCACCATCATCTCCGGCGCGATCGCCGCCAGCGGTTCCAGCACAAATCGCCGCTCGTGCAAGCGCGGGTGCGGCACCGTCAGCCCGGGCTCATCAATCACCGCGTCACCATACACCAGCAAATCCAAATCCAACGTCCGCGGCCCCCAACGCCCCTCGGCCGCGCGATCCCGCCCGCGCTCCCGCTCGATCTCGTGCAGCCGTGCCAGCAACTCCCGAGCCCCGAGCGATGTCCGCACTACCCCGCACGAGTTCAGATACTCCCCGCCGGCGTCCACGCCCGGCTTCCCCACCGCCACCGTCCGCATCACCGGCCCCCGCGCCACGATCTGCGTCCCCGGCAACCGTGCGATCGCCTCGAACGCGAACGCCATGTGCGCATCCCGAGCGCCAACATTTGAGCCGATCGCAATGGCCGCCAGCACACTCACCATGCACGCAGGATATCTCGGCAAAAGCGAAAGCCCCCGGGCTAGACCCCGGGGGCTTGCGAAGAAGAGGGATTTTCGGAAAGCGCCGTCCGAGCGACGCCGTTTGATTCATGGTGATTCAGCGTGATCCAGCATGATTCAGCGAGTCAGTTCATGGATGAGCCGGTTCCAGTTCCCGCGAGCGATGCTGCATCTGCGCCTTCAGCCGGGCCAGGATCGAGCTGTGCATCTGGCTCACGCGGCTCTCGGAAAGGTCCAGTGTCGCGCCGATCTCCTTCATCGTCATCTCCTCAAAGTAGTAGAGAATGACAATGAGCCGCTCCGCACGCGACAAGCCCTTGGTGATCAGGTCCTTCACGTCCTTGCGCTGGATATCGATGAACGGGTTGTTTTGCGAGTCGTCCTTGATGACATCGATCTCGCGGACATCCTTGCTCCCATCCGACGAGAAGCACTTCCGCGTCAGCGAGAAGGTGCCCACTGCGGACGAGTCGCGCTTGTACTTGTCGAACTCCTCGCCCTCGATGTTCAGAATGCCCGACAGCTCGTCGTCTGTCGGAGCGCGCCCATTGGCCATCTCGAAGGTCTGGCGCGCACCGTCCACCTTGCCGGTGCGATGGCGCACCAGCCGTGGCACCCAGTCCATTGAGCGGAGTTCGTCGAGCACCGCGCCGCGGATACGCGGGGCGCAGTACGTCTCGAACTTTACACCGCGGGCGAGGTCGAACGCGTTGATCGCGTCCATCAACCCGAACAGCCCGGCGGACATCAGGTCCTGAATGTCCACCTCGTCGGGAAGCCGGGCGTAGATGCGTTCCGCGTTATAGCGGACCAAGGGCAGGTACCTCTCGACGAGAAAGTTCCTGATCTCCTTGGACTGGCCCTTCTTGTACTGCTGCCAGACTTCCCGGATGGGAAGCTTGTCGAACTTGGTCGGCAGTTTGGAGGGTTCGGCGTGCTCGACGGCGTATCTGTTGCCGCTACGAGCGCGAGTTCCCGACGATGATGCGCGCAGACGTGACATGGCCGCTCCTTGACCACTCGGACCCGAACCAGTAGAAACTGGTCCATTTAGACGGACTCTTGACACCTTTCGATGCCCAGAGCCCGCACTCCATGACCCGCCAATCCATGGCGATGTCAAAGAGAAGTATAACGGCGACTTTCAGAATGCAACTCCGCGCATTCTTTGTGGACAACTATGCGGATAACTTCAAGGACTGAGCCGACGGCTCGCCCTTCGCGCCCGGAACCGGGCGGTTCTGCTCGTACTTCCTGATGCCTTCCTGTACCGTCCGCTCACCAATCGTCCCGACGATCATTCCGACAAAATACCCAACGACCAGCGCCACCAGTGAACGCGCAAGAATTGTCTCAGCCGGATTTCCCGCAAACAGACCGGCCATAATCCCCAACGCGAAAGCGGTGAGGGCGCTGCTGGCACTGATAACCTTGGTCGCAATACCCGGGGCCAACTGAAACTCCCTGTTTTTCTCAACTCAAGTCCTGTGGGCAGGTACCTCGGCGTTTTCAGAACTTGAATGCAGCCGGGGTCACGGATTTCCATCTTTTGCAACGGTCTGTGCCGTCTGTGACGGATGTCCCAGCAATCGCCGCACCAGCCCGCCCACGCCGCGATCCATCCGCTGCCCGCCCGGCTGCCGCGCGGGGCGCAGCCGCTTCCACGCGATCTCCGGGCGCTCGATTCTCAGCATATTGATGATTGCCACCGCTAAATCAGCGGTATTTCTGCTCGCCATCGTTCCCGGGTCCATGATCGTGTACGGCTTCTGGGCCCGCACCGCCTCGCCCACGCGCACATCCTGCGCGACGAAACCGAGCATCGGGAGGCGAAGTCCTAAAAATCGCTCACACACACCCGCGATCCGCGCGTGGGTCGCAAACGCCTCCAGCGGCTCGCGGGTCTGGTTCACCACCAGCGCGATGCGATCCTCTTCCGTACACGGCGGCACGTCCGATTCCATCACCAGGCACTTGATGAGCGCGTACGCATCCGCGATCGCAGTCGGCTCCGGCGTTGTCACCACGATCGAGAGGTCCGCCGCGTGCAGGAGCGATGTCACGCCCTGCCCCACGCCCGCTGCGGCGTCGATCAGCACCACATCCGCCTGGGCCGCAAGTTCCACCAGCGCGCTCACCAGCCAACGCCGCTCGCTCGCGTTCAGATCAGCCATGCGCCCGATTCCGGCGGACCCCGGAACGAGCTTGAACCCGCCCGGCGCATCCACCACGATGTCGTTGATTGATCGCCGCGCCCCATCATGCACGGCCAGCCCACCCGGCCCGAGCACATGGTCCAGCCGCGCCGAGGGCATGATGCCGCAGAGCACATCCGCGTTCGCGGTTCCTAGGTCCGCGTCCAGCAGCGTGACCCGCAAGCCACGCCGCGCCAGCGCGATCGCCGTGTTCACGGCGATGTTGGTCTTCCCCACGCCGCCTTTACCACTGGCGATCGCAACAACCCGCGCCTTCCGCGCCGCCTGCAACGTGGCCATGCGATCGTGCCACGGGCTTTCCAGCCCGTGATTCCGTGCCACGGGCATCCTGCCCGTGCTCTTCTCTTCTCTTGTCTCACTGAGCCCCACTCCCCCCATCATCCTCCGCAACGAAGCCGCCTGATCCCCCTCCGGCTCCGACACCCGCGCTACCACCTCAACCGCCCCTGTTTCCATCCCTAAATCATCTATCTCCGCGTCAATTGACGCCAGATCAAACTCCACATCCGTGATGAGTTGCGACCACGCCCGATCCGCCCGCGCGGCGGCCGCCCTGGGTTCCTGAAGAGTGTTGTTCATCACCGCCCGCCTCCCACGCTCGAGAGCATCTGCTCACGCTCCAGGTTCTGCACGCCCCCCAGCACGCCGCGCCGCGGCTGACCCGCAGCCGAGCCGCCGATCATCGAGTTGTCCAGCACCATCCGCGCCAGACGATCCGGCTGCCCGCGTTCGATGTCATCCGGCACTTCCTGCCCGGTGGTGATGAACGAGAGCGCGGTCCCCAGCCGGCGCGTCACATTGACAATCACCCCGAAGTTCACCGCCTCATCCAGCTTGGTCAGAATCACCCGATCCGGGCGCAGGCCCGCGAACGACTCGGCCGTCCGCATCAGCACCGGCTCGCTGGCCGCGCTGGAGAGCACCAGATGCACCTCCGTCGGCGACGCAGCATCCACAAACTGCCGCAGCTCCGCGATCCGATCCGCGTTGAACTGGCTCCGTCCCGCGGTATCAATTAGCACCACGTCGTAGCCGCGTAGCGACGCCACCGCGTGGGACATCTCCTCCGGCGTCATCACCACCTTCAGCGGCAGCCCAATGATTCCCGCATAGGTCCGCAGTTGATCCACCGCCGCGATCCGGTACGTGTCGCTGGTAATCAGCGCCACCGACTTGCCATGCCGCAGCTTGTACGCCGCCGCGAGTTTCGCGATCGTCGTCGTCTTGCCCACACCAGTCGGCCCGACCAGTGCGATCACCAGCGGCTCGCCGTTTCGCGCCTGCGGCACGCTTCCCGCGTCCGCCACCGGAATCAGCCCCGCGATGTGCCGTAGCACCGTCGTCCGCACGATCGACGCATCGTGCATCTCGCCCGGAGTCAGTTCATCACGCACCGCACCGATCACCGCGTCCGCGATCTCGCGGCTCACCGATGCTTCCAGCAGGCGCAGATAGTGCTGAAACAATGCCTCGGGCATCGCCCCCGCCGCCACGCCCGCGCTCGACGCCGGTTGGCTGTGCAACACCTGATTCACCAGCAGTTTGATGTCCGCTAGTTCGCGGCACATGCTCGAACCAGCAAACACGCTCGATCCGGTCCCCTCAAACTGCACCTGTGTCGGCTCCCGACGCGCCCCACCCTCGCGCTGCGTGTTCATTGCTGGCTGCATCACGGGCTGCATCACGGGCTGCATCGCCGCCTGCTCCGCCACGCGCCGCTCACGCACCGACATCAGCGTCGGTTCCTCGGCCATTCGTGCCTGCTGCTGCGCCGCCATCGGTGCCGGCGCGGGCACATGCGTCGGCTTCAGTTCCACGCGGGCCGATGCAACCGGCTGTCGGAGTGCCGTCCCACCATTTCCCGCCAGTTCCGCCGCTCGCCGATACGCGTTCGCCGCGGCCGTCGCCGTCGCCGTCAGGATCGGCTTCTGCGCCTGTTGACCTTTCCCGCTCGCAACAGTCTCGATCTTCCCCTTCGCCGCCACACCCCGGCGCGCCCCGCTCACCGGCTCATCCGCCGCGGTGATCTCGATCATCGTCTTCTTGCCAAAGCCCAGCAGCCCGCCGACCTTCACGGATCGGGTGTGCAGAATCACCGCCTCCTTGCCGAGGTCCTTTTTGACCGCGGTCAGGGCTTCGGCCATGCTTGCTGCGCGATAGGTCTTGAGCTTCATGCAATGCCGTCCCTGGCCATATCCGAGAGCATCCTGCCCAGCGGCGCGGCGAACGCCGCGATTCCAACCTCGTCCCACCAACCCGCAAACGGACCGCCCGTTTCGACCCGCCCATTGTCAGGCATCACACCCGATCCGTCAACTCCCAGCCCGATTCTCCTCGCGATTCCTGTCGGTCAGCCCCCACTGTGGAGAATCGGTGGACAACATTTCACGCCGCCACCGCTTGACTATTCATCCCTGCCGCGCCCTGCTGCCCCGGCGGCCCCACCAGCGCGAGCGACTCGATCTCCACTCCCGCCACCGCCTCGTTGTATCCCAGCACCGCTACATTCGGCAAGTGCGGCTCCAACAGTTGCCGCACCACCGCCCGCACCTGCGGCGAGGCCAGCACCACCGGCTGATGCCCCGCTTGCGTCAGCGTCCGCAACGCATCCAGAATCTGCTGGCTCACTTGCTGCGCCACCCGCGCCGGCATGTTCACCACCGTCGCCCCCGCCGAGCGATCAATGTACGAGTTGATCACATCCTCCAGCGATGGATCGAGCGTGACGCACGCGATCCGATACCCCGCACTCCCCGGCTTCATATTCCCGCGTCCGGCGGGGCCGACATCCATCGGCGAGGCGTACTGCTGGCAGATCGTCCGGCGCAGCGCGTGCCGGACATACTCCGTCAGCACATCCAGATCCTTGGTCTTGGAGCCCCAGTCGCTCAGCGTCTCGAGGATCGTCTCCAGATCGCGCACCGGCACCCGCTCGCGCAGCAGGTTCTGCATCACCTTCTGCAAATCGCCCGGCTTGACTATCCCCGGCACCACCTCGTCCACCAGCTTCGGGGCCTTCTCCTTGAGCTGTGTCACCAGATTGTTCACTTCCTCGCGCGTCAGCAGCTCCCCGGCGTTGGTCTTCACCACTTCCGTGAGATGCGTCGCCAGCACGCTCGTGGGATCGACGACCGTGTAGTTCATGGTCTCCGCGCGAGTCTTGAGGGCGGGATCGATCCACCACGCATCCAGCCCGAACGCGGGCTCCTTGGTCGGCTCACCGTCCACGCGACCCGTGGCGATCCCGCTGTCCATCGCCATCAGCCGCCCGGGGATCGTCTCACCCTTCGCCACCACCGCGCCCTTGATCTTCACTCGATACTCGTTCGGCCCCACCTGCATGTTGTCGCGGATGCGCACCGGAGGCAGAATGAACCCAAGCTCCACCGCCAGTTGCCGCCGAATCGCGGATATCCGCTCCAGCAGATCGCCGCCCTGGGTCGTGTCCACCAGCGCGACCAGCCCATATCCGACTTCCAGTTCCAGCGTGTCCAGTTTCAGCAGTTGCTCCGGCGGCGGTCCTTCCGGCGCTTTGGTCGCCGCGGCCGTCACCTTCTTCTGTTCCTGTTGCTTCTTTTCCCTGCTCGTCCGCTGCAAGCTAAAGGCAAGCCCCGCGAGTCCGCCCGCCGTCACCAGCAGCGGAATCGTCGGCAGCGGCGTGAGCGCGAGCATCCCCAGAAACGCCGCTGTCACCCAGAGCCCGATCGGCTGGCTGGTGAGCTGCCCCGTCAGTTCATGCCCGAGCTGCTGCTTGGAGCCCGAGCGGGTCACGATCAGCGCGCTGGCGATCGCCACGATAAACGAAGGAATCTGCGCCGTCAGCCCGTCGCCGATGGTCAGCAGCGTGAAGACGTGCGCCGTCTTGCCCGCCTCCCATCCGCGATCGATCGTTCCCACCGCGAACCCGCCGATGATATTGACGAAAGTGACGATGATGCCCGCGATCGCGTCGCCGCGCACGAACTTGGAGGCACCGTCCATGGCACCAAAGAAGTCCGCCTCGCTGGCGATCTTCTCGCGCCGGCGTTTCGCCTCCTGCTCGTTGATGCTCCCCGCGTTCAGGTCCGCGTCGATCGCCATCTGCTTGCCGGGCATCGCGTCCAAAGTGAACCGTGCCGCCACTTCCGAGATGCGCGTCGCGCCCTTGGTGATGACCACCCACTGCACGATCACCAGAATCAGAAACAGGATCACCCCGACAAATAGATTGTCTCCCGCGACGAAGTTCGCAAACGCCGAGATCACGTGCCCCGCGACGCCCACCGCCTCCTCCGGCGTCGCGGCCTTGGCCGTCAGAATCAGCCGCGTGGACGCGATGTTCAGCACCAGCCGGAAGAGCGTCGTCGCCAGCAGCAGCGAGGGAAACACGCTGAAATCTAGCGGCTGCTCCATGTAAATGGTCGTCAGCAGAATCAGCACCGAGAGCGCGATATTCAGGCAGATCAGCACATCCATCACCGCCGTGGGCATGGGCACCAGCACCACCATCAGCAGCAGCACAAACCCGATCGGCACGATCAGCCCGCGATGCTTGTGCAACTTGTGCAACAACGCCGGAAGCGAACTCCCCGCGCCGGCAAGTGCTGGTTTGATTGGTGCTTTGCTCGCCATCCTGGCTTCTGTCCGTGGCACGGGCATCCTGCCCGTGGTTCTCCGTGCCACGGGCTTTCCAGCCCGTGTCTTCTCGGCGCATGAACTTTCCAGCCCATGCTCCAAGTCGAGCCACGCTATCGGCCAGCACTCGTCCGCAGGATCATTCCTGCGCGGCCAACTTCACATCCCGCAGACTTTGCGCATCATGCCTTCGATTCGAGTACCTTTGGCCTATCGACCATGCAATCGCTGGCTGAATGCCTCGGGAGTCAGTATCGCACACTCACCCATCGGCGACAGACAGAGAAGATCCTCATCATTGGTGACCAAATAGTTTGCCCGGCCATCACGGGCGAGCGCGAGCAAATACCCATCGTCCGGGTCGCGGCAGCCGGGATACGGCGGGGCGATCCGCACCTGTTCAGCCACATTCCTGAGAAAGGCGAGCAGGTCGTCACGAGCGGCTTGGTCCAGACGTGCCGCCAATCGCGGCTTGGCGGCCGTTCGGGTCAGTTCCTCAATGAGCAGATCATTCGAGAGTATCGAATACTCACCATTCGCCGCCCGCTCCAAGAGTCGCGCAGCCAGCGTGCTGCCCAGCGCAAAGCGAATCAGGACGCTGACATCAAAGACCACGCGCACGAAGCACCTCGCGCCTGGCCTCGTGGACGAGCTGGTTCAACTCCTCATCGCCGACCGGCGGCATGGGCTCTCGCCCATCGGCGATGCGACGCGCCGTGGCGAGCAGCCGCGTGCGTGTGATCTCTCGCACCAAGCGGCGTTGGTCTTCCTCCGAAAGGTTTCTGAACTGATCAAGTATGGATTCGACCGTTTGCATGACGCGACGCCTCCGGTGACGCTCGATTCTAGGTGTGCCACAGTGCTGGCGGTTTGCATCGCCCTGCGCAAGCAGAACGCCCCACGGCTTGCGGCCGCGGGGCGTTGAGTTGAGTCAAACTTTCGAGTCAAGTGACCCGCAGGGCTGCTTACCAGCCGCCGCGGCCACCACCACCACCACTGCTGCCGCCACCACTGCCGCCGCCACCGGAGGAGCGACCACCACCACCACCGCCGCCGCCCCAGCCGCCGCCGCCTCCGCCGCGGCTGCCACCACGACCGCCACCACCACCACCACCGCCGCCGCCACCCTCGCGGGGACGTGCTTCGTTGACGGTGAGGTCGCGGCCATCGAAGTTCTTGCCATTCAGGGCCGCGATCGCGGCGCGGGCCTGCTCGTCGTTGGAGAACTCAACGAAACCGAAGCCGCGGGGGCGGCCGGTGTCGCGGTCCATGACGAGGGACGCGGAGGAGACTTCGCCGTGCGCGGAGAACAGATCGCGGAGGGACTGCTCGGACGTGTTGAAAGACAGATTGCCAACGTAAAGCTTCATGACGCTTCGATCCATATTGCCCGAGTGTGAAACGGTTGCCGCTGCTTGAACTCGGGCCGAGAGGAAGCGTCGGAGATCCAGAGACAAGGCCCACGTGGGCGCTGCGAGAATCGCCGCAAGCGTAGGCAGGGTCGGGGGGCTGGGGAAAGGGCCATTCCCTAAACCGGGGGATTGTGGGATCTGCCTTTCTGCCTCGTCCTAATCCTGCTCCTAATCCTAATCCTAATCGTCCCCGCCTTGGTCCAGACCGGGTGAAAGGCAGCGGAAGATTAGGATTAGGAGCAGGATTAGGATTATGACCGAGCCAAAGCCGGGCGGCCGCACTCAGGGCACACCGCGCCAGCCGCCAATCCCTTCAGGTCATACCCGCACCGCACGCACAACCCCTTGCTCCGCCGCCGCCGTCGGCGGATCGCCAGCGGGAGTTGCCAGAGGCCCCACGCGAGCGCGGCGTAGAAGAGGGTGTTGAGGGCGAAGCCGGGCCAGAGGGGAATCGTCGGAAGATCGTGGAAATCACCGGCAAGGAAGGGCGTTTGTACGGTCCACACGCCGCATGGCTCGAGTTTGATGTCATCGCCCATCGGGCCGGTCTCGCAGTAGCTCCCCAAGTAAAGACAGCGGAACGGCACGCCCATCGAACGAACCGAGATGTACACGCAGGACTTCCGCGAGTCTGGCCCGAGCGGCGAATGTGCTATCTCGACATCATCGGCGAACAGTGCCGACCGTTGCCTCGCCTCGGCCACCGTCCACGGCCATTCCGGGTGCTCCGCGACAAGCCATGAAAATCGTCGCTGCTCCTGTACGAAGGTCATCGCAGCGAGCGACCTCTTTGATTTCCAGACAAACTGCCACGACACCCACGAGGTTCCCCAGGTCACGGCCACCGCCAACAAAGCTCCCATGAAAAGCCAGAATATCGCGGTGTATGCCGCGAGTATGGCGGAGCGTTTGGGGCGGCCTTGTGGCATCTGCAACAGTTTAGCCGATCAGGCGAAGCAACGACCAATCCCGAACCATCAACTATGTTCTTGAGTTGTATTCCCCCCCAAACTACGGACACGCGACTCATCCCCCATCGAGAAAAAAACAGCCCCGAGCGTCTCCGCCCGGAGCTGCGTGATATTCCGATTCCGCACCAGTGCCCGATGCCCAGTGCCTGATGCCTCTCCTCTCACGCCGCGATCTTCATCTCCCCATCTCCCATCGACGTAGACGCGATGAACATCCCGCCGCCGCCGCTCACGCCGAAGTTCACGTTGAACTCCGCTGGCGGGCCGCGCAGCGTGCTGCGGGTTGCGATCACTTTGTACGTCACGCCCGTGGAGCCCGCGGGCAGCTCGGCATCCACAAACTCGCGCTTGCCGTTGAAGCCGACGAAGTTGAAGGGATTGGTATTCGCGCCGGTGCGGCGGCGCACCTCGTAGATCGTCCCGCCGATCCCCGACGGGTTCGGGCACTTCCAAATGAGCTTCACCGCGCCGCTCTGGTCGATGCTCGCGACGAAGTCCGTCGGCGTTCCCGGCGCGGGGATCGGTCCGGGCATCGCGGGCATCGGCAGGTTGGCGAGGTTGTAGACCACGCTGGGCACGGCCGCCACGTCGGCGAAGGCCTTGATGATCGCGATGGTGTCCGCGGCGACCTTGCGCAGCGCCTTGACCGACTCCTGCGAGGTGCTCACGGCCGCCTTCTTCAGGTTGCCCGCCTTGGTCGCCGCGTCGAAGTCGAGTTGGGCCTGGACGCTGGCATTCTTGAATGCGAGGGCCCTTGCCGAGTTGAGTCCGATCGCCACCGCGTTGGTGCTGAAGATGTCCACGTGCGCGTTGCAGAAGGTCAGCAGTTCGCTTGTTTTGGACGGTAATATACTCATTGCAAGATACCTCGGTGAGCGACCTCGCGCCGTTTCTCGCGTCTGCGAGCAGGCCGGACATTCCGGCCCGCGTGCCGCATCGGAGAACCCGGAGAGCACCGCCGCCATCCCCATCGGGTCCTGCGGACGGCATTTTGGCGAAGGGGGGACACGCACGCAAAGAAGACGCGCGAACGCGACGATCGCACCGGCACACTCCGCGCGCCCCGCACAGTGTGACGGCCCGCGCCACACCCCGCGCGTGCTTTTCGGACCACGCGTCGGAAGGTCCATGCCATTCACCACGCCGCGCGGCATCAAAGAAATCATTTCTCTGATGCCAAGAATGTCCCAAGGCATCAGAGAAATGTGTTTTGGCATGACAAAACCTTCGCGCGGCATGACAAAAAGGATTTCTCTCATGCCGAAAATGCCGCGCGGCA
>JAYVRG010000071.1:0-20792 GCA_043776515.1 Phycisphaerales bacterium
CAAATCCCCGCCTTGGGTACCGCCACGCTCCGCCCCTCCCCGCCTTGTCCTAATCCTAATCGTAATCCTAATCGTCTCCCTTCCCCTTCCAAAGCTAAAGACGAAGACGATGAGGAGCAGGATTAGGATTAGGATTAGGACCGGAAAAGCACGCCCGGCGTTTGGTCAGCACCCCGTGAACCACGCGTTCAGGAAGTCGAAGATGTCTTGCGGGGTGATGCCGTTGATGGCGTTGAAGTCGGCGCGGGGGTCTTGGGCGAACCATGCGGCGAGGAAGTCGAAGATGTCCTGCACGCTCAGCGGCGCGGAGCCGCCGGAGCGGTTAAAGTCGGCGCGACAGATCGGGCGGGTCCAAAGTATGGCTTCGTCGTTTCCAGTAGAACTATTCCGAGCGGAGCCGACGATGTATGTCGCAGTTCCGTCGGTCCAGATTCGTCTGGCCGACGAGCCGCCCCAAGAACCCATGAGGTACGCTGAAAGATCGACCCAAGAGGCCGCAGTGCCACTCCACAACCCCGCTCTCTGCACGCCAGCGAGGTTGGCATCGCCAACCTGCTGCGAGCCGGAGGTGTCGTGGGCGAAAGATTCGATCGAACCCGCCGGATTTAGATCGACCCACGACGCCGCCGTACCGGTCCACAGACTGGCATGATGCCTGTTGCCGACAGTCACATCACCGACCTGCTGCGTGCCGAAGATGCTGTTGGCAACCGAATACAACGAACCCGCCGGATTGAGGTCTACCCATGTCGCGGCCGTCCCTCTCCAAAGACTGGCCCGACTGATGCCGTTTATGCGCACGGATCCCGCCTGCTGTGTGCCAGTTGTGGCGTACGCAACTGACACAAAGGCTCCCGCGGGGTGAAGTGCCACAAACGATGCTGCGGTACCGTTCCACAAGCACGCTTGTGACATACCGCCAACAAGGATTTCGCCGACCTGCTGTGTGCCCGATGCTCCGTACACACTCGATTCAGTCGAGTTCGCCGGGTCGAGAGCCACCCACGACGCAGCCGTGCCGCTCCAGAATCCGGCGCGGGAGATTCCTCCGATCGTGGCGTTTCCGACTTGGCGGTTGCCCGAAAACGCGCGGGCTTGAGATCGCGTCGCGCCGGCAGGGTTCAAGTCAATCCAAGAAGCACCAGTGCCGCTCCAGAGCGATGCGCGCTCCACGCCGGCAGTATACGCGGTGCCGACCTGCTGCGTGCCGGAAAGTCCGTTGGCATAGGAGTACGCCGCCCCCGCCGGTTGCAAGCGAGTCACCGTCCATCCTCCCGTCTGCGCCTCAGCCGCTCCGCTCAGCATCCCGATCGTTATTAGAGCGCTCGCGATCGCTCCGATCCGGGCGTGTTGGGTTCCGATGACGCCACGCTTGGTTCCGATGTCGTCATGCATCGCTCCGATGCGGGCGTGTTGGGTTCCGATGAAGGCGTGCATCGCTCTGATGAAGCCACGCTTGGTTCCGATGAAGGCGTGCTTGGCTCTGATGAAGGCGTGTTGGGCTCTGATGAAGGCGTGTTGGGGAATCGAAGATGGTCCGAAAACTCTGTAAAATGGCTGTGGCGCGGCGGAAACGCGGGTGGCGTGCTTGGAACTGAGGTGAGAGAGAGCAGAACGGCACGCGGCGAAAATATTTTGGAAAAATCTCGTCGTCATGTGCATCTCCGTCAAGTCGTGGGTCGGGAGGGTCGAAATCAAGCATACCACGCTTCCACCGTCTGGGCCAAGAACAACTTTGTTGCTTGGCGGAAACACCGGGATGCGTGGGAACAGAAAAAAGGATTCGACCATGCCCGTATTGCCAACGTCGGAAATCGCACTCATCCAGTTCTGCGAGCAGCATCAGCCGGTGTGGGCGGCGGCTCCAGCAAGCGTGGGCGTCAGCGCATCGGCGTGCGCGACGATGCTCACGCAGACGAAGGCCGCACGCGATGCCTTCACCGCGGCACTCAACGCTCGCAACGCATCCAAGGCCGCGACCACCACGCTGCACTCGAACGTCCGCACCGTGCGCGACACCGTGTCGGACATGATCAAGACCATCAAGGCCTTCGCCGCCAACGCGAGCAATCCGCTCACGGTGTACGCGGCGGCGCAGATTGATCCGCCCGCGCCCCCAGCGCCGCCCGCCAAGCCGGGGATGCCCGAGATGATCACCGTGAACCTCAATCCCGGCGGCTCGCTCACGCTCAAATGGAAAGCCAAGAACGGCTCGCTCAGCAGCGGCGCGGTGTACAACGTCACGCGCCGCATCGGCAGCGGCGGGAACTACGTCGGCGTCGGCTCGGCCCAGGGCGGCCCGCGCCAGCAGTTCGAGTTCACCGACTCCAACCTCCCCTTCGGAACCTCGCAGGCCAGCTACATCATGCAGGGCGTCCGCGGCTTGCAGACCGGAACCCCCAGCGAGGCCGTCACGCTGCAGTTCGGCGTCGGCGGCGACGGGGCCATCGTCACCAGCAACAACGCGACGCTGAAGATGGCGGCGTGAGAGGAGTCGGGTATCGGGTTTCGGGGATCGGGTTTCGGGTGAAGGCAAAGGCCTTCTCCGACTCCCGTCTTTTCCGAGACCCGAAACCCGAAACCCGAGACCCGAAACCCGATTGACAAGCACGCGGCCCCGGGTCTGTTCGACTCAGGGCCGCTGTCTTTTCAGATGGACTTCTTCTTCCCCGCCATCAGCTTCTTCACCGGCGAGATGTTCAGCGTGAAGCCGGGGATGGCGATGCTGGGAAACTTCGTGCCCTTGCAGGGGACGGGGCGGTACACCATCTTGCCGCCCCCCCGCCCGACCGCCGCCCCCTTCGCGCCCGCGCTGGTGAGCCGCAGAAACGTCATGGTCGCCGCGGCCGGATCGGCGATCCAGTATTCGCTCACGCCGAACCGCTGGTAGTCGTCGCGCTTGGTGCTCAGGTCCATCGCCCGCGTGCCGGGAGAGAGCACCTCCAGGACCATGTCGGGAATCGCGCGGACACGATCAGTCGGCACGGGGAAGCGCCGCGTGCTCAGGAACATCAGGTCCGGGCGGTACACGCGCAGGGGATCGAAGATCGCGTCCGTCTCATGGGCGACGCTGCCGACGGGATGATCCTTGAGGAAGGTGCGGATCTGCCATTCGATCTCGCCGGCAACATCCTGGTGGCCGAAGCTGGGGCTTGGAGACATCACAACCACTCCGTCAATGAGTTCGTACTTGCAGCCGTCGTCGGGGAGCTCCTCGTACTCATCGGCGGTCATGCGTAGCCCCGCGTACCGGGGCTCGCGCTCCACGGAGCCATCGCCGAGAGTGGCAATCTCCGGCAAGCGGTGGTCGGTGATGACGCGGCGGTCGTCCATAGGTGGTAATGGATTCTATCTGGGCCGGGGGAACGCGGCGGATCGGAATGGCCCGCGTCCTTGGGCTTCGGGATCGGTCCTAATCCTGCTCCTAATCGTAATCCTAGTCGTCCGGAAGAGAACCAAGACGATTAGGATTAGGATTACGATTAGGATGAGGAAGTCAGGAAGGGCGGCTGCCTATCTCCTGCACATTCCCCTTCCCCTTCACGATCTTCCCGATCACATACACCGTCTCCCCACCCCCCATCAGCTTCTCCAGCCGCTCCTTCACACTCTGAGCAAACGCGGGGCGGACGATCAGCGTGTAGCCGATGCCCATGTTGAAGACGCGGTACATCTCCTCGGTCTCCACCTTGCCGTGCTGCTGCAGGAAAGAGAACAGCGGGGGCATCGGCCACGCGTCGCGATCCACGATCGCATCCACCTTGCCGTGCAAGGCGCGGCAGAGATTCCCGCTCATCCCGCTGCCGGTGATGTGCGCCATGCCGGTGATGACCTTCTTCACCTTGTACTGCCGCAGCAGCTTGCTGATGGTGTCGGCGTAGATGCGGGTGGGAGTCAGAAGGACTTCGCCAAGAGTCGGGGATCGGGGTTCGGGTTTCGGGTTTCGGGTGGAGCGAGCGCGGGAGATCGTGGTGGTCTTCTTCTTTCCCCGAGACCCGAGACCCGAACCCCGAACCCCGAGCTCTTCGTACACACCCTTCATATCCAGCCCCGCCGTCTGGACAATCCGCCGCACCAGCGAGTAGCCATTCGAGTGGACGCCGCTGGAAGTCAGCCCGAGCACAATGTCCCCCGGCTCCACGCGCTCGGTGTCGCTCGCCCGCGCCAGTTCAACCACGCCGACCGCGAAGCCCGCGAGATCAAACTCGCCTGGCGCATACACATCCGGCATCTCCGCCGTCTCGCCGCCAATGAGCGCGCACCCCGCGAGCTTGCACCCTTCGGCCACGCCCTTCACCACGTCGGTGAGCATCTTCGAGTCCACCTTCGGCACCGCGATGTAGTCCAGGAAGAACAGCGGCTCCGCACCCTGCACCGCCATGTCGTTCACGCTCATCGCCACCAGATCAATCCCGATGGTGTCGAACTTGCCGACCTGCGAGGCCAGCTTCACCTTCGTGCCGCACCCATCCGTGCAGGCCACCAGCACCGGGTCCTTGTAGTTCCGCTGGAAGAGCTTCTGGTTGAAGTCCAGCCGAAACAATCCCGCAAAGCCGCCGGGATTATCAATCACCCGCGGCCCGTGCGTGCGCCGCATGATCGAGCCGAGCGACTCGGTGAAGGTGTCCTTGTCAACAAGATTGACGCCCGACGCGGCGTATGTCAGACCCCCGCTCCCCCCCCCCTTCCGCCCGTTCTTGTTCTCGCCGCTGGCCGATGTTCCCATGGTGGCGGAGGATAGCGGCATTCCGCGCCGACCTCAGCAACCGGCGAACCACGCGCTGAGGAAGTCGAATATGTCCTGGACGCTGATGCCGCCGGTTCCGTTGAAGTCTGCGGCGGGCGTGCCGGCGAACCAGGCCGACAGGAAGGCGAAGATGTCGTTGACGGTGATCGTGCCGGAGCAGTTGAAGTCCGGCGGGCAGATGGTCCAGATCGCCGCGCTGCTGGTTTCGCTGCCGCAGGGATTGGAGACGACGACCTGGATTTCCCGGCGGCCGCCGCTCACCGCGGTCGATGTGCCCACGGAGTTGGTCATGGTCACGCTCACCGATGTTGGGCCGCTGGCATCGAACGCGGGCTGGCCCGTGCCGGGATTCGTGTTCACGCCGCTGACAATGTCCAGCCACGCCGCAGAACCCTGGGGTCGCCACTGCCACTGATAGGTGGGCGTGCCGAGACTGAACGCGACGACATTGAAAGCGGCGGTGCCGGAGGCGCATGTGGTGATGGGCTGGGGTGGGATGAAGATGCTCGGTGCCACATCGCAGAGCGGCCGCGTCCAGAGCAGAGCGGTCCCCCCGTTGTTGCCGTTCCCCGCCACGTACAGATAGGTTCCATCGCTGGAGATTCCCTGGGCGAGACTCGAGCTGAAACCGGGAGGCAAGAAGGCGTGCAGATCGAGCAGCGAGCCCGCGCTGCCGCTCCACAGGGCGGCGTGGGTTACGCCCTGCATGGCATCGAATGTGACATATCCCACTTGCCGTCCGCCGCTGGCGGCATACACGATGGACGAGGTCGCACCCGCGGGATGCAGATCGATCCACGAGCTCGCGGTCCCGCTCCACAGCGCGGCGTGCCGCACCAAACCAAAATCGACCACTCCGGCCTGCTGCCCGCCGTCGGCGGCAAGGCAAAAGGATCGCCCCGCGCCCCCGGGGTGGAGATCGACCCACGAGCCCGCGGTCCCGCTCCACACGCTGGCGTGGTCGATGTTGCCCGGGATCACCACGGCAGATCCAACCTGCTGTCCGCTGCTGACGGCATAGGCATACGACGCGGTTGTGGTCGGCGGATGCAGATCAACCCACGAACTTGCCGTGCCGGTCCACATGCCCGCGTGCGAAAGGTTGTCGTTGAAAGTGGCCTCCCCCGCTTGCTGGCCGCCGCCGATGCCTCTGACGACTGAAAACCTCGCTCCCACCGGCTGGAGATCAACCCACGATGTCGCCGTGCCGCTCCACAAGGAGGCGCGCGTGGTGCCAGCGATTCGGGCACTCCCCACCTGCTGCACGCCATCGCTGGCCCATGCAACCGACTCCGTCGCGCCCGCCGGGTTGAGATCGGTCCACGTCGTTGCCCCGCGGTTCCACAGTCCGGCGTGCCCAAATCCGCTCACGAACGCTTTTCCGGCCTGCTGCCCACCGCCCGCGCCAAGACAACTCGACTGCGTCGCGCCCAGCGGGTGCAGGTTGGTCACTGTCCACTGCGCGCGGGCGGTTATCGGAGCAGTCAGTGCGGCCAACGCCGCAAGCCGCGCGGCGAGACGAACCATGCACGAGGACACGGACTGGCGGGATGTGGTCACGGGAAGTTCCAATCTGGTCAAAGAAACATGACTCGAAGCCATCAGAAGATGTGCTTGAGACATGGGAAACCGACTCTTTCCGCACCGACCGACGCGACCGTGTACACGGACGATTCCGATACATCGAATGTACCACAGAACCGTCCCCGGGCACAGCACAATCGAACCTTCGAGGGAGAAAAGGCGTTCGTCGTCATGTCAGTTCCGCCCGATGGTGTATCGGGATTCGGGTGAAAGCAACGACCTTCTCAGACCTGCATGTACACGCTCTCAAAGACCCAATCTGCAAACTCGCGTCCCCGGGTTTGTTGGGCCGTGGCCACAGTTGGAACTCTCCGAATGTGCCGGATAGCACTGTGCGGAGTGCGAAGTCGCTGGGCTGCACTTCACGCCTATCGTTTGCCCCTGTTTTCCAGTCATTCTTACCGCTCAACACTCCCACATTGGAGCCCCAATGCACCGCCTGTTCACCTCCGAATCCGTCTCGATGGGCCACCCCGACAAGGTCTCGGACCAGATCTCCGACGCCATCCTCGACGCCTTGCTCGCCGATGACCCGATGAGCCGCGTCGCATGCGAGACGCTCTGCTGCACCGGCCTGGTCGTGGTCGCCGGCGAGATCACCACCAAGACCTATGTCGAGATTCCCGAGATCGTCCGCGAGACGGTGAAGGAAATCGGCTACACCTCCGGCGACATGCACTTCGACTTCAAGTCCGCGGCCGTCATGGTCGCGCTCAACAAGCAGTCGCCCGACATCGGCCAGGGCGTGGACCGCGACGGCGCGGGCGACCAAGGCATGATGTTCGGCTTCGCCTGCAACGACACGCCCGAACTCATGCCTCTGCCCATCCAGCTCTCGCACAAACTCGTCGAGCGTCACGCGCTGGTGCGCCGCACCAATAAGATCAAGGGCCTCCGCCCGGATGCCAAGAGCCAGGTCACCGTCGAGTACGACGGCACCGGCCGCGCCGTCCGCGTGGACACCGTCGTGCTCAGCACCCAGCACGACGCGACCTGGAACAACAAGCAGCCCGCGCTCAAAGCGGCCGTGATCGCGCAGATCATCAAGCCCGTGCTCGGCAAGCTCTGGAACAGCAAGATCAAGGTCCACGTCAACCCGACCGGGCGCTTCGAGATCGGCGGCCCGCACGGCGACACCGGCCTCACCGGGCGCAAGATCATCGTCGATACCTACGGCGGCATGGGCCGCCACGGCGGCGGCGCATTCTCCGGCAAGGACCCCACCAAGGTGGACCGCTCCGCCGCGTACATGGCCCGCTACATTGCCAAGAACGTGGTGGCCGCCAAGCTCGCGGATCGCTGCGAGATCCAGCTCTCCTACGCCATCGGCGTCGCCGAGCCCACCAGCGTGTACGTCGATTGCTTCGGCACCACCGCCGAGGGCACCAGCGAGCAGGAGATCAGCGACGCGATTCGCAAAACCTTCAAGCTCACGCCCCGCGGCATCATCGAAGCCCTCAAACTCCGCAACCCCATCTACTCCCCCACCGCCCGCCACGGCCACTTCGGCCGCGCCCCCGGCACCATCACCTACAAGGGCAAGAAGTACGAGACGTTCACCTGGGAGAAGACGGACAAGGCGGCTGTCCTCAAGAAGCTCTGCTCCTGATCCGCGTTCGCCTTCGGCTTTGGGTACCGCCACGCTCCGCGTGGCGATTCCTCCCCCTCACGATCATCATCACCCCACCAACACCCTCGCCCCGCGAGGGTGTTTTTATATCCATTCCAACCTACTCACTCTCAGAACACATCGCCTGCTCACTTCTGGTTGCAAACGAACCGCGAACCACGCCGCTTCGCCACAATTTCACTATCTCTTTCCGCGCTCCCCGTCGCATGATGATGGTCCCGGCTTCGGGCGCGTCGCCCGATCACCTCGCACAAGGAGTCCATCCATGTTCCGCACACTTTGTTGTCGTCGTCTCCTCCTTTCCGCATGCGCCCTCATCGCCGGAGCTCTCGCCCCCGCGCTGACGGCCCACGCCCAGTCCGGCATCGGTGCCTGCTGCCTCCCCACCGGCGGGTGCATCACAAATGCCGCGCCCACCCAGTGCCAGGCCGCCGGCGGCATCTTCTTTGACGGCCAGGCCTGCCCGGCCGTCTGTGACCAGTCCGGTGCGTGCTGCCGCGGGAACGTCTGCAGCATCACCACACCAGCGCAGTGCGCCACCATCGCAGGCACGTACTTCGGCGGCACCTGCACCACTTCTCCCTGCCCGACAACCACCACCGGCACCTGCTGCAACCCGCAGACCGGCGCGTGCTTCTCCGCGCCCCAGACCCAGTGCGCTCCGCCCGCCATCTGGTACGCTGCGCCAATCACCTGCAACCCGGTCCCCTGCGCCCACTTCGGCGCGTGCTGCAACGCTGCCACCGGCGGGTGCTCGCAGACCGTTCAATCAGCGTGCAACGGCAACTGGACGGCCAATACTCCCTGCACCGCCGCCGGGGTCTGCGCACCCCCAGGCGCGTGTTGCAACATCGCCACCGGCGCGTGCATCACCTCCACTGCCGCCAACTGCCCCACCGCGACCGGTCAGTTCTTCCCCGGCGCGACCTGCGCCACCGCTCCCTGCCAGCCCCACGGCGCGTGCTGCTATCAGTCTCCCCTCGCCGCCGGGCTTATCTGCGTCTCCACGACGCGCTCCGAATGCGTCGCGCTCGGTGGCACGTTCATCCTGAACGCTCCATGCTCTCCGAATCCCTGCCCGCAGGTTCCCCGCGGCGCGTGCTGCATCCCTGGCGTCGCCGGCAACTGCGCCTTCATCTTCCAGACCCAGTGCCCCGCCGGTTCGAGTTTCTTCCCCGGCCAGACCTGCAACCCCAACCCCTGCCCGAATAGCCACGGCGCGTGCTGCACCGCAACCGCGGGCTGCATCGTCGTCGCCGCGGGTCAGTGCCCCAGCAGCTCGACCTACATCCCCAACACACCTTGCGTTCCCAACCCCTGCCCCAACTACGGCGCGTGTTGCAACGTCGCTGGTGCTGGTTGCATCTACACCACGCTCGCGAGCTGCCCCGGCCAGTTCTACCCGAACACCACTTGCAACCCCACGCCCTGCAACAACACCGGCGCGTGCTGCACCTCCGATGGCGTCTGCATCGCCACCGTCGCCACTCAGTGCAACGGCCAGTGGACCGCCAACACTCCTTGCACTCCCAACCCCTGCCCACGCGGCGGCTGCTGCAACCCGGACACCGGCCAGTGCCTCATCACTACTCAGGCCCAGTGCCACGCCCACAATCTGGTTTGGCTCGGCAACGGTGTGCCCTGCACGCCCAGCAACTGCCTGCCCCGGCGCGGCGCGTGCTGCCACACCGGCTCTTCCATCTGCGTCATCACCACCGCCAGCCAATGCACCGGCGTCTGGCACGCCAACCACCCGTGCGCACCCAACCCCTGCTGCCCGCCCAACTGGACCGGCTCGGGCACCCTCGCTGTCGCGGACATCTTCGGCTTCCTGGCCGAGTGGTTCGCGGGCTGCCCGTGATGCAGTCCTGATGCAGTCCTGACTCACAAAGTTCTGCCGCATCCCTTGTATCGCGCCGGCCCGGGTTCCAGATGCCCGGGCCGGCGCTTTGCTTCTGGGTACCCCGACGGTCCCTCGGCGGGTTTCGGCTCTGGGTATCCCGCCGGTCCCCGGCGGGTTTCATTCGCTCGCGGCCTTCCAGCCCGCCGGGGACTGTCGGGCCACCCAAACCACTCGGCCCCCGTTCGGTCACCGACTCACAAAACTCCACCTCTTTTTCATCCCGCACTCTCCCCTCCGCCCCACAATGACGCATACTCCTATCTAGACATTCAGATATCCCCTTCGTTCGCCCGATCGCCGGAGTCATTGCCCATGCCGAATCTCGCACGCTGTTGTCGTTTCGCATTCACCGCCATTCTCTTCCTGCTCGCCGCCGCGCCACTCGCTCGCGCCCAGTCGGGTATCGGCGCGTGCTGCAAGTCCGGTGGGCTGTGCGTCACCAATCTGGACAATGCTTCCTGCACCCGGACAGGCGGCTCGTTCATGGACGGCCAGACCTGCGCCGCTTGCTCCCAGACCGGCGCGTGTTGCACCGGTACCACCTGCACAACATCCACTCCCGGAAACTGCGCGGGTGGCGGCGGGTTCTATTTCGCTGGCTCGTGTACCGCAAACCCTTGCCCCAGCCCGGTCCTCGCCGGATCCTGCTGCTCTCAAAATGGCGGTTGCTCGACCAATGCCCTGGCACTCTGCACCGGAACATGGACCGCCAGCGCGGCCTGCGCCGCCTCTCCCTGCGCTCCGCTGGGAGCGTGCTGCTCCGCCACTGCGTGCGTCTTCGTCGTCCAGTCCGCCTGCTCCGCCTCCTGGTTCGCCAACACCTCCTGCGCCGCCGCCAACTGCGGCCCCACCGGCGCGTGCTGCAACACCGCCACCGCAGTCTGCTTCGACACCACCGCCGCCAACTGCCCCGCCTCCAGCGCCTTCACCTCCGGAGCCACCTGCGCCACCGCCCCCTGCGCCTCCGCCGGCGCGTGCTGCAACCGCGCCAACTCCTGCGTCTCCGCGACCAAGAAAGAGTGCGCCTCCATCGGTGGGAACTTCACCGCTGGCGGCTCCTGCAACCCCAACCCCTGCGGCGGCCCGCTCGGCGCTTGCTGCATCCCCGGCCAGGCCGGCGGCTGCGCCTTCATCTCCAAATCCGATTGCCCCTTCGGCTCCACCTTCACTCCCAACGCGCCGTGCAACCCCAGCCCCTGCCCGAACACACAAGGCGCGTGCTGCACAGCCAGTGGATGCAGCACCACCATCGCCAGCGGCTGCACCGGCACCTTCTACCCCGCCCAGCCCTGCACCGCTGACCTCTGCCCCTCCATCGGCGCCTGCTGCAACACCGCCGTCGGCGGATGCGGCCAGACCACGCTCGCCGCGTGCCTAGGCATGTGGTATCAGGCCGCCACCTGCTCACCTTCGCCCTGCTCCACCAGCGGCGCGTGCTGCTCGCTCGCCGGTGGGTGCTCGGCATCCACCCTCGCCGCTTGCACGGGAAGCTGGTTCGCCTCTGCCGCATGTTCGCCCAATCCATGCGTCAAGGGCGGCTGCTGCAACGAGGCCAGCGCCTCCTGCGTCATCGTCAGCCAGTATCCCTGCCTCGAACAAGGCCTGCTGTTCATGGGCGTCGGCATCGTCTGCTCTCCCAAAATGTGCGTCGTCAACATCGGCGCGTGCTGCAACTCCAGTAGCGGCGCGTGCAGCATGAGCACGCAAACCCAGTGCGCCACCAAAATCTTCGGCAAGTCCTCCTGCGCACCCAACCCCTGCTGCAACGCAGACTTCACCGGCAACAACCTCGTCGATGTCCCCGACATCTTCCTTTTCCTGAACGCCTGGTTCGCCGGTTGCCCGTAATCCGTCCGGGATGCTCTGAGTACCCCGCCGGTCCCCGGCGGGTTTCGGTTCTTGGGTACCCCGCCGGTCCCTCGGCGGGTTTTCTGGACGTGCTGCCGGAACTGCTGAGTTTGACTTCAGACCCTGTGCAGCTCACACCCCCCGATACAACCCACGCTCCCTGATATACCCCGCCACCCCCGGCGCGATCCACTCCGCAATCGCGCTCTCATCCCCATCACGCAGCGCGGCCCGAATCCGCGTCGCGCTCACATCTAGCCGCCCCACCTCCACCATCCCCTCTCGCCACAGTTCCAGTTCCTCCGGCCGCCAGTACCGCGTCCGCTTCAGACGGCGCACCAGATCGTCTGACCCGCCAACATCCCCGCGCACCATCACCACCGGGCTGGCAATCTGCGCGATCTGCCGCGGCGACCGCCACTTGTCAAACCCCACCGCCTGATCCGCCCCGATCAACAGCCGCAGTGCTGTCCCGCTCATCCCCTGCGCATCCAGCCACTCCCGCGCCAGCCACACCGTGTCCACCGTGTAGCTCGGCTCCGTGCCCTTCATCGTGGCATGAGCATCCTGCCCATGTGCCTTTTCTTCCGTGGCATGGGCTTCCAGCCCATGTGCCTTTGCTTCCTCGTGGCATGGGCTTTCCAGCCCATGTTCCTTCTCCTCCATGCCCCGCGCATCCTGCCCGTGTCTTTTTTCTTCCTTCACCCACCTCGCCCGATCTATCTCCTCCGTCCACACCCCCACCCGCTCCACACCCTCCAGCGACCTCTTCAACATCTCAACCCGATCCGCGTCGCTCGCCGCCGGTCCGCGCTCCTTGTGCGGCGAACGCGCCGCCGGCACATACACCAGCCACCCCGCGCCCACGCACTCCATCCGCTTCTCCAGCTCATCGCGCACCCGCACCGGCAGCTCCACATGCCCCCGATGCGGCGGATCAAACGTGCCGCCAAACAGCACCACCAGCTTCGGCGCGCCCTCGCCCGATTCACCCACCGGCACCGGCATCGCTGTTGTCACACGCTCGCTCAAACTCCAGCTCCCTTCACCGCGCCCTCGCGTGTTTCCCACTTCCGCACCACCTCCACCACCCGCTTCCCCACCAGCGGCAGCACCCGGTTGGATCGCCGCACCACCCCCACGATGTGCCCGATCAGCCGCGGCCGGCGCAGCATATCCAGCGCCGCGCGCCCCGTTCGCGTCTGCCCCTCCGGCGTGATCCATCCCATCACCTCGCCGGGGAGCGTTTCCTCCGGCGTGTCGCTCACGCCGCGCACCACCGTCCATGCGATCCCGCGCCGCTCGCACTCCGCGGCGAACGCGTGCGATTCCATGTCCACAATCGCCGCGCCCGTGCTCGCCGCGAGCGCACGCTTCTCCTCCGGCGTAGACACAATCCGATCCACCGCCGCAAGCGTCACACCGCGTTGATCCGCCGCCCACGGCGTCCACGAGTGCCCATGCTCATCCACCACCCGCGCGATCCCCGGCACATCCTCCCCATGCACCAGCCCGCCGCACGCGCCCGCGAGCACGAACAACACCCCCCGCTCCCGGCTACTCGCCCGCACAACCGCATCCTTCCCGATGCCCGTCTGCACCACGCACACTCCAGCCATTCCCGCCGCGCGAAGCTCACGCTCGACGTGCGAACGCTCGATGCGCATGGGGCAGAAGACGACCACACGCGTCACCGCAGTCACATCCTTGCCCGACGCCATATTCATCGCACCACGCCTCACACTCCTGCAAACTCAATCCATCCACATCATCTGCGTGCACAAACGCTCGTCAGTCGATCGGGAGTTCTCGCTTCAGGACGTTCCACTGTTCCGACATGCCAACGAGCGCGGCATGCTCGTGAAGATTGTCGATCGTAATCTCAGGCGCGTTCTCATACGTGTTGAACGCGATGATCTTCCATGCTCGCTGCATGGGCATCAGGCCAGGAAATAGTCGATCGACTTTTTCTACCGCCATCCGAGGCGCGATTTCAGACATAAACGCGGCTACCCGCGAACGTTGCCCCGGGGCCATGCGTCGCGCCACCTCGAGATGCCGGGCTTCACGTTCGTCAAGATTGTGGATGTTGTACGTGGGAGCAGACATAGCCGTACTCTATCCCACGTCACTCTCACTCACTCCACCGTCACACTCTTCGCCAGATTCCGCGGCTTGTCCACATCATGCCCACGCGCCAGCGCGGCGTAATACGCCATGAGCTGCAACGGAATCGCCGCCAAAATCGGACTGAGCGGCTCCGGGATGTCCGGGATGTACAGCACATCATGGGCGCTCTGCTTGATCTGCTCGTCCCCCTCGGTCGCCACCGCGATGATGTGCCCGCCGCGGGCCCGCACCTCGTGGATGTTGCTCACGACCTTGTCGTACTGTCGCCCCTTGTTGGCGATGAACACCGCCGGCATCCCCTCGTTGATGAGCGCGATCGGCCCGTGCTTCATCTCCGCCGCGGGCATGCCCTCAGCGTGGATGTACGAGATTTCCTTGAGCTTGAGCGCGCCCTCCAGCGCGGTCGGATAGTTGTACCCGCGCCCCAGAAAGAGCCAGTTCTCCCGCTCGACATACTTCTCCGTCACCCGCTTGATCCGCGGTGCCTGCTCCAGAATCCGCTCGATCTTCCCGGGCAGCGTCTCCATCGCCGCGAGCAGTTCCGCGCACTGGTCCCCGCTCATTATCCGCCGCCGCGCCATGAACAGCGCGATCAGCGTCAGCACCGCCACCTGCCCCGTAAACGCCTTCGTGCTCGCCACGCCGATCTCCGGCCCGACGCGCAGATACACACCCGCGTCCGTCTCCCGCGCGATCGACGACCCCACCACATTCACCACACCCAGCGAGAGCGCACCCCGCTCCCGCGCCTCGTGCAACGCGGCCAAGGTATCCGCCGTTTCCCCGCTCTGGCTCACCGCCACGACCACGGTGCCATCTTCAATCATCGGGTTCCGATACCGGAACTCGCTGGCATACTCCGTCTGCGAGGGCACCTTCGCCAGGTCCTCCAGCAGATACCGCCCGATCATCGCCGCGTGCAGCGCGGTCCCCTGCGCCGTCAGAATCACCCGTTTCGCCCGTGTCAGTTCCTTCGCAAAGTTCGAGAGCCCGCCCAGCACGACCTTCCCGCTCGTCAGGTCCACACGCCCCGAGAGGCAGTTCCGAATGCTCTGCGGCTGCTCGAAGATCTCCTTGAGCATGTAGTGCTCGTAGTGCCCCAGCTCGATCTGCGCCAGGTCAAGCTCAAGCTGCATGATCTTCGGGTTCACCGCCACGTTCGTCGTTGTCGAGGTCCGGAACCCTTCGCGGGTGATCTTCACCACGTTGTAGTCATCCAGCGGAAACGCGCGGCTGGTGTGCGCGATGA
The DNA here is from genome assembly GCA_043776515.1 of Phycisphaerales bacterium. Classification (GTDB taxonomy): domain Bacteria; phylum Planctomycetota; class Phycisphaerae; order Phycisphaerales; family UBA1924; genus UBA4658. Next base: position 15,092 of record JAYVRG010000071.1, read on the forward strand.
TCGCCGAGCCATCCGACGCCACGATGTACTCGCCATCGCCGATCCCCACCATCAGCGGCGCGCCCTTCCGCGCCACCACCAGCGTCTCCGGCTCCTTCTCACAGATCACGCAGATCGCGTACGCCCCCGTCACCTCGCGCAGCGCGCCCTGCACCGCCGCTTCCAGATCGCCCTCATACAACTCACCAATGAGCGCCGCCAGCACCTCCGTGTCCGTCTCCGACACGAACCGATGCCCCTTCTCCTTCAAATACGTCTTCAGCACCGCGTAGTTTTCGATGATGCCGTTGTGGATCACCACGATCCCGGACTTCTCGTTCTTGTGCGGGTGCGCGTTGATGTCCGTCACGCCGCCGTGCGTCGCCCAGCGCGTGTGCCCCATCCCCATCGTCCCCGTGAGCGCACCCTGCTTCTCAATCGCCTGCTCCAGGTTCGCCACACGCCCGGCTTTCTTGATGATCTTGATCTTCCCATCCGCCCCCATCACGGCGATGCCCGCGGAGTCATACCCGCGATACTCCAGCCGCTTCAGACCTTCCAGCAGCAACGGCTGTGCGGGCTTGGACCCAAGATACGCAACAATCCCACACATACTTCTTCTCCGTGCCACGGGCATCCTGCCCGTGTTCCTGACGTGGCACGGGCGTCTCGCCCGTGTTCTTGTTGCATGGGCTTACCAGCCCATGTTCATCATGGCTCGGGCCGCTGCGGCCCGAATCCTTCGCTTCCCCCAAGCCGTACGGCCCATACCCCCACCAACACCACCACCTACATCGGCAGCCCCGCTCCTACGCCCCGCCCCATCCATCGGATCGCGCCGCCGTCAGGAAAACAGTAGGTCCGATACCAAGTATTCGTTTTGGCCGTGACACAGGTTCGCGTGCCACGGGTTCGCCCGCTGCTCTGAGCGGGCAACCCGTGCGGGCGCGGAAGGGATATCCGATAGCCCTTGAATCCACATATGTCTGGCACGGGTTGCCCGGCGAAGCGCCGAGCGAACCCGTGGCACGAGCGGGCAACCCGAGATGTCTGTTGAACCATCCCCTTCCACTCACCCCTTCTTCCCCTCCCCATCCTTCTTCTCCTCCGCCATCTTCTCCACCAGTTGCTTCACAAAGAACTCCTTCACCCGCTTCATCTCCCGCGCCGTGTCCGCGCCAAATCCGTGCCCCGCTCCCTCCACGATCACCAGTTCCGCACTTCCGCCCGCCTCCTTCAGCTTCGCAGCCAGCAGCCGACTCTGCTCGTGCGGCACCAGCGGGTCCTTGTCCCCCTGCACGATCAGAAACGGTGGATACTTCGTTCCTTCCTTCTTCACATGCAGCGCGGGCGACGCCAGCTTTACCCGTTCCTGCTTCTCGCTCATCTTCCCGCCGAAGAGCTTCACCAGCATCGGCGCCACATCCGCGCTCTCCGCCTTGTACTCCGTAAAGTCCGTCGGCCCGAACCAGTCGCACACGCACTGCACCGCCGACGACTGCTCCGCGCACCCCAGCGCGGCACCCTCGCACTCCGCGCTCCCGCAGGATGTCCCCAGCAGCGCGACCAGATGCCCGCCCGCCGAAGCACCCCACGCCCCGAACCGCTCCGGGTCCAGGTTGTACTCCTTCGCGTGCGCCCGAAGAAACCGCACCGCCGCCTTGCAGTCATTGATCTGCGCCGGAAACGCCGCGCGATCCGTGAAGCGATACTCCACACTCGCCACCGCGAACCCGTCCTTCACCCACCCCCGCGCCGGACACATCGCCTTCGATCCCGCCTGCCACCCGCCACCATGAATCCAGATCACCACTGGCACTGGCTTCTCACTCATCTTGGGCAGAAACAAATCCAGCTTCACCGCCCTGCCGTCGGGCTTCGCATACTCCAAATCCATAAAAATGCGGTCGGCGCCCGCGGGCACTCCATCCGCTGACGAACTCGCCACCGGAGCCGGTGCAGGTGCCGTAGCCGCCGGGGGCTGCCCCATCGCGCTCCCGCACACGCTCCCCAATACCAGCATCCACGCCGCCACAGTTCGATGGTTCATAGCCACTCCTCAAGGTCAGAATCGACCCGCAGTGTACGTCCCCATGCGACCCACCAAAACACCCTCTCCCCCTCAGCGCACCCCGCGTCCTCCGCGGTGATTCCCTCTTCGCTTCTCACACTTCCGCTTCGCCCGCCCCCATCAGCATGACCCCCCGCGCAATCGCCAGTTCCAGGTCTCCGCACACATTCGTCGGGTCCAGCGCATCCCCCGCTCCCGCCCGCCGCATCTCCTGATACTGCTCTCCGCTGATCCCCGAGATCACCAGCCGCCGACCCCGCGCCGACGATTGCTTCATCAGCGCCCGCAGCTCCAGTGCGGCGTTCGCATCCAGCACCGTCACATCCCGCAGATCCAATATCACCACGCGGCACGCCGCCGGCAATCCCTCGCACCACCGCAACAGATCCGGCAGTCGCTGCACCTTGCCGCGCCGCCCACGATCCTTCCGCAAGTGATACACCGCCATCCCCGCGGGCAGATCGATCCCGGAACTTCCCACCAGTTCGGATGGCTCAATTTCGCAGATCGGCCTCCGGATGTCGTGCCACACGATCCAGATCAGGAACATCACCGGTAGATACATCGCCCAGTGCGGCACATGCCCGTACGCAATCGCCCCCAGCCCCGCCCCCAGCGCGAACGACCCCACCACCGATCCCAGCAGCGCGAGCCGCCGCGCATTCGGATGGGCCGCCACGCTGTGCATCAGCATCCGCGGCTCCAGCGGCGGGCTGTTTTTGCTCTTATCCCTCAGCCAATACAAGAACTGCACGCCCTCCAGCCCCAGATCGGTGAACACCCCCGTCATGTGCGTCGTCCGCACCACGCCCCCGGAAATCCGCGTGATCGTCGCGTTCTGCAAACCCATCGCCATCGAGGCCAGCCCCGTCATCACGTACAGCATCCGCCCCGACTCGATGGTCGTGTGCCCGTGAAACTCCATCCACACCGCGAAGATCGCCAGCAGCAGCGCCTGCACCGCCACCGGCAGCACATAGATGGACTCCCACCCACGCCGCTTCCCCGTCTCCGTACACACCGCCGAAAGCATCGCCCCCGCCAGAAACGTCGCCAGCAGAAACGACGTGAACACCGTCAAGCCCCAGCGTCCCTCCACCCAGTCGCGCCCCCACTGCGCCACTGTCCCGGACACATGGCTCGTCGCCGTGCCGCAGATGATCAGCGTCAGAATGTTCGTGTAGCCCGCCACCCACGCCAGCGTGATCGCCAGCCGTGCTTGCTGCGTGAATGAATGTGCCTGGGAGACGAGCATGGTGGATCAGACAAACCGGATGAGAGTATCCGTTCAATATCGGCTCCACCGATCCGCGCAGCGCACATCCTCATTCATTCAGTTTTTCTTGCAATCAGATGGCTCCGGATGATCCGCCCTGCTTGCCCAGCCCCGGCGCACTCTTGATCAGCGCCAGCACCGTGTGCGCCTGCAAGTCCCGCGCCGCCGAGATCGCGTACCTCGCCGCCTCAGCCAAAACCTGCCCGCGCACCAGCTCCCCCACCTCTTTCGCATAATCCGTGTCCACGATCTGCGAGATCGCCGCGGAGAGATTCTCGTTCTGCGTCGCCAAGGCGTTGTTCTCGTGCTCCAGCGACTTCTGCACCGCCCCCACCGTCGCCCGCCCGGTCACGATCGAAGTCGCCAGCGCATCCACGAACTCTTCCGATTTCTTCAGATCGCCCGTCACCAGGTTCAACGCCCCGCCGGTGCGCAGCGACTCCAGCCCCGTCGTCACATTCGTCGTCCCACCCGTTCCGTGCACGCTCTGGGTCGATCCCAGAAACGCCGACAGAATCTGCTCCCCATTGAACTTGAACCCCGCCAAGTGCTCCAGCCCGTCGATGATCCCGTTGGTGTCCGTTTGCAACCCCTCGCGCTCCTGCTGCGAAAGCCCACCCGTGTTCGCCGCCCGCACGATGTTCGACTTTAGTCCCAGCAGCAAATCCTGCACGCCCGCCAATCCACCATCAATCGCCGCGTACCGAAACCCCTCGCGCACATTCACCTGAATCCGCGCCAGCACCCCCTTCTGCTGCGACTTCAGATCCTCCGACACAATCAGCCCCGACGGATCATCCGATGCCCGGTTCACCTTCTTGCCCGTGGACAATCTTTCCAATGAAACATCGATCCGCTTCTGATTGTTCGCCAGCGCGCGGATCCCCACCCGCTCGGCAAAGCTCTCGTTGATGGTGATTCCGGCCATACCACCTGTATCGACTCTGCGGCCACCCTACTTTCCTCCTCCGGCCATTCTTCATGCTCCAACAGACAAGCCCCCGGCGTGTGGTCCGGGGGCCTGTCGAGAATGAGGAGTCAAGAGTTATCTGCCGGAATCAGCGACGACGACGCCGCGCCAGCGCCAGCAAGCCCACGCCCGCCAGACCCGCCGCGCCCGGTGCCGGAAGCACCGCGATGTCCGTCACGAACCGGTTGCCCGTGCCGATCTGCCCAACCAGCGACGCGCCACCCGTTCCGATGTTTACGGTATAAAAGTTCGCCGCGCCCGACGTGCCCAGATTGCTCAGATACGCAATCCCCGTCGGCCCGTAGATATCAAACCCGGCGTCATCGAACAGATCAAAGCCCAGCCCGCCGATCGTGGATGAGATACCGCCGTTGAACGAGGCGTTCCCGCCCGCCATCGTGCCGATCTCGCCGAGCGAGTTCAGCGTCGAGTCCACGAACAACTCGCGCACCGAGCCCGCCGCCACGTTTGCGCCGAACTGCGCGTTCGTATACGCCACGCCCACGGCCCGAGGGGTGCCGCCAGTGCCATACATGAGCGCGGTATCGCTCGCCGCGTCGCCGCCGGTCGTCGGGTTCAGACGACGATTGTTCCCCGCCGCGTCCACCACGCGCACGCGGTCCACCGTCGGATTGAAGTCAAAGCTCGAAGTCGTCGTCGCCAGCGCCGTGAAGCCCGTGCCCACCGGCGTCGCCACTCCGCTCGATGAGACCGAGTACATACGGTTCCCAGAGCCGAACACAAAGATCTCGCTCGTCAGCGGCCTCACATCAATGCCGATCGCCGTCTCACCGGCCGTCAGCCCCGTGATCGCGACATCCACCGTCAGCGTTCCCGGCGTCGCCGGATTGAACGCCACCAGCCGATTGTCGCGGGTGATCCCGAACACCGTCTGTCCGCTCGCCGCGCCGGAAAGAACCAGCCCGCCCGCAAGGGCGACAACACATGCCACAGTTCGCATCGCAAATCTCCCGGAAAAAACACCCTTCACCACTCCCGTGCCGCACGTCCACAACCATTGCGCTCACCTTTTCAGACTAGTTCAACAAACCTTTCAGATGTAGCGCTCTCGTTGCTTCCTCCTACATTGCACAGCACGACAGAGGGTCTACGAGACAGCCCGCGCTCACGGTTTTTGCTCCCAAAGATTTTTCCGTGGCATGGGCTTTCTAGCCCATGTTCGGGCCGCCGCGGCCCAAATTTCCCCTCCCCCGCTCCAGCGGGGGAGCTGCCAAGCGCAGCGAAGGCGGAGGGGGCATGTGCGCCCCTCGCACATCCGACAGCCCGCAATTGCCATCTACTACTTAGCAGGCCGTTGAAAAACCCCTCCCTGGCGCAACCGGCATGACCTGTTGTGCGAACAGTACGGCATGAGAGGCCGAATCAACCGTCAGACGAACCTGTT
>JAYVRG010000072.1:0-20516 GCA_043776515.1 Phycisphaerales bacterium
GAAGAAAAACACCGCCTCTACCCATGGGCCGAGATGCAGGTTTGCGCGCGCAAAGCCGCACAGGTTCGGGGGCGAAATGCGCGTAAGTGCTTGTGGGGACTGGGGGAAAAAAATCTTTGGAAAATGGAAAGTGGGGGTGAAAGATGTGCGGATTTGCGCGCGCAAAGCCGCACAAACTCCCCGGGAATGGAGATAGAGGTTTGGATTGGAAGAAGGCATCGAGGCAGGAAGCATCAAGGCAAGAGGCGGGGACGTGGGTCGGTATGCGTGCGATCCCATCGCGCATCACTGGCGGGCGAGCCGCCAGTTCCACCCTTTGCGGAGCGCAGCGTGTTGAACGAGGAAGAGTTCTACGATCGGGGGACTAGGAGTTCCCATGCGCCAGTTGCTTGCTGTTGTTCCGGTTGTGCTTGTGGGTTCGGTTGGGCTTGCGCAGCCGGTGCCCGCGCCTGCTCCGGCGGTTGCTCCGGTGACGCAAGCGGCGGTGCCGAAGCCGCTGAACATTGGGGACGCGGCACCGGTGCCGGACATCGCGAGCTGGGTGAAGGGATCGCCGGTGAAGTTTGAGACGGGGAAGGTGTATGTGGTGGAGTTCTGGGCGACGTGGTGCGGGCCGTGCCGCGTGAACATTCCGAAGTTGACCGCGCTGCAACAGAAGTATCCGGACAAGAAGCTGACGGTGATCGGGGTGAGCGTGGATCAGGGGGCGGACAATCTGGAGAAGGTTCGCGCGTTCGTGGAGAAGCAAGGCCAGAAGATGGAATACACGGTCGCGCTGGACGCGGGCGGGACGATGCGGGACTACATGATGGCGGTGAATCGCGGCGGGATTCCGTATGCGTTTGTAGTTGATGGCGCGGGCAAACTCGCGTGGCACGGGCATCCGGACGATGGGTTGAAGTTGGTCGCCGCGGAGGTGGTCGCGGGGACGTTTGACGCCAAGAAGCACGCGGAGCGGGCGCAGAAGTTCATGGAACTGGACAAGAAATACTCGGAGCAGCTCCAGGACAAGAAGTGGGATGACGCGGAAAAGACGCTGGACGAGATCGTCAAGGTGCGCCCGGACATTGAGAACACGCTGCTGATCACGCGGTTCTGGATTCGCTCTGGCGGGCGATCGGATGTGCAGGGCGCGCTGGCGTTTGCGAAGCAGATTTCCGAGAACCAGATGAAGGACGATGGCGAGAGTCTCACGCTGCTGGCGGACAAGGTCGTGGGCGTGGGGACGCTGTTGCCAGATGAGCAAAAATTTGCCACCGAGCTAGCGAAGAAGGCGGTGGATGTGACGAAGGGGAAGAGCACGACCGCGCTGGTGGTGTGGTCCGAAGCGCTCAAGCGCGAGGGGAAGTTCGACGAGGCGATTGCGGCGACGCAGAAGGCCATCGAGCAGGCGGATGAGCCGATGGAAAAGAAGTACTACGAGGGACGGATGGATGAGTTGAAGGAAGCGAAGGCGAAGGCGGGGAAGCCGGCAGAAACGCCGAAGGGGGCGGAGCCAGTGAAGCCGTGAGATGAGGCGGCAGCGGCTTGACCACGGCAGCCAGCGAGGACTGAACGGACCAAAGCACTCGGGCCGAAGCAGCCCGAACATGGGCCGGGAGGCCCATGCCACGTTCTAGGAGATGACGGCGATGATCTCGTCCCACTTCATCGCGCTGCCGGGCTGGCGGGCCTGCATCCACTTGACCTTGCCGTGGCCGTCGGGGGCGTGAGAGATGACGACAGTTGCGCGATTGGTGGTGTTCATATCCGTCCAGTGCAGACCGAGTGCCTTGGTGACGGCGCGGTGCTGATCGGAGAGGAGGGTGTGCTGGAAGCCCTCTTTTTCGCCCCATGCTTTCAGGACAAACATGGAATCGCAGGAGAGCCCGACGACCTGGGCTCCCTTTTTCTTCCAAGAGTCCATCTCGCGGCTGACGCATTGCATCTCGGTGCCGCAGACGCTGGTGAAGGCGAAGGGAAAGATGGCCAGGACGACATCGCCGGACTTGACGGCATCAGACAAACGCCATTCTTGCTTGTTCTGGTCCATCAGAGTGAAATCGGGGGCGGCATCGCCGACGGCGATGGGGGATGTGCGGGGCTTGAGGTGTTCGTTGGCCATTGGGGGAATCTCCGTTGAAAGCGGCGGCTGATGGCCGCGCCGTGATAAACCGACGATAGCCGCCAGATGGGGAATGGACAGAAAATGCCGGGTGAAGAATGTGTGTCGGATTGGCGGGTTCGCTGGCGGGAATGGCCCGCGTCGGATACGCTCAAAGAAGAGGTTCGCCGGAGCGCACCTGATTGAGCATCGAGTCGGCAGGCAGGAGGCCAGCATCCGACCATGACGACTATTGAAACACTCAAAGACAAATACACCGAAGTGCGGCAGCGCATCGCGGACGCGGCCAAGCGTTCCGGGCGGAGCGCGGGCACGGTAGTTCTGATCGCGGTGAGCAAGACGGCCGAGCCGGACCAGATCCGGGAACTGGTGCGGCTGGGGCACTGCGACTTCGGCGAGAACCGGGTGCAGCAGCTCATCCAGCGCGCGGCGGTGATGGACGAGTGGATGGCGCGGCAGCGATCCATGCCGGGGATGCAGTGGCAGGCGCCGGCGCAGGGAGACATGATGGGCGCGCCGGTCGCGGCGCAGACGCCAGCGGCCGGGCTGCCGGCGCAGATTCGCTGGCACATGATCGGGCACCTCCAGCGGAACAAGGCGCGGAAGGCCGTGGAACTTTGCCGCATGATCCACTCGTTGGACTCACTCCGGCTGGCGGAGGAGCTGCAACTGATTGCGATCAAGCGGGAGAAGCCGATTGAGGTACTGCTGCAGGTGAACTGCTCGCACGAGCCGCAGAAGCACGGGTGCGCGATCGCGGCGGCGGCGCACTTGGTGGAGCAGATCGAAACGATGATACATGTGCAGGTGCGCGGGTTGATGACGATGGCCGCGGCGGATGTGGACGCGAGCGAGGTGCGCCGGACGTTCCAGCGCGGGAAGGAACTGTTCGACGAGATCCGTGAGTCGGGCGTGGCGGCGCCGACGTTCAACATCCTGTCGATGGGGATGTCGGGGGATTTTGAGCCCGCGATTCTAGAGGGCGCGAACATGGTGCGAGTGGGGACCGCGCTGTTCGGGGAGCCCAAGCCGGGGGTGGGCGATGGGACTGATGAAGAGGATGAGGATTGAAGATCAGAGCCGAGCATGAGAGCCGAGCGGCGTGAGCCGCCGGTGCCTGGCGTTGAGTTGTGTTGACGTGAAAACCAAGGCATTCGAGCCGCGGCGGCCCGAACACGGGCTGGTAAGCCCGTGCCACGCAGGTCAGCAGCCGAGGAACCAGGCGGTGAGGAAGTCGAAGATGTCTTGGACGGTGATGAAGCCGTCGCGGTTGAAGTCGGCGCGGGGGAGGCCGCTGAACCAGCCGCCGAGGAAACCGAAGATGTCGTCAACGGTGAGGCCGCTGTTGCCGTTGTAGTTGGCGGGGCAGCAGGTGGTTGGGTTGCCGGTGGTGCCGCAGATGGTGGCGGAACCCTGGAACGCGCCGGAGCAGGCGAACTGCGTGGTGATGGCGCAACTGGTGCCCGTGCAGCACGCGCCGGTCGGTGAGGGGCAGATGTTGGGCGAGCAGGAGGTGTTGTTGCCCTGATAGGTGTTGGCACACGCGGCCTGCGTGGTTGTGGTACACGCGCCAATGGTGGTGCAGCACGCGCCGGTGGGCTGCGGGCAGGGGTTGGGCGAGCAGATGGTGTTATCGCCCAGATAGCTGCCGGTGCAACTGGTTGAGCCGGAGAGCGAGCAAGTGCCCGCGGTGGCGCAGCACGCGCCTTGGATGCCGCCGATGACGTTGGCGGTGAAGGTCAGCACGCGCGTCGGGTTCGCCGGGTCGTCGGTGGTGATGGTGAGCGTCGAGGTCTTGACGCCGGAGGTCGAGGTGTTCAGCACAACAACGTGGGAGTTTGCGGGCGGGCCCGGCGCAGCGGTGCGCTCGAAGGGGCCAAGCCCGCTGGGGATGGTGAATCCGGAGCCGGAGGTGAAGGACATAGAGTACGAGAGCGCGTCGATGCCCCAGCCGGTTCCGAGCTTGCTGAAGCGGGCGAGGTCGGCGGCGTTGGAGATGCTCAGCGTGTAGTTGGTCGTGGAGAACTGCGCGACCGAGCCGAGATCAATGGTGCCGGTGGGCGCGCCGAGCTTCGCAGGGACTTGCAAATCAAGATACACACCGAGGTGGCCGTTGCCGGCGACGGTGGTGACGAGGGCGTCTGCGATCACTTGGCCGACCTGCGCGTTGGTGGGCGCGGTGTTGATGGGGCCGCCGGAGTGGTTGCCGTCGTTGCCCCAGCAGCGGTACGAGTGGTTCGGGTCGTTCCACTGGTTGGAGTCATACGGCAGGGCGGTGGAGTAGACGCGGAAGGGCGCGAAGATGTTGCCGCCGGGAACCGCGGAGATGTACGACATGCCTTGTCCATCGCGGAGCGCGGCGCTGATGAGTATCTGATCGTGGCGATCGTCCATCTGCGTGGCGGGCTCTTGCGTGTGGACGTTGGCGTATGCGGGGTTGTTGTTCCAGTTGCCGGGGGTGCTGATGGGATCGAAGAACTGGCCCGCCGTGCCACTCGCGATGCCGATAAGCGTTTGGTAGTAGTTGCGGTTGGAGGTCTGGACGTTGAAGTCCGCGCCGATGGCGAAGTTGGAACCGGCGGGAAGTGCGGCGGAGTCGGCGCGAACACGATCGGCCTCGGGCACCTTGCGGGCCTGCTCGACGGAGCCGTCGCCAGCTTTGAGGTGGCCGCCGTAGAGGTAGAGGTCCGCGCCGGTGGCGCCGGGGGCATAGCCGACGAGATGGACGAGCCAGCGCTGGTTATCACGCGGCGATTGTGCGGGACCGCTGCCGACATCGAGCGTGGCACCGCCGCTGCCACAGGGAGCGTTTGCAAACGCGCAGCCGAGGGTGGTGGTGCTGAGATGTGAAACCTTTGACGTGCGATAGAAGAGCGCGTTGCCGGTGTCGCCTTGCGTGGGAACATAGGGCGCGGCGGCCCAATCGGCGGGAGAGCCCGGAGCGGTGTTCAGAAGGTTCAGGAACGCGTTGACACTGGCCTGACCGGTGGTGGTGTACGCGGCGGAGATCGGATAGCTGCCGGGGTTGCCACCCTGGATGATTTCCTGCACGATCATGACATCCGGGGCCATCTGCTCGCCGTTGGGGGCAACACCGTAGATGGCGGTCTGGAATGCTGTGCCGCGGCCAGCGACGGAGGAGGTGGACCAGTTGGTGATGTTCCACTGGGCGAGCCGGACCTGAGCGGACGCGGCGGCGCTGGCGCAGAGGAGGGCGGCAAGAGAGAGAGCAAGAGACGGTGCGGCGCGCATGAAGCGTTCCTGTTGGCGGATGCCGGGAGCGAGGAGTGGGGGCACGCGCGGGGCGTGGCAAGTAGTAGTTTGCGCCGTGTTCGCGGTTTGTCAAGGCAGATGGGGGTTCTCGGGCGTGAAGTGCGGGAAGAGCCGGGGAGAAGTGGGCTGCGTGGCGGGGGTTGGCCAGTGGTGGATGACACGATGAGGAATAGGTGTGGAGAATGTCCGGATCGTTCGTCTTCTTCTTCGCCCAACGGGCGCACGACTGTTGCCGGTGGTGAAGCGAGGCCGGGCTTTGGAGGCCTCGCAAACCACATGTACGGCTCTTCTCTTTCTGTCTTCTCGCACGGAGGGCGGACCAACCTTGCAACTCCCGCTCGCGATTGCGAACATCGTTCGCCCTCCGGTCGAGAAGAAAAAAAAGCAGAGAGGGTAGTAGTTCGGTCTCCGGTGGTTTGCTCGGTCCTAAGCGACCTCGCTTCACCACCGGCAACAGTCGTTCGCACTTCGTGCGAAAGGCAACGACGCTGAGTGCCACTGACCTGCCGCTCGGGGCCAGGCCAGTGCATGTTGCAACAGCACAGTCACCGCCGCACCTCCCCACTTCACGGTTTTGCGGATGCGCGAGTGGGGCTTCATCGCCACCGTGTACAACGTCGCGTACTTGCCGATTGTCATCCTGGATCACTGAACGGAGCGAGCGGCCCAACTTTGTATTTTCCGCCCGCTCCGACACCACGGCGGCGGCGAATCTTGAGGATTGATTCCACAGCGGCGCAGCCGTTTGCAGGAAGGGTCGCTAGAGTTGCCGCCTATGCCCGACCACACCGCAAAAACCCCCAAGAAGATCGTGCTCGCCTATTCCGGCGGGCTGGACACCTCCGTGATTCTGCCGTGGCTGAAGGAGCGGTATCCGGGCGTGAAGCTGGTGGCATATGCCGCGGATTTGGGGCAGGGCGCGGGGGAACTCGACGGCATCGAGGAGAAGGCGCTCAAGAGCGGGGCGGATGAGGTGATCGTGGAAGATCTGCGGCGCGAGTTCGCGGAGCAGTACTGCTTCCCGATGCTCCGAGCGCACGCGATCTACGAGAGCGACTATCTGCTGGGAACCTCGATCGCGCGCCCGCTGATAGCCAAGGGGCAGGTGGCTGCGGCCCGCAAGACCGGCGCGGACGCCGTCTCGCACGGCGCGACGGGCAAGGGGAACGATCAGGTGCGGTTCGAGTTGACGTACATGGCGCTCGGGCCGGATTTGCAGATCATCGCGCCGTGGAAGGATCCTTCATTTGAGCTGACCAGCCGCGAGGCGGCGGTGGACTACGCGAACAAGAAGGGCATCCCGATCGCGCAGACCAAGAAGAAGATTTACTCGCGCGATCGCAACCTCTGGCACTGCTCGCACGAGGGGGCGGAGATCGAGCATCCGGACCAGAAGCCGCACGATGATGTGTGGATGATGACGGTGCCGGTGACGCAGGCGCCCAACACGCAGGAGAAGGTGATCGTGCGATTCCTGCACGGCAACCCGGTGGCGGTGAACGGCAAGGAGATGCGCGGCGAGCAGATCATCATGGCGCTCAACGAGATCGGCGGCAAGCACGCGATCGGGCAGGTCGTTCTCGCGGAGAACCGGCTGGTCGGCATGAAGTCGCGCGGCGCGTACGAAACGCCGGGCGGGGAGATTCTCTATCAGGCCCACAAAGCGATCGAGCAGCTCACCATCGAGCGCGACACCATGCACTTCAAGCAGCAGGTCGCGCTCAAGTACGCGGAACTGACGTACTACGGGCAGTGGTTCCACCCGCTGCGCGAGGCGCTGCAGGCGTTCGTGGATGCAACCCAGAAGAACGTCACGGGTGAGGCGACAATCGAGCTGTACAAGGGGCGCGCCCAGGCGATCGGCGCGACTGCTGACAAGTCGCTGTACGACACCAAACTCGCGGGCTTTGCGATGGATGGATACGACGTGACGGCTGCACGCGGGTTCATTGATCTGTTCGGATTGCCGATGAAGATCGCTGCGATGAAGAAGTGACAGCCGAGTCCACAGAGGACACGGGGGGTACACAAAGGTCACGGAGAAGGCAAGCCCGGTATGCTGGGCGAGCAGAGTGACACGAGTGATTTCTTTGTTTCCTCTGTGTTTCCTTTGTGTTCTCTGTGGACTGCCCTGTGCATCTTGCCTTTGGAACGGTACAACGACATGCCAATTGCCGCGACTTCCCCCAACATCGCCACACTCCCGGGCGTGAACCCGTTTCTCCCCGCCGCACTCGTGCCGCTGACGGAGATCGCGTACAACCTGCACTGGTCCACTTCCACGCTGGCGCAGGAATGCTTTGCGCGGCTGGACGCGATCCTGTGGGAACAGACGGGGCACAACCCGATTCGGATGCTGGTGGAACTCTCGCCGCATCGGCTCGAAGCCCTCGCACTGGATGAGAAACTGGTGGACATGATCGCTCGCGCGGCGGTGGAACTGCGGACGCACATGGCCGATCCGGGGTGGTATGCAACGCAGGCGAAGGGGCTGGTGCCGATTGCTGATAAGGGAGCCCGGCTCGGAGAGCCGGGGTACCCAAGGCCCTTCCTCGCTGCTTACTTCTGCGCCGAGTTCGGGCTGCACGAGTGTTTCCAGATCTACTCCGGCGGGCTGGGCTTGCTCGCGGGGGACCATCTGAAGGCGGCGAGCGATCTCTCGCTGCCTCTGATCGGCGTCGGGCTGCTCTATCGCAACGGGTACTTCCATCAGAAGCTTGATCCGGGCGGGATGCAGGTGGAGCAGTTCCCCGCGCTCAATGCGCCGAAGCAGCCGGTGCTGCGCGTGATGGACCTGGAGAGCGGGCGGCAACTGACGGTCGGCATCCATCTGCCGGGGCGCGAGGTGCGCTGCGCGGTGTGGCGCGCGGATGTGGGCAAGGTTCGGCTGTATCTGCTAGACACCAACATTCCCGAGAACGCGCCGGAGGATCGGGAGATCACCGCGAATCTGTATCTGGGCGATCAGAACCGGCGCATCCAGCAGGAACTCGTGCTGGGCATCGCTGGCGTGCGCGCGCTGAACGCCATCGGCGAGCGTCCGACGGTGTATCACATGAACGAAGGACACGCGGCCTTCCTCGCCGTGGAGCGCATCCGCGAGATTCGAGAGAAAACTGGGCTCACGTTCGATCAGGCGCGGGAGTTTTCCGCTTCCGGCTGCGTGTTCACCACGCACACCCCAGTGCCCGCGGGCATTGATCGCTTCCCGGTCGGACTGATGACGCACTACTTCGGGCACTATGTTGAACTGCTCGGGCTGGACATGGAAGGATTCCTTGCGCTGGGGCGCGAGAACGTGTCGGACAAGAACGAGCATTTCAGCATGGCGATTCTCGCGCTACGGTGCAGCCGCTTCGCCAACGGTGTGAGCAAGTTGCACGGGGTGGTGAGCCGCGCGATGTGGGCGAAGATCTGGCCAGAGGTTCCCGAAGACGATGTGCCGATCGGGCATGTGACCAACGGTGTACATCCTTCGACGTGGATCTCCACGCCGATGGCCGCGCTGTATGACAAGCATCTGACGAAGGGCTGGGCGCAGCGCCCGCAGGATATTTCGGTGTGGGCGGGCGTGGATAGCATTCCCGATGGTGATTTGTGGGCGGCGCGGAACGCCTCGCGGGCGCGGCTGGTGGAGTATGTCGCCGAGATGGCCGGATACGGGAAAACGGGCGGCGTACGCGGCGCGTTGAAAGCGGATCAGGTCACGATCGGTTTCGCGCGGCGCTTCGCCGGATACAAACGCGGCACGCTGCTGCTGCGCGATCCGGCTCGGCTGGCCGCGCTGCTGCGCGGCAAGGATGGCAAGGGCGTGCAGCTCGTGATCGCGGGCAAGTCGCACCCGGGCGATGGATGGGGCAAGGATTTGATCCGCGATGTCGTGCAGTTCGCGCGCAGCGAGAAGGCGGGCGGGCGTATTGTGTTCCTGGAGGACTACGGCATTGATGTGGCCCGCGAGATGGTGCGCGGCTGCGATGTCTGGCTGAACACGCCGATCCGCGGGCTGGAAGCGAGCGGCACCAGCGGCATGAAGGCAGCGATGAACGGCGTGCTGCACGCGTCGATCCTTGACGGCTGGTGGGACGAAGCATTCACGCCCGACGCGGGATACAAGATCGAGGACTCGGGCATCTATCCAAACGATGAGCCCAACGAAACGCGCGAGAACTTCGAGGCCGATGCGCTGTACCGGCTCATCGAGCAGCAGATCGTACCGGACTTCTACGAGCGCGGCAGCGCGAACGGAACCGGCAAGGGCGTGCCGACGCGCTGGCTGGCCAAGATGCGCGGCTGCATCAAGCGGCTGGCGCCGTTCTTCAGCACGCAGCGGATGGTGGCAGAGTACGCGACCAAATACTACTTCCCGGCCCATCAGGCGAGTGCCGCGCTGGTCGGCGCAGATGGAGCGCTGACGCCGGCGCGGGAAGTGGCGGACCACATCGACCGATACCGCAAGATGTGGCACCCGGTGCGTGTGAAGCACGCGGAGTGTGCATCCGCGCCGGGCGGCGAGGGCATCGCGGTGGCCGCAACGGTGCGGCTGGGCACACTGCGCCCCGATGAGGTGCTGGTGCAGGCGTATCACGGCCCGGTGGATGGAAAGGGATCGATTCAACACGGGCGCGCGGCGACGCTGGCAGTGAAAGCGCCGGTGGCTGGCGGTGATGGAACCTTCGAGTACGCGGGCGTCGTCAAGCCGGTGAGCAGCGCGGCCTTCGCGGGCAAGAGCCGCCACTACGGACTGGTCGTGCGCGTCATGCCGGGCGATCCGCGGCTGGTAACGCCGTTTATTCCGGGGTTGATTGCGAGCAGTGCGCCGCTGATGGCGCGGGGGGAGATGGGGAGTTTGTAGTTGAACCGTAAGTGGCGATGCCGGTAGACCAGTCATGCTGGGACGCTTCAACAATCGGTTTTTGTCGCTGCCGGCTTGGGGCTGGCTTGTCGTTGGCGTCGTATTGGTGGGTGCCCATCTACTTTTAATTCGATCGCTCCGCGCTCCACCGCCAACACTCACGGCCGCCACGCTGGGGGTAGTCGTTTGGAACAGCCGCGCTCCATTTCCAGTGACTTGGATGGAGCGACACGCGCTACGAGTCGAAGAAAATGGGAGTATTCGTTCCGATCTGTTGCAATATACGGGCGGCCCCGATGGATTGGGCTTCTGGACGCTGAGCGTTCAAGGGCAGGTGCGTCCGCTGGCGTCCCCACCGCAGCTGTTCGATCTGCTCGACATGGTTTCCGAATGGCACTGCACGCTCGACGCAACGGTGTGGAAGTCAACCGGGCGATCCGGTGACGAAGCAACGTGGATCGCGGCGCAAAGGGCGATTGACGCGGCTCTTCGCGAAAACCAGCTCGGAACTTCGCCTATTCAGACGCGAGCTCTTGCACGCACCCGCTCCAATACCTCGTCCGCTCCCCACGATTTTCCCGCGAGCGTGGAGCGTGTGTTCTGGACGATTGACCGCAGCGAGTGGATTTGGCCGCACATTCACTCGAATGTTGCGGCGATGCTGGGGCCTCTCGTGTGCATCATCGGCTTGAGTCTGCTTGCATTTCGTTCCAAGCGGGAACGCGCGAATCTCGCGCGATTGCGGGGATGCTGCCAGTGGTGTGGCTACGACTTGACCGGGGGGTTCAAGCTTGTCTGTCCGGAATGCGGGAACGTGCCGAAGTCCGTTTGATTTGATTGTTCGAGGCGAACATTCGGCCGCAGAGCCGGCCGAACATTGGCTGGTAAGCCGATGCTATAAATCGCTAGCGCGATGGCGGCGGTTACGCCGTATGATCTGGCGTGCAGGGGAACAGGCGAGTTGGCCGATGCTCCGTCACCGGAGGAAATCATGGTCGCATCTAGTCAATCCGAGTTCGAGAGTATCGGGCAGCGGGCGGAGAAAGTCTATTGCGAGAAGCTGCGCGCCGTGTTGGAGCCCACTCACTTCGGCCAATACGTCGTCATCAACGTGGAGACCGGAGAATATGAAGTGGATGCGGATGAGGCCGCGGCGTCGGATCGGGCCGCGGCAAAGCACCCGTCGTCGTCGCTGTTCACGATGCGAGTGGGGCATCGTGTGTCCCATCGGATTGGATACGCGGGACGAACCACTCGATGAATCACGAGGGAGTTGTCAATGCAGATGGCAACGCGATGCTGACAGTCCGCATTCGCGGACTTTACGGGAGCACGCTTGACATTTCGGCAACTGTGGACACGGGTTTCGGCTGCGCGATGGTGCTAGGGACAGACGAGATTGAGCGACTTGGCCTTGAGTTCAGAGGCCTGACGATCGTCGCTCTGGCAGATGGCACGGAGAGAACCGCAAAGAAGTTCACGGGCGAGGTCGAGTGGTTCGGTAAGTGGCGGAGGCACACCGTGGTCTCGTTGGAAGGGTCGCCGCTTTTGGGGATGACGCTATTGCGCGGTCGCCGACTGGAGATTGACGTGGTCGAGGATGGTTTGGTGCGTGTGGGGGCGATCTCGACTCAGGTGTAGATTCCACAATGCCCGAACTCCGTATTGCATTTCTTGGTGATGTTGTCGGCGCGGCGGGCCGGCGCGCGGTGGCGCACGCGTGGCCGAAGCTGCGGGATCTGCACAACGTCCATGCGCTGGTCGTGAACGGGGAGAATGCGCGGAACGGGTCGGGGTGCTCGCCGGACAACTACAAGGAACTGCGCCGGAGCGGGGCGGACGCGGTGACACTTGGCGATCATGTCTTCAAGGATCGGGCCATTCTGGAGATGCTCGAAGACCCACGGCAGCCCATCGCGCGGCCGGCGAACCTGAGCGGCGGAGCGCCGGGGAAAAGGATCATTGAGCTGGAGTTGCCGGAAAGCGTTTCCGTGTTGTTTGGAAAGAAGAAGGAATCGGGCGTCCGGCTCGGAGAGCAGGACCACCCGGGAGCCCGGTTCGGAGAACCGGGGTACCCAGGACCGAAGGTATATGTGATGACGGTGCTCGGGCGGTTGTACATGCCGCTGATGAGCAACAGCCCGTTCGAGTGCGTGGACCGTGAGATGGAACTGCTCGGGGCCGAGCATCCGGACGCAATGGTGCTGGTGGAGATTCACGCCGAGGCGACCAGCGAGAAGCAAGCGATGGCGTGGCACTGTCTGGAGAACTGGAGCGGGCGCGAGGGGAAGGTTGGGCCGCGCGTGGTGGCGGTGGTCGGGACGCACACGCACTGTCAGACGAGCGATGCGCGGGTGCTGGAACACTCGGTGGCGGCGATCACGGACCTCGGCATGTGCGGGCCGCACCGGAGCGTGATCGGGCGCGATGTGCGGGCGACCCTGAGCAACATGGCGCGGCAGATGCCGGCATCACTGGATGTTGCGGATGGGGACAATCGCGCGTGCGGGGTGATCGTGCGCATCGACGCGGAGCATCGGCGGGCGATGGGGATTGAAGTGGTGAATATCAGCGTGCCGGAATAGCAAAGATGCAACTCGGGTTACTTGCCGCGAGCCGCAAGAACGGCTTGGACAGATCGGTCGAGGATCTGTCGCTGGGCGTTGGAATCAGTCTCAAAGGAAACGCGTTTGTTCAGTTGCTCGACGGTCGCAAACTCGAGCAGTTTGAGCAGAAGCGCGTTGAAGTAGCTAGAGGAAACGCCTCGCATGCCAGAAAAAGACACCACGACAGTGGAGCCCACTTTGAGATGCGGCCCTACTTGTTCAGCAAGGCGTACCGCCCACTGAACAGGAGCGAGCTTCGGGTCGGCGAATGCGTGTGCGAGAACAGTTGTGGGTTGTGCGGCAGACATTGTTACCCGACCCGTGTCTTGATGTTCAAGCGGAAGAATATGGCTGTTCCGGGGAAAAACACACCAACACGCTGAAACTCAAAGTCTTGCTTTCCGGAATCGAGTCTTGCAACCGCGTCGTGTGTCAGAACGATCAGTTCACCTCGGAGATTCCGCACGAAGCTGGCCAGATGGCTCAATCCCAATCCCATGTTTGTGTCGCGTGACTTACCCGATACTCCATCAACGAGAACACGCCGCAGTGCCTCCACGGCGGGAATCTCGCCAAGTATTTTTCGCAGAGAGCCCGGAAAGCCGACGCCTAGATCGACCACCGCGACTCGGATATCGCCTGAGCTGCTGAAGAATCTCGCGCATGTGACGCCGCCGATCGGAGAAGCGGAGTGATCCTCGATGTTCTGCACGACCTCTTGAAACGCCGCGCTGAGGTACACCTCGTTGTCATCGGATATTTCCATGTGCCGGCGCACCAGCTCAACGACGGAAGCCGATTGGTTGCCAACTACTTGGTAGAAGCGACGAAGCGGCTCGGTCTCGCACTCCGGATGATCCGTGGTCGGATACTTCCCTCCTGCCAAGTAATGCTTCATTCCGGAGAACTGGCAGAATGCCGCGAGAGCCAGCGGAGTGTCTGGCAGGAGGACCTCTGGATGTTGCCCCTTCTCCGCACCGAGTAGGAACGTCGCGTATGTCAGAGTGGCCGCGTCCGGGCCAAGGTACGTGCAGTTGCGCAGGTCCAACCTCCACCGCTCGCCTGCTGGTGCCAACCAGATTGGATTCAGAATCTCGCAGAACTGATAGATCGTGTCGAACCGATCATCAATGCCGAAGTTGGGTGCTTTGGTCAACATCAATGCTCAAAGCGGATGCTCAGCCGCGATTCAGTCCGTATCGCGCCGCGAGCGAGTTCAACGCGCCACCGCCCGAGCGGGTGCGGATCATGTACGCCTGCAAGTTGCGCCCGGGGCACGCGGTCGGGGCGCGCTCGCGGTGGGTGCGGACGTTGCCCAGTGAGATGCGATACTGCTGCATCTGCGACGCGAGAAAGTTGTCCAGCGTGCCCAGCGCGGCTGAGGTCGGCGACTGCTGATCGAAGTTGCCCATGACCAGGATGCCCAGGTTGTTCTCGTTCTGGTCTTTCACGTGCGCGCCCTGATAGCGGATGTTGCGCCCTTCCCAGACGCGCCCGCTGGGGTCGATGACATAGTGGTAGCCCAGGTCGGCCCAGCCGCGCCCGACGACGTGAGATTGGCGGATCTGCTCGATGCGCGAGCCGACCTGACGCGAGGAGGAGAGAGAAACCGGGGGCATGCCGTCGTGGTGAACTGTGATGCGCCGGATGCCGTTCATGGCGTAGATCTCGTCGCCGCGGGCGACGCCGATGCGGGCCCACTGCGAGCGCGGGACGATGCCGCCGGAGGGAACAGGATCGGCCGTGAACGTCGCCTGCTGCGGCGCGGCATATGTCTGCGAAGCGGACGAGGGGTAGTACGGCTGCGGCGGCGCGGAGACAGTCTGGCTCTGCTCGGGTTTCCAGAGCGTGCCGGGGAGCGCGGTGGCGCCCTTGTTGGCATTGCATCCGGTGAGCAGCAGTGCGCCGAGCGCGAGTGAGCCGCCGGCGATGGCTTGGCGGCGCGTGACATCAAGCGAAACGGGCTGCGTCGAAGCAGCCGCGCGGGTTGCCGAATCCACATCAGAGTTGACGCCATCGCGATGCTGCATATCACTACTCATCGACCGGAAAGACCGGAAAACTCCATGGGATTGCGTGATCGGACGTGGAGCAGGGGAGTGTACGGCACGCGCGGCTCGCGGCGGGTTTCCGATTCCCCGAAAAGCGGTTTCGGTTAGGCGTCGTCCGCCCGGCGCATCCACTCCTGCTCGTGCTTTTCCAGGTTCTTCTGGGCCTCTTCGCGCTCCGCAAGGGTTTTGGTGAAGAGCTTGGCTTCGCGATAGACCTCTTCCTTAGCCAGATCATCGTCGATGCGTTTGAGCTCTTTGGTGAGCTTCTCGATCTCTTTGTCCAGCCGGTCGCCGGGCATCCATGACAGGCCAGCGCCGCCACCACTCGCGGCTTTGGCCTTCTGTTTCTGCTTGTGCTGGCCGTTGGTGTCCGGAGTCCACTTGGTTTCCTGCTTCGGGGCTTCCTTCTGCTGGGTGGGCTGCGGCTTCGGCTGCTGCTTCTGCGTGGGCTTGGGAGTTTGGGCGGCGGGCTTGGGCTGCTGCTGGCGCTTGGTTTTGTCCGCTTCCGCTCGGGCTTTTTCTTTGGCCTGCTCGAGTTGCTTGGCGTGCCACTCGGAATACGTGCCGACGAAGACCTCCGCGTTGCCCTTGCCGTCCAGCGCGATGAGGTGGTCGCAGGTGGCGTCGATCAGGGCCCGGTCGTGCGAGATGAGCAGCAGCGTTCCGGCAAACCCGTCGCCGTTCTCGTCAACGTGCAGGGCCTGTTCCAGACGCTCAGAACTCGGGATATCCAGGTGGTTGGTCGGCTCGTCCAGAATGATGAGGTTCTTGGCGGAGGCCAGCAACCCGGCGAGCCGGGCGCGGCTGCGCTCGCCGCCGGAGAGCACCTTGAGCTGCTTGTCCTGATCCTTGCCCGCAAACAGGAACGCGCCGGCGAGGTCGCGGGCCTGCTGCTCCGAGTAGATCTGCTTCTCGTTTTCCCTTCGGATAAGAGTCTGTAGATACTGGTAGACGGCCAGATCGCCGTCCTCCTCCGGCGGAAGCTGCGCGTAGTAGCCGATCACCACGTTGGAGCCGAGCTTGGTGACGCCCGAGTCCATCGGGGTTTGGCTGAGGATGCAGCGGATCAGTGTCGTCTTGCCCGCGCCGTTGGGGCCGATGACGGCCCATCGCTCGCCGCGCGAGATGGTCACGTTCAACTCGTGGAACAGCACCTTGTCGTGCGGGACGTTGTTCTCTTCGTCGATGACATTGGTGTACTTCTTCGATCCCTCGCGCACCACCGCAACGTGGTCGCCGGAGCGCGGGGCCTCGGGGAAACCGAACTTCGCGCTGCTCATCTCGGCGACGCGCTCGATCGCAAACAGTTCCTTCTGGCGTTCGAGCTTGGCGAGGCGGCCCTGGGCTTCCTTCGCTCGCTGGCCAGCGCGGAAGCGGCGGATGTATTCCTCTTCCTTGGCCCACTCGCCCTGCTGGTTCTCGTAGGCCCGCTGCTGGGACTTGAGCCGCTCGCGGCGGATATCAATGAACGCAGTGTAGTTGCCGGGGTAGTCAATCAGGCGGCCGCGCTCGAGCTCCTCGATGCGATGCACGACGCGATCCAGCACGTATCGATCGTGCGAGATGATGAGCACCGCACCCTTGAACTCGTTGACGAGGAAGTCCTCGAGCCACTCGCGCCCCGCGATGTCGAGGTGATTCGTCGGCTCGTCCAGCAGCAGCAGGTCGGGTGATTCCAGCAGCAGTTTCGCCAGCGCGAGCCGCCCCTTCTGGCCGCCGGAAAGCTTGCTCACCGGGACGCTGAACTGCGAGTCGATGAAGCCCAAGCCGTGCAGCACGGCATCGACCTTGTGGTCCACGTCGTATCCGCCGAGCTCCTCGATCTTGTGCTGCATGTCCGACTGCCGGTCCATCAGCCGCTGCATGATTTCGGAATCCGAGTTTTCCGGCAGGGCCATCTGGTGATAGATGTCGTCAAGCTCGATGTGCAACTTGCCAAGCTCGACAAACCCCGCCGCTGCCTCGGCGCGGAGGGTGTTCTCCATGTTCAGCTCGGGGTCTTGCGTGAGGTATCCCATGCGCGACCCCTTCTGCAGGGAGACACTCCCGAGGTCGGGCTTGGTCCGCTGGGCGAGCATCCGCAGGAAGGTGGTCTTGCCGCAGCCGTTGCGCCCGACCAGCCCGATCCGCTGGCCGGGCTCGATGGAAAAGCTGATCCCGTCGAGCAGAACACGGGTGCCGATGGAGTACTGGAGATTGGTGCAGGAGAGGAGGGGCATAGGGGGGGTGGGGGGAGGAGGGTAGGGAAGAGGAAGGGGGGGAGGGGGAGAAGGGGATTGCGGAATGCGGATTTCGGATTGCGGATTTCGATCCCCAATCCGAAATCCGAAATCCGAAATCTTCCCCCAATCCCGGGGACCACGCGGCACACACGCCAGCACGCCCGAATAAAACCGGCGTTCGCGGGGCGGCAACGGCGGGGGATGCGCCTCCCCAGCCAAATCGCGAGAGTTTCTGGCAGAAAACATTCGAGTTTCCGGCTGGAACTGCTCGGGGACGGGACTGAAACCAAATGTTTCAGGGCTGAACCGGAGGGTTTCAGCCGTGAAGTGGAACGGTTCAGCCCTGAACCGGAGCAGTTCAGCCCTGCACCGGAATGTTTCAGGCCCGTACCGGTCCGCGCCGGTCGCGCGGCGGAGCGTTACCGACGCGATGCGCGGCGTACTCGGGCGGAAAACCAACTGTTCAGCGGTTGCGGAAAGGGCGGATAACTTCGGCGCTCCCCGCGCGACCCCGCACACGACACGCAGCCAGCCGATGCGGTACCTATCACGGCCTACGACCCCAGCAAGACCGCACTACCTTCGCCGCCGCGGCAAAGGTAGTGGCACTCACGTTGCGCTCGAAGGTGCGGCCACCCGCCCCATGCGCGATGATCGATGCACGATGGCCGACAACCGATGCACACACCCGCTAACCGACCGACGATGGAGGTCCGTCGATCAATGAAGACTGCATTTGGCAACGAGGCGGTGTCGCGGTCGCCGTCACTCCCGTTCCAGAAGGAAAAGAAATTCGCGATTCGGTGCTTCGCACTCTTTGATCCACTCGTTGGTCCATGTCATTCCCGCCATGACATGTCGCTTGTGGCCGATCTCGACAACCTCTTGAATCTTTCCGTTCGCAAGCAGCACGTCCTGGAGTTCACGAGCGGTTGCACGACCACCGGAGCTGTACGAAAGGATAACCCACCTGGCGCGCGTGCCACGGATGAGCCGCTCGGCAGACTCGACAGCAATGAAGCGACCGTTTTCAGGGTTTCGCCGGAAGTCCTCAAAGGCCGACGGCGAAACCGTGTCAGACGCATCCTCCCGCCTTGAGGTCTTGCCGAACACCGGCGGCCTGTCGTTGAGCACAATGGTCGTCCACACGTGGTAGTAGGCCGCATACCGCACGCGGGATGGAGGCATCTTTTCGTTGTTCGATCCGTAAGGGGGGTCGTAGTAGGCTAGATCAACGTTTGTGCTTGCGGCTTCAATCGCATCGCCGCGAAGCACACCGTGTTCATGCTCATTGGAAAAGAGCCGAGGCACTTCGAGCGTCGCGGTTCCGAATGATCGCGGAGCCCACTCGCGCAGGTACGAGGAGAAATGTCCGAGTGTACTATCCACCCGGTCCATCGCCAGCATGAGACTGGCGAGCGCAACCGCGCGGTCCACGGTCGGAAGGGAAAGCCTGTCGATTTCCTCGCGGACGGCATCGAGCTTTCGTGTGTTGTGCCGCTGCCAAGGCTTCTTGAGTCCGTCCCCTTGAGGAGCCTCGCCTTCCGTCACGTCGCCGCCGTAGTGCTCGGTGAACCATCCATCCTTCGGGGGCAGACCGTTGAGATGATCGATGAGGCTTTGGTAATGGCGACGATCCTGTTTGTTGAGCAGATAGCATGTGCCGAAAACCTGCGACCAAGCCGCGATATCGTTCGCGATCACCGTGTAGCCGGTCTTAGCGAGCGCCTGCGACACACGCGTCGTGCCGGAGAATCCGTCGAGGACGGTCTTGGCGCCCGTCTTTCTAACGAGGGAGAGAATGTGCGGCAAGAGCTTGAGCTTCGAGCCAGCGTATTTCACGCCCTCGGTAGGAGGAGCATCGACCTCGGTCGCGCTGAACAGGGAGAGAGTGCTCATGAAGTCGGAAGCCCCTCTCGCTGCTTGAGGGCTCGAAGGTCTTCCTTGATTCGATCAAGAGCTGCCTGGTGGCCCGCGCTGGACGCGACAAGGGCGTGAGAGAACAACTGGACCAGCACGAGATTGTGCTCGTAGGTGATCCATCCGTTCGTTACGCTGTCGAAGTACTTCAAGCCGCGCTTGGTGTTCGTCCACAGGCCTCGCTGCAGCGCATTGGCGGAAGCGCCGCCATACCGCACCTCGCACACATACTCACCCGCGCCATCGTAGAAACGGAAGACGGGATGCACCCTTCCCTTGCCCTCTTGTTCATGCACGATCCGAGTGACCGCGTTTCGGGCACGGAGGTAGTCAAACACGAGGATGTTGCACTTCTTCTTGTTCTCGTCGTACACGAGAGGCAGGATGTTGATGCTGGCAAAGTCGGCGAACTCGACGCCATCAAACAGTGCCCGCAGCTTCGCAGGATCGTCGATGACGACACCCTCGCGCTGGAGCCGAGGAAACATCCTGGAGTCCTTGTCCGTGGACAGTTGGAGTGGACCGTCTCCGTAGGCCTTCAGACTGATCGGGAACGAGGCCTTCGTGATCTCGTTCGTGACCTGAATGTCCTCTTCCTTCGACTTGGCCCGGTACAGGTCTTTGCCAACATGCACGGACTTGAAGTCGTACATGTACTGGTTGATGAACTCGGAGATGGCGATTTCCGCCAAGTCGCCGTGGGTCTTATTCCCAATGAGCCGCATGGTGAAGATGTTGCTCAGTGTCATGGTGACAAGACCCGGATGCTTGCCGACAAGCAGCTTGAGCCGGGCGGTGAAGTCGAAGTAGGGCGTTTCTGCGGCCATTGGCCGAAGCGTATCCGATGGTTCGAGCTTGTGCGGCAGGTGGCCCGACCTTCAAGTGCCACCATCCTTGCGGTTCCTCCGCAAGGTGGTGCGGGGCGATTGGGGTTGATTGCACCACCTTGCCTAAAAACGGCCCACCCCCACCCGCGACCAGTTCGATCATGCCGCAGGCGGGGCAGCGATATGCCGCGATCTCGATCCGGGTGCCTGCGGGTTGCCAGAGCGGCATGCCGAGTACCTTCGGGGCCTCCGGCTTCGGGCCTTCCCACTCGCCCGGACTTCGGTGGTTGAAGTGCCCGCTATCCGGGATGTTGCCGATCTCCAATTCGCCGCCGCATCGCAGGCAACGGCGGCGGTCGGATGTGTGTTCAGGCATGGTGCTCGGACTGTAGTTGTGATCTGGACGGTCGGTGCGGGGGGGGGCAGAGTCCACTTCTGCGTTTCCAATCCCATCGAGCAGTTCAGTTACCGAAAGAAAGTCAGAGGGATTTCGTGGACATGGCTCAAGCGGGCCTCTGTCGGCGGGTGGCCCGACCTTCCCGTGCCACTACCTTCGGCTTTGCGGAATGCCATTCAGTTAGTGTCTTTGCGTTGTTTGGCGCTTTTGCTGATGATCTTTGCTCGGGCGTAGCGCATGACGGGGAAGTGGGAGTGCTGTCGT
>JAYVRG010000073.1:0-115150 GCA_043776515.1 Phycisphaerales bacterium
CCCAGCCCGACGCTGGCGGCAGCCCCGACATGTGGATCGCCTACCCCCACGCCCGCCGCGAGATGATGAAGGAACTCATCTTCCTCACCCCCGTCATCGCCCTGGGCTGGCTCGGCGGCATCGTCGCGCAACACCTGTTGGGCACTGAGGTTCCGTCGCTCTGGCTGCTCGCCCTTACCGGCACCCTTATGGGTGCCCTCCTCGGCGGCGGCCTGATGTGGGCCATCCGCATCCTCGGCTCCCTCGCCTTCGGCAAAGAAGCAATGGGGCTGGGGGATGTCCACATGATGGCCGGCATCGGTGCCTGCCTCGGCTGGGTGGATGCCACCCTCGCCCTCCCCCTCGCCGCCCTTGTCGGGCTGTGGTTCGTCATTATCAGCATCCTCAGCGGCCGCCCCGCCGGCAAAGCCATGCCCTTCGGGCCGTATCTGGCCGTCGGCACCCTGGTCATCCTCTTCGCCAAACCCCTCGTCGAACTCGGCCTGACCTCCCTCACGGGCTTCCCCATCAACCTGCCTTAGTTCCGTTGCACGGCCGTCCCGCCCGTGTTCCCGTGCCACGGGTTCGCCCGCTGCTCTGAGCGGGCAACCCGTGCGGTTGCGGAAGGGGACTTCGGATAGCCCTTGAACTCACACGGTTCGCACGGGTTGTCCGTCGCGGCGGACGAACCCGTGCCGTTGCACCCCAACCCCCCAATCACAAAGCACTTCCCTCCCGCTTTCCAACCCCGCGCGTCAACCTAGGAAACCTCCCGCAACCATTTCACAACCGACAGCCCCATTTCCTGCATGAAAGTTGACCGTTTCGCCGATTTGGATAGCGTTGACCCACCAGTGAGCGCGACGGAACGCGCTCGGGCCAACAACACCTCGCGCCCGGTTGAATCGGGCCGCACACGCTTGAACGGAGACGCAGCGATGAGCAACGGCAACCTGTCGAATCACTTTTCTTTCCTCGGCCGCAACGCATGGAAATGTGTCGGTCTCGCCGTCCTCTCGGGCGGCCTCTTTCTCGGCGGCTGCACCGGCAAGCTGAAGGAAGAGAACGCCGCGCTCCGCAGCGAGAACGACCAGATCAAGGAATCCCTCAAGTCCACCGAGATTGAGAAGGCCACACTCACCACCGCCGCCGAATCCAACAAGGCCGAGGCCGACCGCCTCAAGATGGAAAATGCAACCCTCGCGGCCCGCGCCTCGCAGCCGCCCCAGCAGCCGATGGGCTTCACGCAGCCGCAGCAGACCAACGACAACGATTGGAAGAGCACAGGTTCCAACAGAACCAAGAACCGCGACAACTCCGGCGGCCGCATCGTCCTCGCCGGCGACACCCTCTTCGGCCCCGGCTCGGCCTCCCTCAAGAGCGAGTCCAAGAAGTCCATCGATCGCTACCTCTCCGAGCTGAAGTCCGCTCACTCCATCCGCATCGAGGGCTACACCGACTCCGACCCCATCAAGAACGCCGCCACCAAGGCCAGGTACCCCACCAACGCCGCCCTCTCCAAGGCCCGCGCTGATTCCGTGAAGTCTTACCTGGTCAGCCGCGGCGTCTCCAGCGGCAAGATCGCCACCGTCGGCAAGGGTTCCGAGAACCCGCAAGCCACCAAGAAGGACTCCCGCCGCGTCGAGATCGTCGTCGCCGAGTAATTCCTTTATCCCAGTTCGCGTTATCAAGAAGGGCGTGCCACCAGGCACGCCCTTTTCCGTGGCATGGGTGCCCCCCCATGTTCTTGGGTGGTCCGCCGCAGCGGATTCGCGCCGCTGCGGTCCGAATGCCTTTGCGTTTCATTCCTTCTTCCATTTTCCCCTACCTCCCCCCCCTGCTATACTCCCCCTCACAACTCGGGCGATTGGCGCAGTTGGCTAGCGCGCATCCATGACACGGATGAGGTCACAGGTTCGAGCCCTGTATCGCTCACTTTTCCCCTTTGCCTTTCCTGGGTACCCCGGTTCTCCGAACCGGGTCTTTCTTTTCCCACGCACACCCCCACAACCTATGCCGCGATCATCACCCCGCGCCGCCCCGCCTCGCGTCGCACCTTCTCGATCCGCTTGACCGCCGCCGCACCCGGCTTCACCTTCCCCCACTCCCATCGCGCCACGGTCATCTTGTCAACCCCCACGCGCTCCGCGAACTGCTGTTGTCTCAGCCCGATCGCCTCGCGCAACGTGCGAACATAGCCCGGCGTCGGCTGCGCGGGAACATTCGTCGCCGTCACACGAACCCGATTCAGCAGCCGCACCGCGTCGAGCGTGAACGCCACCTCGCCACTCACATCAATCTCGCACATCGCCGCCGGGACTAGCACCAGCAGCGTCCGCCCATTGGGCAGCCGCATCGTGTACGGAACGTCCGGTGCATTACCGCGATCATTCTGGGTTTTCGCTCGATTACGTTTGCTCATGGTTGGTTCTTCCCCTCCACCCTCCCCCTCCACTCCCGCGCCTTCTCCCCATACCCCTTCCCCGGCTCCGCTTTCTCCCATTGCTCATACATCCGCACCAGCGGCTTGTAAATCCCGTTGTTCATGGCGTGCCCCGAAGCCGACATCACTCGTTCGGTCATGAGCAGTTGCGTCTCCGCCTCCGCAAATCTTCCCAGCTTCGCCATCGCTTCTCCCACCGACACGCGGGTCAGCACTGCCGAGAGTGATTCCTTCCCCAGTCGCCGCTCCTGCCCCGCCAGCGCGCTCTGCAAATACGGCATCCCCTCAGCCACGCGCCCCTGCCCCACCAGCGCATCTCCCAGCTCCTTCCGGGACACCAGCGTCTCTGGATGGTCCTCCCCCAGCGCACGCACGCACGCCGCGAGATGCTCGCGGCCCATCGCCTCCGCGCCGACAAAGTTTCCCCGCAGTATCCGATCCTGCACAATGTGTTTCATCGCCGCGAGCGTGTCCGGATGGTCCTCGCCATA
This sequence comes from Phycisphaerales bacterium, assembly GCA_043776515.1. GTDB lineage: Bacteria > Planctomycetota > Phycisphaerae > Phycisphaerales > UBA1924 > UBA4658. The sequence goes on from JAYVRG010000073.1 coordinate 2,914, forward strand.
CCGCCGACGCATGATCTCCAGCGTCTCCCTTGTCAACGCCTCCGCCTCCTCGAATCTATCAACTCGCATGAGGTCGTTCGCGTAGTTGGACATCGCCGCCAGCGTGTCCCGGTGCTCATCACCCTGCACGCGCCGATGCGCCGCGATGGTCTCCTGCCACATCGGGATTGCCTCAGCGATGCGCCCCCGCCCCGATATCACCATCGCCAGGTTCGACTTCGCTCTCAGCGTCCCAAGATCCTCGGGGCCGACCGTCCGCAGTCGTGCCGCCAGCGTCTCCTTGAACAGATTCTCCGCTTCCTCGTGCCGCGACGCGTAGAAAAACAAGAGCCCCAGATTGTTCTGCGCGTTCAGCGTCGCCGGATCGTCCGGCCCCAACGATGCCCTCGCCCGATCTATCGCCTCGCGAAGCAACCGCTCCCCCTCCTCGTGCGCCCCCTGGGCGATCCGCAGAACCCCCAGCGACGAGATCGCCGCGATGGTCTCGCGATGATCGTTCCCCAGCTCTCTCCGCCGTATCTCAAGCGCCTCCGCCAGCGCGGGCCCCGCGCGATCCCGCAATCCCAGCTCACGCATCGTCCCGCCGATCGAGAGCAGCAACCGCGCCCGCACCAGCGGCTGCGTCGCCAGCTCACGCCGCGCCGCCTTGATCGCTCGCTCAAAGTAGTCCGCATCCAGCGACCGCAGCGCCACATCCGTGAAGTTCACATCCCCAAGCAGCGACACCATTTGCTCGCGCCGCTTCTGAATCTCCTCCGCTGGGACCCCGTCCCGCGCCTGCACCAGTCCCGCGCTCTCCAGAATGTCCCCGCGCAATCGCTGCCCCATTCCCGGCACGTTGATGCTCGCCAGTTGCGCACTCTGAAACCCCGCAACCTTCTCCGTCTCCGCGCGGCTCTTCTCCGCCTCCACCACCGCCGCCCGCGCCGCATCCCGCTCCCGCTTCGCCACCCCCGCCTGCCAGAGCGATGCCGCCAATCCCGCCACCAACGCCGCGCCCACCAACCCACCAGTCAGCACTCCTGCCCGATGCCGCTTCATCGTCTTCCGCAGCCGATACATCACGCTCGGCGGCGCGGCCTCCACCTCCGCGCCCGTCAGATACCGCTCCACATCCGCCGCCAGATTTCCCGCCGTCTCGTACCGGCGCGCCCGATCCTTCTCCAGAGCGCGCATCACAATCCAGTCCAGCTCCCCGCGGATCACCGCGCCCAGTCGCTTCGGCTCCACATCCCGCACCGCCGCGATGCTCGGCAGTTTCTCCGTCGCCGCCGATACCCGCGTGCTCGGCCGCTGCGGCTCATCCTCACGAATAATCCGCTGGAGCTCCCCAAACGCCGCCGAGCGAAGCCTCTCCGGATCAAACGGCGTTACCCCCGCGAGCAACTCATACAGCATGACGCCGAGCGAGTACACATCCGTGCGCGTGTCAATATCCAGCGAGCCCCCCGCCTGCTCCGGGCTCATGTACTCCGGCGTGCCCACAAGCTGCCGGAACTCCGTGAAGATCGTCTTGTCCGTCAGCGGGCGTTGCGTCGCCTTGGCGATCCCGAAGTCGATCACCTTGCACAGCGGCTTTCCATCCGCCATCGCCACCAGCACGTTCGTCGGCTTGATGTCCCGGTGGATGATCCCCTTCGTGTGCGCGTGCTGCACCGCGCGGCAGACCTGCGTGAACAGCTCCAGCCGCTCCCGAATCCCCAGCTTATTCGCGTCCGCGAACGCGGTGATCGGCTCTCCCTTCACCAGTTCCATCACGAAATACGGCCGCCCCAGTTCCGTTGCGCCCGCGTCCAGCACCCGCGCGATGTTCGGGTGGTCCATCATCGCCAGCGCCTGCCGCTCCTGCTCGAAGCGCGCCACCACCGCCCGCGTATCCATCCCCAGTTTGATGATCTTCAGCGCCACGCGCCGGTGGATCGGCACGGACTGCTCCGCCATGAACACCGTGCCGAAACCACCTTCGCCGATCTTCTCCAGCAGCTTGTACGGCCCGATCCGCGCTCCCGCCCGTTCACCCTCCGCTCTTGCGCCGATCGCCCCCACGCTCCCTCCCGCGCCCATCGACGCCCTCGCTCCCTCCATCATCGTCGGCCCGCTCAGAAACTTGTCCTCCCGCACGATCGCCGCCAGCAACGCATCGATGTGCGCCCGCAACCTCGGGTCACCAGAGCACGCCGCGTCCAGCGCCACCCCGCGCGAGTCCTCCGGCAGGTCCAGCACCTCATCAATGATCTTCTTCGCTCTGGCGTGCAGTGCTGGATCCATCTGGCCTTTCTACCCCTCCTGCTCCGCCGACTCGATCGCGTGCCGCAGCCATCCCCTCGCAAACGCCCACTCCCGTCGCGCCGTCCGCTCCGATATCCCCAGTGCCGCCGCCGTCTCCTTCTCGCTCAGCCCGGCATAAAACCGCAACCGCACAATCTCCGACGCTTCAGGGTCCACCTTCTCTAGGCGCAGAATGGCCTCATCAAGGGCCAGAATTCCCTCCGGATCCGGTGTCGCCGCCAGATCGGCCACCGAAGTAATGGATAACGCTGACCTCCCGCCCCCCCGCTTCAATGCTCCCTTGGAGCGAGCATGGTCAATCAATATCTTCCGCATCGCCTCCGCCGCGGCCCGGAAAAAGTGCCCGCGCCCCGACCACTCGATCCCCTGCTTCCCCAGCAGCCGCAGATACGCCTCGTTCACCAGCGCCGTCGCCTGCAGCGTGTGCCCCGCCCGCTCATCGTTCATCCGCACCTGCGCGATCGCCCGCAGCTCGTCATACACCAGCCCCATCAACGCGCGCACTGCCTCCGCGTCCCCCGCAGCCGCGGCGTTCAATAACCAGGTGATGCTCTTCCGCTGTTCTGCCACACCTACAGAGTACCACACCCGCCTAACCGTGCCACGGGTTCGCCCGCTGCTCTGAGCGGGCAACCCGTGCTGCCCTGCAACACCGTACGTTCACCCCAAACTCAACCCCGTGCCACCGACTTTGCCGCTTCAGCAGCGTGGTACACGACATCCGTTGCGAGTATCTTCTACAACATGTACCAATCACATGGACGCTCCGCGATAAACTGCCAATACCAAAAGCGATGACAAACATGATTGCGTGCGTGGCAGAAATAAGCGTGCCGACTGGCGACATCAACGTGCTGATTCTCGTTCTCGGATGAATCGCACTCGTTGCGCCGAAAGATCGAACCAGTCCACTCGGTATCCCGCTTTCAACCAAGCAACCGCCTCGGGATGCGAGCGCGTGTTTGCCCACCACGCTTGGTGTTCGTAGGCGGATGCGGGCAGTCCAGCCACAATCGCGGCGATCTCGGCAAACGCCAACTCGATTCGAGAACCACCGTCGGTGCGGAGATGTTCTCGAAGCGCATCGTACTTCGCCATCGGTAACGCTCCGCTCTTCGCGCGTTCAAAGCTTTGATTCGATCAATACGCCAAACACTGTGTCACCGCCTCCGCGATTCGATTCGCGTCCGGCAGATACTCCAGCTCCAGCTTCGCGTATGGCATCGGGATGTCAAAGCCCGCGACGCGCTGCACCGGTGCCTTCAGATTCAGGAAGCATCGCTCCTGGATGATCGCCGAGATTTCCGAGCCCAGCGAGCAGAGCTTGACCGCCTCCTGCACCACCACAGCGCGGCCTGTTTTCTCCACGCTCTGCGCGATGCAGTCGTAGTCCAGCGGGTTCAGCGTGCGCAGGTCGATGAGTTCGATGCTCACATCCTCCGGCAGTTTGTCCAGCGCTTCCAGACACTGGAAGAGCTGCGCGCCCCATGTGATCACGGTCAGGTCCGTGCCCTCTTGGACGACCTTCGCTTTTCCAATCTCAATCGTGTACTCATCCTCCGGCACATCCTCGCGATACGAGCGGTACACGCGCTTGGGCTCAAAGAAGATCACCGGGTCCGGGTCGCGGATCGCCGAGATCAGCAGCCCCTTGGCATCGAAGGGCGTCGCGGGGCAGACCACCTTGATCCCCGGCGAGTGGATGTAGATCGCTTCGGGCGAATCCGAGTGAAACTCCGGCGCGTGGATGCCGCCACCCCACGGCACCCGCACTGTCAGCGGCACGGTGATCTCGCCACGCGTGCGATTGCGAAAGCGGGCCGCGTGATTCACAAGCTGGTCATACGCCGGCCCCATGAACCCCTCGAACTGAATCTCCGGAATCGGGCGCATTCCCGCCATCGCCAGCCCGATCGCCGTCCCCATGATCCCCGACTCGCTCAGCGGCGTATCGACCACGCGATCCGCGCCGAACCGCTTCTGCAACCCCTCGGTCACACGAAACACGCCGCCATTGAGCCCGACGTCTTCACCCAGACACATGACGCGCGAGTCCTTCTCCATCTCCTGCTGGAGGGCAAGGGTGATTGATTGGACGAGTGTTAGGTTAGCCATGAGTATTGCTCGGATCAGAGTGAGGCGTGGGAATCAGGGTGCATCGGCGTGTGGGAAGTGCTCGGCGATTCTTCGGATCGACCAGACTCGTCGTCGAGTGCAGTAAGACTCGCTGCGGCAAAACTTGTGAGCAGCGGGCTCAATCGCTCGGCGACCTGCCCGGGAGATTCGTTCACGAGAACACGCACACCGTGCAGATAATCTCCGCTCAGCATGATCTCGGTTCCTTTCTTGCCACCGAGAATGCCGGTCCGAATGACGATACAGCGAACATGGATCGGATTGATCCAGACTGTCATGCCGTCGGTGTTGGTGAACTTTGCGAACATGCTGCTTATGCGTGCTGGTGATTATTCTTGAGCCCAGACTGCTCCGGAAACTGCCCCAGCGAGTGCGTCGCCCACGTATCCCGCTGGCGGCGAAGTTCTTCCGGCATCTCCGCGTACACATGCTCGAACATCTCGTTGCGGTGCGGGGCGGGGTAGTTCAGCACCACATCCACGATCTGCTTGGTCCACGCCTCGGCGCGTTCCATCGCGGCGGTCTGCTTCGCATCATCCCACAAGCCCTGCGACTCCAGATACTTCCGCAGCCGGATCATCGGGTCCTTGGCCTTCCACGACTCGACCTCTGCATCAGCGCGGTAGCGCCGGGCATCGTCGGCGGTCGTGTGGTCCGCGAGGCGGTACGTGATCGCCTCGATGAACGTCACGCCCGCGCCATTCACGGCGCGCTCGCGGGCTTCCTTGATGACCTTGTACACCGCGAAGATGTCGTTGCCATCCACCTGGATCGCGTGCGCGCCATAGGCGAACGCCTTCTGCGCCACCGTCTCCGAGTTCATCTGCTGATCGCGCGGCACCGAGATTGCCCAGTGATTGTTCTGGCACACGAAGATGCACGGCACGTTGAACACCGTTGCGAAGTTCATCGCCTCGTGGAAGTCGCCCTCGCTCGTCGCGCCGTCGCCGAAGAACGTGGCAACGACCTTGTCCTCCTTGCGCAGCTTGTACGCCCACGCCATCCCCGTCGCGTGCAGCATCTGCGTGCCGATCGGGATCGCAATTGGCGAGATGTTCACGCCCTGCTCACCGTGCAGCGACTGCTGCGGAATCGCGTTGCCGCGCTCATCGCCGGCCCAGTGCAGCAAGATGTACTTCGGGTCCAGCCCGTGCAGGAAGAGGGCCGCATTCTCGCGGTAGCATGGCACCAAATAGTCCGACCCCTTCTTCATCGCCGCGCCGACGCCCAGCGCGACGGCCTCCTGCCCCTTGTTCTGCGGATAGGTGTACATGCGCCCCGAGCGCTGCAACTTGAAGGCCACCTCATCAAGCGTGCGGTAGTCGATCATGCGCTCGAACAGGAACAACGCGTGCTCGTCGGTGAGCCGCGATGGATCGCCCTTGGGCGCGAGTTTTTCGTCGAGCTTTCCGTGCTCATCAAGCAACTGGAGATACTCGATCTGGGCTGTGTAGACGATCCGCTTGGGCATCTCTAGGACTCCGAGTTCGACAGGGCGAGAAGTTGCAGCGAAGACAGGCCGCGCATCGAAGTGTAGCGGGAATCGACGCGGAAACGGGGGTCGAATGTCGGATCAAAGGGGAGTACGGGGAAGTTGCGCCGAAGACCGTTTTCCATCGACCAGCGGCGTGTTTGCACGGCTCCGAGCCGTTTGGAACGAGCGCGAACACCGCTCACAGATGGGCCACATAGTTCAGATACACGCAGCACGCGATAAACGCCGCGGCCACCGCCGTCGTGGCTCCGAGCACGCACCGGCCAACCCAACGGGAATGGAGATACCCGAGAACCCCGATTCCCGCGACCAGCAGAATCATCCCCAGGCAGCCCGCCAAAACAACGACGCGCGAGAGCGCGATGAACCCGAATATCTGTGCCACGCTGCGCTGGATCGCGGCCAGCCGCATACCGGGGAGAATGATCGCATCGACGATGGTTGCCAGAATGAACAGAAGCGTGGAGCAGGTGAGCGTGATGAACAGAAACGATCGAAGCCGGCTGCGCTCGTGGGTGGAGATGAGCACCACGACGATGCTCATGGCGATCACTGCCAGGAGCGTGAAGACCAGAAGCAGTTGGACCATCTCCTCGCGCTTGAAGTCCAAGGCGGTGAGCAGTTGGTCGGTGGTGGGCATGGTCTGCTCCGGACTACGACGAGGAACGGGCGTGGAGTTCACTGTTGCGGGATGGCGGCGAGCACGGCGCGAGCGACGTCAAACGCGGCGGTGGGATGACCGAGCGACTTCGCGTTTGCCCGAAGCGTGGCAAGTTTGGCGGGGCTGGCCAAGAGTGTGTTGAGTTTGTGGGGCAAGACTGCGGCGGAGTTGATCTTGATGGCCGCGCCATTTTCCAGCAGATAGTCCGAGTTCCTGCTCTCCTGTCCCGGGATCGGGTTGACGATGGCCATGGCGCAGCCGCGGGCGAGGATCTCGCTGGTGGTGAGGCCGCCGGGTTTGGAGACGACAATGTCCGCCGCGGCCATCAGTTCATCCATGTCCTTTGTAAAACCGAGGATTGTGGTCCTGTGGTACGGGCTTACCAGCCCGTGTTCCGATTTGTGGGACGTTGAACGAAGGCCACGGGCTGGAAAGCCCGTGCCACGCGCGGTGAGTGTCTTCTTGAGGGCCTCGTTCTTGCCGCAGACGACGGCCAGATGGATGGGGGTTTCGACTTTGAGCGCGGCCTCGAAGAGTTGCTCGATGGGGCCGACACCGAAACCGCCGGCGAGGAGGAGAACAACGGGGCGATCGGTGCTCAACCCGTGCCGAGCGCGGCAGACCTGCACTTGCTTGGACTGCGCAAACACCGGATGTATCGGAATGCCGGTGATCGAGACAATCTCGCGCGGAACATTCCAGCGGCCGAGGGAAATAGCGGCCTCTTCGGTGGCGACGAAGTAGTGGTCTGTCGGGTCATTGGCCCAAAGCCCGTGGGCGTCGAAGTCGGTGACGACCGTGAACTGCGGGATTGGCCTCCTGGTTCCGGAGATCATCGGCCACTTCTTCTTGCGGCGCAGCCGCGCGATGATCTCCGCGGGAAGGAAGTGGGTGTTGACGACGATGTCCCATCCGCGGCCGTTCTCCTGCTCTTCGAGAATCGGACTTAGCTTGGTCAGGTTGGCGCGTTCGACCAGCAGCCGGAACTTGTCGCGCGGGCTCTTGGCGGATGGTGCCTTGTCCGTCATGTCATAGAAATAGCCGAGTAGGTGCGGGGCCTTGGAGACCAGATCGAGATACCACTTGGAGTACACACGCCGAAACGCGGCGGTGGCGCAGGTCATGAGGTCCACGTTCTTGACATACGCGCTGGGCGCCAGCTGCTTCAAGGCGAGTTCGACCGCTTCGGCGGCACGGGTGTGGCCAGCGCCGACACTGGCGGTGAGGATGAGGATGCGGGGTGAGGATGACGACATGGCCGGGAGGATAAGTCTCCCACCTCATATGGGCAGCAAGGATGCTCGGCGCGCGTGCCGCAAACCAGACATGAGCTGCCCATGAGCCACGTTCTCGTTTCCGAACTGGCTCTCACGGCCGTACGGATCGCCGCAGCAGAACACGAAACCTGGCCGCGTGCGGCCTTTTATCGCTTTTACACCCCCCATAGTGGGCGTTTGAGAGACGAACGTTCTGCTGAATATTCGTGGAATCAGCCGAGCCGCTTGGAGATGGCGCATGAACCTGAGAGCGGCGCGGCTGGAGCCGCGCTGGGTGCTGGCACGCGTCTGGGATGGGGAGGGGAGCGCGGCGGCTGACGGATGGCGTGTTCCAAGAGAAAGGAAGTGCGCGATGATTCTCAAGAGTTGTGTGATCAGTGCGATGGTGGCGGGCGCGGCGATGAGTGCGGCTGGGGTTGCGAAGGCGGTGCCGCCGAATGACGGGTGCTGCTCGACGAGCATGCCGTATTTTCCGCCGCCGCCGACGGTGACGTATGGGATCACGCCGTTTGATACGTCGGGCGCGACGGGAGACAGCGGGCTGACGGAGACGCTGTGCAACCCGGGGAACGGGGGGCACATCTACAACGACATCTGGTACTCGTTCGTCGCTATGTGCTCCGGGCCGACAACGATCTCGACGTGCGGGAGCACCTTTGACACGGTGCTGGCTGTGTATCGAGGATGCCCGTACACGATCGGGAGCAACGCGAATCCGCCGCACCAGATTCTGTGCATTCCGCAGTCGGACAACGCGATCGCGTGCAACGACGACTATGGCCCATGCGGGTTGCAGTCGGCGGTGACGTTCACGGCGGTCGCGGGCACGGGATATACGGTGCGGCTCGGAAGCTACAACGCGGCTGTGACGGGGACCGGTGCGCTCTCGATCAGCGCGGACAACTGCTCGCAGCCGACGGCCGTGCTGTCGGGGCCGTCGCCGCTGTCGTGCCAGTGTCTGCCGATCACGATCACAGGGACGGCGACCGCGCCGGCACCGACGTTCGCGCGATACAAGGTGGAATCGCGCCCGCTGGGGTTCGGGGCGTGGACGCAGATCTACACGAGCACGACGCCGGTGAACGATGGGACGCTGTTCACATGGAACGACCTGTCGCTGGCGGAGGGGTACTACCAGATTCGCTTGACGTCGATCGACACGTACAACTCGGGCATGGAAGATGTGCTGGTGTTGTACGTGAACCGGACGTACGACACTGTGAGTCTGCGTAAGCCGGTGGCGTACAACGCGGGGACAGGGGCGGGGATCTACGGCGGAACAGTCTGCTTTGATGGAACGGTGTACGACGGCGGTTGCTCGCTGAACTACAGCGTGGAGTATGGGGCAACGGCGAATGGGCCGTGGTCGCCGGTGGAGCCGGTGAATCCGGCGTATCCGGGAGCGGTGGTAAATGACCCGCTCGGGTCGGCGAATGGGGACATCTGGAGAACACGCAGCGGGCCGACGGCGGTGAGCGATGGCGCGTGGTATGTGCGTGTGACGGGGCGGAATGTCTGCGGAACATCCAGCACGACGGTGGTACCGGTGCTGGTGGACAACACCGCGCCGGTGGCGGTGATCGCTTCGCCCGCTGCGTGCTCGTATATCACAGGGCTGTTTCAGATTCGCGGGTCGGTGAGCGATGCGAACCTGGCAGGATGGACGCTGCAATACACGGGCGGCGGCTCATCAGGATGGACGACGATCACCTCCGGAAGCACGAACATGGCACCGGGAAGCGTGCTGGCGAACTGGAACACGACTGGGCTGGCACCGTGCCCGTACACGGTGCGGCTGATCGCCAGCGACAAAGCGAGCGTGAACTGCGTGACCAGCAACTCGACGGAGTATGACGTGAGCATCGACCTGGGATGCCGCGGGGATTTCAACAGGTCCGGCGGTGTGTCGGTGCAGGACATCTTTGACTTCTTGAGCGCGTGGTTTGCGGCGTGCCCGTAAGGGTTGGAGCGTGCGGAGGCACGCTGATGGATGCACAGGTATGGCTGGCTACGCCGATCGCGCCTTCGGGCGCGATCGGTTTTTTATTCGCGTGAGTCGGTGGAGATGTGACGTTTATGGCGTGCGGCAATGCAGGTGGCACGGTGCTCGTGGAACCGAAACACTCAGGCGCGGCCGAGAAGCTTTTCGACCTTGGCGTTGAGGTACCAAGCGTGGTTTTCCAGGTGCCAGGTGTCGTAAGCGAGGATGGTGCGGACGGATTGCTCGCCGCGCTGGGGATGGAGGCCGGTGCGTTCCCACTGACCCGGCTTGAGAGATCGAAGCCACTCGGAGTGCCACTTGCGGAGAGTATGGATGGCGGCGATGGGACCGCCGATGCTGAGGCGTGGCGCGCCGGGAGTCCGGGTGAGGCCGTAGAGGTCGTTGTCGATGAAGGCGTTCTCGTCCCAGGGAGTAAGAACGGGGTGATCCTCGGCGACGACGATGCGCATCCGGAAGACGAAGGCGAGTTCGGCATCGGCAAGGTGGCCAAGCAGAACGCGGATCGGCCAGCGGCCGACGTTCGCATCGGGAAGAAATGCCATGTCGAGCTGGTCGTCCTTCAGCCCGACAACGCGACGGTCGAACTGCTCAATGCTCAGCGTGTAGCGAGCGAGGAGGTCCAGGGGGGACATGGCGAGGAAATCGGGGAGATTGGCTTTGGGACTGGAGGGTGAGATGGGCATGGGGAAGAGTAGTGTGGAGAGCGGGGAGACATAGCACATGGCACATGGCTACATGGCACATCCGGAAAAGGTGCCTTTGTCTTGATGTGCTCTGTGGCCATGTGCGATGTGCCATGTGTTCATCGCGTACCCTCCGAAAATGCAAACACCACCCGCCGCCGCCACACGCCGACTCGCTCTTCAAGTCGTCACCATGCCGCGGGATACCAATCAGTATGGGACGATTTTCGGCGGGGTGATTCTGTCGTACATCGATCAGGCGGGGTTTGTGGAGGCACGCAGGAATGGCGGGCACAAGTGGGTGACCGTCGCGCTGGATCGCGTCGAGTTCAAGCAGCCGGTGCATCTTGGAGACATCGTGGCGTTTCACACATGCACAATGCGGGCGGGGACTACGAGCGTGACGGTGAAGGTTGAGGTGGAGGCGGAGCGGTATCTGGGCGGAGAGGTGGTGCCGGTGACGGAGGCGACGATCACGCTGGTAAATGTGGGCGATGATGGGCGGCCGTTGGCGTTTCGGAAGTGACGGGGTGCGAGGGGGTGGGAAGAAACTGCGCGCAGCGGTGCGAGAGGAGGCGCGGGGATTCGTGGAGGGAGCAGGGGAAGATTCGGATTTGGATTGGGAAGTGGATTGGGAGGCGATCGCAGCGGGTGAGATTTTGCTACACTTGTCCCACTATGCCCGACGGCGCGTATCTCACCATTGTTCCACACGCTTCGTGTCTCATTGCCCACATCACCTCTGAAAAAGTGGGAGCGAGGGAGTCGCAGATCATTGAGCAGGAAATAAAGGCCGCGACAGGGGCGGCAGCGGGGGGCGCAGGCGGAAGCGTGGCGGGACGGAAGTGGCGGATCGTCATGGACCTGAAGGATGTCACCATGCTGGCGTCGATGGGGCTGGGGATGCTGGTGAGCATGCACAAGCTCTGTCAGACGGAGGGTGGACGGCTGGTGGTGTGCGGGTTGCGCGAGGATATTTTGCAGTTGATGAAGATTACACATTTGGAACGGATCTTGAAGATAGCCGTGGATCGGGAGGCGGCGCTGAAGATGATGGGGTGAAGGGGAACAGGCCATGGGCGCGCGCTTGGCGATGATGTTGTCAGGGTCGGGGCGGACACTGGAGAATCTGGTGGCGACGATCGGTGCGGGAGCGCTGAACGCGAGTATCGAACTGGTGATCTGCTCGCGCGAGACCATCGGGGCGGCGAAGTCGCGAGCGGCGGGACTCACAACAGTGGTGGTCAAGGGGGAGATTCCGCGCGATGAGTTGCAGAGAATGCTAGATGAACACCAGATCGACTACGTGGTGTGCGCGGGGTATCTGAAGTACGTGCATGTGCCGGCGACCTATGCGGGGCGCGTGGTGAACATTCATCCTTCGCTGCTGCCGGCGTTCGGCGGGGCAGGAATGTACGGTGAGAAGGTCCACGAGGCGGTCATCCGCGCTGCGGTGAAGGAGAGCGGATGCACGGTGCATCTGGTGGATGAGGTGTACGACCACGGGCGGGTGCTGCTTCAGCGGACGTGCCCGGTATTGCCGGGAGATGATGCGCGCACGCTGGCGATGCGGGTGTTTGCTGAGGAATGCCGGGCGTATCCGGAGGCGCTGCAACGGTTGATCGAGGGGGGCGTATAGGGAGTGGAATGTTCACCGCGGAGGACGCGGAGAGCGCGGAGGAATGCGGTTGCGAAGATGCCTTGTGCAATACGGTGTGGGCTTCATCGTCGCTCTGGTGACGTTGAGCGGCACCGCATTGGCCCAGAGCGATGTGGTTGGGCCGCAGCCGCCGAAGTTCCCGACCAAGCGGATGACGCAGGAAGAGGCGGACGCGGAGAAGGCGCGGCTGGAGAAGGAGATCACGCAAGCGTTTGCGCGGAACGAGTTTGGGATCGCCGAAGAGAAACTGCGCGAGCTGATTCCGCTGGATCACGAGAACTTCGTGCCGTGGTACAACCTGGCGTGCGCGCTCAGCGTTCAGGGGAAGACGGATGAGGGAGTGCAGATGCTGCAACAGGCGATCGCGCGCGGGTTCGCCGATCTGGAGCAACTGCTGAAAGACCCGCACATGGCGGAGGTGCGGGGAACGCCGCAGTATCGGGCCATCGTGGCGAGTTGGGGAGAGATCGTCGAGAAGCGGTCGGAGAAGACGATCGAAGCAGCGCGTAAGAAGTTTCATGTCGGGGAGAAGGGGTCACCGTATTCACAAGAGAAGGATGATGGGCTTCGGCTGATTTACATCTCCGCGTTCGATCCCGTGCTGCTCGCCCAGGCGAAGAAGGACGCGGGGAAGCTGGCGGGGTGGTGGAACACGATGGCGGGGCAGGATAAGAACAAGGGCGCGGCGGAGGCGGCGCAGCCGCCCAAAGACCCTGCACGCGGCGTAGCGGACCCAAAGCGGTCCACCACGGCATCCGAGGGAAAGAGTGACGAGCCCGCCGCGCCGAACATTGCTCCGCCGTGGGTGCTGGTGATTCTGCCCACGCGGACCGACTACATCACCTGGGCGCAGGCAAGATACGGAGATCGCTACGACCGCGTCGGCGGCGAGTACAACCACGATGCGAAGATGCTGGTCTCGATGGACCTCGGCTCATCGTGGCGTCACGAGTTCTGGCATGTGTTGCACTGGCGCGACATGGACCGGCGCGGCCAGCGCCACCCGATGTGGATGATGGAGGGCCTCTGCTCGCTGGTGGAGGATTGCGACACCGGACCAAAAGGGGAGATGGTTCCGACGGCGAGTTGGCGTACGAACATGGTGCGCCGGCTAGCTCGGAACGGGAACCTGATTCCGTTTGATATGTTCTTTGACGCGGGCCGCAAAGCGTTCATGGGCGATCACACGCTGGCATTTTACGGTCAGGCGCGGGCGATGTTCCTGTTTCTCGCGGAGAAGCGGAAACTTCAAGAGTGGTACGGGGTCTATGTCGCGGGATACAAGGAAGACGCGACGGGGAAGTCCACGTTCGAGCAGGTGCTGGGAAAGCCGATCAAGGAGATCGAGAAAGAGTTCCGGCTCTGGGCGCGGCAGCTCCCCGAGGTGCCCGAAGAGGTCGGACGCGGCCATGCAAATCTCCCGGTGGATGTGGGCATCGGAACCGGCGAGGGGCCGATCGTCCAGGTCGATGCACTGGCGGAGTTCGCCAAACCGGGTAACCACGCGGCCGCGCCCAGCCCACTGCGCGACAAGGATGTCATCACTGCGATCAACGGCAAGCCGGTGAGCGATATGAACGATCTGGCGCGGGTATTGGGGGAGTATGAAGCGGGAGCGACGGTGAGCGTGGCGTACATCCGGGGGAAGACGCATGGGGTGGTGAAGGTGAAGCTGGTGGGGCCGAGGTAAGATTGGCCTGACCTGAGGATTCGCCAGTACTCGATAGTGCAGTATCCACGGGATTCGCTCGCCCCCCCCACCTGACTCGCTCATCCCGGGCGTGTAATCGAAACAATTTTCGGAACTCGGTGCAACCGGCAAAGTGCTCGACCGATATACACTATGCGAGCCATAGTGTGTGCCACAGAGCCATAACGTTTCCCCCTCATTTTGACTCATTTGGAGTGCCGACCATGTCCCGAATCGAGCGTGAACTGATGCGTGGGGCCGGGCCTTTGGCGGTGCTGAAACTGCTGGAGCGGGGGGAAATGTACGGGTACGAGCTTGTAGAATCCCTCGCCAACAAGACCAAGGGCGTGCTGGACATGGGGCAGAGCACGCTGTATCCGATGCTGTACAACCTCGAAGCACAGTCGCTGATCGAGGGTGTATGGCGCGAGAGCGAGCAGGGCCGCGATCGCAAGTACTACAAGCTCACCGGCAAGGGAAAGAAGCGGCTGGCGAAGGACACAGAACAGTTTCGGCGACTGAGCGGGGCGATGGCCGCGCTGGGAGTGTTGCCGTCGCCGTTGATCGCGGCGATCGGAGGGCGGTAACCATGTCAAGCACAGACGCGAACGAGCACGAACGCAAGGAACGGACGCCGCAGACCGAGGCGGCGAGCGGATCGTCCTTGTGGCGATTGATTACCGCACGCATCCCGCTTCCGTTCTCGGTGCGCTCGCACCTTCGATGGAAGCCCAAGCCATCATGGAGAACGGTGATTCTTGGTGCTGGTCTGCCACGAGTGCTGGCGGTTCGCACGGCGGACGTGATCCGCAAATCTCGATTGTGGCCATCGGAACGACGCGAAGTAGCTCGGGAGTTGTGCGCCCACTTCGCGGATGGGCTGGAGGCGGGGCACACACCGGAAGAGCTCATCGGGTCATTCGGTGCTGTAAAACCAGCGGCGAAGCTGATCTCACGGGCCGCGCGCCGGAAGCGTCCGCTGTGGTGGAAGACATGGCGACTGGGGCTCAAAGGAGCGGTGATCGGGCTGCTACTGTGCATCGGGCTATATGTCGTGGTATTTGCAATGGCGATGCTGGGCAGGCCGCGGGTGTCGCGGCCATATGCGGTGGAGTACAGCGCGGCGATGACGACCGCGCCGGAATCGGAGCGCGCGTGGCCGCTGTATGCGGGGATCAAGAAGGACCTGGGGCGTGTTCCCGAGGAGTTACTCAAGCCCGCGCTAGACGCGAACGGACAAGCGTTGATCGGCGACGCGGCGGATATCTGGCCGCAGATTCGCACGCTGGCGCGATGGCCACTGGCGGTGGCGTGGGTGGATGCACGGCAAGAGCCGATTGATCGCTTGCGGCGCGTGGCACTAATGCCCACACTCGGATGTCCGCTGTACAAGCCGGTACATGGTTCCTGGCCGTGGAAGCAAGTTTCCAATGACCAGGGGTCGGACCTGAGAAACTCCGAACCGATCGGGTCGGACACGGCGATGATTTCGGTCTTGCTCCCGTTTTGTGCGGATGCACGCCACTACGGACGCATCTTGGTAGTGGATGGGCGTCGCGCGATCGAGTTGCGGGACCGCGAAAGATTTGCTGCGGATGTGGAAGGCATGATCGGGCTAGCGACACAGGTTGCAGAGAATCGCACGTTGATCGGCCAGTTGATCCGGTTCTCGAACCTGACGCAGACGTGTAATTTGGTGCAAGAGGGGCTTGCAGAGGATTTTCTGGATGCCTCGTCACTAGTGCGGCTCGGGCATCGGCTCGGGAGCACAGGGGAATCGGTGCGGATCACCTTCGATGCCGAGAAGGATTTTCTGCTCGACACGATTCAACGCGCGTACACCGACAACGGCTCAGGTGGGGGATACTTGACCTATGAGGGGATGAAGCAGATCAGCCAGATGTTCGTTCGTGACGATTCGGGCGACACGGACCAGGAACTGGAACTCAAACTGCTCTCGCCGATCACGGTGCTCGCGGACGCGGGACGGGAGAAGACGGTGGCGAAGACCGAGACGATCTTTGCACGGGCACAGAAGGAGGCAGATACTCCGTTTTGGCTGCGAGGAGAGGGGTCGATGGATATTGAGGTGGAACGCGTACACGACGAGGGGCCCGCTGTTGCCAGAAGGTATGCGCTTCTTGGAGTACTTATGCCCGCGTTTGGGAATGCCGGCGTCGCCGGCGAACGTGTGCGGCAGATCCGCGATGGCACGCTGGTGGCGATCGCGCTGGAAGCGTATAGGAAGCGGAACGGGATGTACCCCGGCTCGCTCGATGCGTTGGTACCAGGTTTCCTTCCAGCGATTCCGCCGGATCGGTACGACGGCCGGGCGCTCAAGTATCGGCTGGTTGGCGACGCGGCCAACGCAAAGCCGATCGTGTACTCGATCGGCGTGGATCGCGTGGACGACAACGGATTGGGACCGGTTCGGGCCGGGAACGAGATCAACATGACCGGGTATCGAGGGCCAGCAACTATCAAGGCGTGGCTGGCAAGTCCGCAAATGGCTCTGAGCTATCGCGGTGACTGGGTTCTGTACGATCCGGGACACCTGGGGCTGAGACTGCAAGAGGTGAAAGCACCGAAGCAGCGAGCGGCTCACCCCAGAGGTGAAGAATGAAAGTGACAAAGAAACGCGGCCATGCTGATGAGAGTTGCCAGAACAACTGGGTAATCTATCCGCCACAGACTTGGCCCGAAGCACGAAAATAGCCCTGTCGGTTGCACAGTTCGCTGGCGATCTCCCTCGCACCGCGCAACCATCTCGGTGATGTCCACACCCACTCACGCCGCAACCCCTCACGCCTCCCCCACTGCCGCGACGGCGGCTTCGACGCTGGTCGGAACGCCGATCCGCGTCGAGATACCGCACACCACCGGCATCTCAACACGCGAGTTCGCGATCAAGAAGGTGCCGTTTGAGAACGAGATGTTCGACGTGATGGGCGGGTGCTCGCGACACGAGATCAAGATTCACGAGCATGGCTTTGTCGCGCTCGTAGACGCCATGCCGCGGCTGGTGCCGGTCGGGCAGACGGCCGACGCGGCCATCGTGCAGGCGGCGCGGGTGAGCTACGGGCAGGGGACCAAGAAGGTGAACGAGGACCGTGGGCTGATCCGCTATCTGCTGCGGCACCGGCACACCACGCCGTTCGAGATGCTGGAGTTCAAGTTCCATGTCTCGATGCCGATCTTCGTGGCACGCCAGTGGATTCGTCATCGCACTGCGAATGTGAACGAGTACTCGGGGCGATACTCGATCGTGCCGGATCGCTTCTACAAGCCCACCATCGACGCGGTGCGCAAGCAGAGCGCGAGCAACCGGCAGGGCGGCGAGGAGAAGTTTGTCGCGGACGCGGCGGGCTCACCGGATGAGCATCGCACCGCCGAAGAGTTCCTGACGTATCTCAGCGATGCCGAAAAGATGTACGAGCGCTATGAGTCCCTTACCAAGCAGGGCGTGAGCCGCGAGATGGCGCGGATCGCGCTGCCGGTGAGCGTGTACACCGAGTGGTACTGGAAGTGCGACCTGCACAACGTGCTGCGTTTCCTCTCGCTGCGCATGGACTCGCACGCGCAGGAGGAGATTCGCATCTACGCGGACGCGATGTACGCGCTCTTGCGGCCGATCGTGCCGCTGACGATGGAGGCGTTCCGCGACTACGAGTTGCAGAGCGTGCGGCTGACGCGACTGGAGATCGAGGCGATGCGCGCCAAGAGCGGCACGATCGCGGGCGACAATAAGCGGGAGCAGCATGAGTGGGACGCGAAGCGAGCGGCACTTGGGCTGTAGTAGTTGAGCCACCGGTTTGCTCTGAGAGTGGGCCTGCGGAGGCCGCGCTTGCGCTTGGTTTACGCACACTTCATGTACGGCCTGCTCGACCCACCCACATGGGTGATGTGGTTCGCTGGAACAGTGCGCATTGAGCGGAATTCAGGCGAACGGGCGGGAGAGTTGTGCGAACATATGTGATCGGAAGCGGCGTCGCTCACGACTCGCGGGTGCAAAGGATGACATCCACGGAGGACAGCGCATGGTTACGGTCGAACATGATGGATCGTTGAGTTTTCGGGTGTATCTGCCGCACGCGCAGCGCGTGGAGCTGGTGGCGGACTTCACGGACTGGGGCTCGGGCCGTCTCGCGCTGCGGCGCGATGATGAGGGGCAGGAGCCGACGCGCATCGACTGGGACGTTTCGGAGCCCGAAACGCCAGGCCAGCGCGACGGACGCGAAGAAGGGTGGTGGTCCATCCGCGTGCTCGCGCCCGATGGCGACCATGCCTTCAGCTACCTGATCGATGACCAGTGGTGGCTGCCGGACTATGCCGCCCACGGCGTGATGCGCAACGCGGAGGGACACTGGACGAGTCTGCTGTTCGTGCCGCCAAAGCCGCGGCTGGTCGAGCGCTTCGCGCGCCGGCGCGGCGTCTTCGCCCGGACATGCGGTGAATGGCGCAAGAGCGAGAACGCGGCCTGAGAATCAGTAGCGCAGCACGGAATGCACCGCGCCGAACTCCTTGACGAGCCCGCGCCCATTCAGATCACCAAGCTCGATGAGCACCGCGATGCCGACGATATTCGCTCGCATCCCCTGCACAAGCTTGCAGCACGCCTGCATGGTCCCGCCGGTGGCGAGCAGATCATCCACCATGAGCACGCGCTGCCCGGGCTCGATGGCATCTGAGTGAATCTCCATCGTGTCCTTGCCGTACTCAAGTTCGTAGGAGATGGAGGCCTTCTTCCACGGAAGCTTACCGGGCTTGCGAACCGGGACGAAACCCGCGCTGAGCGCCTGGGCCATCGCCATCCCGAAGATGAAGCCGCGCGACTCCGCGCCGACGACGAGATTCACACCCTTGTCGCGGAAAGGATTGACCATCAGCTCGACCGCGAGCGCCAGCCCAGCAGGGTCGCGGATCAGCGGCGTGAAGTCCTTGAAGAGAATGCCGGGCTTGGGAAAATCCGGAACATCGCGGATGAGCTTCTTCAGGCGGTCGGAGGGGGAGTGGTCCATGCGCGCAGTGTACGCCCGGCGGCCCGGCGTGGCTGAGCACAGAGTGGCTCCACCACGGCACCCCGCGAGTTCGCGGCGAATCAGTCGTCATCCGCCATGACCTTGATCGTCCCCACCACCATAAAGTGATCGCTGAACCGCCGCTTGTATTCGCGGGCGTCGATGCCACGTTTGCTCATGTACGAATCCGACATGACCTCAAACGTGTGCGCGGCGAACTCTGGCTGAGACGCGGGGACCAGTTCGCGGTCCATGCTCCCGCCGCGCCAGTGCGTCGCACGATGCGAGGCGTTGAGGTCGAAGTACCCTGCCTTTTCCAGAGCGATGATCGCGGGCTCGTGGTCGCCGGTGCAGTTGGTGTCGCCGACGAGCAGAATGTCCTCATCGTGGAACTGCTTGCGAACCGCGGGCAGTGCGGAGACCAGCACATCGGCCTCTTCCTTGCGATGCTGGGCGAAGTCGCCGTTGTAGTCCGCCTTCAGATGCAGCACAACCACGACGAAGTCGGTCTTGCCCTTCCCCGCCGAGAACTTCATGGCGTGCGGCGGGCGATTGAAGAGGCCGGACCCCTGCGAACTGCGCCCGCGTCCGACGGGAACAGGACAAGGCGTGTCCTTCGTGGTGTCAAATGGTTGATCGCTCGCGGTTTCCGCCGTCACGACGCGCGGATTCCACAGCACTCCGGTGAGTTGATCCCCATCGTTGCGCCCGGGATACAGCACATACTGCCACACATCGCCGGTTTTCTTTTTGATGGCATCAAGAGTGGACTCGATCTCGCGGCTGCGAATCGGTCGGCCCGAGATGTTGCTGACGATCTCGCAGACGCCCAGCACCGCAACGCGGGACGTGACAATGAGGTCTGCAAGATCGGATGGATCCTGCGCCACATCTTTGCCCGCGCCGCTCCGGTCTTCGGGCTTGCCGAGCCACTCGATGTTCCAGGATCCGACGCGGATCTCCAGCGCGTCGGAGGCCGTGGCGAGCGCGGTGCCGGTTGGCTTCGATGCCGGGAATGCGGGCTTGCTCGTCTCACTCGGAAGAGACGTTGGCGGTTCCGCCGCAGCTGTTGGAACAGGCGCGGTAGGTCCCGATGTCGGAACCGCTGAGGATGAGCCCCCGCTCGGAATAAGCTTGAAGTAATACGCCGCGCCCAGGAGGGCGAGCACAAAGACCAATCCGACGACTTTGCGAAATGAAGTTGAAGCGCCGCTCTGACCCATGGTTCACCTCTGCCCGGCGCACCTGAATCGCGACGGAAAGGCAATGGTTGGCGGGTTGAAGACGAGAGTCGCCGCGCCGGGCCGATAACACAAGCGGACGATCCGCCGCAAAGCGAGCATGGCTGAAAACATGGTGGTTCGGTTGGGTCCGAAGAATATCCGCCGGGATATGGCCGATTCTGGGTCGCCCGCCATGCGAAAAGACACAAACATTCCCGCCGTTATCAGCGCACCGAGTTCGCGCCCGCCCTTTGGGATCGTGCTCGCCGTGCTCGCGGGCGCGGCGTGCCTGCTGACCTGCATCGGGTGGACGCTGACGGAAGTGCAACGGCACCTCTCGAACATCCGAAACGATCAGATGCGATTGCAGGAGCTCACCGGCGCGATCCGCAATCTGAACGAGGCGATGACGATGTCCGCCCAGATGGGCGCCGCGACCGGCGAAGCCGTCTGGGAGAACCGGTACAAGCAACACCAGAAGCTACTCGCGGAATCGTTCCACGAACTCGCGCTCATAGCGCCCGATGTGTATCTGCGCGAGGGTGGAAAGGAGATGGACGACGTCACCGACTGGTCGATCGCCATCGAGCGCCGGGCCTTTGATCTGGCACGAGCCGGGAACACGCTGAAAGCACGCAAGGAACTTTCCGGCGAGGACTATGTCGGACTGAAGCGGAAATACGCCGCGGGAATGGATCGCATCCATGCCGCGCTCGGTGCGTATATCACCGAGAGCGCGGGCGCGCTGTACAGAGGACTGTGGATACTCGTGGGCATCTCGGTCGGCGCGGTGTTCGTCGCCGGCCTGGTCTGCGTGGCAATCGCGTCGCGCACTCATCGCCGGGCGCGGGCGATCGCGGAAGTCATGACAGCCGCTGTTCGGGCCTCCGAACAGGAGCAACGCAAGCTCGCACTGGTGGCATCCAAGACCGACAACTCGGTGCTCATCACCGATGCACAAGGTAACATCGAGTGGACCAACGACGGCTTCGTGCGGCTGACGGGATTCGGCCTCGAAGACGTGCGCGGCACATCGCCCCTAGCAATGTTCCAGTGCCCGGGTGCGGACAAATCGCAGCTCCGCAGCGTCGCGCAGGCGTTCAAGGATGGCAAGCGCATGCGCGAGGAGATCGTCGGCTTCTCCAAGAGCGGGCGCAAATACTGGTGTATGCTCGACCTGGAGCCGATTCGCAACGAGCAGGGCGAACTGGTGCAGTTCTTCGCCATCCAACGCGACATCACTGCGCGGAAAGAAGCGGACGACCGCCTGAAAACCTATCACGCGGACATTCTGGAGGCGAACCAGAAGCTGGGCGAGCAGGCGCGGGAACTGGCACGACGCACGGTGGAACTGGAAGAGGCGTCGGCCGCCGCTGAAGCGGCATCGACCGCAAAGAGCCAGTTTCTCGCCAACATGAGCCACGAGATTCGCACGCCGCTGAACGGCGTCGTCGGCGCGCTGGAACTGCTGGATCGCACGAACTTGGATGTTCGCCAGTCTCGCTACGCGCGGATGGCCTCCGTCGCCGGCGGTACGCTGCTCTCGCTCATCAACGACATTCTTGACTACTCCAAGCTCGGCGCGGGCAAAATGGAGCTGGAGACCATCGACATCAACATCGCCGGGCTTTGCTCGGAGCTGAATGACATGTTCGTGAAACGGGTCGAGGAAAAAAAGGTCTCGCTTTCCTGCGAGGTCTCCCCCTTGCTGCCTCGGATCGTACGCGGCGATCCGACGCGACTTCGACAGGTGATGCTGAATCTGATCTCAAACGCGATCAAGTTCACCTCCGAAGGCGGCGTGCTCGTGCGGGCAACGCCCGAATCTCGGGACCGGAACATCGCTGTGATTCGCTTCACAGTGACGGACTCGGGTATCGGTATTCCGCCCGAGCGCGTCGATCGGTTGTTCAAGTCCTTCTCGCAGGTGGATGCCTCGACCACGCGCCGCTATGGCGGCACCGGGCTCGGTCTGGCGATCTGCAAGAGCGTCGTTGACATCATGGGCGGACAGATCGGTGTCTCCAGCGAACCGGGAATCGGCTCAACGTTCTGGTGTACGGTCCCGTTCCTGGTGCCCGAAGACCAGAGCGCGGCCGATCGCGTCAGCGAGAAGCGCTTGCAGGACTACCGCGTGCTTCTGCTCAGCGACAACGAGCAGGAGCGCACAACCATCGCCGAGTTGCTCGGCGGCTGGAAGTTTCGCCATCAGGTTGCGGGGACGGATGAGGCGGGGCTTGCACTCGCGCTCGGTGCACATGGCGGCACCTCGCCGTTTGATCTGATCTTGCTCAGTGCACCAACACTCGGCCACTCGATCGAGCTGGCCCACCGATTGAATTCGGACTCTCGCGCAGACCACTCCGCGTTGCTGGCGTTGATCGACCTTGCCGAAGATTCCATACTGGACCCGAAGCGGCTGCGCAGCGCGGGCGTTTCCACATGGGTGCGCCGGCCTGTGACGGATTCGGACCTGCTGGATGCGATCGTCGCGGCGGTGGCCGCGTGCCGCAAGCCGACGAACGCGCCTCCCGCGGTCGCAAACACCTCCACGGCGCGCTCGGTGCTCGCGGGCGCGTTCCAGACACGCATTCTCGTGGCCGAAGACAACGATGTGAATCAGACGATAACGACCGAACTCCTCTCGGACGCGGGATACCTCTGCTTCGTCGCACACAACGGGCGCAAGGCCGTCGAGGAAGTCCTCAGTGGTCGCTACGACGCGGTGCTCATGGACTGCCAGATGCCCGAGATGGACGGCTTCGAGGCGAGCAAGGAAATCCGCGATGCGGAAGGCGCGGGCAAGGTCACGATGCGCAAGCCCGATGGCACCGGCAAGTGCCATATCCCCATCATCGCGCTCACCGCGAACGCGCTCCCCCCCGATCGGGAGCGCTGCCTCTCCGCTGGAATGGACGACTACCTCACCAAGCCGCTGAACCCGGACGCAATGATCGCGGCGATCCAGAGATATTGCACCGCGGAACCGCGCGTTGCCACAAAGAGTGCCCCGGTGGCGGCGATCGGAGCCCCAGCGTCCACGCCTTCTCGAACCTCAGAGGCAACGCAGACCTCTCCCGCTGTTGCAGCGCAGCAGATTTCAGCCACCGACCTGCCGGTGCTGGATCTGGATGATCTCCGAATACGCTGCCGCGGCAAAGTAACGCTGATGGAAAGCATTCTGGTAAAGTTCGCAACGCTCTCACGCGGCCATCTCTCCGAGTGCCGCGAGGCGGTCGATCATGGCGACACGGTGCGTACCGTGCGGGCCTCGCACACGCTCAAGGGCGGCGCAAGCAACATCGGTGCCAAACGGCTCGCGGCGACCGCGTTTGTGCTCGAAGAGGCCGCTAAGCAGAACGATCTTGAAGGCATGAAGATACAGGCGGCACAACTTGCCTCGGGGCTGGATGAACTTGTTCTGGCAATCTCGGCCGCCACGCTTGCGCTGCGCGCGGAAATGGCGGCGGCCCAACCGGCGAGCGCGGCCTCATCCGGACACGTTGGCACCGCAACAGCATCGGAGAGCGCGGCATGAACATTGTGATCGCCGATGATGATCCGATCGCACTCGAGCTACTCCGCGAATCGCTGCTCGCAGATGGGCACAGCGTTGAGTGCGCCGTGAATGGGCGCGAGGCCCTCGCGCTCCTGCAACACGGCAGCTCACGAGTGCTGATTTCCGACTGGGAAATGCCGGAAATGAGCGGCCCGGAACTGTGCAAACAGGCACGAGCGTCCGGGCTGTCCCGCTACGTCTTCATCATCCTGCTCACCGCGCGATCCGGACGCGGCGATCTGGTTGAGGGCCTCCGCGCCGGCGCGGACGACTTTCTCACCAAGCCGTTTGATCCCGTCGAACTCTCCGTGCGGCTGGGCGTGGCGGAGCGCATCACCTCGCTGGAGACCCGCGACCTGATGATCTTCGGCATGGCCAAGCTCGCCGAAAGCCGCGACAGCGACACCGGATCACACCTGGAGAGAGTGCGCAAGTACTGCGAGATTCTCGCGTCGCACCTCTCCGAACTCCCGCGATTCGCGCCGGTGGTTGATGCAGAGTTCTGCCGGCTCATCTACGCCACCAGCCCGCTGCACGATATCGGTAAGGTCGGCATACCCGACGCGATCCTGCTCAAGTCAGACCGGCTGATGCCCGCGGAGTTCGAGGTGATGAAGTCGCACACGCTGATCGGCGCGGAAACGCTCGGTGCCGCGCTGAAGGAGTTTCCGGAGGCGAAGTTCCTCTCCATGGCGCGTGACATCGCGCTCTGCCACCACGAGAAATGGGATGGAACCGGCTACCCGCGCGCCCTCTCCGGTGCGGAGATTCCCCTCTGTGCTCGCATCGTCGCGCTCGCCGATGTGTACGAC
Organism: Phycisphaerales bacterium; assembly: GCA_043776515.1. Taxonomy (GTDB): domain Bacteria; phylum Planctomycetota; class Phycisphaerae; order Phycisphaerales; family UBA1924; genus UBA4658. Next base: position 27,419 of record JAYVRG010000073.1, read on the forward strand.
GCACTGCGCTCAGCGCGGGTATACAAAAACTCGCAGACGCACACGCAAGCACGCGAAACCATCCTTGCGGGAAGCGGCCGACACTTTGATCCCGACATCGTCGGTGCGTTTCTGGCAACCGAAGAACGCTTCGATCAAATCGCGCGGCAGATGACAGACGCAGTTGCAGATGGAAACGGACGATTGGCGGCGTAGGTCGTTCGTGGCAATACACACGGCTCTGTGCCACTGGTTTCGTGCCACGGGTTCGCCGCCGCTTTGCGCGGCAACCCGTGCGGGAGTTTGTTTGATGTCTTGCGCTCGCTTCTCGCAACACAGTCTGCCCGCTGCGAGCACCGGGCAAGCCCGTGGACGGAGACCGTAGAACAAACATGTCTGGAGCTACCCCGGCTCCTGCTGCGTCAAACAGTGAATCGCCCCCAGCCCCCAGATCAGTTCCGTGCAGTCGATCCCGATCACCTCGTGCGTGGGAACCGCATGTTGCAGTGTTTCCAATGCGATGCGGTCGTTGCGTTTATCGCGGAACGTCGGAACGAGCATCGCGCCGTTCACGAACAGAAAGTTGAGATACGTCGCGGGGAGTCGCTGCCCGTCGTGAATCAGCGGCCGCGGCATCGGCAGGATCACCGTGCGGAACGGCTTGCCATCCTGATCGCGCAGCGCGAGCGTGCGCCGCAGATTGTCGTACAGAATCTGATAGTTCTCATCCTTCTTGTCACCCTCGATCGCCACGGCAATAGTAGTGGGATCAAGGAACCGCGCAAGGTCGTCGATGTGGCCGTCGGTATCATCACCCGCGATGCCATCCCCAAGCCAGAGGATGTGCTTCTGTCCGTACCACTCCTTGAGAGCCGTCTCGATCTCCGGCTTGGACATGCCGGGATTGCGGTTCTTGTTGAGGAGACAAGACTCGGTCGTGAGCAGCGTGCCGCTACCGTTGAACTCAAGAGCCCCACCCTCCATCACAATCCGCCGTGCCACGGGCTTTCCAGCCCGTGTTTCCTTTCGCAGTGCCACGGGCTTTCCAGCCCATGTCTTCTCTCCGTCTGGAACAACCTCTCCGCCACCCCTCACGTGTGTCGGATAGAACACACCCGAGATCGACTTCCCCGCAGCGTATTCCTCGGCGATGCGAGTGGGCACCGCATCATCAGAATCAAACGGCGGATACTTCCCGCCCCATGCGTTGAAACCCCAATCGACAATCGCACGCTCGCGCTTTCCCCCCACTTTTCGCACCACAAACGCAGGCCCATGATCGCGGCACCAGGACTCATTCGTTGGAATGAAGTGAAACTGGACGCGGGCGGAGCGATCCGGAGATTCCGCCGCACCCTCCTGACTCTCCGGAATCCGCGGCAGGAACTTCTTGCCGACCCCGCCCTCAATCAACTGCTCCGTGACGATCCGCTGCCAGTTCGCGTTGGGCACGTTGATGCGCACGCCCTGCCGCGCCACGATCTCGCGGATGATCGCCGCGATGTTCGCCGGAACCGTGTGGTACTTGCCGGGAAACGAAATCCCCTCCGGACGCGGCCAGGAGAACCACGTTGCAACCTGCCGCTCCCACTCCGCGGGAAACGTGAACCCCATCGCCAGCGGTGTGCCATCCAACGTCTTGAGCGTGCGCTTCGTCACTCCGTCACTCCGTGACTTCTCCATCGCTTCGTCATGTCGCCATACGCGTCGATGCGCCGGTCGCGTAGAAACGGCCAGTGCGTACGGGCGAACTCGACTTTCGCCAGATCACAGTCCACGACAAGGATCTCCTCCTTATCCACCGACGCCCGCGCAGCGAGCTGCCCGTTGGGCTGGCAGACAAACGACTGGCCCCAGAACTGGATGCCATCGGGATTGACCATCGAACCGTCCTCAGCACGAATCTTCTCGACACCGATGCGGTTCGGCGCGACCACATAGCAGCCGTTGGCAATCGCGTGCGAGCGCTGCATCAACTCCCACGAGTCGTGCTGCGCCACGCCGTATTCCTTCTTCTCCTTCGGATGCCACCCGATCGCGGTCGGGTAAAACAGAATTTCCGCGCCGCTCATTGCGGTCAGCCGCGCCCCTTCGGGGAACCATTGATCCCAGCAGATCAGCACCCCCATCTTGGCGTGCTTGGTGTTCCACGTCTTGAATCCGGTATCGCCGGGAGTGAAATAGAACTTCTCGTAGTACAGCGGGTCATCGGGAATGTGCATCTTGCGATAGACGCCCATCAGCGAGCCATCTGCGTCGATCACCGCGGCCGTGTTGTGATACAGCCCGCTCGCCCGCTTCTCGAAGAGCGACGCGACAATCACCATGCCATACTTCTTTGCGATCTTTGAGAGTGCATCGGTGCTCGGGCCGGGGATGGACTCGGCCAGCGCGAAGAAGCGGTGCTCCTCGCTCTGGCAGAAATACTGCGAGGTGAATATCTCCTGCGTGCAGAAGATCTTCGCGCCCTTCTTGCCAGCGCGGTCCGCGAGAGCGACCTGCTTCGCTCTGTTCGTGCTGACATCCTCGACACACGCCATCTGTGAAAGAGCAATGGGGATGACAGAACTGCCGGACTTGCCCCCCCCACTCGCTTTCTTCGTCCTGCTTGATCGACGCTTCGCCACTGCTTTAACTCCGATGGTTGGTCGCTCGCGATGCGCACTTGCACGCTCGCACTACCTTGTCCAAAGCGACAAGGTAGCGGCACTTGAACTGGAAAGTGTAGCGGAATCGGGAACGAAAAACCCCGGGCGCGTGGCCCGGGGTTTGGGATTCTCGTGCGAGGATTGCTTAATTCTTCTTGGACTTGTGCTTATCGTCCTCATCCTTCTCGTGCTTGCCCTTGCTGGCGGCCTTGGTCTTCGCGCCCTCGTTCATCTCGGCCGCGAGCTTGTTGTATTCCTCAACGCCCATCTCGCTCACCTTCGCCTTGGCGAGGATGGCGTCCATGGTCTTGTGCTCGCGGACCTGCTGATACACAGTCCCGATCTGGTTGCGATTGATCAGTTCCTGGCGGAGCTTCTCGGGGCGCTCGCCGCGCGAGATGGCGATCTGGGCGATGCGCCCGTTCAGCTCCGCGTCGCTCACCTTGACATCCATCTTCTCGGCGGCGCGATCAAGCACGAAGAACATCTTGAGTTCGCGGGCCGCGCCGGCGGCGGTAGAGGCGCGAAGTTCGCCGATTTTCTCCTCGATCTTCATCTGGTCCACGCCGCGGTACAGCAGTTCCATGCGCGAGCGCTCCAGATTGCGGGCGGCCTGGCTGGCGGTGAGCCGCTGCGGCAGCTCGATCTCGACGCTCTCCATCAGGTGCTTTGCCACCTGGCTGCGCATCGCGGACTGCTGCTCAACCTGCATGCGCTGGTCAATGCGCTGCTTGACGGCGTCCTTCACCTGCTCGGCGTTCTCCATGCCGTAGCGACGGGCGACATCATCCATCGTGGCGGAGATGATCTCGTCTGCACGCTTGACGGCAAAGGTGATTGTGACCTTGTGCCCGCGGACGCGCTCGTCCTCGTGGTTCTCGGGCCCTGTGGTCTTGACGGTGCCGGTCTCGCCGGGCTTGGGCACGCCGAACTGAGAGGCGAAGTCCTCCACGACAACACCAAGAATCATGCCCTTGCCGTTCTTGTCGGACGTCGGAATCTGCACGACTGCATCGTGAATATCCAGAATCGGCTTGCCGTGCGCATCCTTCATCACAGCGTGGCCGGTGAGGTAGTCGCCAGGGCCGGGAACTTCCTTCGGCTCCAGCTTGCCCTCATTCAGCGCGAGGCGGTCGAGCTCCTGCTGGACCATCTCCTCGGTGACGTTGAAGGTTGGCTTGCGGACCTCGATGCCATCCAGCGAGGGAAGCTCGAACTCGGGAACAACCTCCACCTCAACCTCAAACACCAGCGGCTTGCCCTCGACCACTTCGATCTTGTCGATCATGTCGCTGGCGGCGTCGCCGATGACGCGGAGCTTGTTGTCCTCAACCGCTTGGTTGAACGCCTGACCAACGAGTTGGTTCTTCGCTTCCTTCTGGATCGTGGAACCAAACTTGCGCTCGACGAGCCGGCGCGGGGCGTGGCCCTTGCGGAACCCCGGCAGCGCGGCCTCGCTCAGCAGCGTGTCCACCGACAGCCCAAGTTGCTCGGTCACAGTCTCAGCAGGAATCTCGATGTGGATCTTCTTGGCGCAGGGGCCAGCGTCCGTGATCGTCACCTTGTTCGAGACTTCCTTCTTCTCTTTCGTTGCGGATGCCATGAAAAAAACCTCCGGGGTCCAGAGCCCCGCGCCCCGGGCGAGCCCAACAAGGGCCGCCGTCCAACGCGAAGCTCACCGCCCGATGTGCGAAACAGGGAAGCAGGGTAGGAGAGCCAACCGCCGAAGGCCCAGACGTGTGCAGCCCGGAATCTCTCGCCGAATCGGTCGGGGCAGCGGCCGGGTTGCTTTCCCGCTTCGACGTGCGCCCGTATCGTCCTGACCATGTCCGCCACTACTACACAAGCTCCATATCTGGACACCCTCGAAGCCGAGGCGATTTTCATCCTGCGCGAAGTGGCCGCCGAGTTCCAACGGCCGGCGCTTATGTTCAGCGGCGGCAAGGACTCGATCGTGCTGGTGCGGCTGGCGGAGAAGGCGTTCCGGCCCGGGCCGTTCCCCTTCCCGCTGCTGCACATTGATACCGGGCACAACTTCGACGAGACGCTGGTCTTCCGCGATCAACTCGTGGAGCGACTGGGCGAGCGGCTGGTGGTTCGGCTGGTGGAGAATGAGATTCAGGCGGGGCGCGCCGTGGAAGATGGCGCCGGCGGTGGTGGCATCCCCTCGCGCAACCGGGCGCAGATTCCGACGCTGCTCGAAGCCGTGCGCGAGCTGAAGTTCGACTGCCTGATCGGCGGGGCGCGGCGAGATGAGGAGAAGGCGCGGGCGAAGGAACGCATCTTCTCCATCCGCGACGACTTTGGGCGCTGGGACCCGCGCCGGCAGCGGCCGGAGTTGTGGGATCTCTACAACACCAAGCTCCGGCCTGGCGAGCACATGCGGGCGTTTCCGATCAGCAACTGGACGGAGATGGATGTCTGGCAGTACATCGCGCGAGAGGGGATCGACATCCCTTCTCTCTACTACTCGCACGAGCGTGAGGTGGTGGATCGGGATGGAAAGATCGTGCCGACGGGCAAGTTTATCCCGCCGCTGAAGACGGACAGACCGGAACGGCAGCGCGTGCGGTTCCGAACCATCGGCGACATGACCTGCAGCGCGGCGGTCGCGTCCGAGGCGAGCACCATCCACGACATCATCGCCGAGATCGCGGGCGCGACGACGAGCGAGCGCGGCGGGCGCATCGACGACGCGGGAAGCGAGACGGCGATGGAGGATCGCAAGCGGGAGGGATATTTCTAGATGTCGAGTCCAGTGCAACTGTTGCGGCTGCTTACGTGCGGGTCGGTGGACGATGGAAAGTCCACACTGATCGGGCGGTTGCTGTATGACAGCCGCGCGGTGTTCGCGGACCAGATCGCCGCGATCGAGCAAGCGACCAAGCGGCGTGGCGGCGGCGCGGGTGGAAGCGCAGGCGAGGAGAAACTCGATCTCTCGCTGTTCACCGACGGCCTGCGTTGGGAGCGCGAGCAGGGCATCACCATCGACGTAGCGCACCGGTACTTCTCGACCGAGAGCCGACGGTTCATCCTGATCGACTGCCCGGGCCACGCGCAGTACACGCGGAACATGGTGACGGGCGCGAGCCATGCCGATCTGGCTGTGATCCTCGTGGATGCGCGGCTGGGGGTGCAGGAGCAGACGCACCGGCACGCGTATCTGGCCGCGCTGCTGGGGATCAAGGAACTGATTGTCGCGGTGAACAAGATGGACTTGGTCGGATGGGAAGAGGGCGCGTACCTCAAGGTGCGAGGGGCGTTCGAGAAGCTGCGGCACGAACTGCATGGGGCGAACGTCACGTACGTTCCGGTGAGCGCGCTGAACGGGGACAACATCGTGCATCGCTCGGCGAACGCGCCGTGGTACATGGAGGCGGGGGGGCCAGCGCTGCTGGAGTTGTTGGAGTCGGCACCGGCGCACTACATGGAAAGCGACGGGCCGTCGCGGTTTCCGGTGCAGTATGTGATCCGGCCGCGCGGCGCGGCGGCGGCGAGCGATGAGGACCATGACTTCCGCGGCTTCGCAGGATCGATGGCGGCGGGGACACTGAAGGTCGGCGACACGGTGATGGCGATGTCGTCGGGGCGGACGTCGAAGATCGAGTCGATTCGGATTCTGGACCAGCGATTGCAGGAGTGCCGCCCGCCGCAGTCGGTGGTGCTGACGCTGACGGATGACATTGACATCGGGCGCGGCGAGATGCTGGCCAAGCATGATGATGCTCCGATCTCGACACGCGAACTCGGCGCGACGGTGGTGTGGATGGGTCCAAGCCCGATGCAGGCCGGGAAGCGATACACACTGCGGCACACGACGCACTTCACGCCTGCGATCGTCTCGCGAATTGAGACCAAGGTGAACATCAACACGTTCGCGCATGAAGCAGCGGGCGAGACGTTGCAGCCGAACGAGGTGGCGAACATTCACATTCGCGCGGCGTCGGCACTATTTGTGGATATGTATGACGATTGCCGGGCGACGGGTTCGTTTGTGCTGATTGATGAAGCGACGGGGGAGACGTGTGGGGCGGGTCTGGTGAGGTCGGTGGGGTAGGGGAGTGAGTGGGGAGTGGGCAGTAGTGAGTGGGAAGAAAAGGGAGTGCCGTGGTCGGCTGCTTTGAGTCGGCCACGTTTGCTGCAACATCGTGGCCAGTCCAAAGCGACTCGACCACGGCACCCGGTCGCGGAAAATCCATGGGATTCGTTCGCCCCCGACCAGCCACGCTCATCCCGGGCGTGCTACTTTGATGTCGGCTCGCCGAGGTGGTCTTTGAAGAAGATGGCGATGCGGGAGTACAGCCGGGTGGTGACGACGGGGTCGGGGACCATGTGGGTGAAACCAGCGAGGGGGAGAAACTCGAAATGCTTGCCGGCGCGGAAGAGCGACTGGGTCATTTTGAGTGAGTGCATGAAGTAGACGTTGTCGTCGGCGGTGCCGTGGACGATGAGGAGGGGAACTTCGAGCTTGTCGCAGTAGGTGAGCACAGAGTTTTTGCGGTAAATGTCCGAGTCGGGTTGCCCATCCTTATTCAGCGGGGGGACGCCAAGGTAGCGTTCGGTGTAGCAGGTGTCATAGTCGAGCCAATCGCAGACGGGGGCGCCGGCGCAACCGGCCTTATAGATGTCGGGGCGCTGCATCGCGGCCATGGCGGAGAAGTAGCCGCCGAAGGACCAGCCGTAAATGCCGATGTGGGCCGCATCCATCTCGGGGTACTTGGCGCAGAGCGCTTGGATGCCTTCGACCTGATCGGCGAGGGCGGGGGCGATGAGTTCGTTCTTGATGGCGCGTTCCCAGTCGCGCCCGCGGCCCGGAGTGCCGCGGCCGTCGATGCTGGCGATGATGAAGCCCTGGTCGGCGATCCACTGCTGGAGAAAATAGGACTGCGGGGTGGCGTTGACGGTCTTGGCGTGCGGGCCGCCGTAGACGTTGACGATGACGGGGTATTTTTTCTTGGCGTCGAAGTCTCGCGGGCGGATGATGGCGGCATGGAACTGCTTCGCACCGACGGTCGCGAGTTCCAAGCGGGGCGTCCACGGGGGCGTTTCGCGGGTGGAACCGATTGGGAGTTCGGCCGCGCCAGAGCGACCGGCGATGGTCCAGGTGGATTCGCCGGTGAGCAGGGCGGAGGAGCGAACGAAAGTCGGTGCGTCATCGGCGACGACCATGCCGTGACGACCGGCGGTAGTAGTGATCGCGGCAGAGTTTCCCTTTGCAGGATCGAGCGAGACGCGGTAGACCTGGGTCTGGGTGGGATCCGCGCTGGCGAGGATATACGCGGATTCTGCGGCGGCATCGATATGCGCAACGCCTTCTAGTACCATCGCGGCATCGGTCAGCAGGTGTTTCTGGGTGCCATCGCGCCCGCGAATGGAAAGTTGCCACGATCCGGCGGATTCGCTCATCCACAGAAAACTCTTGCCGTCTTTGAGCCATCGTGGGTTCGAGGGTGTGAGATTGATCCACGCCGCGTCGCGCTCAGTGAGGAGTGCGTGAGTCGTGCCGGTCGCTGGATCAACTTCCAGAAGGGCTTGCTCGGTCTGGTCACGCGTCATCACGAGCGCACAGAGCGGGGCATTCTTGGACCATGTGACTTTCGCAAGATACTCATACTTGGCGTGATCCCAGTTGATCTCGATGGAGTTTCCGCCGCGTTCGGGCATGACGAAGAGACGGACCGAGGCGTTTTTCTTTCCCGGGCGCGGATAGGGCCAGGTCTGGGCTTGCTTGTCGGGGCTGACGGGGTCGGCGATGTGGAAGGTTTCCATGCCGGCGGTGTCGGCGGTTTCGTAGGCGATGAAGTCTGAATCGGGCGACCACCAGAAACCGTGGAAGCGGTCCATCTCTTCCTGGGCGACGAACTCGGCGAGGCCATTTGTCACGGTCGGGCTGGATTTGGAGGTGAGTCGCTTTTCCTGACCGTTGATGACATTCATCACGTACAGATCACCATCGCGCACGCAGGCGACCTTGTTGCCATCGGGGGAAAACTGCGGGTCGATCGGGTAGCCAGCGTTGGAAGTCAGCTCGACGACGACGCCGTCGGTGCGCTGCATGAGGAAGAGCCGCCCCGAGAGCGGGACGAGCACGCGGTTGCCATCCTTTGAGAGGATGTACGAGGCGATGCCGCGGCTGGCGAGACGCATGCGCTCGCGCCGGGCGAGTTCCTCGGCGGTGAGTTTTTCTTCGGTGCCGGAGAGGAGCTTCTCGGCGGTGAGCAGGACGCGCTCCTTGCCGGTGGCGGTATCTACCTCAAACAGGTCTTGAACGAAGGAGCGGGGACCGGAGCGCAGGAAGAGGACGGCGGAACCGTCGGGGGTGATGGAGATGTTCTTGGGTGTGCCGTGGGTGAAGCCACGGGTGGCGGCGTATTGCTCTAGAAAGCCGACGTCCTTGAGTTGGGGGGCAGCGGCAGTGGGTGGCGTGGAATTGGCGGTAGAGACGGGCATTGGCGTGGTGCCCTCGTGGGTGGATTGGGGAGAGGTGGGAGCGGCCGCGCAGGAGAGGGTGGAGACGCACGCGGCGATGAGCGAGAGAAAGACGAGATGTGCGAGCGGTTGGTATCTCATGCTCAGAGCATACCGTACCCAACCAGAACAAGCGGCCGATTTACGATCAATAATCTGTATTTTTGGTAAAAATATGGGTTTACTTTTCATATACATGTGATATCATTTCAATAATCAGAGGGTGGGTCGGGATTGTGGGAGGAACGACCATGACGCAGGAAATGGATGTGAAACCGGGGCGCGGGGCGGTGGTGCTGGTGGTGGGCTTGGGTGTGCTGTTTGCGTGCTTGTGCGTGTTCATTCTGGTGGCATCGGCGACTGAGCACCGGCCCAGTCCGGGGCCGTGGGCGGGGTTGGCGTTCGTTGTCACGCTGCTGGTGGCGGCCGTGACTGTGGTGACGCTGACTGGGCTGACGATCGTGCAGCCAAACAACGGCAAGGTGGTGGTGCAGTTCGGCACGTACAAGGGGACGATCAAGACGCAGGGCTTCTGGTGGGTGAACCCGTTCACGAAGCGCACGGCGATCTCGCTGCGCACGCGGAACAAGGTGACGCCGACGATCAAGGTGAACGACATTCGGGGCAACCCGATCGAGATCGCGGCGGTGGTGGTGTGGCGCGTGAGTGACACGGCGCGGGCGTCGTTTGATGTGGAGAGCTATCAGGGATTCGTGGACACGCAGTGCGAGTCTGCGCTCCGGCACCTGGCGTCGATCTATCCATATGACAACACGGGCGCGGAGCACGAGATGTCGCTGCGCGGCTCGACGGACGCGGTGAGCAAGTCACTCACGGCGGAGCTACAGGAGCGGGTAGCGCAGGCGGGCGTCACCATCGAAGAGACGCGCCTGAGCCATCTGGCATATGCGCCGGAGATCGCGGGGGCGATGCTGCGAAGGCAGCAGGCGGATGCGGTGGTGTCGGCGCGGTTCCGGATCGTGGAGGGCGCGGTGGGGATGGTGGAGGCAGCACTCGATCATTTGGAAAAGGGTGGGCGTGTGAAGCTGGATGATGAGAAGCGTGCGGCCATGGTGTCGAACCTGCTGGTGGTTCTGTGCGGCGATCATGGGGCGCAGCCGGTGGTGAACGCGGGGACGTTGTATCACGGATGATGTGATGGATTGGGGGGGAGCGTTGCTCCCCCCACTGCTTTTGCCGGGACGCACATGCCAGAGGACAGAAAGTCCATCCTGCTTCGCATTCCTCCCGAACTCTGGGAGCAGATTGCGGCGATGGCGCAGCAGGAGTTGCGATCGACGAATGCGCAGATGGAGTTTTTGTTGCGAGAGGCGGTGCGGGCGCGGGGGAGGAGGGATTCCCCATTGCGGGAGGCGGTTGCGGGAGTATCAGAAGAGAAGAAGGCGGGGGATCAGAATCCGACTTGAATCCTGGGTACCCCGCCGGTCCCCGGCGGGATTCTGTTGGAGATAAAGACAAAAACCGCCGGGGACCGGCGGGGTACCCAAGAAAAGAATCAACTGCCCGGGCTCATCGCTTTCTTCTTGCCGGTGCGAATGTGGGCGCGGGGGGCACCGGGTTCGGACTTCTTCTCGATCACGTTTCCGATATCAGTGCGGACCTGCATGCCCTCGAAGCGGATTTTCGCAACGGCCTGGTACGCACGCTCGCGGGCCTGCGCGAGGGTTGCGCCGATTGCGGTGACGCTCAGCACGCGGCCGCCGGAAGTGACGATCTCGCCGGCTTGCCGCTTGGTGCCGGAATGGAACACAACGACACCGGGGACTTTGCCGGCTTCTTCCAGGCCGAGAATCGGGACGCTGGGCTTGGGCTTTTCGGGATAGCCGCTGCTAGCGAGAATGACGACGCAGGAGGCCGCGCCTTCGGTGGGGGCGGAGCCGGTGGAATCGGGCTGACCTTTCCAGCGGATTTCTTGGTCTTCGAGTTTGCGTGTGCCGGTGGACATGAGCAGTTCGAGGAGGTCGGACTCCATGCGGACCATGAGGGCTTGGCACTCGGGATCGCCGAAGCGGCAGTTGTATTCGAGAACTTTGGGGCCGGCGGGAGTGAGCATGAGCCCGGCGTACAGGACGCCGCGGTAGTCGATGCCATCGCGGCGGAGAGCGTCGAGAGTGGGCACGAGGATTTCGGATTCGATTTGTTTGAGAAGGTCTTCGTCGGGGTGGGCGGGGGTAGAGGCGGAAGAATCTTCGGACGAAGAAATGGAGGAAGAAGAAGGGGAGGAAGGAGAAGAGCCGCCGCGGAGCGGCGGGCCACCCAAAGAGCTGGGGCAGATGACGCCCATGCCGCCGGTGTTGGGGCCGGTGTCGCCATCACCGAGCCGCTTGTGATCCTGACAGGTCTCGAGGAGGTAGATGGTGCGGCCGTCGGTGAGCGCGAGCACGCTGACCTCGCGGCCTTCGAGGCGCTCCTCGACAAGCACGGTGCGGCCGGCTTCGCCGAACTCGAGCTTGACCATGATGCGATCGATCGCGCCCTTTTCGCCGACGGCTTCGTTTAGCGTTGTGGGAAGCAGAACGCCCTTGCCCTTCGCCAGTCCCGAGGCCTTGATGACAGGGAGATCATCGTGGCGCTTGGCATAGGAGGCGGCAAGAGTTTTATCTTCGGTGATGCGCCGACGAATGAATGTGCGACGATCCGCGGCATCTCGGTACTTGGAGGATTCTTCGAGCAGGGCTTTCAGCGCATCGTCGTCGTGTACGCGCGATTCGATGTACGAGCGAGCGGCTTCGGCATCGGTGAAGATGCGCCCCTCGGCGGTCGGGATAGAGGCAGCACGCATGAGCTGCTTGCACCAGGCCTTGTCCCACTCCAAGCGCGAGGCCTGCTGCGTGGGTCCGAAGACCACACGCCCGGGTGCGATGAGGGCATCCGCAAAACCCTGCGCCAGCGGCTCTTCGGGGCCGATGATGACCAGCCCGATGTTGTTCTTGTCACAGAAGAGCTTGAGGCGGAATATCTGCTTGATGTCCACGGGGACATCGACAAACGTGCCGAACGCGGCGAGGCCGGGGTTGGTGTTGTCGGAGAGCCAGAGCTTGCCGAGCCGTGGGGATTGGGCGAGCTTCCACGCGATCGCGTGCTCGCGTCCGCCGCCGCCGATCAATAGGACATTCACACGCATATCAGTTGTCATTGCGCGATTGTAGAAGGGAAGCGGGCGCGGGAAACCAAACGACAGCGATTCTGAGGGTGCCGGGCTGGGAATGAAGCACTTTGCGCGTGAATCAAGCGGAAACGAGCGGGCGTGATTGCCGATGGGGGCATCGCGGCCTACGCTCGCCTCATAGATTGCGGGGTAGAGCAGCCTGGTAGCTCGTCGGGCTCATAACCCGGAGGTCGTAGGTTCAAATCCTACCCCCGCTATTGCCGGGCCGGTTGCGAAAGCAGCCGGCCCTTTGGCTTTCCGGGAACGCCGCCGAATACTTCGTCGGCGTTTTCGCGTTTTGGCACTCCTCCCGCGAGGTTCGGCGACGTTGCGGAGCGCGGGCAATATCGCTGCCCGTCCGCCCTTCAGAACATGCGACCATTCGTCCGGGGGCTATGGGGGCTGTTTTCTCGCGGCACCGACATCGGGTGAAGAGGTGGTCTCGTCTCCGTAGGGAGCGCAATCTCAACTGTTACGAACTCGATGCTTGTGTTGCGGTGTTTCGCTCAAGCCCCGTTGGGCGATGGTGAGGACGCCGCGCGGCGTTTGTAGAAAGATGCCAAATACGACGCGACGATTGCGCGGCATTCGCCCGCACCACCAATATCATCCGCGCGTACTCATCAAGAGAACACAAGAGCATGACGCCAACAGAGCGTCAGACGAAGATCGCTCGCATTCTGGATCCAGGCGTCATCTGTGAGATTCGTGCGCCGCGGTGCCAGCCGGTGGCGACAAACAGCAACTATGGCGATCATGCCAGAACTCATGGCGTTGTACGTGAACTCTCGCCGGATGCTCTGGCGAGCGAGGAAGAAGCTCGCCGCGCTCCATCATCTTGGACGTTCGCGTGCGGGGATCGGCAGACGATCGGCGCGATCGGCGATGGCGGCATGAAGTGCGCGGCCGGCGATGATCCGAACCCGGATCGAGTGATTGATCTTGCGAGGGGTAAGAAGATGAACAACATCGTTCACCCGTCGTGGTTCGTGCTTGCAAGGTCGAAGGGAGAGGTGTTGGGGGTGTATCTGGCGGAGAATGGATGAAAACATGGCGACGCTGACGGATCGGGCGCAAGCCGCTTCGGACAAGCTGGCAGTCTGACCGTGCGAATCTGTCGCTGCGCGAGCTCCGAACTGCTCAGACGCAGGCAAACAGTGCAAGGGTCGAGTTGCTCATGCACCCCGTCGGAATATGCGTGCCGCTCTTGCGGCTTCAGCCGCGCACTTTTTTGAGCAATACTTGACGTGTTCCCAATCTCGCTCCCATTTTTTTCGCCAGTTGAAGGGACGCCCACACATTGCGCAGGGCTTTGATGGCAGTTCCGACCGTGGCATCAGACAAGCGTATCTGGACCACCCTCAAAGTTCGCTCATCCCCGCTTAATCGCTTCACAGGAAACCGTTCTTCATGTCCAGTACTTCACACAAACCGATCGGCAAGAAGAATCGAGTGACTTCCGATGCGAGCATCTCTCGCCTTGCGGTCATCTTCGGGGATCAACTCGATCACGGTGCTCCACTGCTGGCAGGGTTGGACAAGTCAACCGATGCCGTACTGATGATGGAGGTTGCGGAGGAATCTAAACATGTTCCCAGCCATGTTCAGCGCACCGTGCTGTTCCTCTCAGCGATGCGGCACTTCGCCCAAGAGCTCACCGAACGTGGCTTTCGCGTGTGTTACGTGCGTCTTGAAGACCCGGACAACACCCACTCGTTCGCAAGTGAAATCGAGCGTGCGGTGCGGTCCTTGCAGCCCGCTGAAATACGCTGCACATCACCGGGCGAATGGCGCGTTCAGAACGCGGTTCAAGAGTGGTCGAAGAGATTTGGAATACCCGTCACGGTGCTTCCAGACTCGCACTTCATCACGAGCGTTGAGGAGTTCGCCGCGTGGGCCAATGACCGGCGCGGTCTCACAATGGAGTATTTTTATCGCGAGCAGCGTCGTAAGACCGGCTATTTGATGACTGGCAATCCGTCCGGTCCTGTAGGTGGAGAGTGGAACTTCGACAAGGACAACCGAACTTCTTTCGGAGCATCCGGGCCGCGACCACCCCCGAAGCAGCCGATTCGATTTGCTCCCGACGCGTTGACGCGCGATGTCATCAACGCAGTTCGGGAGCATCTTCCCGGCTTGCCTGGCAGACTTGATGAGAGCGAGAAGTTCGGCTGGCCGGTTTCGCGGGCAGAGGCCCTGGCGTGCTTGAAAGACTTTGTCGCGCACCGCCTGAGCAACTTCGGTCCCTTCGAGGACGCGATGTGGACCAACACCCCTTACGTGTATCACTCGGCACTCTCTCCCGCTCTGAATCTCAAGTTGCTCAATCCGCGGGAGTGCTGCGAGGCCGCGCTCGCCGCGTACAGAGCCAATCAAGCGCCGCTGCAATCCGTGGAGGCGTTTATTCGGCAAATCATCGGCTGGCGTGAGTTCATCCGCGGCGTGTACTGGTTGGAAGGCCCGGACTACGCGCTTCGAAACGGGCTCGATCAGCACGGCAAGCTGCCCGAGATGTACTGGACCGGCGACACCGACATGGCCTGTATGCGAAGCTGCCTCTCGCAGGTGCTCGATCATTCATACGGGCACCACATCCAGCGGCTCATGGTGACTGGAAACTTCGCGCTCATGAGCGGCGTCCACCCTCGCGCAATTTCGGATTGGTATCTTGGGATGTACGCCGACGGCATCGACTGGGTGACGCTTCCCAACACTCTCGGGATGGTGATGCACGCTGATCAGCGCCCAAACAGCCCCCCGAGCATCACCGGCCTGGTGGGAACAAAGCCATATTGCGCCAGCGGCAAGTACATACAGCGCATGAGCAACTACTGCAAAGGTTGCCGCTACGACCCGGCCCTCCGAGAAGGCCCCACGGCCTGCCCCTTCACAGTGTTCTACTGGGATTTTCTGATACGAAATCGCGATCGCTTGCGCGGCAACAACCGAATGGCGATGATGCTCAAGAATGTAGACCGACTTTCTGCCCAGACCCTTCAACAGGTCACAATTGACGCCGCGGCTTTGAGAACGCGATTCAAGATCGAGCGGCATTGAAAGACTCAATCCCGAACGAACCGACGCCCGGAACAAAAACAGGGACAAGCACCGTAAGTGCTTGTCCCTGCAAAGCTCCCCGACTAGGACTCGAACCTAGAACCTATCGGTTAACAGCCGATCGCTCTACCATTGAGCTATCGGGGAAACTGGTTGTCGGCGCGTGGCGGAAGCCGGTTTGGGCGTCTGTTTTGGCGCGAAGGCAAGCGTATGCCTTTCCCAGTATCGGTCAAACTGGGGGCTTGGCTCAGCCGACTTGGGTGCTATCATCTCAACCCGTTTTTCTGACCTGAAACTCCACGCCGCCCGAGAAGCGAGATCCTGCCATGAAGAAGGACATTCACCCCAAGTACTACCCCACCAAGGTTTTCCACAACGGGGAACTGGTCTTCACCACCGGCGGCACAACGCCCGAGTTGCACGTTGAAGTGTGGTCCGGCTCGCACCCCTTCTTCACCGGCAAGCAGCAGTTCATTGACTCTGCGGGCCGCGTTGAGAAGTTCCAGAAGAAGTTCGGCGGCAACTACTTCGCCGCCAAGAAGCCCGGTGCTGCCCCAACCGCCGACGCCCCCGCGACTTCCGCGGCCAGCTGATACCCTAAATCGTCAACCCAAACGTTTACCGGACCGGTGGGATTCATCCCGCCGGTCTGTTGTTTCGATTAACAATGTGCAGAGCAGGCCATTATTCATCCAATAATCCGGATGAATGGATGCTTGCCTAGCATTCCTTGCATTCCTCGGCGCACGAGGTATGCCCCCACTTTGCCCAGTTTCACACCGCCTGCCGCCCCCACGCCCCCCACTCGCATCGGAGCCAAACGTGTCCAGCAGATTCGTCCAGGAACTTGCCCGCCGCGTCCTTGTGTTCGATGGGGCGATGGGCACCAGCATCTACAAGCACGATCTGAGCGTGGAGAAGGACTATTGCGGCTGCGAGAACTGCACGGACATTCTGGTAAAGACCCGCCCTGACATCATCCAGAGCATCCACGAGACGTTCCTCGCGGTCGGTGCGGATTGCGTGGAGACGGACAGCTTCGGGGCCAACAAGCTGGTGCTGGCGGAGTTTGACCTGACGGCACAGACGTTCGAGCTGGCGAAGGCCGCGGCGGATGTGGCGCGGGCGGCGTGTAAGAAGCACTCGACGTCGGACAAGCCGCGATTCGTGATCGGTTCGATGGGGCCGGGGACGAAGCTGATCACGCTGGGAAACACGGACTGGGCCACCATGTTCGACAGCTACCGCGAGCAGGTGCGTGGGATGCTCGCGGGCGAGCCAGCACCGTGGGGCAAGGCGGGTGTGGATGCGCTGATCATCGAGACATGCCAGGATATCTTGCAAGTGAAGTGCGCGATCAATGCTTCGCTGGAGGCGCTGAAGGAGCGCGGCCTGACCACGGACGATGTGCCGATCATGGCGTCGGTGACAATCGAGACGACGGGGACGATGCTGGTGGGAACCAGTATTGAAACTGCGGCGACCGCGCTCGCCGGATATCCGATCCTTTCGCTTGGCCTCAACTGCGCGACGGGGCCGACGGAAATGGCCGAGCACATTCACTGGCTCGGCAAACATTGGCGTGATCCGGGTACCCCGGCTCTCCGAGCCGGGCGCAGATACGTTTCGGTAATGCCGAACGCGGGTCTGCCGGTGCTGGTGGAGGGCCGCACGGAGTATCCACTGCAGCCGCAGCCGTTCGCCGATGCGTTGCAGAAGTACATCGAGCAGGATGGCGTGGGCATCGTCGGCGGGTGCTGCGGCACAACGCCGGAGCACATCGCGAAGGTTGTGCAGGTGGTGGAGTCCAACGCGAAGAACAAGAGCACCACGCGGAGTGTGGTGGTACCCAAATCCGAGGGTATGGAGCCGGCGGTCACGAGTCTGTACTCGCCCGTTCCGTACAAACAGGACAAGTCGTTCCTGATCGTCGGCGAGCGCATGAACGCCTCGGGTAGCAAGAAGTTCAAGCAGTTGCTGGAATCAGAGGACTGGGACGGGATCATCTCGCTGGCCCGCGAGCAGGTGCGCCACGACGGAGCGCACGTGCTGGACCTGAACGTGGACTACGCGGGGCGCGACAACGCCCGCGACATGTCCGAGATTGTCATGCGCGTCGTTCGCCAGGTGGATGCGCCGCTGATGCTGGACTCCACGCAGCTCAAGACCATCGAGCACGGGCTGCGCCACTCGGGCGGCAAGTGCATCATCAACTCCGCCAACTTCGAGGATGGCGAGCACAAGTTTGATGATGTGTTCCGGCAGGCCAAGACCTTCGGCGCGGCGGTCGTCGTCGGCTCTATCGATGAGGACAAGGAAGCATCTATGGCTCGCACGGCGGATCGCAAGCTCGCGATTGCGCAGCGGGCGTATAAGCGCGCCGTCGAAGTCCACGGAATGGACCCATCCGATCTGATGTTCGATCCGCTCGTGCTACCGATCTCCACCGGCATGGAGAGCGACCGGCGCTCCGCGCTGGAAACCATCGAGGGTGTGCGTCGGATTACGAACGCGATGCCGGAATGCCAAACCACGGTGGGGCTGAGCAATGTGAGCTTCGGCCTCAAACCCGCGGCCCGCGTGGTGCTGAACAGCGTCTTCCTGCACGAGCTGCGCGAGGCGGGGCTGACCAGCGCGATCGTGCATATGAGCAAAATCCTGCCGCAGAACAAGATTCCTGCCGAGCAGTGGCAGGCGGGTCTTGATCTGGTGTATGACCGTCGCAGCACGGCGCTTGGCGGCACGGGTCTTCCGACCCACGCTCAGATGCCCGAGAACTTCGATCCGCTCTCCGCGTTCATCGAGCTCTTCAAGGACGCCGAAGGCCCGACGACCGCGAAGAAGGAGAAGAAGGCGCAGACCATCGAGGAGCGGCTGCGCTCGCACATCATCGATGGCGAGAAACAGAGCATCATCGAGACGCTCGAGGAAGCGCGGCAGAAGTACACGCCGCTGCTCATCATCAACGACCACCTGCTGGACGGCATGAAGACCGTCGGCGAGCTGTTCGGCTCCGGGCAGATGCAGCTTCCGTTTGTGCTCCAGAGTGCCGAAGTCATGAAGATGGCCGTGGCGCATCTCGAGACGTACATGGAAAAAATCGAGGGGCAGAGCAAGGGGAAGATCGTGCTCGCGACGGTGAAAGGTGATGTTCACGATATTGGCAAGAACCTCGTGGACATCATCCTGAGCAACAATGGGTACACTGTCTATAACATCGGCATCAAGCAGACCATCGCGGCCATCGTCGAGAAGTGGAAAGAGACGAAGGCGGACGCGATCGGCATGTCCGGACTGCTCGTCAAGAGCGTGAACGTGATGGAGGAAAACCTCAACGAACTGAACACGCTCGGCGTGAACGTGCCCGTACTGCTCGGTGGCGCGGCCCTCACACGCCACTACTGCGAGGGCACGCTCCGCAAGGTGTACGAGGGGTCGGTCTTCTACGGCAAGGATGCTTTCGAGGGGCTCGCCACGATGGACCGCATCGTTTCGGATCAAACGGAGATTCTCGAGGGCGAGATCGAATCTCGCATCGGCAAACGCACGAAGGCGGAGGAACTCATCGCCAAGTCGCGGGCCGAGCAGGGCCGCAAGCAGGACGCGTTCGAGGCGTCCAAGCGGGATGGCGGCGGCGATGTCGCTGTGCTGGACGCGCCGGTGCGCTCGGATGTGCCCGTGCTTCCCGCGGATCGCGTGCCGCAGCCGCCGTTCTGGGGCTCGCGCGTCGTCACCGACATCGATCTGGCGCAGGTCTACAACTTCATCAACCCGATCGCCCTCTTCCGCGGCCAGTGGCAGGTGAAAAAAGGCGCACTCAGCGACGCGGACTACGACGCGCTGCTGGAGGACAAGATTCAGCCGATATTCGAGAAGCTGAAAGCCAAGTGCCGCGAGGAACGCATCCTGCGACCCGCGGTCGTGTACGGCTACTTCCCGTGCAATGCCGATGGCGATGATCTTGTTGTTTATGACCCGGCGAGCATGGGTATCCCGCCGGGGACCGGCGGGCGACTGTCCAGCGACCCAAACCCGCCGGGAACCGGCGGGCCACCCAGAGAGATCGAGCGATTCCGCTTCCCGCGTCAATCCGACAAGCGCCGCCTGTGCATCAGCGACTTCTTCCTTCCCGTGGAGAGCGGCCGCCGCGATGTGCTGGCGCTGCACTGCGTGACGATGGGCCCCAAGGCCAGCGAAGAAGCGCAGAAGCTTTTCAAGCATAACGACTACACAAACTACCTGTATCTGCACGGTCTTGGCGTCGAAACCGCCGAGGCGCTCGCGGAGTTCTGGCACAAACGCATCCGCCAGGAGCTCGGTATTGCCGGCGAAGATTCGCCGCGCGTCAAAGAGCTGTTCACCCAGCACTACCGCGGCAGCCGCTACTCATTCGGCTACCCCGCCTGCCCGGACATGAGCGATCAGGACAAGCTCTGGAAGCTCATCGACCCGACACGCATCGGCTGCGTGTTGACAGAGAACTGGCAGATCGACCCGGAACAGAGCACGAGCGCGATCATCGTGCATCATCCGGAGGCGAAGTACTTCAACGTGTGAGTTTTCTCCGTTCACGCGGATGGCTCAGCCGGCGCGAGACGAATCGCCACGCCGCACTCGGGGCAGACCATGCACCCGTCCGCGGCGGGGGGCAGTGTTGCTACGTCGTACCCACATGCGATGCAGAGCCGGCACTTCGAGAGAATGGGATTGACTCTTGAAAGCGGGATGGCTCGATCCGTCAGCCGAAACACACCGAACGCGGCTCCAACGCCCACAATGCCCCCGAGCGTCGGCGCGGCAAGATGACCATCAAGCGGCATGTATTGGTAGACCTCGCGGGCCATTATCCCGCCGAGCACCGCGCCGACAAGCAAGCCGGACACCAGTCTCAATCCGACACCGGACGGCACACCGTGTATAGCCGCGCGTGCCTGCGCGAGCATCTTGGCACGCACCTCCGACTTGACGAGTCCGAGTCGCCAGTCCGGAGGCGGCACATCAAATGTACGGCCCCGTGAATCTACAGATTTTCGACTGGGCGGTGCCATACATGTACTCCACATATCAGACCATCGGCCCCGGCTCCCGCCCCTCCGCCCGCGCGACCACATAGTGCCACAGCTTGGAAACACCGAGCCGCATGGCCCAATCCTCCGCGTACACCCGATCAAGCGTCTCTCCGCTGACTCTGAACATGTTCGCGATGTCCCTCAGATGCTTGTCAGAGCGCCCCTCTTTGTAGTAGACAAGTTTCTTGAGAATGACGTCTTCCGGTGACGCAAACCAAGCCGATTGCCCGGGCGCGAACTCCACTCTCCGCCTCCGCGAAAATCGGCTGGCATCAAACCGATCCTCGTCAACAACCATGAAGTCGATCTTCAGACCGAAGTCCGGAAGCAGGACGTTGAACTGGTCCAGGCGCTCAACCGCTTGACGCACCATCTGGGGCTCGATGTAAAACTCGTCGGCGGTGAACGCCTCGACAATCGCGGGCACATCACGCGGCCCGACCGACAGCACTATGTCCACATCGAGTGTTGATCGGTTCTCTCCGTAGTAGCTCGACGCCATCGACCCGCTCACGAAATACCGAATGTCTCGGCTCTCAAGTCGTCGCGCCGCTTCCGCCATGAGGTCTCGTGGGCCCATATGCCTATTCGCCTGGAATACTCCGCCCGCACCCGTTCCTCTGACCACTGCGGCTCACCCACTCGAATCGAGTGCAACGTCATCTCTCGTGCTTGAATCGACATGAGATTCGCCGCGGCCAGTCTTGCCTGCGGCGTCATCGCCCGAAGCATCTCCGTCGTGCGATCATCGATCACCTCAACACAAGGCGGCCATGCTCGTGAGTCGGGAGTATCCATTACGGTATTCTACCCCTCGCGCCGGGCGACCCTCTCACGACCTCTTCAGCCGCTCCAGCATCTTCTCCTCATCCGCCCGCACATACAGCCGGTTCACCGAGAGCCACCCGGCGAAGATATACGGCTTGGTGGACATCCAGTCGCCCAGGGCCGCGTTTCGACCGCCCATGTTGTCCTCAAGGATCAGCAGTCGCGGCTTGAATTTGTCCAGATCGAAGCCATCCAGCACCGCGAGTTCCGCGCCCTCGACGTCGATCGCGGCGACGTCGATCGGGCCGGTGTGGTCTTTGAGCAGGTCGTTCATGGTGGTCACGGGCACCTCGATCGTGCTCGTATGGTACCGCGCATCGGCGATGCGTTTGGCGTGGTCGCCGGGTGCCTGCGCGTATGAGAGCATGCCGCCGTGTTCATCTCGCACGTTCACGAACTTCACCGTTCCGCTGCTGCCGCGCTTGCCCAGCGCACTGTGTACCACCCGGCTGTGCGGCCGTCTCGACTTGCACTGTTCGTAACGTTCCGGGAGCGCCTCGATCAGCAGGCCGTTCCACCCCATCATCTCCAGCCCGTACGTCACCGAGAAGTGGTAGCCGTCGAACGCGCCGACCTCGATATAAAATCCCTGCGTCTGCCAGCCCAGCACATCCCAGATCCACAGGTCCTCGCCGTATTGAGAGCGGAACTCGATCCGGCCGCGTGGCTTCCGCCCATCTTCGTCCGCCTGCTGCCTTGCCTCCAGCGCGGCGATCCGCTGCCGGTTTTTCACGGTTTCCTCGGCCTGCCCCTGCAAGGCCCGACCGATGGCTTCCATCATCTGCTGCGTGACAACCACGGGTTTGTTCATCGACATAGTGGCACAGGATACCCGCCCGCAGAACACGAACGAACGCACGCCGGTGTATTCTCATGCGCGGGTGGCTGATTCAGAAAGGCGGACATGCGTATCAGCGTCTTTGGATACAAGCTCGTACGTGCCGGTCGCCGAGCGGTGGAGAGGCCGCCGCTCCCGGTTGAGTGCGACGAGAGCGATCGCGCGAGCATCGACGCGGCACGCCCGTTCACCATGACCTCCGACGAGCGGCTGGCCGCGCTGGTCAAGGCGGTCCGCCACATCGTGCGGGCCGGCATTCCGGGCGCGGTTGTCGAGTGCGGCGTGTGGAAGGGCGGCAGCATGGTCGCGGCCGCGCGAACGCTTGCTCATCTGGGCGATCAATCCCGGGAGCTTTATCTCTTCGACACCTTTGAGGGCATGCCCACTCCAACCGATGCCGACAAGACAGTTGATGGCCGCTCCGCAGCGGAGCAGTTGCAGGACGATCGACCGGACGGCGTCGTCCGCGCGGTTGCCCATCTGGACGTCGTGCAGAATGCGATGGCGAGCACCGGCTACATGGCGGACCGTATTCACTATGTAAAGGGGAAGGTCGAAGACACCATCCCGCAGGGCGGGCCGGAGAGCATCGCCCTGCTTCGGCTGGACACCGACTGGTACGAATCCACGCGCCACGAGCTTGAGCATCTCTATCCGCGGCTAGTTCCCGGCGGCGTGCTCATCATCGACGACTTCGGCCATTGGCAGGGGGCGCGCCGCGCGGTTGAAGAGTATTTCGCTTCGCACCCGCACCCACCGCTCCTGAACGTGATCGACTACACCGGACGCATCGGCGTCAAACCCGGTTGACCGTTTACTTCTGCCCCTTCGGCTTGAACGCCTGGCTGAGCATGTCCGGATTGAAGCCGCTGGGCACGCTCCCGGTGGACGCGAACTGATAGGTCGCGGCCAGCAGAATGCCCTTGAGGGTTGTCGCGATCAGCGAGATCGCGACCATGTAGATTAGAAACAGCCCACCCATGACGGCGATCGGCCACGGGCTTTGCATCACGATCGAGAGCACGCCCGCGCCGACCAAGAAGAGCACGCCCACCAGCACCAGCACGGTGGTCACCGCCCCGATGCCCAGATTGGTGATGAGCGACTCGCCCCACGTCTTCTTGAGAATCTCCACCGAACGCTTGATCGCGGAGATCGGCCCGACCTTCTCCACCACCAGCACGGGCACGACGAAGAACGTCGCGACAGTCCAGACCATGCCGATCAGGTTCATGATGATCTTGCCGACAAAGCCCAATCGCTCCTGAACCATTTGCAGGATCACGCCCACCGTCGCCGCCACGGCGGACCACGCCAGAATCTGCGGCAGCCGCGACATCGCCACGCCCAACCCATCCTTCAGAGTTGCGGGCTCACCGTTGAACTTCCGGATGGCGCACGCGATCAGCGCGGAGTTGAAGAACGTGATCACGAAGAAGTTCACGAAGTAGTACGCGAACAGCACCACCGGATACCACGGCTGCATCTGCATCCCGCCGCCCGATCCGCGCGGCTGCTTCGCCTGCGTCATCACCGTGTGCCAGTCCACCGCGAAGATCAGCGGCAGCGCGAACGTCAGCAGCACCAGGATGCACGAGATGCTGCTCAGGATGGGCAGAACCAGCAGTTGCTTGTCGGACATCAGCACCCGGCCGGACTGCTTGAAGAGGTCCCACGATCGCGCGAACTTGCCCATGAAACGGTCTCCTATTGGTCCGACCAGCATACCAAACCGGCCCCCGCCGCTCAACGCTTCCGTCATTCCGCCGGACATTCCCTCGGCCATCGCTTGTTCGGGACTCAATCTTTCGGGTTTCGCGGCCCTTTTCCACCCCCCGACCACCCCCCTACACTTGGCCCCAATCCACGCCCTTTCCGGAGCCCAGACCGTGGCCACCTCCTTCCGCTGCCGCCTTATTACCCCCGAAGCCCAGGTGCTTGATGAGCAGGCGGTCTCCGCCGTCATTCCCGCGTGGGATGGCCAGCTCGGCGTCCTGCCCCATCGCGCCGCGATGGTGACGGAGCTTGGCACCGGCGAGCTCAAGATCGAGTTCGCCGACAAGGGCGCCGCCCGAGGCGGCCACCGCACCTTCTTCGTCGCCGACGGCTTCGCCCAGATGCTCAACAACTCCCTCACGATTCTTGCCGCCAACGCGATTGGCGCGGAGAAACTCAGCGAGGCGGACGCCCAGGCCGAGCTGAACTCGCTCAACGCCCGCCGCACGGAGAATCTCTCCGCCGTCGAGCTCGAGCAGTTCGGCAAAGACAAGAAGCGCGCCGAAGGCAAGCTGCACGCGGCCCGGACGTTCAAGGCGCAGGGCGGGTTCTAACCTCGACTTGGGGTGTACAGTCGGCGTTTGCGACTATCGTCCTGCCACCGGCTTTCGCGACTTTGCGCGAACGCCGGTGGGGTCAAACAGCGATGTTGGACACGCCCATCGCACCCGCACCGACATTGCCGAAGCGGCAAAGTCGGTGGCACGATTTTTGTGCCCGTGGGGGAAATACCGCTCCCCTCGACTGCGCTCATTTCCGCGCCGTGATGTTCGCACTGGTGACATACGTGCCAATACGCTCCCCTGCTCCGAGTTTGGCGATGATTGCCTTATACAGCGGGTCTTGCCAGTCCGTCATCGCGTCCACATAGTCGCCCTTGCGTTCGATGCGGATGTCCTTGAGTCCGGCGCGGCGGGCGTAGCTCTCGATCAGGCCTGTGAGCGATGCGCCCGCGACGCAGCCGACGAGGGCCTCCACATCGCTGCGGACGCTTGCAGGTAGAGGTCGGAGCAGCACGAGGTCGGAGACGGCGACGCGCCCGCCAGGGCGGAGCACGCGGGCGATCTCCTGCCAGACGCGCGGCTGATCGGGGGAGAGATTCAGGACACAGTTAGAGATCACGACATCCACGCTCGCATCCGCCAGCGGGATGTTCTCGATCTCGCCGAGTCGAAACTCAACGTTGTTGAGTCCGGTCTGCTTGGTGTATCCGGCGACATTCCCACGGGCCTTGGCAAGCATCTCGGGCGTCATATCCACACCGAAGACGCGGCCGGCGGGACCGACCTTGGAACCGGCGATGAAGCAATCGAAGCCGCCCCCGGAACCAAGATCGATAACGTGCTCGCCCGGCTTGAGCGATGCGAGCGCGGTCGGGTTGCCGCAGGAAAGCCCCATGTTCGCAGATTCGGGAACGACGGCGAGTTCGCCCTCCGAGTAGCCGATCGCCTGCGCGAGCTGGTCGGGCGTGAAGCTCGTCGGGCCGCAGCATCCGCCGCCGCTGGAAGTTGACGGGGCGCAGCAGCCGGACGCTGCCGCCTTCGCGTTCTGCGTCGCGGACCACGATCCGTTCCGCGCGATCTCGGCATAGCCGATCCGCACCGCGCTGCGCACCGCATCGTCGGCCGGTTCGGCGACAGCCACCTTCGCGGGACCACCGCTTGTCGCCGGGCCAGCGCAGCAAGAGGGGCCGCAGCACGCGGGATCGGGGGTGTTGGTCGGGTTCGGGCTCATGCGTCTGCTCCTGTTGTCGTGATGAAATGCGATGGTGGCGTGAGAAGGCCCGAGAGTGTTTCGATAAACGCGCGAATCTCGTCGCGAACGCGGCGATAGTGCGGCATCGCCTCGTCGTCGCTGGCCGCGCCCTTCGCCAACAGCGGCGGATCCTCGAATCCCACATGCACCACCCGCGTAGTCGCCGGAAAGATCGGGCAGGACTCGTGCGCCGAGTCGCAGACGGTGACGACACAGTCGAAGACCACGCCGATCTGCTCGGGGCGTTTGGAAGTGTGCCCGGAAATATCCACGCCCGCCTCACGCATCGCTCGGACCGCGAGCGGATTCAGCCCGTGCGGGCTGGTCCCCGCCGAGTATGCGTCGAGTTCGTTGGCTCGCAGTGCGCGAGCCCACCCCTCGGCCATCTGGCTCCGGCAGGAGTTGCCGGTGCAGAGAAACAGGACGCTCGGTTTTCGCGCGGATTCAGCCACAACACGACCCTCCGCCCTGTTTTCCCGGCTCGCACACACCGCCGGAGCAGCATTGATCGAGCGCATCGGCGAGCACCCGCAGCATTCCCGTTACTTCGCGGAACTTCACGCTATAGAAGACGGTCCGGCCTTCCTTGCGGGCCTCGAGCACTCCGGCGGATTCCAGCAAGGCAAGGTGCCGCGAGACCACCGAGAGATCGACCGAGCAGCACTCCGCCACCTCGCCGACCGAGCAGGGCCGGGCGCACTTGGCGAGGCAGGCGAGTAGCACCAATCGCGTCGGGTCCGAGAGCGCCTTGAAGAACTCCGCATCCAGCGACTTGTCGATCGGCCCGGAGCGGGCCGCCGCTTGCCGGGGAGTGCGTGGGGCTGCGCGTCGGACTGGGAATGACTTGCTTACTTGCGTCATCATGCAAGTATATATCATCCTGCGGAGTAGTCAATCCCCTGGTTGCAAAGCACGCATATCAGTCAAAGGCACTGCTGCACCGCCCCTCGCGACACCGCGTGAATCCACGTTCGGGCGACAACCACTTTAAGACCCAGCACCCCCCACTTCCGGTCCCTCTTCCCCTTTCTCCCTGCAATCCCCCCAACCGCCCTCAAGCCGCACCGCCGCGCCGCCGATTCTCGCTGGCCTCCCACTGTTTCACCAAGCAAGATCGGAGCCTCCGCCATGCGTCCTTCCACGACCATATCCACCGGCCGCGTGTTGATTGTTGAACCCGATGCACCGCTCGCGGGGCTGTACGCGGGGCTGATTGATACGCACTGTCCGGGGATGCGCGTCGATCTCTGCCGCTGCGAGCAGACCTCGCTCATTGAGGACAACGCGGGCGGGGCGGACATCGCGATCGTTTCCTGCGGGTCACACGCCGCGACCTGCCTGGACACGCTTCGCCAACTGCTGACGCTTCGCGCGTGCCTCTGCGTGCTGGTGCTGATTCCCGCGGATCGGCCCGAACTCGCGGATGTCGCCATCCGCGCCGGCGCGGCGGATGTGCTGCTGCGGGCCCCCGGATACCTCGATCAGATCGCCGTCTGCGTTCGCAAGAACGTGGCCCTGTCGCGCGTACAGACCGCCGCGCGGCTGCGCACGGAGTCGCTGCATCGCACCATCCGCGAGCTGCACGCGCAGGTGGCCGATCATCGCGCCGAACTCGCCGAAGCCGCCGTGCTTGATCGCACGATGAATGTGCAGCCGCCCGCCACCATCCACATCGCGCGGCCCTTCGCCCCCGCCCGCGCGGCATGATCCACCTCACACGCCCGGGATGAGCGAGTCTTCGAGCGAATCCCATGGATACGCCTCAAACCACTTGCGTCAATCGCCTTCGTGATTCTGATTTTGACCGCCAGTGCGCTACGAAAGGCACCGCCGCGGAGCGTCGGGCCACCCAGACCGGGCTCACACTCTGCGCGACACCGACCGCGCGATATCCCGCTCCGCATCCCGCTTCGCGATCGACTCGCGCTTGTCGTGCTGCGCCTTGCTGCGCCCGATCCCCACCAGCAGCTTGGCCTTGCCGTTCTTGAAGTAGATCTTCAGCGGCACCAGCGTGCTGGACTTGGTCTCCACTTCCTTGGCCATCCGCGCCAGCTCGCGCTCGTGGACAAGCAGCACGCGGGTCCGCGTCGGCTTGTGCTGCGCCGGGCTACCGGTCGGCCCGGCGGGCGGATATTCCGCGATGTTCACATTGTGCAGATACAACCCCGGCTCATAGCCGCGCCGCGCTCGCTTCTTGCCGGTGGCCCCCGTCACCGTCGCGCCCGCCGCGCCCTCTTTGCCGCCCGCGACGCCCGCCCGCAGCGTGCCATATTCGGCGCGAACAAACCCCTCCGCCAGCGAGGCCTTGCCCGCGCGGATACTTTTCACTTCTGAGCCGCGCAGAATGATTCCCGCCTCAATGGTGTCGGTGATCGCGTAATCAAACCGCGCCCGGCGGTTCTCAACCGTCGGATCGTGCTTGGGTTCATCTTTCTTTTTCTTCCCCGACTTGGCCATACAACTCCAATGCGAACCCGGACGGACGCCGCAACCCGCAGCGCAGCGGCAACTTTAGGCGATCCGCCGCGCCCGGCGGCTTCCGACACGGGTTCCATTCCGTGAAACGCACCGGCCCCGTTTCCCATTCTTTGACGACACCGGCAACTTCCTGTATCGTGTTCATAGCCAATGTCTCCCACGCCTCCCACGCTCACGCTCCGCAATCTCCGCAAGCAGTTCGGCCAGATCACCGCCGTGGACGGTCTCTCGCTGGACATCCCGCGCGGCAGCGTCTTCGGCTTTCTCGGCCCCAATGGCGCGGGAAAGACCACCACCATCAACATGGCCGTCGGTTTGCTCCAGCCGACCTCCGGCGAGGTCGATCTCGACGGCCGCGGCTCGCCGACGGACCCCGCCGTGCGCCGACTCATCGGCGTCGCCCCGCAGTCCATCGCGCTGTATGACCAGCTCACCGCGATCGAGAATCTCACCTTCTTTGGTGAGTTGTACGGTCTGCCCTCCGCCAAACTCCGCGCCCGCTGCGCCGAACTGCTCGAAATGGTCGGACTGAGCGATCGCGCGACCAGCCGCGCGGAGACCTTCTCCGGCGGCATGAAGCGCCGCCTGAATCTCGTCGCGGCGATCGTGCACGATCCACCGCTGGTGATGCTCGATGAACCGACCGCCGGCGTGGACCCGCAATCTCGCAACGCGATTCTCGATCTGGTTCGCACCCTCCGCTCGCAGGGCCGCACCATCGTGTACACCACCCACTACATGGAAGAGGCCCAGCGCCTCTGCGACCGGGTCGCCGTCATCGACCACGGCAAGCTGCTCGCGCTCGGCACCGTCGATGAACTCATCGCGGCCCACGGCGGCGAGAGCGTCGTCACCATCCAGCGCACTTCGGGCGAGGAGAAGATGGCAAGCGCCAATCCCGTCGCGATCCTCACCGAGAAACTCGCGCAGAAGGATGTCCTCAACGTCCGCGTGGATCGCCCCGATCTCGAATCCGTCTTCCTCAATCTCACCGGCAGGAGCTTGCGAGACCAATGAACGCGCTGCTCGCCATCGCCATCAAAGACATTCGGCTCCTGCTCCGCGACCGCATGGGAGCGTTCTTCACCTTCGCCTTCCCGCTCATCATGGCCATCTTCTTCGGCATGATGTTTAGCGGCGGTGGTGGCGGTGTGAAGGGCATCCCCGTCATTGCACTCGATCTAGACCGCACGCCCGGTTCCGCCGCGTTTCTGAAAGACATCAAGGACGGCGGCGATATCAAGCTCGAAATCCAACCAATGCTCGCGCCCGATCTGGCCAAGCCCGGCGCGTTCATCGAAGCCACCGCCTCGGTCGTTCCCGATGAGGACGCCACCCGCGAGCACGTCCTGAACGATGTCCGACGCGGCGACACCGCCGCGTGCATCATTCTCCCCAAGGGATTCGGCGAGGCCCGCTCCGCGCCATTCTCCGGCAAGAGCATGGAGATTCAGGTCGCCGTCGATCCCTCGCGCCAGGCCACAGCCGGAATGCTCACCGGCATTCTCACCAAGTACGGGTTCATGCAGCTCCAGCAGGGCTTCACCAATCCGCAGAAGATGCGGAGCATGGCGAAGGACTCGCTGGACCGCATCCGCAATGACCCGAGCGTCACCCCCGAGCGCCGCCAGACCTTCGACCGCTTCTTCGGCAACCTGGACACAATGCTCGACAGCATGCCGACCGACAACACGCCCGCAACCACCGATCCAGCGAAGCCCGCCGCGCCGAACACCACCGCCGCCAGCGCGTGGCAACCCATCACCATCACCCCCATCACCATCGAGCGCGAGCAACGCGGCCCTAAAAACTCCTACGAAACCAGCTTCCCGCAGGGCATCATGTGGGGCGTCATCGGCTGCACCCTCTCCTTCGCCATCTCCTTCGTCACCGAGCGCAGCCGCGGCACCATGATGCGCCTTCGCGCCGCCCCGCTCTCCGCGTGGCAGATTCTCGGCGGCAAGGTTTTCGCCGCGTTCTTCGTCACCATCCTGATGGCCGTCTCGCTCATCCTCATCGGCGTGGTCGTCTTCAAGGTGCATCCGCGCTCATACGCCATGATCGCCGCGGCCATTCTTGCCACCGCCTTCTGCTTCAGCGGCGTGGTCATGCTCATCGCCTCCTTCTGCCATTCCGAACGTGCCGCCAGCGGCGCGGGCTGGGGCGTTCTCATGCTCTTCTCGATGATCGGAGGCGGCATGATTCCACTCGAGTTCCTCCCCGATTGGATCATGCCCGTCAGCAACCTCAGCCCGATCCGCTGGTCCATCTATGCCATGCAAGGCGGCATCTGGCGCCCGCTGGAATGGCACGACATGCTGCTCCCGATCAGCATCCTCGTCATGCTCGGCATCGTCGGTTTCGGCGTCGGGATGAAAGTGTTCGGCAAGTCACAAAGTGCTTGATTTCGTGGCATGGGCTTACCAGCTCATGTTTAGGGCGCCTCGCCCGAAATAACCACACGTCAGCCCAACGCATCCCCACCAAACCACCCCTCAACACAACCAAACAAGCCACGGGCTAGTAAGCCCGTGCTACGCCACTACTTCTCAAAAACAACCCGGTTGCGAATCATCCCGATCTTCTCGATCACAATCTCAACCACATCCCCATCCTTCAACCACACCGGCGGCGTCCGCGCCATGCCCACACCACTCGGCGTTCCCGTCAGGATCACTGTCCCCGGCAGCAGCGTCATGCCGCGCGACAGATCGCTCAGCAGCGTCGCCACATCAAAGATCATCTCCCCCGTCGAGCAATCCTGCATCGTCTGCCCGTTCACCTTGGTCGTGATCCGCAGCGCATTCGGATTCGCGATCGACGACACTGGCACCACGCCCGGCCCCAGCGGGCAAAACGTATCAAATGATTTCCCGCGAAAGAACTGCCCTCCGCTCCCGCTCTTCTGCCACCACCGCGCCGACACATCGTTCGCCACGCAGTATCCGAGCACATGCTTGAACGCATCATGCTTGGAAACATCCCGCGTTGCCGTACCAATCACCACCGCCAGCTCACCCTCAAAGTCCACCTGCTCCCGATCCTGGCAGACTTTCGGCACGATGATGTCATCCCCATCCAGCACGCCCGCCGCCGCGTTCTTGGTGAACACCATCGGCACATCCGGCACCGCCGCCCCTTGTTCCTTCGCGTGCTCCGCATAGTTGCGTCCAATCCCGATAAGGTGATTGAACCCCAGCGTCCGCCCATCCGGAAGGAACACGCCGATGCCCGTCGATGTTCGAAGCATGTGCAGCATGGCCGAGGATAGGCAAATCGTCACTTTGGCTGCGTTGAAGATCCCCCATCGCTGGGCGCCGCAACATCGATCCCTTTCCCATCATCCGACGCCCGAATCGCAAACGGTTTGTTGGTAAACGGGTCGATCCCCGTGCGCGTGCCGCCGAGAAGTGCTGCCAGTTCGTCCATTCCGCTGGCAACCCGACCCTCGCGCAACTGAAACTCCAAAGCCGCCAGTTTCACAATCGCCCTCCGATACTCTCGCACCATCTGGTCGTTCCGCTTGATCGTGTTTCCCGTCCAAGATACGGACCAGTCCACCAGCGGGCATCCCGTGTGAGACGCCCCGGTGATCGGCCGCTCCCACGACTCCATCTTGGATTGCGCTACCAACTCGTCGCAGGCCGCATTGGCCGCGCGCATATTCGACCAGTACGTGCCGATTTCAAGCGGCTTGATTCCCCCGTTTGGCTTGATGTAATACGCGTACTCCCGCGGCAGAACTCCCACAATCGCCTGCTGGGCCTTCGCCTGGTCCGCGAAGAACCGAGCAAGATGTGCGTGCAACCAGGCGCGACTCGTTTCAAGTCCACCCGCGCTGCTCGGACCTTCTCCCATGCGCAACAGCAGCTCGCGGACGCGTTGCAGCCACTCCAGATCGACGATCGTCCCTAGGTCTTCCGTGACACTGGCCGCAACTGTTTTCCGAATGCTCCCGGCAATCGTTGCATCGTTGATTGTACATTGTCCGTCGCAGAAGTCCGCGATCAGCGCCAGTTCTTCCATCGACTCGATATACTCCCGACGATCCTCGCGACCCGCGGCAAGAATCATCCGCGAATTGTCCAGGTTCGTGATCGCGTTGAGCTGCCCATACCCCCACGACGCCTGGTCGTATCCGGCAAAGTCCTCTCCGCTCGGCAACGGACGCAGCGGAGCTTTGAGCACACGAATCGACTCGAGGCGAGCCGTCGAAGTGGCCGCCGTAGTGCGACTGACCATCTCCAACGCAAACCTCTTCGCTCGTTCTCCAGCGCCAGCGCCAAACCGCGCATCAAGTTTGCTCATGCTCGTACCCGATCGGAGCGACTCGGGAAGAATCTGCGGATACAAAGTGCCCGTGGACGCGCCGTTGCTCTGAACTTCCGTCTCAATCGCCAGCACCGGTCCCAGCAGTTCCAGCAGCTTCGCCCACTCCTGCTCCCGATCGTCATCGCCTAATCCAACCGGCCCGGGCGCGCACGCCTCTCGTGCGCCAACAAGCCCAGACCGCAGCGACGGCGACGCACTCGCCGCCCTTGCTTGTATGACAAGGAATACCCAAAGACTGCCATACGCAATCGCGCCAATCGCGAGCGCTCCACCGCCAATCAATACCGCACGCTTGATCCACTTCGCCCGCCGCACCCGAATGATCTCCTGCTGAATCTCGTCCACCCGCGCAACCTCCGGCGCGAACACCTGCTCCCCGCGATCATCCACCGCCAGTTCGCCTAGTGAAGGATCGACTCGACGCCGTGTTCCACACTCTGGACACGTTACCTGCTCATCGGCGCCGACCGGCATTCCCAGCAGCGAGTATTCACACTTTGCACACGACCCGCAGAGCATGATCACCCGGCGCACCCGCCATCGCAGCAGCACATCACGCGACACCAGCGCAAGCACCATGCCCACAAAGCAGATCGCTGCAAATAGCCCCGCCGCCAGGAACGGAGTCATGGCCTTGTTGATGTTGGGGTCATATTCCCGAAGCGTGTAGTCGCACGCGACCAGCCCTCCTATGACCGCCGCAATCCCAATCGCAGCCACAACAACCCACCGCAATCCGCGCACTCTCCACGAAGAGTTCGCGGCGCCCACAAATCGCACGCACTGCTCATCCGTGAACCGATCCAGTTCCGGAAACGCCCGATAAATCTGCTTCCGAATCAATCGCATCGGCGCGCTCTGATACCCCCAACCGTGGCACCTTCACATTGGGATACCGGCTGTACCCGCTTCGGATGCACCCGGTGCGGATAACTCACTTCCCCGGATACTCAAACACCCCGCGCCCGCTCTTGTCCCCCAGCCGCCCCGCCGTCACCAGCTGCTTCAGCTTTGGGCACGCCCGATACCGATCGTTGTTCAGCCCCTCGGCCAGCACGTTCATGATGTGGACACAGGTATCCAGCCCGATGAAGTCTGCCAGCCGCAGCGGGCCCATCGGGAAGTTGCAGCCGAGCTTCATGATCCCGTCGATCGCTTCCGGCTCCGCGACGCCCTCCATCCACGCATAGAACGCCTCGTTGATCATCGGCATCAGCACACGATTGGAGATGAACCCAGCGCGATCGTTCGCTTTCAGCGGCGTCTTCCCCATCTTTGCCGCAAGCGCGATCGTCCGCTCCGTCACGCTCGGCCAAGTCGCCAGTCCGGGAATCACCTCCACCAGCTGCATCAGCGCCACCGGATTGAAGAAGTGCATTCCCACCACGCGCCCCGCGGTCGCGCCGCACGCCGTCGCGATCTCTGTGATGCTGATCGAGCTCGTGTTCGTTGCGAGCACCACGCTCTCATCCGGATACATCGCGGCCAGTTTGCCGAACAGCTCCTTCTTGACCTTCGCATCCTCCACCACCGCCTCGATCACCCAATCACACCCAGTCAGGTTCTCGATGGTGTCCACGAACCGCACACGCCCGATCGCCGCGTCCGCGTCCTGCTGGCTGATCTTCTGCTTCTCAACGAACTTCGAGAGCGACTTCTTGTGAACCGCTTTGCACTTCTCGATTGTTCCCGGAAACGCATCAAATACCACGACATTCAGCCCGGAAACCGCCGCCACCTGCGCGATGCCCCCGCCCATCTGCCCCGCGCCCAGAACGCCGATCGTGCTCACGGACATGTCAATCTCTCTCTTAGTGTGTTGAATCGTGCTGAAGTTTACTTGGTGGCTTGCTCGATCGCAGGGCGCAGATCGTTGAGTTCTTCGATACGCAACATCCGAATGTCCCGTACCGACGGCTCGAACCACGCGAGCGTGGAAGCGAGCTCGATCGCGGCGAGCACACACGTCACGGCGTTGACCTCTTCGCCGCCGAAGTACACGCTCCCCTGCTGCCAGTTGAAGCCGTGCTTGTGCAACACCTTGCGGATGTCCGCGTACGCGCTGTTATACGGGTCCCCATAGTGCTGGCGGAGAAGTTCGATATCCATGTCGAACGTGATCGCGTACATTCTTCCGGACTCCGGTGGGCGCAGGCCATCCGCAAACCCCTCGGGAAGTCTACCAAACGCCATCCCGCTTTGCGTGGTCGTCATAGCGTGTACTCCTAGACCTATTATTCTAGGTCACACACGCAGGAGACACCCCTGGACACTTCCCGCCTCATCAAACTTCTGAAAATCCTCGTCGCCGAGCCCGACGATGCCTTCACCCACTACGGCGTCGCGCAGGAATACGCCAAACTCGGTGACGTTCCAAAGGCGTGCGAGCACTTTGATCGCTGCCTCACCACCGACCCCAACTACTGTTACGCCTATTACCACAAAGCCAAGACTCTGGCTGACAACGACCTCACGCCCGAAGCCATCGCCACGCTCAACACCGGCATCGAAACCGCCCGCCGTGTAAACGATGGCAAAGCCCTCGGCGAACTCACCTCTCTCCTCGACTCCCTGACATAGTGGCATGGGCTTACCAGCCCATGTTCCTACTCCGTGGCCCGCCGCGGCGGGTTTCGGGCGCCTCGCCCGAAGTCACCGTCAGTCATCTCATCACACACGCCAAACTCCAAAACTTATCGGCCGCCGCGGCCGAGACCCGCCGCGGCGGACCACGGCCTCACCACTACACTTCCCATATGGCCAAGCGCAACGCCCGCTTCGAGCCCCCCGATCTCCCCGCCGCGGGAGCGGTTGTCACCGATCTCCTCCGCTCTCCCGCCACGCCCGGCGAGATCACCATCAAACTTGGGCGCAAGATCGCTGGCGAGGCCACCGAACAGCTCATCATCGACCTCGGCATCGGCGAGGGCGTGATCTGGTCCGATCGCATGCGCGCCGGCGTCGCCGCCGCGATGATGGCCTCGATCGCCCGCACCTGGGCCATCCGCTCCGTCTCCCGCCGCGCCATGAGCCGCTCCATGCTGATCTCCAAACTCCGCCAGCGCGGCGTCGCGCCCTCCGCTTCCGAGCGCATCGCCGATGAACTCGTCGCGTCTGGAATAATCGACGAGAAACGCTTCGCCGAGGGAATCGCCGAAATCACCCTCGCCCGCCGCGCCTTCGGCACCCGCCGCGTCTCGCTCAAGCTCCGCGCCAAGGGCATCACCACCCGCACCGCCGACGAGGTCGTTGATCGCGTCGCCGCCGAAACCAACTACGACCAGCGCGCCGCCGCGCTCGCAATCGCCCGCCGCAAGCTTCGCTCCCTCACCCGCAAGCCCGACCCGCAGGCCCGCCAGCGCGCCCTGTACTCGCTTCTCGCCCGCCGCGGCTTTGATTCGGAACTCTGCCGCGAAGTCACGCGAACCGTGCTAGGCGAGTTGTCCGATCCCTGATAGTGGCATGGGCGTCCCGCCCATGTGCCTTTGTTTTTCGTGGCATGGGCTTTCTAGCCCATGTTCGGGCCGCTTCGGCCCGAATGCCGTGGCATGGGCGTCCCGCCCATGTTCGGGGCGGCACGCCCCGGCTCACATGCCCGGCCCTACCCTCACTCAATGGCCCATTCTCACCCCACCAAGCTCTCTCTCCTTGCCGCCCCATTGCTCCTCAGCGGCTGCGTCGGCGCGTTGAACAACGAGCACGGCATAGGCAACGCTGGTCGCCCATTCGGCCATTCCATCTACACGCCTTCCGCCATCGCCGACTCCACAACCACGCCACCACCAGAGGGTCTGGAACCAACCGCGAATCAGCAGCTCGCGCCGATCTACGGCGCGGCAGGCCCGGTTGACGCCCGCACCGCGCAGCCCTCGCTTATCTCGCTGGACCGCTCCAACTGGGGCGCAACCGCGATCGAAGTTCCCAGCGACTTCTCCGCGCACCAGCCGCGCCTGGCGAGCAACTACATCAACAAGGAATCCAGCCCACGCGCCCAGGGCAAGTATCCAACGGAGCGCTCCGCGCTCGGCCTGGGCACCGATCGCCACAACGATGAGCAGATCCTCGAAGCCGCCGCCGCGCCGTTTGTCTGTGCGGGGGACATCTTGCTCATGGTCCCACGCGCCGTTGCGGAGATGCGTTCTCGCCAGCCGACCCGCACCGGCGGCGAGGGCTATGCCCGAACGCCCAACAACGTTGTGATCGTCAACCCCAGCGTCGAGCCAGAAGGCCCGGCCCGCCGCATGCAATCGCTCCCGCCCACCGGCACCGGCAAGACCGAACCGATCACCGATCCCGGCGCGGCTCCATCGGCCAACCCCTCCGCTGGCCCGATGCCCAAGCCCGCACGCGCGCCGCGCCCGCTCCAGCCACCGGCAAACGACCTGCGCCCCGGCGGCGGCATGCCCGCAACGGATGTCCCCGCGGCATCGCCCGCGCCCGCCGCCAAGCCATGAGCACGCCGCAGCCGACAAATCCACCCCTCGACGCCCGCGGCCTGCCGCGCGGCTATTCCTTCAAGCCCGAGTGGGAAGTCACGCCGCGCCAGGCCAAGCAACAACTCGACGCCGCTGCCGCAAAGCCGTTCATTCTGCTGGATTGCCGCCGCCCCGAAGAGTGGCAGGCAACGCGAATCGCAGGCGCACGCCACATCCCGATGGCCGATATCGAACGCCGCGCAGAGGAGCTTGAATCAAACGAGGGCACGCGCGACACGCCGATCGTGGTGCATTGCCACCACGGGGTGCGATCACTCAAGGTGACCGGCGCGCTCCGCGCGATGGGCTTCACGAACGTCCGCTCGATGGCGGGCGGCATCGATCTGTGGTCGATGGATGTTGATCCGAGCGTGGCGCGATACTGACGAGCACTTTCAGTGCCGAGCGGCGTGAGCCGCCGGACCGGGTGCTCGCCATCTAAGGAACTTCGCAAGCAAGGCGCTCGGGCCGCGACGGCCCGAACACGGGCTGGAAAGCCCGTGCCACTTCAGAGCCGCCGGTTCGCGTCTGGCAGAGATGGCAGCGGAAGGAAGACAAGCGGCGGCTTACGCCGCTCGGCTCTGACTGAGCGCAATCCGCGTTGAAAATGAACAGGCCCCAGTCGTTTGACCGGGGCCTGTCGGAATCAAGATTTAGGACGCCCGTAGTGAATCAGGCGAGTTTGCTTAGGCCATCCGGCGACGGCGAGCGGCGATGAGGCCACCGAGGCCGAGGAGGGCCATCGCGCCCGGAGCGGGAACAACCGAGACAGAGGCGGGGGTGTTGATGATCGCAGTCGCGTCGAGCGGGCTGGCGGGACCCCAGACGTGGTCCGAGGCGGACAAGCTGGTGAACGTCTGAGCGTTGATACCACCGAGGGAGAATGTCACCACACGAGAAGCCGTGCTCAACATGGTGTAGTTGAAGCGATACACGTCAATGAAGTTGCCGTTGGCACCGAAGGACGCCGTACCGATTGCGGGGTCGAGTAGAGCAGTGGTGCCGGAGACCCAGCTATCGGGAACGGAGAAGCCACCACCGTCGACGCCGCCGGCTGGACCGGTCGCGAGGAGGCCAGCGCCGCCGGTCGGAGAGCCGGTCACGAGACCGATGTCGCCGAATGGGGTCTGAGTCCAAGAGCCGGAGTTGCCGTTGATCACACCGTTGAACGCGCCGTTGATGCTGGCGAGGTAGGTGTACGGCGAGGCGAGACCGCCCGCGCCAAGGGTGGCGTTGTTGGCGAAGCTCACGTTATCGTAGGAGCCGGTACCAGCGATGCTGATCTTCGCCCGAGCAAGGGTGCCGGCGGACTCAGCTTCGTTGGACAGGATGTTGAAGCCGAAGTTGCCGAGGGCTTCGCCAGTCACGCCGACAACGCGGGCCTGAACAGCGAAGTTCAGAACGGCATCGTTCAGCGGAATGGACTGGGCGATGAACGGGTTCCAAGCGACCTGAGAACGGCGCTCGACGATTCGGAACTCGACGGTAGCGGCCTGAGCAGCTCCGGCGACGCCAGCAATAATGCAGGCCATAAGAACGGTACGGGTCATCTCTATCTCTCCTTGAGGGCAGCGAAAAAACAGCCGCGACAGTCAAGAGATTACCAGAACTCGTGCTCATTGCAAGGAGCTAGGGCAGAAAATCGAACAAATTTTCAGCCCAACAGTCAAATTGGGATAAAAAAGGCCAACAGGAGCCGAACCGGGAGGCGTATTTGCGACTTTCAATTCACATCGGGCCTGGTTTTGTAATAAATGACATTCAGGGAACGGCATCTGCGGGCACTGGCTGAGAAAACAGACCCCGGTGATGGCCGGAACATGGGCTGGAAAGCCCATGCCACAAGGCAATGCGGCGGAAAAAAACAGGCCCCGGTCAAGGACCGGGGCCTGCGTGGACTCAATCTGCCTTCAATCAAGTGGCCTGAAATCAGGGAACCGATGGAATATCAGGCCATGCGGCGGCGGCGGGTCGCCATCAGACCACCGAGGCCCAGGAGGGCAGCGGAAGCCGGAGCGGGGATGATGACGTGGATGCCCAGGCCGGTGCCGACGGAAACGGTCGCGTCGGTGATGCCAGCCGGACCCCAGACGGTGTTGGAGGAGGCCAAGCTACCGAAGGTCTGCGCGGTGGCACCCGTGAGGACGAAGTGAATGGTGCGGTCGATGGTGCCGTTGGTGATGGTGTAGCGGAAACGGTACAGATCAACGAAGTTGCCGTTGGCACCGAGATAGGCGTTGGCGAGTGCGGGGTCGAGGGTAGCTGTGGTGCCTGCAACCCAGGAATCGGGAACCGGGTTACCGCCTGCATCGGTGCCGCCAGCGGCGCCGAAGGTGGTGAGGAGCGAGCCGCCGATGGGAGCACCGGTGACGAGGCCGATATCCTGCTCACCGGGATTGTTGGTGTATGTGCCGGAGCTGCCGTTGAGCACACCGTTGAAGGCACCGTTGATGCCAGCGAGATAGGTGTAGGTCGCGGCAAGGCCACCCTGACCGAGGATCGCGTTCGGGTTGTACTGTGTGGCGCTGGTGTCGTAAGTGCCAGTGCCAGCGTTGCTGATCTTGACGCGGGCAAGCGTGCCGCGGCTCTCAGCTTCGCCGTTGTCGGTCACGATATTGAAGTTGAAGTTGCCGATGCCACGGTTGGCGGCACCACCAACGATGCGGGCCTGGACGGCGACATCGATGAGGTTGTCATTGAGCGGCAGAGACTGAACACCACCCGGCGTCCAAGTCGCCTGAGAACGACGCTCGACAAGACGGAACTCGACGTTCTGGGCATGAACAGCACCAGCCGCCGCGACCAAAGCGATAGCTGCAACGAGAGACTTCTTCACAGGGAACTCCTTCAGATATTGAGGGCAGTGAGAGAGAGAGCCACAACAACGACGAGTGGAAGATACATCAAGTCCGGGGGGTCGTCAAACAAATTCGAACGCTTTGTTCACGACTTTGCGCAAGAATGGGGTGGAATTACCCCCGAAAAGTGTTACAAAGCCCCCCAGTTTACCGATCAGGAGCCGAATATCTATAAAAAACAACTGCCGCAGGGGTCTGAAGTGGGGTGTGATCGCCTCTTTGGGGGTCGTCGGAAGTGGGTCAGAAGTGCTCGCGGTCGTGTTTGCTGACTGACTGAGCGTGAAATAAGGGGTTGAGTCGCTTCATAAAGGCATTCGGGCCGAAGCGGGCCGAACACGGCTCGGAGAGCCGTGCCACCCAAGAACATGGGCTGGTAAGCCCATGCCACTTACCGGGGCGGGAGCGGAGTCAACTCGCAGCAACCTACTTGGGGTGGTGCGTAGGGCATGGGGGGCGTGAGCAGGAGGTAGGTGATGGAGCCATTGCGTCCGCTGGTGGTGAGTCGCGGCAGGTACGCGCCTTTGAGGACCGCGGCATCGGCACCGAAGTTGGGGGTGTGCGGGGCATCCGAATCGATGGTCATGGGTTGGTAGACGAGTTCGCCCGCCGCGCCGAGGAGGAGGCCGGAGCATTGCGATTCGCCGCGCGGCGTGGGCACGAGGAGTGGAGAGGCACCGAGGGTGGCGTGGGCGAGCGGGCGTGTGGTGGCGGAAACTCCGTCGTACCAGCACATGGAGCCGGATTCGGGGGAGACGGGGACGATTCCGGGGGGAACGCCGAGAGACGCGGTTGATGTCGCGTCGCCGATTGCCCCACTCTGGATGATCGGCCAGGGTGTTTGCAGCGGGGCGGTGGCGTGATACGCGGCGTCGATGGCGGGCGCGGCGTTGAACTCAACGCGGGCGGGAGTGGCGATGGAGCAGGAGAGGTTGGGGAGTTTTTGTGGGGATTGCTTGGAGTGAGTAATGTCGGGGGAGGCGGGAGAGGGAGTGGGGGTGCAGGAGGGGAGGAGGAAGTGAAGAAGAAAAAAAGACACGGGCAGGATGCCCGTGGCAAGGAGAAAGGGGAGAAAGGGATTCGGGCCGCGGCGGCCCGAACATGGGCTGGAAAGCCCATGCCACTTCCGAGGAGCATGAAGGGTCACTGGTTGGGGTCGACGGGGGATTGCGGCGTCGCGGGAGCGGCGGGGGATTGGGTGCCGGGTTCGCGGACGGGGGCGTTCAGCTTCTTCTTGTCCAGGTCGAGTTCGTTCACGGGGCGGAGGCGATCACGGACGGCGTCCAGACGCTCGCGATCGGCCTGATCCACGTTGCGGATGTCGTTGGAATTACCGACGACATAGGGAGTGATGAAAGCGATGAGCTCGGTCTTCTTCTTGGTGCGATCGACGGAGTTGAAGAGCACGCCGACCAGGGGGACATCACCGAGGATCGGAACCTTGCGGTGGGTGTCGTTGTCTTCGGTGCGGAGGATGCCGGAGATGACGACGGTCTGGCCGTCTTTAACGATGAGGTGCGTGGTGGTCTCGCGGCGATCGACGATCGCGCCGCCGAAGAGCGTGTTGCCCGGCTGCGTGCTCGCGAGCTGGAGGTTGATGTTGATGTCCACATCCCTGTTGACGGTGATGCGGGGGCGGACGCGCAGTGCGATGCCGACGGCTTTGTAGTCAAAGGACTGCACGAGGTTGCCGTTGTTGTTGGGCTGGCTCTGGGTGATGAAGGGAATGTCCTGGCCGGAGAAGAACTCGGCCTGCTGGTTGTCGGAGGTGAAGATGCGCGGCTCGGAGAGGATGTTCACTGCGGTTTTCTCGCCGAGTGCCTGCACGAGCGCGTTGACATTTACGCCGAGATTCAGAACCGAGGAAGTGAAGAGTCCGGGAAGGAGGTCGCTTTTGGTGCCGGAGATCGTGCTGCCGGTGCTGGTGACGCTGGTGGGCGTGGAGGAGCCGAAGGAGACGGAGTTGTCGCCCTTGGTGGGCGTGATGGCGGAGTTGGCCCAGCGGAGGCCGAGGGCGGTGGCATCCTCGATGTTGATCTCGGCGATGACGGCGGAGAGAAGGACCTGACGCCCGGGGTTGTCCAGAGTCGCGACGATTTCGCGGATCGCGCCCTGATATTCCGGGGGCGAGAGGACCATAAGAGAGTTCTGACGCCAGACCGGGACGATGCGGATTTTGCCGACGAGATTGCCAGAACCAGCGGTGGTTGTCGAGGGCTGGGAGCGCGCCCACCAGAGCGGCCAGGTGAGGTTGGCTTGATTCTGCTGCGTGGCCGCAGTGTTCGCGGCTGTGGTCGAGGTGGCGAATGGAGATGCGCCGGTTTCGGCGGAGGTCAGGCCGGTCTGGGCCTTGGTGACTTGCGCCAAAGTGCCCTCGCGGGCGAGCAACGCGTTGAGCTGCTCGGCGAGTTGCTCGGCGTCGGCGTGTTTGAGCTCGATGATCTGCGGGAGGCCCGCGGTCTGCGGCTTGTCGAGGGATTCGATGATCTCATTGATGGCGTCGAGGTTCGCCTGGTTCTTGGCGACGACCACGAGACGCGCGGCCTCGGGAATGGCCTCGAAAGTGAACTGGCCGTAGAGCCGGTTGGCGGTGGCGGCCTGCGCTTGGTTGTTCTGGCGGGCCGCGCCGGGGGAGCCGAACATGCTGATGAGCACATCTCGCATCTTGACAGGATCGGAGTTTTTGAGTTCGTAGACGCGCGGCTTGATGGGGTCGGCGATGATGTCCCAATCTTCGGCGATCTGCTTACGAATCTGCTCCAGCACGGGCTGCTCGGCGAGGACGGTGACGGCGTTTTGAGCGGTGTTGGAGGTGACGCGGAGATTCTGACTGGTGGCGGCGTCGGTGGCGGTGCGGGTGGTGCCAGCAGCGGCATTGCCGGCGCGGCCGGTGTTGTTGTTACCGCCGCCGCCCTGACCCGGACGCAGGAACTGGGTGAAGGGATTGTTGTTCTGGTTCTGGTTGCGATTCTGGTTCTGCTGCGGGGAGTAGAGATCGCGGATGTTCTGCGCGATCACGTCGGCATCGGAGTTGGCGAGGTGGAAGGTTTCGGTGGAGAGCGCGGCGGTGGACTTCTGGTCCAGGGCTTTGATCGTCTGCTCCATGCGCTGCAGCAGGCCGACGTCGGCGGTGACGAGGAGCTGGTTGGAGTCCGGATCGAAGGTCATCTTCGCGAAGCTGGGGATGGAGTTCTTGAACATCTCTGCGATGTTGCTTGCGGAGGAATACTTGAGCGTGAAGACCTTGCTGACGATAGTGCCGGGTGAGCGGTCCTTGACGGATTGATCGCCGTTGAGCACGGGAACATCGCCGCGATCCAGTTCGGCGAGCGAGCGCAGGGTGATGCGGTCGTCGCTCTCGATCACGGCGACGCCGTTCTGGAAGAGCGCGAGGAAGACCATGTCCAGCGCCTTGACGCGCGGGAGTTTCTGATCGTTCAGCACGGTGATGCGAAGCGAGAGGACATCGGGCATGGGGAGGACGACCTTGCCGGTGGCCTCGACTATGAAGGGAATAACCTGCTCGACGCTGACGTTCTTGAACGCGAGCGGCGTGGGCTCATCGGCTTTCACGACGCGCCCGGTGAGGGGGTCGCGATTGGGATACGGCGAGGGATCGGCGGCCTTGGGGGCTTCGGGCTGCGGGGCAGCGGCGGCAGGGGTGGCAGGGGTGGCGGTAGGGACATCATCGGGATCATCCGCGTTCATGAGCTGCGCGAAGTCATCGGGGGCGAGCATGGCGAGTTGCCAGAGCAGCGCGGGGAGTTGCTCCTGCGCGGGTTCCTGCACTGGGGGTTCGGCGCGAGTGATGATGGCAGTAGCGCCGGAGAGGCCGACGGCCGCGCCGGCGAGGAGCGCGAGACGGAAGAGGGATCGCGAATCACGATGGAGCGGGGCGTTGGTCATGGAGTGCTCTAGCGAATGGATGCGTGTGAGAGGCGATCAGGGTGCGGAGGATTTTGCGGGATCGGGGTGGGATGCGGGAGCGAGTGTGGGGAGAACAAGTTGGCGTTCGGTGATCCCAGGCGGATTTGCGGGCGGGCTTGCGGGTGCGGGCTG
Source organism: Phycisphaerales bacterium (assembly GCA_043776515.1). GTDB lineage: Bacteria > Planctomycetota > Phycisphaerae > Phycisphaerales > UBA1924 > UBA4658. The sequence continues at coordinate 71,205 of JAYVRG010000073.1, forward strand.
AGACGGCTCGGCGGGCGGAGTTGTTGGCGCGGGGGTGGGTGTTGGCTGCGGCGCGGGAACGAAAATAGGTTGGGGAGCGTCGTTACTTCCTGGAGGCGGCGGTGGCGGAGAGCTGGGGGAGACGCCAGGACCGGTGCGGGCTTCGGGTGGGTGATCGCCGCGATCGGAGGGAGGACGACCGCTGAGGTTGGTCGCGTCGGCGGCGTCGGGGGGACGTGCGCCGAAGGAGGGAGTGGAAGCGGGATAGGAGGATGTGAATCCAGCGCCGTCTTTGAGCGCGAGCAGATCGACCTTCTTGAAGAGATCAACAACGAACTCGCCACCCTCCCACTTCACGGTGATGGACCAGGGAGCGTTGGACTTCACGAGTTCAAGGGTTTTGGACTTGGGTTCGGTGGCGGAAATCTTCTGGCCATCGGCGAACCAGGCGGTGCCGTTGATGAAGGCCAGGAGTTGCGGCCCGGCGTAGAGCTTCGCAACCTTGGGTTTTTCGAGGAGGGCTTCGGGAGCTTTGGGCTCATAGAACCAGGAGCGGCCATCGACCATCTCGACGCTGCGGGTCATGGAATCATGGAACTTGTCCACGGCCTGCGCGGTGGCGCGGGTGCCGGCGTTGAGCTTGGGCGGGCTCTTGTACATGAAATACACGGGCAACATGATGAGCGCGGCGATGACGATGGTCGCGGCGAGCAGGCCGAGCGCGATCAGGCCGACAATGTTGAGCGCGGAGCCATCCCGCAGCCGTAAGATGCGATTCATGGAATCACCTCGCTGGGGCCGGGGGTGGGGCCGGAACTGGAGGCGGCGATCCACGCCTCTGGGGTGAGTGTCGCGCGGACGAGATGATCGTCGTCGGCGAGACGGGAGACGGCTTTGTCGATCTTGACGCGCGAGACGGACGCGACCTCCGGTGAACGCTCGAGCTCGGCGAGGATCGCGATGACATCCTCGGGATGGGCCTCGAAGGTGACTTCAAGGATCAGGCGTTCGACGCTGGCAATGCCCAAAGCACTGGCCTGCTCGGGAGTCAGGCCACTCATCTGCACCTTGGGGCGCTCGTTGATGGTGGAGTCGGTGATGTTGTGGTTTTCAAGGATGCCGTTGACGACGCGCCGGAAGGACTCTGGATTCAGGCCGCCACCGGGGCGGAGGGGGGTGCCATAGACGCCCTGCAGCGCGGTGATGATGCCGCCGTTGCCGGACTCGGAGGCGTTGAAGTCGTTGCGAGCGGCGAGGGCGGATTCGAGCCGGCTGGCTTTTTCGGAAACGGTGTCGCTGAAGTTCAGCGCGGGTTTGATAAGGAGAAAAAAGCCGACCATGAAGAGCATGAGGTAGATCAACCACTTGACGGCGCGGGGAAGAGATGTGAACTGCTGGATGAGCGCGCTCATTTGCCACCTCCCGTGGACTCGGCATCGGCTTTGTGTGCCTTGATCTTCTCGTACTCATCGAGCAGGCGCCGTTTGGTCGCTTCATCGATTCCCGGACTCGCCGAAGCAAGCTTGCGAGAACTAAACTCTTTGATTGATTGCTCAACCGTGAGCTGAGCGATATCAGCATCGGAAATCGGCGGCGGTGTCGGCCTGGGTTGCGTTGTGGTCGAGGGCGTGTTGCGATCGGTGCGGGTGGTGGTGTCGCGGTTGTTCTCGCCGGAGGATTTATTTGGGCGCGAGGAGCCCGTCGAGTTGCGTCGATCACTCTTGGATGTGTTGCGATCGGTACGGTCCGAGCGGCTTGTAGTGCGTTTGGTCGGCGCGGCCTTCTCGCCATACATGCGTTCCGCCATGGTTTTAGCGGCCCAGTCATCGACGGGCTTGACATCCATGGTCGCGGCATTCACGGGCACTTTGGCGGTGAGTTGGAACTGCACGCCGCTGGAGCCGGTCGGGTTGACCGAGGGCGTTGTCGGATCAGCAAAGACGCGGGTCTTGGCGAGGTTCTCGCGGAAGGTGCTGAGCTTGCCGGTGTCTTCCGCGCTGCCGCGCAGGACGATGCCGTCGCCCTGGCCGATCTCGACGGACTCAACGGTGATGCCCTGCGGGCACGCGCCGGCGATATCCGCGAGCAGCTTGGTCATGGGCCAGCGCTTCTCGCGGAGAATTTTATAGAAGGTCAGTTCCTTGTCGTCTTCGGCGTTTTTCTGGAAGAGTTCCTTCTGGTCGGCGATCTGCTTCTCCAGAATTCGGAGCTTGGCATAGGAAGCGCCGATGGGGAGCGCGATGATGCCGAGCAGGCAGACACCGATGAGGACGGCCGCGCGGCTGGGCGCGCCCGCCCACTCGCTGATGCGCTGCAGGATCGGCGGCTTGGCCTTGGGCTCGACTTCGTGCAGTTCCACAAGCCCGGAGACGGCGCGGCTGGGATCGGCAAACGCGACGATCGCGGCGGCGGCGAGGCCGTACTGCGCGACCCACTCGGAAGAGCGGGCTTGGCCAGCGATGCGCATCGAAACGGGCGCGGGCTCCAAGTGCAGGAAGGCGTCGGTTGAATCGGGGAGCATGGAGTCGGCGATTCCCGCGGCGCGGCTGGTTTCGGAGATGGCCGCGGATCGGGCGGATATTCCGGTTTCGCCCGCGGGCACACGCACGACGCGGACGATGGTTTTCTCCGGGCCAGCGGCGAGAATCGTCATCGCGCCGGAAGAGCGATCGACCGTCCACGCGCGCTCGACGCCGCCGACGAGCTGCGCGAGCATCGCCAGCGCGGCGGGCTCGGATATGCCGACCTCGGGCGCGACGCGGGGCGTGCGCGGCGAGCCGGGGAAGTGCAGTTCCGCGCTGGAGGGCCAGCAGGTGAGCAGGCCGACGGGCTTGCGCCCCAGGCCGCGCCCGGGATTCACCATGCCAGCGGCGCGGCGATAGTCGGGGCTGGTGGTGGGAAGCTCGGTCTCGGCCATGAGCGCGAGGGCATCGGCGATGGAGTCGGGGGAACTTGGTGCTCCCGGCTCGCCGGAATCCGGAATCGCGGCGACGCGCACGACGGTGCATGAGCCCGGCAGAACGCGGATGACGGCGTCCACGCCGCCGGAACGCTCGATGAGTGCTGTGAACGCGGCAGGGCCGGAAGTGAGGTTGACGGTTTCGGCGAGCTTGATGTCAATCTCAGCACCCCGCTCGCCGCCACGCTCGCCACCGGCGCGAAGCGAAGCGATGACGACGCGGCAGCCCGCGTCCTGCTGGTGGATGGCGGCAATGGTCTTGATGTTGTCCCGGTTCGGGATGATCACGGTGGTTTCCTAGCGAACGACGAGGTCTCGGATCAGGACGGGTATCGACGAACGGTCGAGGACGGCGGTAATCTCAATCTCCCGGCCGCTGGCCTTGTCACGCCCGCGGCTGGTGACAAGGAAGGTGTTGGACTTCACGTCGATGAGTTTCATGAGGTCCGCGAGCACATCGGTGGTAACGGCGGGAATGCCCTGCAGGTCGGTCATGGAGAGGAAGCCGCCGGAGCGGCCATCACGCTCGGCGATGAGCGTGTCAGTCAGGCCGGGGCTGATGGCTTCGATCTCGGCGTAGCGTTCCATGGTTTCGCGGGTGACGGTGTTGATGTTGATCTTGCCGGTGCGCCCGCCGTGGGTGGCGACTTCGGAGCCGATCACGCACTCATCCACGATCAGTTTGATCTGTTCCTTGCTCAGTGCGGTGACGGTGGTCTGCTGCTGGCGGCCGTTCAGAAGCGTGGCACCCTGCGCGGACTGGGCGAGCGTGCCCAGATCGGTGCGAACGTAGTCGGCGAGCGTGGCACTGCCGTTGGTGGCGTGGGTGGAGATGGCCTGGGCCTGGTTCTGATCTACGCGCAGCCGGGTGGCAATATCACCCGCCGTTGCTTTGGCCAAATCGAGCTTCTTGGTGCCCGATGGGCCGTAGGAAGTGATCTTGTCCGGCTCGCTCACGGCGGTGAGATAGCGCGACCAGCCGGCATCCATCTGGCCGTCGGCGTTGTCGGCGGGGAGGGAGAGATCGCCGTCATCTTCGCTCGGGTCGAGTCGACCGTTGTAGTTTGCATCTTCGCCGCGGAGGAGTTTGGGGTCCACGCCGTCCACCAGTTCGAGCTCTTTGAGCGAACGCACGGGCGCGCTCCGTGGCTTATATGGATAATGCTTGCCGGTGTAGGTGCCTTCGTCGGCGCCGGTGGGATTGGTTTCGTCGTAGCCGTGGATCCAGTTGTGGATGGACTGCGCGGTGGTCTCGTCCATCGCGTCCAGCAGCATCATGTCTTCAACGGTGGCGTTGTTGATGTTGATCTTGGAGCCGGTGTCATCGGGGCCATCAACTTCCTGCGTGCCGTCAAAGTGGCGGACGGAGTAGTTCGCGCCGGTGAGTTCGCCGCGCGCGACGCCCGCGAGTTCCGAGTTGATCGAGGTCGCGGATGAGAGGTCCGGGGAGAGTGTGTGCATGGTGAGCTTGGCGATCTGCGCCTCCACACCCGCACGCGCAGCCCAATACGCACGCACCCGCGCGACCGATTCGCGCCCCGCGGCCGCCTGTCGGAACGATGACGATTGAATCGCCACCAGCACGAGCGCGACCAGCGCGATGGTCCAAAGGACCATGAGCGTTGCGAAGCCGCGCCGCGTGTCGTGATTGCAGCGCGATCGAAGTTGGAAGCGAGCGAGCATCATCCGCGCCCACCTCCTCCGCCACCTGCGCCACCACCACCCGTGCCGCCTCCCGCACCACCCGCACCACCACCTCGGGTGCCGCCGCCCTGACCGCCTGTGCCTCCCTGGCCGGTACCGCCTTGGCCTTGTCCGCCTTGGCCCGCGCCACCTTGTCCGCCGCGGCCTCCGCCACCGTTGCCGTTGCCAAAGTTGCCGCGACCGCCGCCGCCGACTCCGCCGGTGCCGCCACCGCCTTGAAGCGGATTGCCGGTTCCACCCTGACCGTTGCCGCCACGGCCGCGCCCGCCGCCACCAATACCGCCTCCTCCACCGCCGCCAGTTCCACTGCCGGTTCCGCTGGTGTTGGTGTTGGCGTTGCTGTTCGATGCCGCACTCGCGGCGCTCGCCGCGGCATCTGCGGCCGCGCTGGAGGCGTCGTCCATCGCTTCCTTCTCACTGGGCAGCGGCACGCGATCCAGCGCGATGACGCGCCGGACGACGATGGACTCTTTCGTTGCGTCGTCGGTACCCGTGACAGAAATGCGCACCGCGTGCGGCAGGCCATCGTTGTCCGAGTCCCACTCGTCGAGCCAGTCGGTGCCGTTGTTGGCCTCGATCTTCACGCCCTTCACGCCGTCGATCAGCGCAGTGGCGACGCCGCCGCCGTCGGGCACATCGTCGATCACGGGATCGTTACGACGCCAGAGCGTAAGTGTGCCCTGTTTCTCGCCGGGCTGCACGCGGAACTGCACCTCGGCCTCTTCGCCCTCGGCCTGCGTGGTCTGGGCGCGAACCGGATGCGAGAGGTGCGAGAAGAGCAGAAGCCCATCCTGACCCATGCCGGGCTTGCCTTCGCGCACGATGGCGATGCGACAGTCGGTGAGATCGGCATCGCGGAGCGCACTGGAAGTGTCGGCGGCGATCAGGTCCGCCGCGGCGGATGCACGCGAGAACGCATCGGAGCGGCTCTGCGATTTGTCACGAGCGCGAATGGTCTGCGAAACTGCGATGTACGACGCGGTCACGAGAATGCCGAGCATCACCGTGGCGACGATGAGTTCGGCCAGCGTGAAGGCGGGTCGCGTAAAGCCAGGCCGCGAGACGGCGTGTTGGATTCGGAGTTGTCGGCCGCGTGTGCTCATGGTGTGCGTGTGATCGCGGTTTGCGGGGAACGGATCGGGTCGGGCTCGACATCCTCCGCGCCGGTGCGCGGGGCCATAAGGGTGTCGATGGTCATGCTCTTGGGCTGGCCGCTCATGCTCCAGGAGATGGTGCAGCCGACGGTGTACGGCTCGCCGACCGCGCCGCCGCCGGCGAACACGAGTTTGTATGAGTAGTCGTTGAATGGAGCATCGCACTGCCCCTGCACGGGGAAGCGATGGGTGTAGTCGTCCGGGCCGCGGGCGAGCACGAGTTGCAACTGCTCATCCGCGAGCGTGGCGGCGGTGGCGAGCTTTTCGCCGGTGGTCTGGCTGGAGAGGGCACTGCTGGCGAGGCCGATCATCACGGCCAGCGCGATGCCCAGCAGCACGGTGGCGACGATGCAGTCGATGAGCGCGAAGCCGGGGCGATGTGGCGTGCGCAGAAAGATGATCACCATCGGGTGTCTCCCTTTCCGGTGTCATCCAGGTCGATCAAACGCGTGGGCGCACCAAACGCGGCGGCACCCGGGGTGCTCCCGCCGCTGCCCGCGGAACGCGTTGCGTTGACTTCGCCCACGGGCAGAGTCACCGTCCACTTCGGGCCATCGCGCTCGGACTTTGGTTCCAGATTGATCGCCACCACCTGGCGCGGCTGGCCGGGTGAAAACGAGATGCGCCACTTGGTTCCGGAGAGCGATTGGCCATCCTGCGTGGCCGTGGAAATGCGCAGGCGATCCAGCACGACCGGCTCGACAAGGCCGTCGTAGACCCAGCGAACACGGGCCGCGCCGATGCTGTCGGCGGAAGCCTTCGCATCCTCTTTCATCGTCCAGATACTGAGCGTGTGCTTGTCGTCCTGAAAGTCGATGGCGACGGGCTGGTTCCAGACGGTGGACTTTTCCGCCGCGATGGAGAGCAAACGCTGCACGGCCTTGGCTTCGAGTTCCGCCTGGCGCTGTCCGACGTTCAACATGCGCGGCACAATCGCGGTGGCGAGGATGCCCAGGATGATGACGACCACGAGCACTTCCATGAGGGTGAAGGCGGGATGGAAGTGACGGAGTGACGAAGTGACGGAGTGACGAAGTGCGAACGAGAGGCCACGATTGCGTGAGCGGCTTGCGGCCACGCTCACTCGGCAGTTCGTACAGGAGATGGCTTCCTCATTCGCTCGCATAGTGACTCGATCGCACTTTCCCGATCAGGGCTTGACGATGTCCTCGTTCTCGCCGGTGCCGCCGGGTTGGCCATCCGCGCCGTACGAGACAACATCGAAGTTGATGTTCTTCTTGCCGGGAACCACGAGAATGAACATGCGCCCCCAGGCATCTTTCAACTGATCCGGATTCTCCATCCACGGGCCTTTGGCTTCGGGCGAAGTTGGCCGCGCGGCCAGAATGCCCAGGTTTGCTGGGTCCGGAAGCGAACCGGTGTCCGCCTGATACAGATTGATCGCGGTCGCCACGGCGGCGGCGTTGTTCTGGGTGACGCCAATCTTCGCACCGCCGATGCGCTTGAAGAGCGCGGGGCCGATCGCCGTCGCCAGCACCGCGATGATGATGACCACAACGATCATCTCGATGAGCGTGAAGCCGCGAGCGGCACGAATGAAGTTGGAGTTGCGTGTGCGTGTCATGTTCAGCGTCCGATGAGGTCCTGCATCTGGATAAGGGGAAGAAGCACGCCCGCCATCACGAAACCGATGACGCACGCGGCGATAAGCACCATCAACACGGGGAGAACCGAGGAAACAACTTTCAGGCGCGTCTCGGTGCGTTCCTCAAAGACAGTCGCGGCCTGATTGAGCATCTGCGGCAAGCGGCCCGAACGCTCGCCAAGACCGATGATCTGCGTGAGCAGCGAGGGGAAGTGGCCGGATTTTTCCATCGGCTCGGAGATGGTCTTGCCGCTGGAAACGGCCTCACAGACCTGCTCGACGACCTGCTCCATCGCGCGGTTGCCGAGCGTGGCCTTGGTGACGCGAAGCGCGGTGAGGGCAGGAAGCCCCGCGCTCACAAGCGTGCCGAGCGTGCGCGTGAAGCGTGCAACGGCGACTTCGCGCAGCGCGGACCCGAGCAGCGGCAGTTTCAGCAGCGTCCGGTCAATCGAGAGCCGACCGGCGGGCCGCCGGTACATGCTCTGAAACACCATGAGAATGAACGCAATGGCGATGAGAATCGCCCACCAGTACCCCCCCACCACATCGCCCACGGCGATCACGACGCGCGTCGGAATCGGGAGCTGGCTCACCGAGAGCTTCCCGGCAAACGGCGCGAGAATCCGCGGCACGATCACCAGGATCATGATGACAATCGCGATCACGATCATCACGGCGAGGATTGCCGGATAGATCAGCGAAGAGATCAACATGCGGCGGATTTTCACATCGCGGTCCAGCAGCGTGGCCAGATGCTCGAGCGTTTCCCCGAGTTTTCCGGAGGCCTCGCCGCCGCGGATGAGCGAGATCGTGAGCTCGCCGAACGGCTTGCCGACTTTCCGGCAGGCATCCGCTAAGGACTTGCCGTGTTCCACCTCGTGGATAATCTTGCCGACCATCGCCTTCTGGCCGTGGTGGCGAATCTGCCGCTCGATGGTCTTGAGCGATTGCACCAGCGGAAGCCCCGCCTGCACCGCCGTTGCCAGTTCACGCATGAACATCGCCAGTTCAACGCGCGACATCGCGGAGCGCGAGAGCGACCAACCGGACACTGGGGCCGCGGATGCGCTCGAACCGCTCGGCCGCATGAGCGCGGCCTGGGACTTCTGAGTTTCCTTCTTCGCCTCGCGCTTGCTGATCGGGTCCAGCCGCGTCGGCGTCACGCCCTGGACGCGCAGCTGCCGCAGCGCAGCGGCGCGATCCGGCGCGTCGATCACGGCGGCACCGTTACTTCCAGCAAGGGTCTGATAGCGAAAGGTCGGCATCTGCTCCATCAAAAATTTGACTTGAAACCACATCCATCCCGGTTCCCTTGGCCCCCGACTTCGATTCTCGTTCGCGCCAGCGGACGCACACGCAGAACGCTCAACCCGCCCCCTTCTTGCCGGAACTGTTCACAAGTTCGGTGTCCTGCGTGGCGCGGAGCACCTCATCCACGGTGGTCAGCCCGTTAGCCGCTTTGATCAGCCCATCCATGCGCATGGTGACGTGGCTCGGCTCGGCGGTGGCGAGAATCTCGTACGCCGCGGTGCGCCCCTCGGTGATCGCCGTTCGCATCGCGGGGGTGACAAGCAGCACCTCGAAGAAGCCGATGCGCCCGCGGAAGCCGGAGTTGTCGCACTTGTCGCACCCGGCACCAATCCAGCCGTTTCCCGCCGTGAAAAACGCGAGTTCGATGGGATTCAGGCGGCGCTGTTCCGCGTCGCTCAGCGGCTTGTGCTTCTTGCAGTTCTGGCAGAGCTTGCGGCCCAAACGCTGGGCCAGAATGCCCTCGATCACGCTGGCCACCAGGAACGGCTCGACATCCATATCCAGCAGACGACCGACGGCCGAGACCGCGTCGTTCGTGTGCAGCGTGGAGAAAATCAGGTGGCCCGTGAGCGCGGCGCGCACGGCGATGTCAGCCGTCTCGTTGTCGCGAATCTCGCCCACCATGACCACATCAGGGTCCTGACGCAGGATCGAGCGCAGCCCGCTGGCGAAGGAAAGCCCGCGCTCCGGATTCACCGGAATCTGGTTCACGCCGGAGAGCTCGTATTCAACGGGGTCTTCAATAGTGATGATCTTGAGCGAAGGGTCATACAGCTGCGTGAGCGCGGCGTACAGCGTGGTCGTCTTGCCCGAGCCGGTCGGGCCAGTGACGAGCACCATGCCGTGCGGCAGGTCGATCAGCCGCTGAATCGCGGCCTTGTCCTCTTCGCGGAAGTTCAGCGACGTCAGGTCGAGCTTGACGGCTTCCTTGTCCAGCAGACGCATGACCACCGACTCGCCGTAAATCGTCGGCACCGTCGAGACGCGGATATCCACCTTGCGCCCCTCGAATCGCAGCGTGATGTGCCCATCCTGCGGGACGTATCGCTCCGCGATGTTCATCCCCGCCATGATCTTGATACGGCTGGTGATCGCCGGCTGGAGCTGCTTCGGCGGCGAGTTCTTGGGCTTGAGCAAGCCGTCCACGCGATACTTCACGCTCAGCGTCTTCTCGAACGGCTCCACATGCACATCGCTCGCCCGCTCTTTGATCGCTTCGAGAATGATCAGGTTCACCAGGTTGATGAGCGTCGGCTGCTCGGCCATCCGCTGCACATCGTCGGCGTCCACCGCTTGAAGATTCGCCACCAGATCGTCGTCGGCATCTTTCGGGCCGCCAGACAACCGCTGCGCCATCTGCGCCGCCGTCGCGCCGTACGCGGTGCGGAGCAGTGAGTCGAAGAGCTCCTGGGCCACGGCCTTGCGGAGCACCGGACGGCCGGAGATGATCGAGAGTTCGTCGGCCGCGGCGAAGTCGGTCGGGTCGCTCAGGGCAACGAGCAAACTGGAGCCCTCGAACGCATAGGGCACGGCCCGCAGGCGCACGGCGTCTTCGGCACCGATCAGGTCCGCCGCTTTCGGATCAACCTTGGGCATCTCGGTGAGCGCGGGGAAACCCGAAACCGGCGCGACCAGAGCAACCGGCGCGGCGGAAACCGGCTGTGCGGCGGGCGCATCGACCCCATTCAAGTAGGGCTTGCTCGTCGATGGTGCCGTCGTCAATCATACCTCCAAACAGGATTAGGGCGAAGAGGGTCTTATCGACCCCGACCCCCTCCGAACATGTTGTTTTCTCGCTCCGGCAGGCGCTCGACCTGCTGCGGGGTGAGAATCGCCTTGAGCTTGTCCACGGTGTCGGTGTCCAGCTTTCGCTTGGCCTTCTTGGCCTGCGAGAGCTCGGAATCATCGCCGCCCTGGTCGCCGTTCATCATCTTCATCCAGCTGCCCATCATGTCCTCGCCGCCACCGTCTTTTTCGGCGTCGGTCTGGGCTTTGGCGTACCTGTCATTGGCCGGGCCGGATTCACGCTTGTAGATAGCCGTCAGATCGGTGACGCCGGTCTGCTGCTGGGGGTCCAAGTCCTTGAAACCCGCTGCGGCGGTCAGAGACTTGGTGGTGTACGACTCTCGATAAACCTGCGGGAACTTGGCCTTCTTGAAGCGGGAGTTGAAGTCCTCACGCACATCATCGGGCAGGCCGGACGCAACGAGCGTGGAGTAGCGGTCGTTCAGATCGCGGACTTTCAGGCCGGTCTTGCGCATCTCGGTCATCATCTCGCCGATCTTCTTGAAATCGGGCATTCCACCTTCGCCGCCGCCACCACCCTTGCCGTCCTTCTTGCCGAAGGGGTTCATGGAGTCGGCCATTTCCTTGCGCTTGCCGTCGCGCTCGATGAGGGCGGAATCCATCTCGGACTCGTACCGATCAAGGGACTGCGAAACCGCCTCGGGCGTCTTCTTGAGTTTCAGTTCCTCGACCATTTTCACAAGGTCAACGCTCTCGCCAGCCAGCCCCAAACCGGGGATGCCCGCTGTGCCGCCGAGCGACTGGTTGCGCCGATGTGCCCGTTCCATCACCGGCCACTTGGTGGTCTGGTCGGGCGTGAGCAACGCCTTGAGGTCGGACATCAGGGACTTTTCCAGGTCCGTGGACTTGGTCTGGAACTTCTCCGCGCTCTCCTGACCGTCCTTCATCATGGCCGACCAGTCGCCGGTGTCCTGGGCCTCGGCTCGCATTTTCTCCATCTTGTCCTGCATGGTCTTCATGGCCTGGTCGTACTCGGTTTCGTACGCCTGGTGCAGGTCCTTGAACGCGCTCTGTTGGGCTTTGTCCAGCGTGAGAATCTTGCCGAACTGTTCAACCTCGCTGGCCGAGACTTTCTCCCCGCCCATGCCCGCGCCCATACCCATGTTCATGCGCATCTGCGCCTGGGCGGACGAACAGAACGGCCCGGCAGCTGTGCCAGCGGCCAGGACAACCCCCATCACAATCGCACGAGCCGTGGAGCGAAAACCAGCCATGACGAACCTCCTCACTGAGCACCCACCCACCCGATTCGCCAACCCGACCCGCAAACCGACCCGATACATGCAACCCGGAAGCCGGGGTCTATACCCACAAGCGTACCGGCGAGGCCGCCCGGCGTTGAACTTCCCACGCTGCCCGCTCATAAGACGCGGGCGCGGGGAGATTCCGTCGCCGACCGATATTCAGATACATAAATGAATCGCGGATCAGGGGCCATCCCCACAAACTCAGGTGCGCCCGGTCGGTGCCGCGGGCGGCTGGGTGGCCGGGCGGTTGCGATTGCGGTTTCCGCCACCGGTGCCGCCGTTTCCGCCGCCATTACCACCGGCACCGTTGCCACCGCCTTGGTCACCACCACGCCCTCCACCATTGCGTTGCGGGAGCTTGGCCTTCTGATCCTCGGTCAGCAGGGCCTGAATCTTGTCAACCGTCGCGGTGTCCAGTTCGCGGCGCTGATCGCGGAGCGTGGTCAGTTCTTCGCTGTCGATCATGCCGCCGCCGCCACGTTGGCCACCGCCGCCGCCGCCGAAACGGCCCATGAGTTCGGCCGCGGTGATTGTGGACTCGCGCTTCTCGTACTCAGATTCCATCTTGGTGTTGATGGCGGCCACATCGCGGGTGTAGCGATCCTTGATGTCGGAAATCGTCGTCTTCTGCTCGGCGGAAACCCCCTCCATCGCTCCGGCGGCTTCGGCGATGCGCGTGGCGTACTGCTGGCCACGATAGATATTCGGGAACGACTCACGCCGGACTTCCTCGTTGAACTTGGCCTTGGTCGCGTCGTCGGGCAGCACGGCCTCAACCTGGCGGGCGTACCGCTTGTTCACATCGCGCAGCTTGCTGGACGCGGCGCGGTTGTCCTCGATCAGCTTCTGCAACTTGCTCTGATCGCCGCCGCCGCTAAACAGATCACGCATGTTGCCCTGCATCTTCTCCTGCTGCTCGTTGCGAAGAATCAGCTCGCGGTCCAGATCAATCTGGTACTGATCGAGAATCGGCTCGGTCGGCTTGTGCGCATCGGTCGAGAGTTTCAGACCATCGACGATCTTCATCAGGTCCGCACGCTCGCCGGACATCTGGCCGCGATTCATGGTCGTTTCGCGACGGCGGGTGCGCTCCACCATCGGCCAGACGCTCTGTTGCTCTGGCGTCAGGGTTGCCTTGACATCGCCGAAGAACGCCGTCTCCATCGCGGTGCGCTTGGTGCGGAACTTGGTGAACAGTTCGCCCATGTCCGACATGCGAGACGGATCATCGCGGGCTTCCTCACGGATCGCATCCATCTCGTCGCGGGCCTTCTGGGCCGCGTTGGTCGCGTCCTGGGTGTACGCCTCGTGCAGTGCCTTCACGGCGTCGCTCTGTGCGCCGGTCAAGTTGAGCATCTTGGCGTACTTGTCCATGTCCTCGGTGCTGATGCTCGGGTCCATCATGCCGCGACCGCCGCCGCCGAACATGCCACCGAAACCGCCGCCACCACCGCCACGCTGGCCACCGTTGTTTCCGTTGTCGCCACGATTGCCCGGCTGACGCCCACCGCGACCACCGGCATTGTCACCAGCAGCCCCTCCACTTGAGGGCTGCGGCTGACCCTGTGCGGAAGCGAGATCGGCAAGCAAAGAAAGCGAGCACGCGCAAGTCGCGGCGAGCATCAGCAGGCGGTTCGTGCGGTTCGAGCAGGGCAGACGGATCATGGGAGTTCGTCCGAAATGAGTTCCGGGCAGCGACGGTCGAACAGGACGACCGAAGGTGATGCTATCGGCGAGCGCATGGCCAACCGGCGACGTTCACCAGAGCCGAACGCTCGGGAATCGTTTGTATTGCACATCCACCCAGATTCTCACAAGGCCGTTTAAACCCCCAAACCGACAGGTGCCGACAGCTTGCAGTTCGGGCGCGACTCCACACGCAAACCCTTTGACCCCAACGGCTTGCGATCACCCATCATGGTGACGAAGGCATCAAACAGGTAACTCGCATCGTGCGGCCCCGGCGACGCTTCGGGATGATGCTGCACGGCGAATATGGGCCGATCCGTGGTGCGGAAGCCGGCAACCGTCTGATCGTTCAGATTGATGTGCGTCACCTCGCCACCCACCGATTTCAGCGATTCGGGATCGACCGCGAACCCGTGGTTCTGGCTGGTGATTTCCACCCGCCCTGAGAGCAGATTCAGCACCGGCTGGTTCAGCCCGCGGTGGCCGTACTTGAGTTTGTAGGTCTTGGCACCCAGCGCCAGCGAGAGCAACTGGTGGCCCAGGCAGATGCCGAAGGTCGGGATCGGGCCGTGGCGATCCGTGGAATGCAGGGCTTCACGGAGATTCTTGATCGTCACCTCAACCGCCGCCGGATCGCCGGGGCCGTTGGAGATGAACAGGCCGTCCGCCGCGCCGGAGTCGAACTTCTTCTTGATATCCGCCGCGGAGATGTCGTGCGGCACCACTTCCACATCGCAGTTGCGATCGGCCAGATTCCGCAGAATGTTCCGCTTGGCCCCACAATCCAGTGCCAACACGCGGAAACGTTTGTTCTTGGAGCCGCCGGTTTCGGCCGTGGGCGACCAGTCACCGAGGGTTTCCGTCCACTTCTGCGCACTGTTGCACCCGACTTTGGGCACCAGATTCGCGCCCGCCATGTCGCCCGCATGAGTCGCAGCGGCCACCAGTTGCGCATCCGACAGCTCTGAAACGGAGATGTCGGTTATCACGCCTCGCATCACGCCGCGAACGCGGAGGCGGCGTGTGAGCGCTCGCGTATCCACGCCCGCCAGCCCAAGCACGCCGTTCTTCGCCAAATATGTAGAGAGGTCGGTCGTGGAGCGGAAGTTCGAGACCACCCGCGAAAGCTCGCGCACCACGAACCCGGATGTCTGCACCTTGACAGACTCGACATCCTCCTCGTTCACGCCGGTATTCCCGATCATCGGGGCCGTCATGACGAGAATCTGGCCCCAATACGACGGATCCGTCAGGGCTTCCTGATACCCGGTCATCGCGGTATTGAACACCACTTCGGCGGTCTGCGCGATCTGGCGACCTGTCGCGCCGAACGCCTGGCCGTGAAACACCGAGCCATCCTCCAGAGCGAGGCGGCCGGACCGTTGAACTGCGGGCAATGTGGTCATGTCAGGGTCGATCGTAGTCCCCCACTTGCTAGATTTGTGCGCGATGTCAGACCTTTTCGGCAACACCGATGCGCCAGCCCCCGCTCCGCCCCCCGGCGGGGAGTGGACGTACTTGCGCGTCGCCGTCGAGCGCGGCCTCGATCAAGGAGGCGCGGGGACCGGACTGACGTACCGATCTGCTGCGCCCGTGACTGTGGGGCGGCGCGTTGAGGTACCGCTGGGACGCGGCAACACACCATCTGCGGGCATCGTGATTCAGGCGGGCGGCACCGAACTCCTGGATGGGTTCGCACCCGCGAAGGTCAAGAGCATTCTCCGCGACACCGGCGCTGGGCTTCCGCCGGGGCTCGTCGAGCTCGCACGCTGGATGTCCGGCTACTACGTCTGCCCGCTGGGCATGGTGCTGGCCGCGATGTTGCCCGCGGCGGTGAAGAAACGCACTGGGCTTCGCACGCTGGTGCATCTTGATCGTCTCGCAGAGCCCGATGAACTCGCGCTCGTCGAATCATCGAAACTCACCAAGCAGACATTGGAAGCGTGGCAACAGATCGCCGCGCTGAATCGCTCGCTCTTTCCGCTCACGCCCGATGCGCTCGCGGTGCGCATCACCGCCCGCACGCTCGGGCCGATCAACAAACTCGTGAAGCTGGGCCTGCTTCGCACCATCCAGATCGAGGATGTCCGTCAGTTCGGCGGCGTTGAGACGCAGATGTCCGTCGAGCAGGCGGATCCATCCGGTGGAGCGACGTTTCTTCCAGCGTCCATGCGACCCGAACTCACGGCCGCGCAGTCGCACATCGTCACGGGCATCGCCGCCACGCTCGGCACCTTCGGCGTCCATCTCATCCGTGGCGTCACCGGCTCGGGCAAGACCGAGGTCTATCTCCGCATCCTCGAATCCGTCCTCGCACGCGGCCAGACCGCGCTTGTACTCGTCCCGGAAATCTCGCTCACGCCGCAGACGGCCGGGCGATTCGTCGAACGCTTCCGCGCGGCGGGCGTCGGCGTGCTGCACTCGGGGCTGAGCGCGAGCCAGCGCCACCGCGAGTGGTCCCGCGCCGCCAGCGGCGCGGCCCGCGTCATGGTCGGCGCCCGCTCCGCCATCTTTGCGCCGCTGGACAAACTTGGCCTCATCGTCGTCGATGAGGAACACGCCAGCGACTACAAGCAGGACCAGCTCCCCCGCTACCACGGACGCGATGTGGCGATCAAACGCGCCCACATGGAAGGCATCCCCATCATCCTCGGCACCGCTACGCCGAGTCTGGAAACATGGGTCAACGCACAGCCCACCACCGCCTCACGCTCTGCACATCCGACATCCGAGATCCCACATCCCACATCCAAATACGCTCTTTGGGAACTCACCGAGCGGGTTGGGGGCGGCAAACTCCCGCGCGTCGAGCTGGTTGATCTCGCCGAGGAACGCCGCATCCGCCAGCAGACCACCGGCGAGCGCGATGCCCACTTGCATCTCATCGGCCCCACGCTCGAACGCGCCATCCGCGACACACTCACGGCGGGCGGACAGATTCTGCTGCTCCTGAACCGGCGCGGCTACGCGAGCTACATCGCCTGCCCGGACTCCACCTGCGGCTGGGTGATGACGTGCGACGACTGCGATGTGAAGATGGTCCAGCACCGCGTGATCGCGGGCAATACGCCGACCAAGGGCGTTGTCCGTTGCCACCACTGCCTGGCGCAGAAACTCCTCCCGGAGAAGTGCCCGGTCTGCGAGAAGCGGGTCATCACGCTGGGGCTGGGGACGCAAGGCGTGGAGCAGGAGTTGAATCACAAGTTCGGCGCGATACTGGGAATGTTGGATGTCGGAATTCGGATGTCGGATGTGAAGAGGGCGGACAAAGCCCATTCCGAACATCCGACATCCGACATCGCCCATCCGACATCCAGAATCGTGCGCGTCGATGGCGACACCATGTCCAGCGCGAAAGACTACTTCTCCACGCTCGCGCGCTTCGCAACCGGCGAGATCAAGATGCTCGTGGGCACGCAGATGATCGCCAAGGGGCTGGACTTCCCGAACGTGCGGCTCGTCGGCGTCATCAACGCCGACACCGCGCTCTCGCTCCCGGACTTCCGCGCCTCGGAGCGCACGTTCCAACTCGTCAGCCAGGTCGCGGGGCGCGCCGGACGCGGCTCGCTTCCCGGGCGGGTCATCGTGCAGTCCTTTGACACCAGCGCACCAGCCCTCGTCCACGCCGCGGCCCACGACTTCGTAACCTTCGCCAAAGAAGAACTCGCAACCCGGCGCGAATCCAATCTCCCGCCGATGTCGCGGCTGGCGCGAATCGTCGTCCGCGATGAGGACTTCAACAAAGCGGACGCCGCTGCTGTGCGACTCAAAGCCGCGCTCGACGAGGCCAATGCCGCTCGCGGAAACAAAGTTCGCATGATCGGCCCCGGTCCCTGCCCGATCTCGCGCATCGCCGGGCACCACCGACTCGAACTCCTGCTGTTTTCCTCATCCCGCTCGGCGATTCAGGACATTCTCGCGGACGCCCGCACCAAGGGGCTTTGCAAGAGCGATGCGCACACGGCGATTGATATTGATCCGATCGCGTTGATGTAGCCCAATCAGAGCCGAGCGGCGTAAGCCGCCGGTCCCCGACGCTCATGTGACCTGACGTCGATCATTGCGATCTACATCGCGCGCAAACAGGCATCTCATGGCTGCTCAAGCTTCCGCCTGCGTTCCTCGTTCTCGATCACCATGCGGTCCAGTTCGAGGGCTTGGCGGCGGCGGGCGAGGTCAGCGTCTGTTGGCGTGCTCGACGACTGCGTGGACTGCCTCGTCAGAATGACCACGAGAAAGACGATGCCGGTGGGCACAGCGAGAAGGAAGAGCAATATGAGAATGTGGCTGGGGCTGAAAAGACCTTCGATGAATGCGAGGGTGAGCATGGGGGGCTCCGGGAGGGGATGGAGGTTGGAGTGTACCGTACTCCCTCCGATCCTCGCCATGTTTCGGATCACCTCCCCCGCTGAGGCGGGTGGGGAGGCGGGGGAAAAAAAAGACCCGCACTTGCGTGCGGGTCTTTGAGTCGTTTACTTTTAGAAGGCGGGAGTTGCTCGGGGCGGACACGCCCCGGCTCACTTTTGGCGGATCAGAACCCGCCCTTCAACGCCCCACCCTTGGCCTTGTCTCGTGCTGCGGCCTGTGCTCGCAACCTTCGCAGGGCCGGGGTGTCCTTCATGATGTCTTCGGCGGTGCGCTTGGGGCCGCGGTCCTTGTCGCCCTTGCCGCGACCACCGGGGCCAGCCACCGGCTCGGGAGCGGGGAGCATGGCCTTGATGCTCAGCGAGATGCGCCGGGTGCCGGGGTCCAGCTTGAGAACCTTGCAGCGGACGACCTCGTCGATCTTGAGAACATCCTGCGGGTGGTTGATGCGGCGGTGGGCGATCTCGCTGACGTGGACCAGACCATCCACGCCGGGTGCGAGCTCGATGAATGCACCGAAGTCCGAGAGCCGCGTGACCTTGCCGCCGACTTCCGCGCCTTCCTTGATATCCGCGACGGCGGTCTGGTAGGGGTCGGCGGAGAGCTGCTTGAGCCCGAGGCCGATGCGGGACTTCCGCATGTCCTCGTCGTTCCACTCGATCTTTAGAATCTTGACCTTGACCTGCTGGCCTTCCTTGATGTGCTTGGCGATCGCCTGCTCACCCATGCCGATGCGCTCGTGGGAGAGGTCGCCAACGTGAACCAGGCCATCGACGCCGCCGATGTCCACGAACGCGCCGAAGGGCATGATCTTGCGGACGGTGCCGTCCAGGACATCGCCCTCCTTGAGCTGATCGCGGAGCGACTTGGCCCGCTCGCGGCGCTCCTGCTGGAGCAGATCGCGGCGGGAGAGAACGATGTTGCCGCGGCCGCGCTTGTCCAGCTGGGCCACCTGCGCGGTGAGCTTCTCGCCGATCATCACGCTGAGGTCCGGGATGCGGTCCAGCGAAACCTGCGAGGCGGGCATGAAGGCCTTGTGGCCGCTGATTTCGACTTCCAGCCCGCCCTTGTTCACTCCGACGACCTTGCCCTCGACGGTCTGGCCGATCTCAAGGTTCTCCCACGCGGCCTTGACAACCACGCCGGGGCGCGAGCAGACGAAGATGTGCTCCGCCTCGTCGAACTTGTCAACAGTGACTTCCAGCTGCGTGCCGGGGGCGGGCAGCTCGGTCTCGTCCGGATACTGAGTGCGGGGGACGATGCCCAAAGACTTGGGGCCGAACTCAACAAAGATGTCCGTCGGGCCAACAGAGACGACCACGCCGGTGCGATACTCGCGCCCGGCCTGCACAACGCGCGGCCCTTTCATCGCGGGCTTCGCGGGGCCGCCGATGGGGGCGACATCATGGCCGGGGAGCGTGATAGCCGGACGAGGACGCTCCTTGGGGCGGCGCTCGCGCTGCTCGCCACCACCACCCTGACGGCGACCGCCGTCGTGGGATCCACCAGCGGAACCGCCCGGGCCCATGCCCATAGCGGCCATGGCATCGTCGATCTCGCTCTTGAGAGCCGCGTCCAGCGCGGGCTTCGCGTCCACGGAATCGGGAGCGGGCGCGTCAGCGGATGCGGGGGGCGTGGAAGAAGGAACGCTGGGGTTGGTGGTCGGGTCCATGGGGCCTTGGGGATCGGGGGAGAATCGCGGCTGGGTGTGGGGGTCAGAGGAAAGGGTTGGCGCGCAAGCTCCTGAGGACGATGGCCGCGGATGCGGCGCACGCTGCGCCGCTCCGGGATATGGGGGACAAGTGTACGCCGGAAGGCAAGGGGGGCGAATCGGGTGTGGCGGCGACGGGGAGACTGCAACGCGGAGGGAAAACACCCGATACGTGGTGCGGCAGTACCGGGTCGATCGGGCCAGCGTGGTGGTCGAGTTACGCTTGCGCGGAGAGTGCGGTGATATGGCAGGAGTCGGAGCAAACGACAAGCGGGTGATGGAGGTGGCGCGGCTGGTGCTCGCGGCCCGTGTGGCGGAGCGCGCCGGCGTGCTGGAGCGGGAGTGCGCCGGTGATGCAGCGTTGCGGGCGCGAGTCGAGGAGATGGTGCGCCAGCAGGAGATGCGGACGATCACGCCGACGGGGGCGGACGGCGGGGCGGGCGACACCGGGAATGGGATGCGGGATGTGGGTGCGCCGGAACGCGGCAAGAAGTTCGGGCGGTACACGATTCTGGAAGTGCTGGGCGAAGGCGGGATGGGGACGGTGTATCTGGCGGAGCAGGACTCACCGCGGCGGAAGGTCGCGCTCAAGGTCATCCGTGCCGGGCTGCTCTCGCGAGCGAACGTGAAGCGGTTCGAGGCGGAGTCGGCGGTGCTGGGGCGACTGCATCATCCGGGAATCGCGCAGATCTACGAGGCGGGGACGGCGGTCGTCGATGGGATCGAGACGCCGTTTCTGGCGATGGAATACGTGCGCGGCGTGCCGCTGACGGAGTTTGCGGAGTCGCACAAACTGGGCGTGCGCGAGCGGCTGTCGCTGCTGGCGTTGGTCTGCGACGCGGTGCAGCACGCGCACACCAAGGGTGTGATCCACCGGGACCTGAAGCCGGGCAATGTGCTGGTGGAGGAAGTCGGGGAAGAAGGGACGAAGGGACGGAGTGACGAAGTGACGAAGTTGGAGGCGGGAGCGTTTCCAACCTTCGTCACTGCGTCACTCCGTCACTCCGATACTTCTTTGCATGGCGCGCCGAAGGTGCTGGACTTCGGTATCGCCCGCGTGACGGACGCGGATGTGCAGCGTGTGACGATGCGGACGGAGGTGGGGCAACTGGTCGGAACGATTTTGTACATGAGCCCCGAGCAGGTGGCGGGCGATCCGGGCGCGCTGGACACGCGCTCGGATGTGTACACCCTCGGGGTGATGCTGTATGAGTTGCTCGCCGGCCGGCTACCGCACGAGGTGAGCGGCAAGACGATCCCCGAAGCGGTGCGGATGATTAGCGAGCAACCCGCGACGCCGCTGGGAACCGTGGATGCGAAGTTTCGCGGCGAGATTCAGACGATCGTGGAGAAGGCGATCGAAAAGGAAAAGTCGCGGCGCTATCAGTCGGCGCGGGACTTCGCCGATGATATCCGTCGCCACCTTCATGATGAGCCGATCGCGGCCCGCCCCGCGAGCGTGGTGTACCGCTTCGGCAAGTTCGCCAAGCGAAACAAGGGGCTAGTGGCGGGGATGAGCGTGGCGGCTGTCGTCCTCGCGCTCGGTGTGGTCGGCGTGGCATGGCAGGCAGCCCGCGCGACGGCGGGGTGGTCGCAGGCGGAGAAGAATCTGGCGGCGGCAACGGAGGCACGCAAGCGGGCGGAGGAGGAGGCCGCAAACGCCAAGGGCGTGAGCAGATTCATGACCACGATGCTGACCGCCGTTGATCCGGAGACGGCGGTGGGGCGCGACATCACGGCGCGAGAACTGTTGGACGCGGCGGTGCTCACGCTCGACCACACGCACCCGGATACGCCACTCGTCGAAGTCAGCGTGCGCGGAGCCATCTCGCAGAGCTATCGCGGGATCGGCCACTCGGAGCTGGCCGAGCCACAGATTCGCGCGGCCTACGAACTCGCACGCAAGACCTTTGGCCAGGACGATCAGGGCACGCTGGAGACGCGCCGGAATCTGGCGATCGTGCTGGCCGAGCAGGGGAAGTTTGAGGAAGCGGAAACCATTGCGAAAGAAAACATGGCGCGCGTGGAGCGATTGCTCGGTCCCGAGCATGAGATCACGGCGCAGACGCACAGTGAACTGGCGCGGGTGATGGCCGAGACTGGGCGGCTGAAGGAAGCCCGAACGCTGTACGAATCCGCGTTGCCGGTGATGGCGGCAAAGATGGGCCCGGAGCACAAGGAGGTGCTGAGCGTCAAGAACAATCTCGCGACGGTCTATAAGGCGCTAGGAATGTTGGAAGACGCAGAGCGAATCCAGCGCGAGGTGGTCGCGGCGCACGCCAAGGTGCTACCGCCGGAGCACCCGCAGTTGCTCTCGGCGCAGAACAATCTGGCGACAGTGTTGCAGCGGCGCGGCAAGAACAAAGAGGCGGCCGAGGTGTTCGAGAAGACGCTCGCCGGGCGCATCAAGGTGCTGGGCGAGGATCATGTTTCCACAGCGACGACGCGGCTCAACGTCGCGGTCTGTCTGGTGGCGGACAATCGGCAGGCCGAAGCCGAGCCGCTGGTGCGCCAGTCCATGGCGGTCTTCGAGAAAAAACTGGGGCCGGATCATCCCAAGACGCTGACGGCCTATGGCAACCTCGCGTACATTCTCGAAGACCTCGGCAACACCGCTGAAGCGGAGACGTGGTTTCGGCGAGTGCTCACCGGGCTGAAAAAGAATACCACCGGCGGCGCGGACCCGGAGATGTGGTCGGCGATCAACAACCTGGCGATGCTACTGATGAAGGCGGGGAAACTGGATGAGGCGGCGGATCAGTTCCGCGATCTGATCCTGACCTGCGAACCGGCGGTGCCCCCGGACCATCCGTTCCTGGCGATCTTCCGGAACAACTACGGCGAGTGCCTGACGCGCCAGCATGTCTACGAAGCGGCGGAAGCGGAGCTGCTCAAGAGCCAGAAGGTGCTGGAAAAGAAACTCGGTGCTGAGCATCCGCGCACCGTGAAGGGGGCGGGGCGGCTGGCGAACCTGTATGAACAGTGGGGCAAGCCGGAGCAGGCGGCGGCTTGGAAGAAGTAGCCACAGATGAACACGGATGGAACGGATCAAGACGGGAATCGGTGCAAAAACGAAGTGGGACAGTCGTGGATCGATCCTGAGCAAACAATCGCTTTTTTATAAATCCGCGTCGACCCGTGTTCATCTGTGGCAAAATCGCGGATTGGCTATCCGGGTTCCGATATTGCCCACGTTGACACGCGGCCGCGTCGCTGGGTGGCCGGGGCTAGCCGCGCATATGATTGGTCCCATTTTCCGCGCGGCGAACGCGGGCCTCCACGATGCCGATACCCGAAGCACCAACATCCACGCGAACCAGCACGCCCAGCGCGGCAACGCTTCCGGTGACGGCTGGCTCGCGGGCACTCGGGCTTGAGATCGACCCCGTTCAGCCCGGCAAACTGCGCGAGATTGCCGCTGGTGGCCGCGGCACGATGGCGGTGCGCACCAGGGTGCAGGTGGTGCTGCCGTTCTACAACGAGCAAGGGCTGATCAGGACGACCTTCGAGGAAGTCGAGAAGTTCGGGTTGGAGCATCCCGAGTACGCGTTCCTGTTCGTGGATGACGGCTCGCGCGATGAGACGGCCGCGACGCTGCGGACGCTCATCAGCGAGTCGGACATTCCCGAGTCGCGGCTGGGGCTGATCTCGTATGCGCCTAATCGCGGCAAGGGGCAGGCGGTGAAGGCGGGGATCGAGGGGGCGACGGCGGAGTTCGTGCTGTTCACCGATGGCGATCTGGCATACTCGATGGATCATCTGCCCAAGCTCGCGAGCGCGCTTGAAGCGGGCGCGGACATGGCGATCGGCAACCGCTCGCTAGTCCACAAGTCCGAGCAGAACACCACGTCGATGCGCAAGCTGATGGGGTGGACGTTCAACAAGTGCACGCGGGTGATTCTGGGATTGAAGCACAAGGACACCCAGGCGGGGCTGAAGGGGTTTCGGCTGGAGGCGGCGCGAGCAATCTTCAGCCGGCAGCGTCTGGGTGGCTTCGCGTTTGATGTGGAGTTGTGCTATCTGGCACGCCGGTTGGGATACACAGTCGCCGAGATTCCCGCGTATGTGAGCGAGCAACACAGCTACAAGGTGAGCAAGGTCAACCTGTTCAAGGACCCGATCCGGATGTTCGGCGCGCTGCTGGATGTGCGGATCAATGCGCTGTTGGGGCGGTATGGGAAGCGGTGAGAGTGCAACACGGCAGGGTCAGTTGAGCAAGGATGCTGCGCGGCATCAGAAACTCGGGCGGGACGCCCGAGCCACGGAAGCGCCAGTCAATCTCTCGTTCCCGGATGAGCACGATGCCGGGCCGCGCAAGCCCGATGTTGGGCGGCCGCTCGCGCTGCTGAGCTTTGATGTAGAGCAGTTCGACATTCCGACGGAGTACGGAATCGAGATCGACGTCGAGAAGCAGTTCGAGATCGGGCGTGCCGGGCTGGCGACGGTGCTGGAACTTCTCGACAGGCACGAGGCACCGGCAACCTTCTTCATCACCGCGGAGTTCGCGCAGCGATACACGCGGCTCGTGCGCAGCATCGTCGAGCGGGGCGGGGGGGGCGGAGGGGGCCGCCACGAGATCGCCTCGCACGGATACACCCACGGCGATCTGGAAGAGGGACATCTGAAACAATCGCGCGAGGTGTTGCAAGGCATCATCGGCGAGCCGGTGCGCGGATTTCGTCGGGCCAGGATGGCCGACACCGACACCTACGCCGTAGCCGCCGCGGGATACACGTACAATGCCAGCGAGAACCCGATCTGGTTGCCGGGGCGATACAACCACTTCTTCAAGCCGCGGAAGCCGTACGTTGTGTCCACCTCCAGCGGCCCGCTGGTGCAGATTCCCGCGTCGGCCACGCCGCTGCTGCGGGTGCCGCTGTTCTGGCTCGCGTTCAAGAACATGCCCGAGTGGGCGACGCGGCTGGCGAGCGCGTGGGTTCTGCGGTCGGATAATGCGCTCAACACGTACTTTCACCCGTGGGAGTTCACCGAGATCGGCGCGTATGAACTGCCCAAGGTGGTGAAAAAGCTGGATGGCAAGCCCTTAGTGGCGCGATTGTCGCGCCACATCGCGTGGTTGAAGGAACGATCGGAACTGGCGACGTATAACACATTGGCGGAGCGGGTGAAGCGGGGCTGGAATGTAGGAGCGCGATGATGCACGGTGGATTTGCTCGATCGGTTGTGTGTGCGATAGTCGCGCTGGTCGCGGCGATGCTGCTGGTTCCCGCCGCCCGCGCCGGTGACAAGTCGCTCATCGCGGCCCTCAACAACGGTGACGAGCTGCGGTACACTTACACCGCTCGCAACGATGAGACCTCGGGCATCACCGGAAGTCCGGGGCTGGGCGCGGCGTCGGTCTCCACCGAGACGGTCGGGCTGGTGATCCGCTGCAAGGCGGACACCACCGCGCTGCGGATCATCGAGGTGACGTACGAATCGTTCCGGCTCACGCTGGACTCACCGGCCGGAAAGCTGGATATCGACCTCGGCGGGCCGGCCCCGGGCAGCGATGCCACGCCGCTGGCGCGGGAGGTCTACGCATCCATGCACGGCATCGTCGGTCTGACGCTGACGCTCAACACCGCGCCGGGATCGGGCGACATCACGCTGTTTCACGGCGACGATGGCCTGCTCAAATCCACAGGCGTCGGATTGCTGCGCCGGTATCTGGAACGCGACTACTTCACCGCCACCTTTGGTCCGATCTTCCAGCTCAAGTCCAACAGCGCGGCCCCGCCCCCGGGGCAGGAGTGGTGGATGCAGCGTCACATCTTCTCGCTCGCGCACGCGGGCAAGACGTCCGTCTGGGAAACCCGCGTGGTGGAGACGGTGCTCGCGGACATCTCGACCGTCAAAGGGAAAATCCGCGCCACGGGCAACCCGGAGGGGTCTGAGAAAGCCGCAGTCTTCTTCAAGAGCATCACCGGCGAGGTGGTCTACAAGTGGGACATGTTCCGCTCGCGGCTGCTCTCCGTGACGCGCACGGAATCCGTCTCCAGCCGCTTGGCGAGCAACGCACTGCTTCGAGAGACGGATGTAAAAACGACTTCCACACTTGAGTTTGTGAAACCGGCCCCCAAGCGCCCCGAGCCGGCCGCGGAGCAACCGACCGCCAAGCCGATCGCGCCGGTCTCGATTCCCGCGTCCGGCGGCGATGCAGCGGGCGGAAAGCCCACGCCGTGATCGCACGCGAGCAAGTTCCATCGGATAAGGCCGAATCGGACCAGGTCGTATCTGAACGATTCATCGTCGGCTGCATGACGGGAACGAGCATCGACGGGCTGGACGCCGCGCTGGTGCGGGTTCGTGGGCGCGGATTAGAGATGCGCGCGGAGTTCGTTCGTGGGGTCAGCCGCGGGCTGGGCGAACTCGGCTCTGGGCTACGCCAGCTGGCATACCAAGAACCGATGACCGCAGGCGAGATCGCGCGGCTGATGCGCGACTTTGCTTTGCTGCACGCTGAGACAGTTCGTGAACTCATGCACGGCGAGCCGTCGCCCGCGCTGGTCAGCGTGCATGGGCAAACCGTGTTTCATGCTCCTCCGGTGAGCTGGCAGATGTTCAATGCAAGCGTGCTGGCACATGAGGTGGGCGCGCCGGTGGTGTTCGATTTGCGGGCCGCCGATCTAGCCGCGGGCGGGCAGGGAGCGCCGATCACGCCGCTCGCAGATTGGATCTTCTTTCGAGGCGAGCTGCCAACCGCAGTGGTAAATCTCGGCGGCTTCTGCAACGCCACCATCTTGCCCGGAGTCGTCGCGGGCGCGACTCCAGATGTGATGATCCGCGCGATCGACTCCATCGAGGGATACGACGTGTGCGCCTGCAATCATGTGCTGGACAGGGTGGCCCGCGAGTGTCTTGGCACGGCCTACGACGCAGGCGGCGCGGCCGCGCTCGCGGGGAACGTCCAAGAAACCGCACGCGATGAACTGGCAACGGCCCTAGGCGTGCAAGCCCAGTCCGGACGCTCGCTCGGTACAGGCGACGAGACCCGACGCTGGATTGAATCGTGGCGAACCAAACTGTCGGGCACCGACATGGCGGCCACCGCCTGCACCGCAATCGGGAACACCATCGCGGATCGTCTCCATGATGTTCGTACGATTCTCGCCGCCGGTGGCGGCGCGCACAACGCGGCGCTGCTTCGCTCAATCCGCGAGCGATCCGGCGCAGAACTAAGAACCACAAGCAGCCGCGGCGTGCCGATCGAGTTTCGCGAAGCGGCTGAGATGGCGGTGCTGGGCGCGCTGTGCGCGGATCGGGTGCCGATCACGCTGCCACACGTGACTAGGGTAAACGGAGGCAGGCACCCCGCGCCGCTTGCCGGCGTCTGGGCGGGTGTGTAACCCGTATTCGGACGCTGACCACAAAAACGAAACACGCCCGCGAATCGTGGCGGGCGTGTCTCGATCCGATTCAATCCGCTAGAATCCGCGGCCGCGCGAGCACGAGCCGAGATGCTTGATCTCGGTCAAACGCGGGTGCGATCTTGATGAAGTGTTCGGAAGAAGTGAGAGTTCGGGGAAGGCCCGATCAAAACGATGCCCGATACGGGTGGATTTGATGTCTTTATAACGACACATATGACAACGGGCATTTCTATCCTTGATCCGATGAGCGCGACCTCAGAACGCTTCGCTGCCTCATGGGAGGAATCGGGCGCGAGGGGCGGGTATATCGGCGGGCTGGAGCGATATCGCAAGCTGTATCGTGCCCGCGCGACGGAACAGAACGATCTTCGCGTGCCGACGCCGACGATCGGGCGTGTGCAGGAATCCGAGAGTTGCGAGGGGATCGTGCGGAAGTTCACGATCGGGCTTGAGGCCGCCGCGCCGGGTGTGTATGACAAAGCCGCGCCGGGCATCACCGTGGAGACCGAATCGGTCATCATCCCGATGATCGGGAAGAAACGCGTGCGTACGCACACGCTCTGCGTCTCAAGTCAGGTCGGCTGCGCCATGGGATGCGGCTTCTGCCAGACGGCGCAGATGGGGCTGGTGCGGAATCTGACGGTGCGCGAGATCGTGGGGCAGTGGTGGGCGGCGCGCTGGGATGTTGAGCAGGAGATGACCGATGATGTTGTGAGCGAAGGCGAAGACACGGGCGGGACGCCCGTGCCACGAAGCCAGTCACGGACCGGCTGCGACACGATTCGCAACCTGGTGTTCATGGGCATGGGTGAGCCGATGGACAATCTGGACGCGGTGATCGGCGCGATCGCGGTGCTGACGGATCGCAACGGCCCGAACTTGCCGATGAGCAAGGTGACGATCTCCACGGTGGGACGCGTGGACGGGCTCACGCGCTTGGCCGAGCAGGTGCGGAAGACCGGATGGCACGGGCTGAATCTCGCGGTATCGCTCAACGCGCCGACGGACGCTATCCGCGAGACCATCATGCCCATCAACCGGCGATACCCGATGGCTGAACTGCGCGCGGCGATCGAGAAATGGCCGACCTTCAGTTCATCGAAGATCTGCTTTGAGTATGTGCTGATCCCGGGCGTGAACGACGCACCCGAGCACGCCGTGCAGCTGGGCGACTACATGCTCGGGCGCGCCGAGTGGGCGGGACGTGGCCCGCTTCCGGGGCTGGTGAACCTGATTCCATACAACCCGCGCGAGCAATCGCCGTGGGCCGCGCCGCAGGAGACGCGGGTGGACGCGTTCCTGGGCTGGCTGGGTGAGACGGGCGTGTACGCGAAACGCCGAAGAACCAAGGGGCGCGACCAGATGGCGGCGTGCGGACAACTCGGGAATCTGGAGTTTCGACGAAAGCGCGTCGGCATGACAATCTCCGCCGCTCGGAGTGAGTAGATCAGAGCCGAGCGGCGTAAGCCGCCGGTCTTCCCTTCCCACTCTGAGCCGGACGGCGTGAGCCGCCGGTGCGAGCAATGCGGACAACCCAGCATTCGGGCCGCGGCGGCCTGAACCCGCCGCGCCGTGCCACTTCGGACCGGCGGCTTACGCCGCTCGGCTCTGATTTTGATTTGCTACCGTTCGCCCGTGCTGATCCACCTCAACGGCCAACTCCTCACGCGCTCCGAGGCCCGTATCGATCCCTTCGATCGAGGATTCATCTTCGGCGAGGGCGTATACGAGGGTCTTCGCTCCATTCCCTGGCACGATTCCACACGCATCGTCGGCCTCGGCGCGCACATTTGCAGAATGCAGCGCGGTTTGGACGCAGCAGGAATCACCTTCGACATCTCCACTCTCGGCCAGCGCTCCGCCGAACTCGTCAAGGCCAACCACCTCCGCGATGCCTTCGTCTACTGGCAGGTCACCGGCGGCACACCCGGCGAGGGCGACCCCGTTCGCTCCCGCGCCCGTGGGCGCAACACCACGCCGACTATTCTCGGTTACTGCACGCCCCAGCCGCCGCTCGAATCGCAGCGCGAACCCGCGACCAAGCGAGTCATCACCCGCCGCGACATCCGCTGGGAACTCGGCTGGCTGAAGAGCATCTCGCTCATGGGCAACGTCATGCTTGCCCATCAAGCCGAGCAGGCGGGATGTGACGAAGCTATCCTGATCCGCGGCGGCGACGAAACCGGACGCGGCGGGCTGATCTCCGAGGGTCTTGCCACCAACGTGATGCTCGCCCTGCCAGACGGCCGCGGCGGCACCGAACTCGCTACACCCGCGCTCACCAGCGCACCCCTGCTCGCGGGCGTTACCCGCCACATCATGCTCAAACACGAGCCCCGATTCCGCGAACGACCGCTCCCCGCCGAAGACCTCGCCCGCGCCACCGAAGTCATGTTTCTCGGAACCACCACCCTCGTGACCAGCATCACCCAGATCGACGGCCGCACCATCGGTGATGGCACGCCCGGCCCGGAATCGCGTGCCCTGCTGAAAGTGCTACTCGAAGCGATCCAGTCCGGCAGAGATATGGACTGAGCAACGGATCAGACTTTCACATCCCACAGCCCACATCTCCCTCCCCTCCCTACTTACACTCTCCACATGACCGATCTCGCAGGGAAGCGCGTCACAGTCATGGGTCTCGGCCGCTTCGGCGGCGGAATCGGCGTCACGCGCTGGCTCTGCTCGCAGGGCGCTGATGTGCTCGTCACCGATACAGACCCCGCTGCCAAACTTGCCGACTCAGTCGCACAGATCCAGCCGCTGATCGACTCAGGCCAGGTCGCGCTGCGGCTCGGTGAGCACAACGTCAGCGACTTCACGACCACCGATCTCGTCGTCGCCAACGCCGCGGTGCCCAAGCCGTGGGAGAACCGCTTTCTCCGCGCGGCCACCGCCGCAGGCATCCCGATCACCACGGAAATCTCCCTCACCATCGACGCCCTCCGCGCCCGCGGCGTGCATCGCACCGTCGGCATCACCGGCTCGGCCGGCAAGAGCACGACCACCGCGATGATTTTCCATGCCTTGACCACATCCGCCATCCAGCATCCAACATCCGACATCTTCATGGGCGGCAACATCGGCGGCTCGCTGCTCGCATATCTGGATCGCATCTCTGGCCGCTCGATCGTCATCCTCGAACTCTCCTCCGCGATGCTGTATTGGCTGGAGCAGACGCTCGCGCCGAAGTGGTCGCCGCAGGTCGCGGTCATCACCAACGTCACTCCGAATCACATCGACTGGCACGGCGAGTTTGACCACTACGCCGCGAGCAAGCGGCACCTCATCGAGCATCAGCGCTCCGGAGATACGGCAATCCTCGGCGAATCCCTCTGGGACATGCGCACTGCGACACACGCGCACGCGGAGCGCATAGACGCCGCTTCCTTTACCACGCCGCTGCTGCTCCCCGGCGAACACAACCGCACGAACGCAGCGGGCGCGCTCGCCGCTTCCCGCTCGCTCGTGCCCGATGCCGATCCCGCCTCGCTCGCGCAGGCAATCGCAGCGTTTCCCGGCCTCGCGCATCGCTTGCAACTCGTCGCCGAAGCCGAACTCCCCACACGTTCTGGCGATCCGGTTCGCTTCTACAACGACAGCAAGTCCACCACGCCCGAGTCCGCGCTCAAGGCCATCGCCGCGCTCGAAGGCATCCCCGGCTTCACGCGCTCCAAACTCCATCTCATCGCGGGCGGCTACGACAAGGGCTCGGACCTCACACCGATCGCGCAGCTCGGGGCGCAGCTCGCCGGGTTGTACACCATCGGCGTCACCGGCCCGAGCATTGCCCGGGCGGCCCGGCTCTCCGAGCCGGGCGACAGAGTCTTCGAATGCGAAACCCTCGCGGTCGCATTCGAAGCAGCGCTCAAGCAGATGCGCCCCGGCGATGCACTGCTACTCTCCCCCGGCTGCGCCTCCTGGGGCCAATACGTCAACTTCGAGCAGCGCGGCGACGAGTTCGTCCGGCTCGTACAACAGGCGGTACACCCATGATGTTCGGCGGCGTGATTCTCCTAATGATCGCGATGCACAACGATCGGCTCGCGGGTCGGCTTGTGGCGTTGCCGGTCGCGGCCGCATCAAACATGCGAGAGCTCTTTCCTGGCGTGCGGGTCGATGTATCCGCAAAGTCCGTCGAGTTCGACGCCCAGATCACGCCGATGCTCGTCAAGGACGACAAGGCACCGCTGTTTTTCCTTGAAGTCCTCTGCTGCGCCCCCAACACCCGCGAGCACGAAACGTTCCTTATCACCTCCGTTCGCCCCTCGCACATCCACGCGGCGTTGCTCGCCATCGGTCTGAATCCCGGCGCGCCGGGTGCGTGGACGCTAAAGGATCGCACACTCACTCCTGTACAACCCACGGGTGATCGTCTCTCCGTCCGCGTTACGTTCACTGACAAAGACGGCAACGAAGTTGAGCAAAACCCGCTCGACTGGATTGTGAACGCCCGCGACAAAGCCCCTTTTCAAGCTGCGGAGAACAAACTTACTGCGGGAAACTCCGAACCATCACCGGGCTGGATGTTCACGGGCTCAAAGATCGTGACACGAAAGTCCGCCATCGGCGAAGAGCGCGAAGTCTATGACGCGGACGGTTCCGGCACGATCATCGGGCTGACCACCTTCGGCTCCGAAGTCATCGGCTGGTCGCGGCTTATCAGTCCCGATGCTTCGGCGGAAGAACCGGAGTGGATCGCGGACTTCGGGAAGACGCCGGCGGCTGAAATCAAGGTGCGGGTGCGGATTCGGAAGGCGGATTGATCGAAACCGAAACTCAAATCGAGGGTGCATTCTCGGGATTCGCTCGAAGCCGCGCTCATCCCGGGGGTGTGCAACAGATTACTTGCCGCTGATCTTGAGTTCCCTCGGGCCGTCCTCACCGTCGGTCGCCACGCGCAGATCGCGTCCCTGCTGCAAACCCTCGTTGGCGATAGCGTTCTTTAGTTCCTCGATGCTCTTCACGACGGTGCCGTTCACGCTCACGATGCGAAGATTCGGGCGGAACCCGGCCTGAAAGGCGAGCGACGGGGAGCGCACCTCGGTCACGAGGACGCGCCCGTCCTTGGTCTCACCGACATCTGCGATGCCGAAGCGCGCCAGAGCGATGACCGCATCGTTTTTCTCGCTCTCGGTCACGAGGCGCCCGAGTTCGACAGTCAGCTTCTTGGTCTCTCCGCCACGCCAGACCTCGACGCTCACCTTGTCGCCCGGAGCATTATTCGCAATGGCTGAACGAAGACCAGGAACACCGATGATGGCCTGGTTATCCAGCTTCACAATCACATCGCTCACCTGCATCCCGCCCTTTTCAGCGGGGCTGCCGGGCTCGACATTTTTTACCACCACGCCACGCCCGTGATATCCGAGCCGATTCAGCCATGCCTGATTCTCGTCGTCATCACCCGGGCGGCCGATGCCCAGATATCCACGCGCCACCGCGTTGCCGGAAACGATTTGGTCAACGACCCGATCAATCGTCGAGAGCGGTATCGCGAAACTGATGCCCGCGCTCTGCCCGCCCTCGCCATTGTTCACGCCCGGCGCGGTGGCGATCGCCACATTCATTCCGACCAGCTTTCCATCCACGTTCACCAGTGGCCCACCCGAGTTGCCGGGATTCACCGCGGCATCGGTCTGAATGAAGTTGGTGTAGCTCTGACTCACTCCACTAGGACGTTGATCCTGCAACAGAATCGCGCTCGGATCGCGCCCAAGTCCGGAGACGATGCCCTCGGACATCGAGAACTTGAAGCCAAACGGCGATCCGAAGGCGTACACGCGATCGCCCTGATGCAGCACCACACCCGTGGCCCGATCCATCGGGAAAATCCCCTCGGTCGTGTTCACGCGAAGCACGGCGATATCCGTGACGGTGTCCTGCCCGACCAACTCCGCGTCTGCCGCGCGCCCGTCGTTGAACTGCACGAAAATCCGCCCAGCGCCGCGCACCACGTGCGCATTGGTGACAATGTGCCCCTGCTTATCAAACACCCACCCGGACCCCTGCGCGGAGCGAATCCGATTCCCGCTCGCCGCCTGCACGCCGATATGCACCACCGACGGCTCAACAACATCCGCGATGTTGCGCACCGCCTTGTCGATCTGTTTGAGAATGTTTTCCTGATCGAGTTCCTGTCGCGCGAGCTGTACCTGCGCATCTGTGGATGCGTATCCGATCAATCGCACCGCCGCGGGCGCGGCCACCAGCGTGACCAGAGTCGCCAGCAACACCACCAGAGCAGGCCCGAAAGCAATGAACTTGCGCATGGCTTGTATCCTGTAGATAGTTAGACCCCAAAGTTCCCCGAATTTCTCAAAGCAGTACGCGATATCTGGCTTCCATCCCCGACCCACAAACCCCATCCGCAAACCCCGTACCAGCCCCGAACCGCCTTCCTGTCACCCTAACCTTCAACTGCTACCGGCCAACCCGGCGGAAGTCGCGTGCCCATCATTGGGACGCACCTGCAACTGGCTTCCGTCGGCCCGCGGGCCCGCCACTTTGGCAGCCGATGGCGAAACGGGTGGCTTCATCGTGTATTGCTTGCCACCGATTTCACGCCGGGCCACTCGGGCGACCCACTCCGCCGCGGCCTGCTGGAACCCCTGACCGAGTGACGCTACCGGCTCGGCGAATCGCGGCGGCTGATCCGTCATACCGACCAGGTCTTGCAACACCAGCACCTGACCATGACATCCTGTGCCCGCGCCGATCCCGATCAGCGGCACAGTCGTGCTCGCCGCGATCCGATCAGCCACTTCCGGCGGCACGGCTTCAACCAGCAGCATCGCGCAGCCCGCTTGTTCCAGCGCTACGGCATCATCAACAACCTGCTTGGCGCTCTCGACGGTGCGCCCCGCCGCTGCGTACCCGCCCGTGAGCGCGACATATTGCGGCCGCGAACCGACGTGGCCACAAACCGGCACTCCCGCGTGGACAATCTTGGACACGCGCTCCGCCAGGCGCGCATCGGCTTCGATCTTGACAATGTCCGCCATACCCTCCGTGAGAAATCGCCCGGCGTTGCGGATCGCCGTCGCGTCGTCCGTCTGATACGACATGAACGGCATATCACCCATCACGACACAGTTCGGCGCGCCGCGCTTCACACCAGCCGTGAGCGCGATGAGCACATCCAGCGGCATATCGATGGTGCGTTGCAGACCGAGCACCATCTCCGCGGCGGTATCGCCGACCAGCAGCACATGCACGCCGCCGCGAGCGAGCCACTTGGCTGTCGAAGCGTCATAGCACGTCAGACACGCGAACGGCTCGGCCGCGCGGGCCATGCGGACGAGGGTTTGCAATGTGATCCGCGCTGGGGCGGGGTGTTCGGGATGGCTCGAATTTGAGAGAGACATGGGAAATCATAGGAAAGCAGGACTAGCCACGTCCTCGCCAACTCCCGCTCATTCTCCCGCGATTTCCAACGCCTGTTTCTTCAAGGCAGACGAGAGCCGAAACGTGATTGTGCGATCAAGCGTTTCAAGCAAAGCAGCCACTTCAGAGATGATTCCCCGCTTCTTCGCTTCAAGCAGAATGCCGATGACCCCGACTCGCCGAAGCCCAAGCGAGGCCGCCACTTTTCTACCCTTTGCCTCATCAATCAGAATCACTTCGGCGTGCGTTTCAATCGCGAGCGTGATCGCTTCCGCCTCACCCGCGTCCAGACGGGCTCGCATCTTTGCGAGCATGGCCTGATCAGTGGGCTCCTGAATGCGCACAAAGTCGAGTTGGGAAACGTCGATCGCGCCCAAGTTTCGCACCGAGACCGCGAGTTCTCTCGCGACCGCAGGAGGCACGAGCACTTCACCATAGAGCGCGTGCAAAACGGAAAGCAGATCGAGTGCTGAGAGCGCACGGATCGGGGAGGTATCGCTCACGACCAGCACGGACTATGCCCCTTTTCGCAAATCCCGCTGGCGAATCTCTTCCAGTTCTTTGAGCGTCTGCATGTCCTCTTCAAGATCCTGCACTGTCGGTCGATACGCGGCGATGCCACGCAGGGCGAGCTGGTTCTCAAACTCGGCCCTGCCGATGCCCGCGATCTTTGTCGCAGAGGGCAACGACAATCGCCCACCGTCAAACCAGCGGCAAGCGAGTTCAACCAAGACATCACGTTCCGTGACGCCCGCCTCTTTCAGAATGTCATCAGAAACTAGAAGTCCCATGCGATAAGTATAGGTGTGTTCAATCGTTTGCCGGTCGCCCATGACCAACCAGAATCAGTGCATCATCCGCACCGCCACCAGCGTCACCGCCGCCCCGAACAGCCCCGCCGCCATCACCATCGCCGCGACCAGCGCCCAGCTCGGCCCGCGCCCAGCGTCCGCCAGTTCGCTCTCGCGCCCGACGAGCCGCAAACGACCGACCGCCGCGGTTCCCAGCGGGTCTTCGCCCGCCCGCGCTCCATCCTGCACGATCGCGATCACCAGACTGGTATCGAACGCGCGAAGCCCGAGCCGGTTCCCCACCACCATGAGCCGCTTGCGTTCTTCCGGCGTGATGACCGCCGCACGCCCGCCCTGCACGGATCGGTACGCCTGCACCGCCAGCACCCAGCGCGGATCGAGCGCGGAGAGCGACGCGGCCGACGCGTTTTCCTGTGCAATGCGTTCTTCTGCCCGCATCCGCTGCCAAGCCATCGCTCCATCCGCGCCGACCTCACCCATGACCCCCGCGCGCACCGTCCGACGGACCGGCGGCTCATCGCCGCGCACCAATCTGAGGGAGGGCTGGACCGGAGTTGCACTCATGCTTGCACCTCCACCCTACATGCCGAAGGGGCGACAAGAAAGCGCATTTGCGTCTGTAGACAGCATTTCCACCGATGATCTGTCCGAGAACGCTCTATCTGGGCAACCAACCCGCCCACTTCGGGTACTCTCGGTACACTCCCGGCACGAACTGAACCCCAACCCGCCCGCCACCCAACTCATGCCCGAACCGGCTCAGCCATCAAACTCCACCTCCGCATCAAGTGCTCACACCGGCGCGCTCCCCGAACTTTCCAGCCCGCTCAGCGGCGTGGAGATTGTCGCCAAGCTCGACGCCACCGCGCGACGCGGCAAACTCCCCGGCTTCCACAAAGCCGAAGCGGACATCCTCTTCAAGCTCACCGACTTCGGCACGCCGTTCGAGTCCATCCTCGAAGCCCGAGCGACACCCAACGCCGCTGGCACGATCCTTCGCTTCGCGCCCAAGCTCAAGCCCACCATGCCGTGGATCTTTATCGCCACGCTTGTTGTCTCGGTGTGGCCCGGTGTCTGGCTGACGGACTCGATGATCCGCACCTATTTCGCGTCGTACTCGGATGTCAGTTTCTGGATCACCTGTGCGTGGTATCTGCCGCTCACCATTCTTCCAGCACCGTTCGCGTTCATGCAAGCCGTGAAAAAATCCCGGCGCACCGCCCACGACGAATCGCTCACGCTCATCGAAACCATTCGTGGTGTTGTCGGCTCAACAACGCCGACACCCGCCACTTGATACCGCTGCCCCGTCTCCCGCTACAGTTTTGCTCTTACTCGGAAAGGTCTCCTCAATGAAGAAATCCCTCTGGCGTGCAAGTTCGTTGATCGCGGTCCTCGCGCTCTGTGCCGGCTCCCTCGCGATCGGCTGTGAAGAAAAAGCACCGGCACCGAGCGCACCGGCACCCAGCACCCCCGCGGCCGTTCCGGCAAAGCCCGCTCCTGCCGCGCCCGCGGTGGCAGCACCCCCACCATCCACTCCTGCGGCGGCAGACGCGGTACCTGCCGCCGATGACGTAATAAGGATCGGCCACTACGCCTCCCTCACCGGTGCGGAGGCCACCTTCGGCCAGTCCACCGATCGCGGCATCAAACTCGCCATTGGGGAGATCAACAAAGCTGGCGGGCTCAACGGCAAGAAGCTTGAGCTCACAACCTTCGACGACCAGGGCAAAGCCCAAGAAGCGGGCACCGCCGTGCTCCGGCTCATCACCGACACCAAGGTGGTCGCCGTTATCGGTGAGGTGGCCAGCAGCTTGTCCCTCGCTGGCGGCGCGGTCTGCCAGGAGAAGGGCATCCCGATGATCACACCCAGCAGCACCAACCCGCGCGTCACCGTCGGGCGCGACATGGTGTTTCGCGTCTGCTTCACGGACGACTTCCAGGCCTATGCCATCTCCAAGTTCATCATCGACAAGAAGTGGACCAAAGTCGCGATTCTGTATGACCAGAAGCAGGCGTATTCCAAGGGCCTCCACGACGAGTTCAAGAAGTTCTTCACCGCCATGAGCGGCACCATCGTCGCCGACCAGACTTACACCGGCGGAGACTCCGATTTCTCCGCCCAGCTCACCACCATCCGCGCCGCGAGCCCCGAGATCATCTTCTGCCCCGGCTACTACTCCGACGGCGGCAACATCGCTATCCAGACCCGCAAGCTGGGCATCAAGGTTCCCCTCATCGGCGGCGACGGCTGGGACTCTTCCGAACTCGCCACCATCGGCAAGGAGGCCATTGAGGGCTCCTTCTACTCCAACCACTCCGCACCCGACCAGCCGCAAATGCAGGCCTTCATCGCCAAATACAAGGCGGCCTACAACAACCAGACTCCCGACGCCCTCTGCGGCCTCGGCTACGACGCCTGCATGGTTCTTTTTGATTCGATGAAGCGTGCCAAGTCCATCGGCGGCAAAGATCTCGCCGCGGCCATCGCCCAGACGAAAGACTTCAAGGGCGTCACCGGTCTCATCACCATCGACGAGAAGCACAACGCGAAGAAGCCGATCGTGATCGTGACGATCAAGAAGGGCGAGCCGTCCTGGGTCGCGGACATCACGGACCAAGACATGCCTAGGAAGTGATCCGTGGCCCGGGCGTCCCGCCCGTGTTCTTCACGCTCCACTGCCCTACTCAGCCGACGAACACTCAGAAGGTCAGCCCCACCAGGGTCGGCCTTTTTCATTGGCCCCCACGGGGAGATTTGCGTCGCCGCAGTCATTCCATAATACCCGGCGTGAATCTTCCGAGCGATTCCGCTACCATCCGACCCCGTGCTGGAAACCTTTCTTCAGACCCTGATGGACGCCGTTGCCGTAGGCAGCTTGTACGCGCTGATCGCGCTGGGCTACACCATGGTCTACGGCATCCTGAAGTTCATCAACTTCGCCCACTCAGATATTTTCGTCCTCGGCGCGTGGGTCTCATTCGCAGCCGCTTCGGCCACCGGCTGGTCCGCCGGAACCGCACATCCCGATGGCCCCGCGCCGTGGGTCTGGTGGGTGGTCATTCTCCTGAGTGCCGCCGCCGCGATCGCGTGCGCGGTTGAGTTTGGCTCCTGCTCTCGCGCCGGCCGCCCCTTCGACATCCGCTACACCCGCTCCGCCGGTGTCCTCGCCCTGATGTCCGTCTGGGCATGGGCCGCCATCGCACTGCTCTTTGGCGCCAAGTTCGCCCACAACCACGAGGGGCTGCACCTGCTCTCCGGCGGGCTCATCCTGCTCTGCGCCATGCTCACCTGCGGCCTGGTCAGCTTCACGCTCGAGCGAGTCGCCTACAAACCGCTCCGCAAGGCCCCACGGCTCAACGTACTCATCACCGCCATCGGCGTATCGCTTCTGCTGCAGAACGCCGGGCAGCTCGAGCACATGTTCGGCACGCGCCCGGTCCGCATGCCCGCGCTCCTTCCGGATCGCGTGCTCGCCAGCATTGGCGGCGGCGGTCCGAGCAACGCCCCCTCCGTCGAGGTCCACCTCGTGGACGTCATTGGCGCTGGCACCGCCCTGGTCCTTATGCTCGGCCTCGACTGGCTCGTCTTCCGCACCAAGCTCGGCCGCGCCATGCGGGCCGTCAGCTTCAACGAGAAGGTCGCCGCCCTCATGGGCATCCCCGTGGATCGCATCATCAGCTTCACCTTCGTCCTGGGGGCGATGCTCGCCGCAGCCGCGGGCTTTCTCTACGCGATGAAGTATCCTGGCCTGAACCAGTCCGCCGCGCCGGTGTGGGTGTTGCTTGGGCTCAAAGCGTTTGTCGCGGCCGTCGTCGGCGGCATCGGCAACGTCCGCGGCGCGATGCTCGGCGGGCTGCTCATCGGCCTCATCGAGTTCTTCGGTGCCAAGTACCTCTCCACGGATTTCCGCGACGTCTACGTCTTCGGCCTCCTCATCGTTGTCCTCCTCGTCCGTCCCAGCGGCATCCTTGGCAAAGCCGTTGCCGATAAAGTTTGATCCAGTTTGGTGGCCCGGCTCTCCAGAGCCAGGCACATCTTGAGAACTTCGACTTGCCCAAACTCCTTGAACAAGCACGCTCTCTCAAGCCCGCCGCGCTGATGACGATCGTTCGCGCCCTCTGGCCGCTCCTCGCCGTCATCGCTCTGGCCGTGATGCTGCAATCCTTCCTTAAGCCCTGGCTTGAGACCGTCTCCGGCGGCGACTTCTACGCCAAAGTCCTCCTGGACATCGGCATCAACATCATCCTCGCCGTCTCCCTCACCATCGTCAACGGTTTCACCGGTCAGTTCTCCATCGGTCACGCGGCGTTCATGGCCGTCGGCGGATACACCGCCGCGGGCATCGTCTACTACGGCTCCATGTACGCCTATGGCGACGCCCTCCCGCACGCTGGCGCGCTCAGCACCATGATCCAGGGCCACCACTCCGGCGCGATCTTCACTCGGGGGGACGTGCTATACGTCGTCTCCCTGATCGCTGGCGGCCTGGTCGCCGCCGTCTGCGGCCTGGTCGTTGGGCTTCCCTCCCTTCGCCTGCGCGGCGACTACCTCGCCATCGTCACTCTCGGCTTCGGCGAAATTTTCCGCGTGCTTATTCAACAGAGCTCGGATGTCTCGTACGACGCAACCGAGATTCGCGCCGCACCAGTGCTCGGCCTCGGCCAACTCTTCTCCCAGCCGCGCCCCGACTGGCAGGCGCCGCTCTGGGCGCGCCTCGGCGGCCCGCTCGGCTTCAGCGGACTGCCCTTCTACACCTCGCTCTTCTGGGTCTTCATCGTCGTCGGCATCACCATGCTCGTTGCGTTCCGGCTCAAGAACAGCACCTTCGGGCGTGCCTTCCTCTCCATTCGCGAGGACGAGATCGCCTCCGAGGCGATGGGCGTGAACACCACGCGCTACAAGGTCTGGGCATTTGTCATCGCCGCTTTCTTCGCGGGCATCGCCGGTGCCTTGTTCGCACACACCACCGGCGTGCAGCT
The DNA here is from genome assembly GCA_043776515.1 of Phycisphaerales bacterium. Lineage (GTDB taxonomy): Bacteria > Planctomycetota > Phycisphaerae > Phycisphaerales > UBA1924 > UBA4658. The sequence continues at coordinate 111,290 of JAYVRG010000073.1, forward strand.
CTCCGCCCAGGAACTCGGCTTTCAGAAGTCCTTCGACATCATCATCATGGTCGTCCTCGGCGGCATGGGCTCCATCAGCGGCGCGGCCATCGCTGCGGCGGTCGTCACCATTCTCCCCGAACTTCTCCGAGATCCCACCCGCCTCGTCGGCTGGCAGCCGCAGATCATCGGCATCGCACTCCTGGCCGCCGCCATCGCGGGTGTGCTTCGCATGAGGGGGCGCAGCGCGACGCTGCTCTGGTCCGTCGCGCTCGGCGGCGCGGGGCTTTGCGCCCTCACCTGGCTCGGATACGGCATCGTGAAAATCGCCGACGCCACCGGCCATCCGCTGGACATCAAGCTCGGCGACTATCGCATGATCATCTTCGCGCTCACGCTCATCCTGATGATGATCCTCCGCCCGCAGGGCCTGCTGGGCGTGCGTGAAGTCTGGGACAGAGTCCTCTGGGCCAAGCTCCGTGGCACGGGCGTCCCGCCCGTGATTCCCCGCGCGGGAGCCAAGCCATGACCGCCACCTCGACTTCCCTCCTCTCCGCGCAAGGTGTCTCCAAGTCCTTCGGCGGCCTCAAGGCCGTGCAGGAGTTCTCGCTCAATCTCAACCGAGGCGACCTGCAAGGGCTGATCGGCCCCAACGGTGCGGGCAAGACCACCGTCTTCAATCTCCTCACCGGCGTTTACAAGGCCGACAAGGGTTCGATCACACTCGACGGCCAGCCCCTCATCGGCCTTCGCCCCTCGCGCATCGCTGCGGCGGGGCTGAGCCGCACCTTCCAGAACATCCGCCTCTTCGGCGAGTTGAGCGTGCTCGACAACGTGCGTCTGGCCTGCCACGTCCGCTCCACCGCCACCATGGCCGGCGCGATCTGTCGCTCTGTTTGGAACCGCGCCGAAGAGCGCGCCATGCTCGATCGCGCCCGCACGCTGCTGGACGTCTTCGATCTTGGCCGCTTGGAAGATGAGCAGGCCCGCAACCTCTGCTACGGCGACCAGCGCCGATTGGAAATCGTCCGCGCCATGGCCACCGAACCCAAGGTGCTGCTGCTCGATGAGCCCGCCGCGGGAATGAACCCGCAGGAAAAGAAGGAGCTCGCCGCCAGCATCCGCTCCCTGCGCGACAAGTTCTCGCTCACCATCCTCCTCATCGAGCACGACATGGGGCTGGTGATGGACATCTGCGAAAAGATCACCGTGCTGGACTACGGCCAGATCATCGCCTTTGGCACGCCAGCCGAAATCCAGAAGAACCCGAAGGTCATCGAGGCGTATCTCGGTGTGGCGGAGACGACGACCGCGGAAACAACCCCATGAGCGATGTTCTTATCCGGATCAAGCGGGCCGTCCTTGCCGGCCGTTTCGACTTTACCCGCAAAGCCATCGATGAGATGGTCGCCGATGATCTCACCCGCATGGACGTTGCCGAGTCCATTCTCAACTCCGTCGCCATCTACAAGTCGATCCGCTCGCGTAGCCCGCACCGATCCCATCGCCGGGAAATGCTCCACGTCATACAGAGCACCAATCTGTATGGCGTTGCCGTGTATTCGAAGGGGAAGTTGGTCACGCAGGCCGGAGTCGAGACCTACTATTTCCTCATCTCCTCCAAGCGAGCGAACTAAGCAATGATCGAACACAAGACATGTCCAACCTGCGGCAGCAAGCGTATTCACCGCGTTAAACGGTCACTTTCTCTCACCTCGCGCGGCAAGCCCTTCACGGTGCCGGCAGTGATCTTCCACGAATGTCCCAACTGCGGCGAGCAGGTCTTCGGCCCCGAGGCGATGGACAAGATCGAGGCCCATCGCCCCAAGCGCCGTCGGGCTGCGGCCTGAACCACACGGCAATCTCCGCCGCGCTCCTGTTTCCGGCAGTGCCCACTCGGCGGACACCCCCATGACCACCGACGCGCTCGCCAATAAACTCTTCCAGCAGATCATGGCAAGCAAGGTTGCTCACGCTTCGCTCCTCTGGAAAGTAGGAAGCGGCTGGCAAATCACCGCTGCCGTTGCGCCGATGAAACGCTTCCGCATCGCATCGACGGCGGATGGCTCGAGCGTGATTGTCGAGCAGCGGAAGTTTCTGCGGCGGCCAGTCTGCATCGCATCTCCTACTCTCGATCAGTTAGCATCTGAAGCAGACCTGACAACCCGCATCTGGCAGCCCTTGGCAAGATCACTTCGAGTGCCCATGCAACGTCTTTGCGGAGGCCCAACCCCATGACCGCCGCCACCCTCCCTTCCAAATCCGACATCGCACATCCAACATCCGACATCCTCCTCGAAGTCCGCGATCTCCACGTCGCCTATGGCGCCATCAAAGCCCTCCACGGCGTCAACCTCACCGTCCGCCGCGGCCAGATCGCCTGCCTCATCGGCTGCAACGGCGCGGGCAAGTCCACCACCCTCCGCGCCATCTCCGGCATGGTCAAGCCCACCCAAGGCACGATCACCCTCGACGGCCGCGACATCACCGGCCTCGCCTCCCACAACATGGTCCGCCCCCCCCACCGCATGGCCCACGCCCCCGAAGGCCGCGGCATCTTCGCCAACCTCACCGTCGATGAGAACCTCACCCTCGGCGCGTTCGCCCGTCCCGCCTCAGACAAAGCCGCCATCGCCGAAGACCGCGAAAAAGCCCTGACCTTCTTCCCCCGCGTCCGCGAACGGCTCAAGCAAAACGCCGGCACCCTCTCCGGCGGCGAGCAGCAAATGCTCGCCATCGCCCGCGCCCTCATGGCCCGCCCCAAGCTCCTCCTCCTCGATGAGCCCTCCCTCGGCCTCGCCCCGCAGATCGTCCAGACCATCTTCAAGATCATCCGCGAGATCAACGCCGGCGGCACCACCGTCCTCCTCGTCGAGCAAAACGCCCACATGGCCCTGAACGTCGCCCACCACGGCTACGTCATCGAAACCGGCTCCATCATCATGGACCGCCCCGCCAAAGAACTCGCCGCCAGCGACGAAGTCCGCAAGGCCTACCTCGGCGGGCATTGATCCCCACATCCCTCTCCCGCTTCAGCGGGAGAGGGTGGCGAGCGCAGCGATGCCGGGAGAGGGTTCCCTGGGCACGCGAGCACTGTCTGTAAGAGGCGATGCAGGAAGGAGGGTTCCGCCAATCCTCCACCCTCTTTCCCGCACCCATCCACCGGCGAAAGACAAAGGCAGTATGCTGGAAGCTCGGTCGCCAAACGCGATGGGTAAGGTGGCGCAGCAAGAGTTGAAGAAGATGTTGGAACCGCATGTCTAACCGACGATCCGATCCAAAGCCATTGTGCCGCCGATGCGGCTATGACCTTTCGGGGCAGCGATGCCCCGAGTGTGGGTGCGAGTTGCACGACATTGCGCCGACATCGCCTCAAAGGCCGCCGTGGTACTGGTACGGCCTGCTGGGCGTGGCATCGTGGGCGTTTCTTTTGTTCGGAGTTGAACTGTTCCGCCTGCTGATGGGATGGGATGCGCATGGAGGGCCACCCCAAACATGGAAACTCATGTGCGTGGGAGCGGTGGTCTTTGTCTTCCACTTCGGCTTGATTTTCGCTTGGACACGCACGCCGCGATGGGTGCGTGAACGCGAGGGGATGGGCTGGCTGCTCGTCGCCGTGTGGTGGCTGGCAGCGGCTGCCGTGCCGTACAGCATTCTGGGAGCTTTGGATTGGCTGTGACGTTACAGGTGGCGTGTGGCCCCATCTTGCCTCGTGGCACTCCCTTGCAGCTTTGGGCAAAGTAGTGCGGTCACAGCTTGCACGCCCGCACTGCCTTCTCAAAGCAGGAATGCCATTCAAATAAGGAACATGTGACCTGTTTCCAGGGTTGTTGTGCGAACGAAGACGACGAGCACTCTTTCAGAGTGCGAGAGAAACTCGGC
>JAYVRG010000074.1:0-19665 GCA_043776515.1 Phycisphaerales bacterium
GGGGCACACGGAGATAGCACGGAGGGGAAACGGATCAGGATGGAGTCGAAGCCGCCCCGCACTCCGGACACACCGCACCCGCCGCGAGGCCGGTTCGGTTGTAGTGGCACTTGCGGCAGAGGTCCTGAAGTGATCGCTGAGATGCGTGGACACGCCGGCGCAGGAAGTATGCAATCGCAGTGCCGATCAGCCCGTATTGAACGAGCGCGATCAGAACCGCGAGCCGTTCCTGTGGTCCGCCGCACATCGTCAGCCAAGGCTCTGTGAGCAGAGCAAACAGCTGGATCCCGTAGAAAGCAGTGGGTGAATCCTTGAACGTCCAACCAGCCAAGGCGATTAGATACACCGAGATGTACATGAGCGGCGGAACGGCGGCAATGAATCCAAACTTGATCCATTGAACAGGCAAAGTCCCCGCCGCCCCGCCCCACTTGATCGTCTTGCGGATTCTCGGGTGCGGCTTCATTCTCGCATTCTACTCAATCAGTTCCCCCGCCTTTCTCCGTGCTCCCTCCGTGGTCGCAGTGGTCTCCGTGTTTCAAATTCCGGAGATTTCAACACGGAGCACACGGTGTACACGGAGATGTCACGGAGAGGAAACGAATCAGGATGGAGTCGCGCCCGCCCCGCACTCCGGACACACCACGCCCGCCACAAGCCCAGTGCGGTCATAGTTGCACTTCGGACAGAGGCCCAATCGGGCGTTGCGCTGTTGGCGACTGCTTCGAGTGTCGAGGACCCACGCCGACGATGTGCATAGAAGCGAAAGGGCTGCGGGAATCCACAGCGGGATGAGGTAGTGTCTCCCGCTCGCATCGTCCGTCCAATCCAGACCCATCCTGAGTGTCAACGGAGAGAACTGATATTGATGCCAGCCCGGCCGCCAATGAACAATAGACCGCGGCATCGGGCCAAAGCGGACTCTCCCCATCTCTACAGACATGAGCATGGTGGTTGGCGTGTCCCAGTGGATCAAGAGTAAACCACTCCCGATCCACACCACCACCAGCAGCACCGTCCCCGCCGCCCCGCCCCACTTGATCGTCTTGCGGATTCTGGGGTGCGGCTTCATCAGAGCATTCTACGCATTCTCGCCTTTCTCCGTGCTCCCTCCGTGGTCACAGTGGTCTCCGTGTTTCAAATTCCGAAGATTGCAACACGGTGTACACGGTGTACACGGAGATGTCACGGAGAGGATGCGACTCGCTACGCCGCCTTGTTCTGCAACCTGTACACATACGCCAATATCTCCGCCACCGCCTCGTAGAACTCCGGGCGGATCTGCTTGCCCACCGGCACGCCCGAGTACAGCGCCCGCGCCAGCGGCGGCCGCTCCACAATCGGAATCTTGTGCGCCGCGGCGATCTCGCGGATTCGCATCGCCATGAAGTCCGCGCCCTTGGCGACCACCTTGGGCGAGGCCATGGTCTTCGGGTCGTATTGCAACGCGACGGCGTAGTGCGTCGGATTGGTCACGATCACGTTCGCCTTGGGGACGTTCTTTGCCAGCCGCTGCATCGCGATCTGCCGCGCCAGCTTCATGCGCCGGCCCTTGGTCTCCGTGTCGCCCTCGGATGAGCGATGCTCCTCCTTCACTTCCTGGCGCGTCATCATCAGGTCCTTGGTCATCTGCCAGCGCTGATAGAAGTAGTCGGCCAGCCCGATGACCAGCAGCACCGCCAGCGTCCACAGCAGCAGCCGCGTGATGATCGCCAGGATCACCGTCCACATGGAGCGCACATCCAGCTGCGCCAGCGCGATGATCCGGTTCCAGTCGCTCATCACCACATACGCCACGATCGTGCCGATCAGCAGCATCTTGAAGATGCCCGTGAGCGTCTTCACCGCGTTCCGCATCCCGAACAGCCGCTGCACGCCCTTGAGCGGATCCAGCCGATCCAGTTTGGGCATCAGCGGCTCCAGCGTCGGGTGCCAGCCAACCTGCACCACCTGCGCCAGAAACGTCACGCCGAACAGAATCAACAGAATCGGGGCCACCACAATCACCGTGTTCTGCGTCGCCCAGCGGCACAAATCCGCCACGCCCTCGCTCCGCAGCATCGTCCCCGAATCCCGGTCATCCAGCAGATATCGCAGCATCCCCGCGAGCCCCGCCGCCAGCGGCGCACCAAACACCAGCAGCAGAATGAACGCCGCCCACAGGTCCAGCCCCGCGCTCAGGTCCTGCGACTTGGCTACCTGCCCGCGCCCCCGCGCTTCCTCGCGCCGCCGCCCGGATGGTGCCTGGGTTTTTTCACCGAGATCGTCGGCCATGACTATTCACTCGAAGAAGGTTCACCGCGGAGACGCTGAGTTCGCGGAGAGAATCAAAAGGAAATGCCGAGGGTTCAACTCCGATCTCAAACAACGCACTCCAAGTGCATGCACGCTCATCTTCATTCTCCTCTGTGCGACCTCAGCGTCTCCGCGGTGAACCCGCTTTTATTTCCCCAGCGACTCCGCCCACCCGACCACCGCCCCCATTGTCTGCGCCATGTCCTCACCCGTGGCGTGCATCACCGCCGTGATGCTCGCCATGAGCACCAGCAGCGTGATGACCACCTTGATGCTGAACCCCATCGACTGCACGTTGATCTGCGGTATCGTTTTCGCCAGCAGCGCGCTAGCAATCGTCTCCACCAGAATGATGCACAGCACCGGCGCGGCCACCCGCAGCGCCAGCTCAAACCCCGACGCCACAAGCCCGGTCATCAACTCAACGGGCGCGATATTCGTTGACACCATCCCCAGCGGCACGTTCGCAAACGTGTGCCCCAGCCCCACGAACAGCATTTCCAGCCCACCCATCAGCACGAACACCACCAGCGCGCCGTATTGCAGAAACTGCCCGAGCGTGTCCGTCTCCACATCCAGCGCGGGGTTGTAGATCTGCCCGAGTGACATCCCCGCCTGCTGCCCCATCACCAGCCCGCCCAGCTGCACCGCGTACATCGGCAGCGATGCCATCAATCCCATCGCCGTCCCGATGAGCGTCTCGCAGAACACCGCCGGCGCGAGCGAAAATAAATCCATAGCCACCGGTTGCTTGAGAACAGGAATCAGCGTCGGATACACCGCCAGCGAAAAGCAGATCGCCAGCATCGCCCGCAACTTCAGCGGCAAGAGCGAACTCGAGAGCACCGGCGAAAACACCATCAGCCCGCTGATGCGAAACAGCACCAGCAGGAATGGCGTAACGTGGTTGAGGATGGGATCGAGCGTTGGCATGGTCACCAGTTCGTACACATTTGCACAGTGAACTCCATCAGCCGCACCGCGATCCACGGGATCAGCACCACCACCACCATCAGCATCGCCACGATCTTGGGCACAAACGTGAGCGTCTGCTCCTGGATGCTCGTGATCGCCTGGAAGATCGAGATCACCAGCCCCACCACCACCCCCGCCAACAAAATCGGCGCGGCGATCTTCAACGCGATAATCAGCGTCTCCCGCACAAGCTCAATGGATTGCTGGTCGTAGTTCATCGCGTGCCCCGAATCTCAAATCTACAATCTCACAACTCACATCCCGCCGCGCCAGATTCATCCGTATCCAAACACCTGCATCACCGGCTCCATCACATGCGTCGCCACCGAGTGCGCTTCCGGATGCGTCACAAACGACCGCATCAAGCTCCCCACCACCAGAGTCCACCCATCCACCAGCACAAACAGCAGCAGCTTGAACGGCAGCGAGATCAGCACCGGCGGCAGCATCATCATGCCCATCGAGATCAGCAAACTCGATATCACGATGTCAATCACCAGAAACGGCAGATACACCTTGAACCCCAGCAGAAAACCCGTTTTCAGCTCGCTCAGCATGAACGCCGGCACCAGCGAGACCATGTCCACCTTCTCGGTGGTCATGTTCGCCGGATCGCTCGTGTCGATCCCGCGATAGTTCAGCACCATGTACACGCTCGACCAGTTCCCCGTCGCCTCGATCTGGTCGAACATGAAGTCGCGGAGCGGCTGCTTGCTCTTCGCCCACAGATCGTCGTAGTTGTTGATGATGCCCGCGCGATACGGCAGCACCGCTTCCTTGTGGATCCGGTCCATCGTCGGCGCCATCACCAGCAGCGTCATGAACAGCGACAGCCCCACAATCACCTGCGGCGGCGGCAAGCTCTGCGTTCCCAGTGCCTGCTTCACCAGCCCCAGCACGATCATGATCCGCACGAAGCATGTACACATCAGCATGATCGACGGTGCCAGCGAGATCACCGTCAGCACCACCATGATGTTGATCGGCCCCGACAACCCGCCACTCTTCGCGCTTGAGCCCGATCCGCCCGCCGACCCCGCCGCCTCTCCCGCACGCGACAGAATCGTCAGTGGATTCGTATCCACACCGAAACTCATCTCGTCTCGCGGCGACTCCTCCAACACACTCACCGCCTGCGCACGCCCGAACGGCCGCGCCGCAGGCCCATATGGCTCTTGCCCCAGCGCCGGTGAACCGAGCGCCAGTGACAACACGATCGCCACGACAAACGACAGCGCCTCTGTTCAGTGCCATCTTCATCGGTGCGCCTCCCCACGCAGCGCGTGCAACCGCTCGCGGATAGACCCAAACGACTCCGTCCCCGTCGCTCCCATTCCACCGACCGACGTATACGCCTCCGCCGCGCGGGCGTGCGAAGCAAACGTCGGCGCTGCCGGTACCGGGAACTTGTGGACCACCGCCGCGCGTTCTAGTTGATCGCTCATCGGCGTCACCCGCACCATCGGCGCGTTCCCCGCGGCCCGCTCATCCCACAACTCCGCCCGATCGCCCGCGTCCGTCTCGCGCACGGATCGCAGATCAACCTCGATCCCATCATCCTCTTCCCCGCTCTTCGCGTGCGTCCGATCAAACTGCTTCAGCAGCGCACCGAACCTCGCATTCGATCCGCCCCCCTCGTGCTCCTCCGCTTTCATCAGGATCGAGGCCACATCCTCCGCGTCCGTCATCTCGCACAGTGTTGTCAGCGTCCCCACTCCGCCCCGCATCCGCGACGTCGTCTGCGAGAGCAGCAGCACCCGCCGATCCACCTTCAGCAGTATCAACACCTGCCCGCGCGAGAGTGGATACCGCCCCAGCACTTCCAGCAATCCCGCCGGTGCTTTCCCGCCCGCCCCGATCGCCGCCATCAGCGAGCCGTTCTTGCCCGCAACCTTCTTGGCCAGCACAGCCAGCCCGAAGATCAGCAGCATCACGATCAGTAGCGACCCAGCCGTGCGAATCGTCGGGTTGTCCCACAGCGTCGCCGCCGCGGATTTGGATCCCACCGCCGCGACGCTGCTCCCCGCCCCATCCTTCTTCTCACTCCGGCTCTTTGTCGCGACCCCACCCAGCGGCCGCGGCCGCAAATCCGTCGGCACCACTCTCTCTTCCTTCTCACTCGGTGCCGCACCAACCATCGGCGCAGCAGCCCCACTCGTCCCCCCCCCCACCACCACCACTCCCGCCCCACTCTCCACCTTCTGCTTGATCTCCGCCCCGCGCGCAACGCTCGCCCCCACCCCCCCCACCCCCACCACCACACTCAACACCACAACCCCCGCCACCATCGCAGCGATCATCCACCCGCACGCTTTGTGTTCAATCCACCCTCGCACGCACGCCATCCTGGCTCAAAGTTCCCGCCGAGCTCCGCTCGACTTCATTCCGTTCCTAATCCTGCTCCTAATCCTAATCCTAATCTCTTCTGCTTTTTCCCTTCTACCTCCGTCCCCCGATCTTTCCCACCGCCGGATGATCTCCGACTCCCGCCACGATCTCATTGATGCGCACGCAGAAGTTGTCGTTCAGCACCAGCACCTCGCCGCGCGCGACGTGCCGATCGTTCACGTACACCTCCACCGGATCGCCCGCGAGCTTGTCCAGTTCCACCACGCTCCCCTCGCCCAGCCGCAGCACATCCTCCACCAGCATCCGGGTCCGCCCGAGCTCGATCTTCACGTTCAGATTCACATCTGATAGCAGATCAATCCCCTCCGGCTTCTTCTGATTCTCTCCCGCATGAGCGCTCATCCCCACAAAGCTCGGCAACGCAAACGCTTGCTCCCCGCTTCTTCCCCCACTCCCCACTCCCGGCTGCCCACTCCCGACTGCCCCACTTTCTCCCCGCGCCGCCGCGATCGCCTCTTGGGCCGCCCGCAGCGCATCCGCCGCCGCGTCGTCTCCGCCGCTCGCCGCCGTCATCGGATTGGTGTTGGCACGCAGATCGCTCACCGCCTCTTGCGCCTGCCGCAGCGCATCGGCGGCCAGATCAGCGGGGTTCATATCAGATGGATTGCCGGGGGTGGGGGTGGGGGTGGAAGGATTTGCCACAGGATCACTCGTGAGCGCACTCCGCGCTCGGGTTGGGATCAGAAACGGACCACGCAGCGTCCTGCCGCTCGCCACTCTGATCGGCCTGCTGCACACGCTTCCCACACTTTTCGCGCAACAACCACAGACGATCCCCGCCACTTCGGCGCATCACGCCCCACCCCACGCCAAATCTGCGCATTCACTCCCGGGTACCGCCACGCACCGTCCCTGCAACCGTCCTGCGGCCCCCACCCCAACCATCGCGTACTCCCTAATCCCACATCCGACATCCGACATCCCACATCCCACATTCGGAATCCCCTCATGCCCCACCTCCCCCGCCCCTCCCTCCCCACCGCCCTCATCCTCTGCACCATCGCGCTGCTCATCGGCCTGGGCCAAACCCGCACCACTCCACCGATCGCGCCTCCCCCAACTCCCAAGCCGCAACAACTCCCCATCGGCGAGCCCCCGCTCGTCTACGCCGTACTCACCAAGTCCGGCACCGGCATGAACCCCGCCGGAAACTCCTGCTCGTGGGTCTTCACCGACGGCGTGCTCAGCATCCCCACCAACACGCTCCTCCCCAAACTCAACATCCGCCCAAACGCTACCTTCGACGACGCCGCCATCGTCAACGGTGTCGCCAACCTCGGCTACGACCTCCTCTCCCACTCCCAGCGCGCCGCCGCCGCCATCCCACGCATCTCCGACGGCAACTCCTCCAGCGGCGACATCTCCATCGTCGAACACTGGTGGTTCAAGCGCCGCTGACACCGCACCCTCGCACGACGCGCCACACCCCCAACCCCGTGCCACCGATTCCCGCTGCTCGGAGCGGCTATCGGTGCAGTCAACCAGTCGCGTCACGTCGGCAGGCAACCCGCCTTTCCCTTTCCGCAACCAACCCCGTGCCACCGACTTTGCCGCTTCGGAAACGTCGGTGCGGGCGTGCCCCCGTATCAGGCCGGGCCACCCGCCGTGCCGCCGTCCTATGGCGATCCGGCGGACCTCATCACGGCCGACTGCATTCAGGCCTGATCGGGGGAGTCCTCCGGCCGAGCCGTGGCACAGCAGCATGCGGCAAGTGAAATAGGACGAGGCCCGAATAAAAACCCCCGCACGAACGGTGGAACGCCGTTTCGGGCCGCTGGGGTGGCCCGCGTGGCCGGGGAGAAGCGATTCCTCCAGAGGCAAAAGTTTTTTCTCACTCGTGAGGAATCGTTCCTCAAGAGGCAAACGCTTCTCCTCACTCGTGCCGAATCGCTCCACACGAGGGAGAAACGACAGCACAAGAGGGAGAAACCATTCCCCAAGAGGGAGAAGCCGTTCCTCACGAGGGAAACACTCCTCCGCCCCGGTGAGAGATCGTTTCGCGCGAGGCAAACGCGGCATCTGCCCGCCCTCCGCGGTGAATCCTCTTCTCCGTACCCGCTGTGTTGCCTCTGCGGCCTCTGTGGACTGCTTTCGTCCCGCTCGCTGACGCTCGGGGCTCGTTGGTTGCATCGACGCCGGACGTCACCGCGCGACCCACCCTTTCCCCGGACCCTCTCCCGGCTTCGCTTCGCTTGCCACCTTCTCCCGCCCCCCCAACCAAAGCGGGAGAGGATGTCCGAGGCCCGGCGAGGACAGGAGAAAGCCCGCGCGATACACGCAACACCGCGCCCACAACTCCACCCGCCCCCCCCTCCTCCCCCGCCCCAGCGGCCGACGTGTCCGAGCGCAGCAACGACGGAGGGGCTGTGCCCGCATCGACTGACACACCACCAACAACCCCACCAGCAGGTCCCCCCTCCGGTCCTACTCCTGCTCCTCATCCTGGTCCGAATCCTGGTCCGAATCCTGGTCCGAATCGTCCCCTCCCTCCCCCCAATCCCCACTCCCCATTCCCCACTCCCTCCCCTTCCCCCTACCCTCCCACATGCCGACCGTCCACCCCTCTTCCCACATCGACAAATCCTGCACCCTCGCCGAAAATGTCATCGTCGGCCCCCACTGCGTCATCACCGGAAACGTCACCCTCAACTCCGGCGTCCACCTCCGCGGCGGCAACTACATCAACGGCCAGGTCGGCCCGGTCTGGATCGGCGCACGCAGCAAGCTCTGGCCGCACGCCAGCGTGGGCTTTGAGCCGCAGGACTACAAGTTTACCGGCAGCAGCGGCGGCGTCAGCATCGGCGAGGACTGCATGCTCCGCGAGGGAGCCACCGTCCACGCCTCCACCAAGCAAGACCGCCCCACCATCGTCGGCGACAAGGTCTTCATGATGGTGAACGCGCACGTCGCCCACGACTGCGTGGTGAAGGACCGCGTGGTGATGGTGAACGGCTCCGCGCTCGCGGGCCACTGCGAGGTCGGCTTTGATGTCACCCTCGGTGGCAACGCCGTCATCCACCAGTTCTGCCGCATCGGGCGGATGGTGATGATGTCCGGCGATTGTGCCGTCAACAAGGACGTCCCCCCCTTCTGCATCGTCAGCGAGCGCAACCGCATCGGCGGGCTGAACCTCGTCGGCCTGCGCAGAACCGGCGTGCCGCGCGATCAGATTACGGTGATGACCAAGGCCTTCAAGGAGTTCCTCTACCGCCCCATGCTCCGCGAAGAGGTCGTCACAGGTCTTCGCAAACTCGCCGCCGAGGGTGGCGGCCCCCTGGTCAGCGAGATGGCCGACTTCCTCTCCCTCTCGCAGCGCGGCTTCGTCACCGGCTTTGGCAAACCGCCGCGCGGCTCCATCCGCGCCGGCCTCGAAGGCGAGGACGAGTAACCTCTACCTCCGTGCGCACCACCCCCATTTCCATCCCCGACGTCCTCCAGCACGCCGACCACGGCGCCGCCCTTTGCGTGCTCGCCTCCGGCTCATCGGGCAACTGCTCCGTGCTCGCGCTCCGCCGCGGCAACATCGTGCGGCTCGTCCTCCTCGATCTGGGCCTCTCGCCGCGTCGCACGTTCAGGATGCTCGCCGAGATGGGTTACCGCCCCGACCAGATCGACGACGCCATCGTCACGCACCTGGACGCCGACCACTTCCAGCACTCCTGGCTCACCGCGCTCCCGCCGCACGTCCGCGTCCGCATGCACGAGCGCCACGAGCACGAGTTGCTCGCAATGGGCACAAACCCCGCCGCCGCTCGCATCCACACCTTCGACCACGACCCATTCGAGATCGACGATGAGGGGGGGGGCGTGACGGTGCGCCCGCTCCTGATGAGCCACGACCAAGCGGGCGTCGCCACCTTCCGCATCGACATGCCCGGCCTGAGCGCGGGCACCCTCGGCTTCTGCACCGACCTGGGCCACGTCACCGCGGACCTGGTCGGCCATCTCCGCGCCGATCACGACCGCGAGCCGCGCGGCGATGGTGGCGGCGGCGTCGATGTCCTCGCGATGGAGAGCAACTACTGCCCCAAGCTGCAACTCGCCAGCGACCGACCGCAGTTTCTCAAGAACCGCATCATGGGCGGCAGCGGCCACCTCTCCAATCACGAAGCCCTAGAAGCCATCCGCGCCGTCGCCCCGCGCGAGCACGTCGTCCTCCTCCACCTCTCACGCCAGTGCAACGACCCCGCGCTCGTCGCCGACATGCACGCCGGCAGCGACTACGCCCTCACCATCTCCAGCCAGTCCACGCCCACCCGCTGGGTCCGCATCCCCCGCGCCGAGCGCTCGCTCTCCAGGCCACTCGTCAGCACCCATGTCGCCGCGACGCAGACGCTCTGGTCCACCGTCTAACCTCTCGGCCTACTCTGCCCCATGACCATGCCACCCTCCTCGCCGCGTCCCGTGTTCCTCGAAAAAACGGCCTATGTCTGCAAGAGCCGCGAGGAGCAGTTCATCGTCCCGCTCTTGCGTGATGCCATCCAGCAGGCACTCACCACCTACTGCACGCGCGGCGGCCTCGCGCTTGACGTTGGCTGCGGCGGGCAACCCTTCCGCGCCGCGATCCAGTCACTCGGCATGGAGTATCGCGCCATGGACGCCGTTGCGCAGCCCGGAATCACCACGCACTTCATCGTCCCCATAGACAGCGCGCTTCCGAGCGCGCTAGCGAGCGGCCCGAGATACAACCTGATTCTGTGTACGGAAGTGATGGAGCACGTCGCGGACTGGAACGCCGCGTGGAACAACCTCGCCGCCCTGCTGGCTCCGGGGGGCACGCTCATACTCACTTGCCCGTTCTTCTACCCACTCCACGAGGAGCCGTACGATTTCTTTCGGCCCACGATTCACGCGATCGCGCACTGGTCAGAGCGCGTCGGGCTGAAACGCATTGAGCTGCGCAAGCTCGGGAACTCCTGGGATGTGCTCGGGACCGCGTTGGGCGCGAGCGGCGCGTCGCCCGTCGGCTCCAGCCCGCTACCGTGGCTCATGGGCACCCTGGCACGCAAGAAGCACAAGCTCACGTTCTGGTCGCTCAAGCACAAGCTGTTTCAGCGATGGATCAAGACCAAGGAGACGTTGTACCTTGCCAACTTCGCCGTCCTCACCAAACCCGCCACCAACACCGACTGACGCCCGGAGCCGCGCGTGAACATCGCCTTCGTTTCAGCCAACAAGGGGCTGCCGTGGGGAGGCAGCGAGGAGCTCTGGGCAGCCGCCGCGCGTCGGGCGATCGAGCGCGGCCATCGCGTGTGCGTCTGCGTGTTTGACTGGCCAACGCCCGCGCGCCAGGTGCTTGCCCTTGGCGCACTCGGAGCGGCGATTGTTCGCATCCCGCTGCGCTCCAAGTCCCGCGTGCCTCTGCTCCCCACGCGGCATGGGTGGATCAACGAGCTGGACGCGTTCGCGCCGGATGTGCTGTGCGTCAGCCAGGGGCAGGAGTTTGACTTCGCGGGCAGACGATGGTGCGACGCGATGCTCGCATGGATGGATCGCACGGGCACGCCGGTCGTGAACGTGTCGCAGTACAACGACGAACGTGCCCATCCCGGTGACGCGTACGCGGCCAGAGCGCGGAAGCTCTGCACGCTCGCCAAGGTGAACGCGTATGTCGCGCAGCGCAACCGCGAGCAGCTGGAGCGCCAGCTCGGCATGGCGATTCCGAACGCGATCGTGGTGCGGAATCCGGTGAATCTTGCGGACACGTCGGTGCTTGATTGGCCGGTTGGGGATGACACCCTTCGGCTGGCGTGTATGGCGCGGCTTGTGGGGGAGGCCAAGGGGCAGGACCTTCTGCTGGCCGCGCTGGCGCGTCCGATCTGGCAGAGCCGCGATTGGAAGCTTGATCTGTGGGGCGTCGGCCCGGACGAGCGGGTGTTCCGGCAGATGGCCAGCGCGCTGGGCATAGCGGATCGCGTGGAGTTTCGTGGATTCGCGGACGATGTGCGTGGCGTGTGGGCGGAGCAGCATCTGCTGGTGCTCTCCTCTCGCGGCGAGGGAACGCCGCTTGCGCAGGTCGAGGCGATGTTGCTGGGGCGGCCGTGCGTGGTCACGAATGTCGGCGACTGCGCGGCGTGGATACGCGAAGGAAGCGACGGCTGGATCGCGGGCTCGGCGAGCATCGACGCCATTGCGGATGCGCTGGAGCGCGCGTGGAACGCTCGGGAGCGGTGGCGGGAAATGGGACTCTCCGCCGCGGCACACGCTCGGCAGCTCTACGACGCGGACGCGGGCGGCACGCTGTTTGATCTGCTGGTGCGTCACGCTCGCGCTGCGTAGCGACTCACACACGCGGGGAGTTTCGCATCGGCGACGACGAACCCATCCATGACGGCGATTCGCGCGCCAGCCACTCGACCAGTCGCAACTCGCCCAGCCCGCTCCGGCGGGCCTCGGCCATGGCTTCCAACCGGCGATTCCAGATGTCCGGATCGGCGAGCGTCTCCTGCACGGTGCGAACGCCCGCGTCTCCGAGATCTGGGAGCCGGATGAACGACTCGGGCGGAATCAACTTGTCGGCGGCTTTGGAGCCGAAATAGATCGGCAGCGACCAGCAGGCCAGCGGGTCCCAGAGTTTCTCGGTGACATACTGGTCGCCCTCGCCGTAGTTCTCGATGGCGAGCGTGAAGCGCGCCGGGCGCATGACGTGGCCCTTGCACGCGATCGGGCCGTGGCCCTTGACATCATCGGGAAGCCCGCGCCCGAAGAGCGCGAGCGGCACACCGGCGCGAACCAGCTTGCGGTAGAACTCCAGACGTGCGAGATGGCCAGGAATGAGCCGCTTGCCCTTGGGCGTGCCCGCGGCGATGGAGACCAGCGGGAGTGTTTTTTCAGGAGGCGCGAACGCGCGGAGCGACTGAACATCCCACTCCAGCGTCCACATAGAAGGAAGCACGATGGGGTGCGTGGCGCGGGGATCGGGCGCGTAGACGCGGGCCGCGTTGCGCTTGGCGATCTCAAACCAGGCATCCGGCAGATACGCGGGCGGCTCGTAGAACAGGACGGTTGTGCGTGCTGGATCATGGCCCAGCCACTTGAAGGAGCTCGCCATGGCATCATCGTCCGCCGCGCGCCCGAGCCACTTCTGCATCGGCCGCCGCCAGCCGCGGGTGCGGCGCATGCCGCCGGGCGGCGCGGGCCACGTCATTACAAAGCGATGCGGAGCATCCCGATCCCAGCGCGCGAGCTGCATATCTCCGTGCCCACCGAGCGTGCTTTCGCACTGGTTCCAGAGGTAGTCCGCGAACTTGCCCTGCTCATCGAACACGCCGATGCGTCGCAGTATCGAGGTCATTTCTGGCTCGCTTCAAGTTCGCGCACGAGTCGCTGCCAACTTTCCTCGCGCCCCTTGTGCTCGGCGAGTTTGATCGTGCGAATTCCGGGGCGCCATTCCAGCATGCGGCATCGCAGCAGCTTGGCCTGCGCCTTCGCAAGCTGAGGCGTCGCCCACGCGGCTTCGCTGGGCTTGCCCGCAGCGAGCCACTTCAGCTGCGCCTTGCTCAGCGATACGCCGTGCGAGAGGCGCGTGAGATACTCGACGGTCTGGCGCGTGGCAGGGATCTGGTGCTCAAGCCGCGCATCGGGTGTGTACCAGACTTCCCACTCACCGAGGCGCAGGCGCACGCACATCTCGTAGTCCTCGCCGCACTCGAGGCCGCTGCCGGCGCGGCCGCCGAGCATGCGATGTTCGAGCCAGCCGATGTCGAGCAGGGCCTCGCGCCGCGCGGCGAAGGCCGCGCTGACCATGCCCTGGTCCATGCGATCGATGCGCTGCTCGCGGTCGCCGAAGTCCTGGTGCGCGAGCATGGTGCGGCATCGCGCGGCGAGCGCGGTCGGGCCGCTCTCCCACTTCAGGTCCACCTTGCCGCCGACCCATCCGGAACGCGGGTGCGCGTCGAGCGTCCGGATCGCTGCGGCGGCCCAGTTGGCATGTGGGAGTACATCATCATCCATCAGCGCGATGTACGGCTCGGTTGCTTCGCGGACGAAACGGGCGCGGGCCGCGCTGGAACCCTGAACGGTCTCCACAACGCGCGTGATGTTCCACTCTGCATGCTCGCGTGCGAAGGCGTCCACGATTTGGGCGGTGTCGTCGGTGGAGTTGTTGTCGATGACAATCAGCCGCGCGACCCGGCCGCCGGCGCGGTCCATGGCGACCAAGGCGCGGAGGGTCTCCAGCACGCGTTTTCCGCGGTTGTAGGTCAGCATTCCCAGGCACATGACAGGTGCGCTCATCGGCCGAAGGATAGCCGGGCGCGGCACCTGCTTTCACCCTTCGCGCTTGGCCGCTGTTTGCCCCCTACCATCTCTCCCTCACATGCCCGCACGAAAACCAGCACAATCCAAGACCGTCGAAACTTCCGCACCCACCACCACCCGTGCCCCGGCGCGGGCCGCGGCCCCCGCCACCAAACCGGAAGCCGCCGCAAAGGCCGCCAAGCCGGTGAAGCGCACGTCCATCGCGCGTCCCGGGCCGACGGGGGAGACGCACCAGCGGTTTCCGACGACGAGCGTGACGGACCCGAAGATCGTGCGGTCGTTTGCGATCGAGGCCGCGCGGATGCTGCTGGACAACAAGTGCTCGGACATCGTGGTGCTGGACGTGACGCGGATCAGCAACATGTCCGACTACATCATCGTGGCCAGCGGCACCTCGGATCGGCAGATGCTCTCCAGCGGCGATGATGTCGCGAAGCTGGGCGAGCAGCGGAACTACCGCGCGTTCCGCTCGGACATGGACCAGCGCAGCACGTGGATCATCGTGGATTTCGTGGATGTGGTCGTGCACATCTTCGAGCCCAACACCCGGGCGCACTACGACCTTGAGATGTTGTGGGCGGACGCGGACCGGCTGGAGTGGGAGCGGCCGGACCAGATGAAGCGGGATCGGGCGGGGCTGGGGTGAGGTTTGGGGATTGAGTCATTGTGTGCCTTACACACGCAGAGTTCTGAGAGTCGAGTGACGAGTCACCACTCTTGGTGTCCGGCCTCACTGTGCCCTCAAAGTTGAGCAAGGTGATGGCACGGTCAATGGTTCGGCCACTCGCCCAGAGATGGGTGGTGATCGTGGACCGGGGGCTTGCTCGAAGACTCGCTGCGCCCCCCGGCGATGTGTGCGATCTTCATGCCGCGAGCATACCCCGGCTCGCCATGAAACTCGCTTCAGATGCTCGATGGCGCGAGGGGGCCGCCGCCCCGCGAGTATGGAATCCGCACGGGTTGTTTGCGGCGCAGCGGCGGGTTCGCTTCTCGCCGTGGGATTGATTCTGCCCTGCAGAGTGATGCTCTCTGCCTGCCTAAGGATGCTCTCTATCTGACCAGATTTGCTCCTGCCCTGACCAGGTTTGCTTCTGCCCTGAGCAGGTTTGCTCCTGCCCTGAGCAGGTTTGCTTCTGCCCTGAGCAGGTTTGCTTCTGCCCTGACCAGATTTGCTCCTGCGCTGACCAGAGATGGAGCGCTGCGCGGGATTATTCGGCCGTTGCACCGGTAAAACATCGCCGATTTCGGCTGGATTGGCGCGGATGCACGCCAAGCGGCATCCACGCTCTCGCCATCGGCCACAGCGAGTGCCACGCGGCTCAACTCGCCGCCGCGGAGAGCCGATGCACTTTGCACCCACGCGCCACCGTCGCGGAGAAACCGCGTGCGCGGCCGCCGCGCGGCGTCGAACCTCTGCCTCCGCTACGCGCTCTTGGCCCGCGTCATCCGCTCGTGCAGCAGCGACGCGATGACGCCCGCCGCCAGCAGCCCGACGACGCCGATCAGCGACCAGGTGGTATCAATCTTGTACGACGAGTGTACGAGCAGCATCTTGACGCCCACCAGCGCGAGAATCAGCACCAGCGCGTGCTTGAGAAACTTGAACTTGCCGAGCATGCCCGCGAGCAGGAAATACAGCGAGCGCAGCCCCAAGATCGCGAAGACGTTGGAGGTGAGCACGATGAAGGGATCGCCGGTGATGGAGAAGATCGCGGGCACGGAGTCCACGGCGAAGAGCACATCGGTGAACTCAACGACGATGAGGGCGAGCAGCAGCGGGGTGACGGCGCGACGCATCACGCCATCCTTGCCGGGGATGTGGGTGATGAAATGGCTGCCGTCGTACTCGGTGGAGACCGGCCAGATTTTCTTGACCCACTTCACGAGAATGTTGTTCTCGGGGTGGACGTGCTCATCGGCGGCGAAGGCCATCTTGACGGCTGTGAGAATGAGGAAGCCGCCGAAGACATAGGTGATCCAGGAGAACTTGGCGAGCAGCACAGCGCCGATGGCGATCATCCCGCCGCGCATCACCAGCGCGCCGAGGATGCCCCAGAACAGCACCCGATGCTGCTGCGCGGCGGGCACCGCGAAGAACTTGAAGATGACCGCGATGACGAACAGATTGTCCACCGAGAGCGACCACTCGACGATGTAGCCGGCGAGAAACTGCTCCACCGCGGCACTCCCGCGGATAGTTTCGGTGACGCCGGGCTGGCCGACTACCGGCACTTTGAGCCCGAGGCCGAGCCAGTGACCTTGATACGCGAAGTAGACAAAGACGGCGAATGCCAGCGCGCATGTGGCCCAGACGATCGTCCACGCGAGAGCTTCTTTCGCCTTGACGACGTGCGCGGTACGGTTGAAGATGCCCAGATCAATGGCGAGAAAAACCAGCACAATCGCAACAAACGCGCCGTACAGCCAGGAGAGATGGGTGCCGCCGAGGGCGGTTTCAGCCGCGACCAGCGGGGCACCGGGGATGGTTTGTGCCAGTAGAGTGTTGAGGTGTGAGAAAAGTGGCATGGGTCGATCTCCTTGCATCCGCCGCGCGACATACACCACTCGGGCGATGATCTTACTTGAAGATCAGACCCAATCGGTGCCGGTCTTGCGCTTTGCGTGTTGACGCAAGGAGTGGCCGGGAGCGATATACATCGCTCCGTGTTGACGATCCACTCCGCCCGCTTGTCCGCCGCGATGGTGCTCGCGGCGTTGCGGGACGCTACTCCCCGTACACAAACCGAGGGTAGGCCGCTTGGCGCGTACGCCGCATTTCCGGTATGATGCAGAGGCGGGCGCGTCCGCGGCGATTCCTGCTCGCTTTTTCGTGATCACCTTTCACCACCCCCCCCCCGGAGCCCTCCCATGTCCAAATACTCAATCGCCTGGATGCCCGGCGATGGCATCGGCAACGACGTGATGGAAGCGACCCGCATCGTGCTCGACGCCATGAAGCTCGACGCCGAGTACATCCACTGCGACATCGGTTGGGACTTCTGGTGCAAGGAGGGGAACCCGCTCCCGGATCGGTCAGTTGAGATTCTGAGGAAGACAACGTGCGGATTGTTTGGCGCGATCACCAGCAAGCCGCAGGATGAGGCGAAGGAGGAGCTTGCCCCGGAACTCAAGAGCAAGGGGCTGGTGTACTTCTCGCCGATCGTCAAGCTGCGGCAGATGTTCAACCTGCACACCAACATGCGGCCGTGCAAGACCTATGAGGGGAACCCGCTGAACTACCGCGGCTCGCGGCTGAACAACCCCGAGGCCAAGGACATCCTGATCGATCAGGTCGTCTTCCGCGAGAACACCGAGGGGATGTACGGCGGCGTCGAGTTCTATCCGCTCCCGGAGCCGGTCTACACCGCGCTGTGCGCCAACCCGAAGATGAAGCCGTGGAAGGACAAGGGGCTGGAGAACGTCGCCCTCAGCACGCGGATCGTGAGCGTGCAGGGGTGTACGAGTATTTGCAGGCAGGCGTTTGAGTTTGCGAAGAAGAACGGGCGGAAGCGGGTGACGCTGGTGGAGAAGCCGAATGTGCTGCGCGAGACGGGCGGGCTGATGACGCGGATCTTCAAGAAGATGTCGAAGGAGTACGAGGGCGGGGGGATCTGGGCGGATGAGGCCAACATCGACGCCATCTGCATGTGGATGTTCAAGAACCCGCAGGACTACTCGGTGATCGTCGCGGAGAACATGTTCGGCGACATCGTGAGCGATCTGTGCGCGGGCCTCGTCGGCGGCCTGGGCTTCGCGCCCTCGGCGAACCTCGGCGACACCTACGCCGTCTTCGAGCCAACCCACGGCAGCGCCCCCAAGTACGCGGGCCAGTACAAGGTCAATCCGCACGCGATGCTGCTGACGGCGAAGATGATGATGGACTGGCTGAAGGAGACGGACAAGGCCGCGCGGCTGGAGTCTGCCGTGGCGCGCGTCATCAAAGAGGGCAAGGTCCGCACGTATGACATGGGCGGCAAGGACTCCACGATTGATGTGGCGAAGGAAGTGGCGAGGTACGCGGCAGCATGAGCAAGATGCCCACGCGGATTCCCCGGGTGTACATCGACACGTCCGTCTTCGGCGGCCAGTTCGATGCACCGTTCGCCGCGCCCAGCCGGGCGTTCTTCGCCCGCATCGCCCGCGGGGAGTTTCGGCTGGTGGTGTCCCGGATGATCGCCGACGAACTCTCGCTCGCGCCAGAGCGGGTGCGCGCGACCCTCGACGGGCTTCCGACCGGGTTTCTTGAGTACCACGAGATCACCCAGGAGATGGAGGGCCTTCAGATCGCCTACATCACTGCCGGCGTCGTGGGCATGGGCGGCCGGGCCGATGCGCTGCACGTCGCGGCGGCCACGGTCCTGGGCGCGGATATGATTGTCAGTTGGAACTTCAAGCACATCGTGAACTACAAGCGAATCCGCGGCTTCAACGCGGTCAATCTCGCGCGGGGCTACAAACCCATCGAAATCCACTCGCCTCTGGAGCTCGCCGAATCATGAAAAAAGCCGAGGGCCTCGACTGCGTGGAGATGAAGACACGCATCCAGCGCACGCTCGCCCGCTCCCAGGCGGGGCGGTCGCGTGCCGCGCTCAACGCCGCCGCGCAGCGGCGCATCGCCGCCGATCCGCACCTGAGCCGATTGCTCGAAGCGGCGCCGCGCTCGGCGCCCGCGAAGAAGGCGGGATAGCCCCTGTGAAAGTCCACTACGACAAGGCGACCGACGCGGTGTACATCCGGCTGACGGATGCTCCGGTCGTTGACTCCGAAGAGGTCCGTCCCGGGATCGTCCTGGACTTCGACGCCAAAGGCCGCGTTATCTCGGTCGAGATCCGGAGTGTGAGCAAGCAGTTGCCCGACGCGGATGTCGGAAAGATGCAGTTGGAGGTTGCGTGATAAGTCCGACGTCTCCCGCGTCATCAAGGAGGGCAAGGTCCGCACCTACGACATGGTTGGGGGGGCGGCAAGGCGTGTACGCTGGATGTGGCGAAGGAAGTGGCGAAGTACGCGGCGTAAGCGACCGGGCGGGCCGCCGGTCAGGGGTTGGGAGTGCCACCCGGCGATCGTGCTTGCAGTGTGCGGTGCCAGCGGATAGACGTCGCGTGGTTGTCCAGCGGCCCCACGTTTCGGCTAGCCGCGTGTGTGATCGGTTCTCGTATACGATTGCGCTCGGCATCGACCTGTCATGATCAAGCTCATCAAAATCCCGAACAATGGGGCAGAGCCCGGTGAACCGTGCGGCCTTTGCAGGAACGCCATGAACGCGGGCGCGATCAAGTGCGGGCACTGCGGCGCATACCGGCAAGTCAGGCTCGAGGGCGGCGGCGCTGGGGGCTGCATCATGCTGCTGCTCGGCATTGGTACCGCCTGCGTCGGCGGCCTGCTGCTCCTGCTGGGGGCGGTCGCCGCGCTCGGCGTGCTCGGTACGCACGGCAAGACTGACCAGGCAGCGATGCAGGTGATCACGAGCCTGGCCTTCCTCGTGCCCGGAGTCGTCCTCATCGGCGCTGCTGTGGGCCTTTACTTCTTGGCGAGATCGCTCGGGCGTGCGAGTCAGAAATCTCAGAAAACAGTGGTGCGTTACGTCGTCATCCACCCCGTGAGCAGGTGAGACCGCTCGAACACCACACTGAAGTTTTGCAACACTCGTGCGTAGTCGGAGACGGACCACTTACTCAAAGGGGTATCGCAATGTTCAATAAAATGAAGAGCGTTCGCCAGTCAGTCGCG
>JAYVRG010000075.1:0-5037 GCA_043776515.1 Phycisphaerales bacterium
GTGCTGGCGAGCGTGCTGAAGGCGGTGAACCCGGAGACGGCCGGGCTGGCCGGTACGCGGCGGTCGATGATGGGACCGAAGACGTTGTTGGCGACGATGGTCCAATCAATCGTGTTGCCCGAGCAAGAGTTCTTGATGATGATGTTGCCGGCAACATCGATGTCGATGCCGCGGTCGGCGTTGGTGCAGTTGTTGCCCTCGATGCGGTTGTCGGGGCCGGTGGCGTGGATGCCCGCGCCGAGACCAACGTTTCCGTTGTTGAAGCACGTGTTTGCCAGCACCAGGCAACTGCCGGACACAAGGATGCCGTCGACGCCGTTGAACCTCGCCGTACAGTTACTGATCGTGCTGCCGTCGCTGGCCCTGATGCCGCTGGAGATGTTCTCTGCCGCCGTACACCCCGTGATCGTGCAGCCCACGCCGGTCAAGAAACCGTTGCCGTTGCCGGACGCAGTGCATCCGGTGATCGTGGACCCGGTGTTGGTCGAGATGCCGAAGCCGATATTCTGGTACGCCGTACACCCGGTGATCGAACATCCGATGCCGATTGCGATGCCGTGGCCGGCGTTGCCGCTGGAGCGGACATCGACGACGGCAGAGTTAATGACTCCCGTGCCAGCCCCCAGGTCCACGCCTTCGTCCCCCCAGCCGCGGACTGAGCCGTTGCGGATGGAGATGTTGGTGAAGTCGGAGAGTGTGGTCGACACGCCGTCGAACGCGCCCATGGCCGGGATGCCGCTGAGGTCAAAGCCCATAAGGTCGAGGGTGACGCCGCTTGAGGCGATCTCGATGCCGTGCTTACCCACTACGCCGGTGATGTTACCGGTGAGGTAGTAGGAGCCGGGCTGGGTGATCTTGAACATGCTGTCGGCGTCGCCCGGCGTGTTGGCCGCACTGATGGCGATCCGCGGCTCGATCTCCGCCAGCGGCTTGGCGGTGGACGCCACCGGCCCGGCGGGCGGATTGATCGGGCCGGCCCGGAGCACGCCGGCGGCGGCAACCACCGCGAGCGCGGCGAAGGACAGAACCAGGCGAATGGAAACGGAGTTGTTTGTCATGGTGGTATCCCTTGAAAAACTGGTTGGTGGTCGGAGTGTTGGGGTAGACGACACGCCGTCTTCCATCCCTCGGACGCGGCGCGGACGCTCAGAAGTTCCCCCCGCCGTCGGTGCCGCCGAAGTACTTCACGCTGAAGTTGGTGACCGTGTTGTTGCGATAGACCGAGCCGATCGCGAAGATGCCGGTAGCGGTGATGGCGCCGTCGTCGAAGACTTGGCAGCCCTCAACCGTGTTGGCCGTGCCGCCCATGGCGATGCCCGTGAGCGTCCCGACGCCCGAGCCGTTGTAGAACAGCCGCGCCACGGTGCAGTTCTCGACGCGGGTGCCGATGGCGGTCAAGGTATCGATGCCCCTGATCGCTAGGTTCCCGTCGCCGGCAATAGTGGTGCTTCCGGTGTCGAAGATGCGGCAGCGGCGGATCACGCAACCCACGACACCACCAGCGAGCCCGATGCCGAGGGTCTTTGCGTTGTAGACGTCGATATCCTCGATCAGCACCCCGACGATGTTGTTGCTCAGGCCGATACCGGTGCTCCCGCCCGAAGTGGACCCGTTGCGGATGACCACGTTCGTGGCACCGGCAAGGACGATGCTGATCGGGCTGGCGCCGCCGACTACTGACTGCGAGACGCGGAACCCGTTCAGGTCCAGCGTCACGTTGGAGGCACTGATGGCCACCGCGTTCGACCCGCTGCTCACGGCGATGTTCCCAGTCAGCACATAACTCCCCGGCTGGCTGATCGTCACCGTGCTCGTCCCTCCGGGGATCGCCGTCCGCCCATCTCCCGAGCCGCCCGCCGGAATCTTGTTGAAGATCTCATCCAGCGTCTTCCCCGTCGGCGCAACCGCCCCCGCCGGCGGGTTGATCGGCCCCGCCTTCGCCAGCGCGGCCAGCGCCCCCACTCCAATCGCTCCCAGCAACACACGACGTTCAATATCAGACACTTGCATTCCCTTTCAACAACCCACTGCCCATTCCCCACTCCCCACTCACTTACCCTCAGAAGTTCCCGCCGCCATCGGTGCCGCCGGTGTACGGGATAGTGAAGTTCGTAACCGTGTTGTTCCGGTAGACCGAACCGTTGGCAAGGATGCCGATGCCCGGATTGGCCGCGTCTTGGTAGACATTGCACCCAATGACCGCGCACGCCGAGGCGTTCATCGCGATGCCCCGAAAAGTCGCCGTTCCCGCCCCGTTGTAAAAGAGGCGAGAGACGGTGCAATCCTCAACGCGAGCACCGATCGTGCTGACGTTGATGCCGATGACAGACTGGCTCCCGTCGGTGCCGGTTGTGGTGCTGCCGGTGTCGTAGACCCGGCAGCGGCGGATCACGCACCCTCGTGTCCCCGTCGATACCGCGATCCCAAATGTTCTCGCATTCCAAACCGATACGTCCTCGATAAGTGCCCCGAGGGCGTTGGTGCCAATGGTGACTGCGGTATTGCCCCCGACAACAGTTCCGTTACGAATCACCGCGTTGGCCTGCGCGGTGTTCACGAAGATCGTGCTGGGGCCGGTGTTGTTCGACTGCATCACCTTGAAACCGTTGAGATCGAGCGTCACATCGGACGCCGCGATGAGAATGGCGTTGGCCGCGCCGCTCACACTGATGTTCCCCGTCAACACATACGACCCCGGCTGACTGATCGTCACCGCGCTCGTCCCCCCGGGGATCGGTATCCGCCCGTCCGCCCCGCCGACGGCCGGTATCTTGTTGAAGATCTCATCCAGCGTCTTCCCCGTCGGCGCAATCGCCCCACCCGGCGGCGTGATCGGCCCGCCAAACACCATCGCCCCCACCACCAGCATCGCCATCGCACCCACCACCCACACGCTTCGCCCGTTCATTCGCCCGTTCATGCTCATTCCTTTCAGTGTCGCCGCTTCCCCGCCCACTTCACACAGCGACACCCCGTCCGTTCCCGTCACGCTGGCTTCTCATTTTTTCCCCTCATTCTCTTTTTTTGTCGCGCAAGTACCTGTCAAAACAACGCTTACGCGCTCATACCAAAAAATATACAAACTTCTCTTGCATCCCCGTACAAAGCACGTATATTCACCCTGTCAGCGCACGCACACGTCACCGGGCGCACCGCGCCCACTGGGGGTCCACATGTCCGCATTCGCTCTCAAGCACCGCGATGAGCCGCTCCGCCCATACGCCGATCCCGCCGCGCCCACGCTCAAGCTCGGCACCGATGGCGCCGCCGAACCCACTCCCAAGCCCGCGCCCGAATACGTCTACAACCCCATCACCGAAGTCGGCACCTTCGCCCCCGGCACCACGCCCCCGAAGCACATCATCGATGCGCTCCGCTTCAACCCGCCCGAAGCCATCGCCTCCAAAATCCTCACCGACCTCTGCCGCCCCGACTGCTCGCTCCAGGACATCGCCGAGCGTGCCAACACCACCCTCGAATCGCTCACTCTCTGGATGACCCGCCCCGACATCAGCGCGCGCCTCGACGGCTTCGAGGCCGCCATCGCCCGCCACGCCCGCCTAGGCATCCTCGCCTGCGTCCCCTGCATGATCGACGCCAGCGCCCGCATCCTCCGCGAATATCAGGAAGCCGAGTCCGACATCCACGGCCCCGCCATGAAAACCGTCACGACCTCCTGCCGCAACCGCCAAACCGCCCTCGACGCCCAAAAACTCCTCCTCCGCCTCTACCACACCTTCCAAAGAGCCGCTCCCCAAAGAGCCTCTCGCGTAAGCGAGAGGTGTACCCCCAGCACGACAACAACCCTCAATCGCACGCACATTCCATCTCCCAATCCCTCGGCGCCTGCTTCCTCCCTCCCCCGCCCCGGTGGGGAAGGTGTCCGAGCAAGCAAAGCGAGTAAGAACGGAGGGGGTACGCACGCTCAAACTGATCCGCCTCAAACGCCTCCCCTCTGAAATTTCAAACTTGAAACTTCCGATCCCCTCTCCCCCGCACCCGTTCGCCTCCCCGCCCGCTGCGGGCGCACGATCGTTGCCGGGGGTGCAGCGAGTCTTCGAGCAATCCCCCGGTTCCAATAAGGTGCCCAGCACCTCAAGCCGCGCAGCGGCGCCAGTCCTCCGCGCGTGTTCTCCACCCGCACCCGGACTCGCGTCTCCAGGGCGAAGCCCTCACAGTCAGAAGCCGGGGGCAAGCGCCGCCGCGCAGCGGCACCCGCGCTTCGCGTCCAGCTTCCCGCCGCGTGTGCGTACCAATAAACCCTCCCGCTCCAACCTACTTCTTCTTCCCCGTCATCAAAAACCCCGGCAACTCCTTCTCCCCATACGCCTTGTCCCACGACCCATGATTCGTCTTCGGATACAGCGTCAACCTCACATCCTTCGCCGCCGCCTCTGTCATCGCCTCCACCACCCGCTTGGACTCCTCCGGCAACACCACATCATCCTCCTCCCCGTGGAACACCCACATCGGCACGCCCTTGAGCTTCTCCGCGATCCCCGCCGCCGTCAGCGTCCCTTTCTCCTTCTCCACATACCCGCAGATCGGCGCCAGCGCACTCCACACTTCCGGATGCGCCGCCCCGATGCTCCACACCCCATGCCCGCCCTGCGATAAGCCCGTCAGCCCGATCCGCTCCTCATCAATCCTGTACTCCCGCTTCGTTTCCTCCACCATCTTCATCACCAGATCATCCACCTCCTCCCACTGCAACTTTTCCGACGGCTTCTGCGGCATCATCACAATGCACGGCCACCGATCCGCGTTCCACAAAATGTTCGTCCCGATCCCCTGCGCAATCTGCTTCTGCCCATCCGTCCCGCTCTCGCCGCTCCCATGCAGAAACACAATCGCCGGCCACTTCTTCCCCACCTCATACGCCCGCGGCACATACACCACGTAATCCATCGATCGTTCCCCGACCGTCACCTTCTTGAACAGTAACTCTTCAGCCAACTACAACGCGTTGAGCGGTGAGGTGCGGGAGTATGCCGGTGGTTGACCAGGTGCGGAGGGCTTGTTCGATCTCGGCGCGTG
>JAYVRG010000076.1:0-55205 GCA_043776515.1 Phycisphaerales bacterium
GCGAGCGAAGTTTGTGGATACTTCCTTCGGATGCGCCTGCGTGTCGCGTAACCATCAACATCGGTGCGATACCATCCCCCATGCCCCGCCTCATCCGCATCACCCACACCGGCCCGATCAAGATCGAGCCCTCTGTCAAGCCCATCTGGGTCTGCGCCTGCGGCCTGAGTCGCACGTATCCCATTTGCGATGGCACCCACAAGACCTGCCCAGAGACCGAGCCGGACCCCGCCGCGCTGTATGTGTATGACGCGGATCGACGGGTGATTGTCCAAACGCGTGCGGACGAGCCGCCGCAGGCGCAGCTATAGGTTGCTCACCCGGTGATCCACGGGATTCGCGTCAGAGCCCGCTCATCCCAGGCGTGTAGCAGCCCTCAGCGCACCTTCTTCGCCCGTTCCGATGGCTTCACCGGGCTTGCCTGCTGAGTGCCGGACCCCGACGGCGCACTGTTTGCCAGCTTCGTGCTCGGCATGTCCTTGCACCGCTCATACAGCCACGCATCCACGGCTTCCACAACCTGCTCGTGAAACTCCTTGGCGCGCTGATCGGTGCCGCTGGGCAGATTGTCGCACAGCACGCTGAACGCCACCCGCTTGCCGGTCGCGGCGTTGGTCACGTATCCCGAGAGCGTCCGCACCTCGCGGATGTATCCGCTCTTGGCCCGCACCTCGTTGTGCAGCTTCGCGCCCTTGAATCGCTTGCGCAGCGTGCCCTCTTCGCCCGCCACCGCCAGCGATTGAATGAACACATCCCCGCTCGGCGCATCCGAGAGCGTCTTCAGCCAGCGCGTCATCACATCCGGCGTGATCCGATTGTTCCGGCTCAGCCCCGAGCCATCGGCCAGCACCAGCGACGCCGCGGCGTCCGCTCCCAGATACTCCTTTACCTTCATCCGCACCACCGCCGTCCCGCTCCCCCACGTCCCCGGCTGCCCCGTCACCTTGTGCCCAATGAGTTTGCAGAAAGCTTCGGCGTACAGATTCTCTGAATCTACATTGCACCGCTCCAGCGCCACCGAGAGCGGCGTCCGTACCACCGCGACGACCTTCTCGCTGTCCGCGACCGCGGCAAACGTTTCATCCGGCGCAACCAGCCGCGCCGTGATGCTCTTCCCCGATGCGCCCAGCCCGGCCTTGGATGCCCGATCCGCCAGCGCACGCCCGAAGAACAGCCCCGGCTGGTCAACCGTCACCGCGATCGGCTCGGTGAGCGCGGACTTCACGGTGCCGTGCAGCTTGAATCGGAACGCGTCCCCGCTGCTCGCCGGCTCGCGCTCCAGCCAGACTTCCGTGTTGCCCTCTTTCACCGTGCGTGCCAGCCGCGTGATCGTGATCCACGATCCGCTCGGCTCCGTCCGGCTTCCCGCCTCCGCGTTCGCCGAACCGCCCGGCGTCACGTACACGTTCAGCAGATTCGCATGGAAGTTCAGCCCGCTCACCTCGGCGCAATACGCGCGGCTGAGCTGCTCCTTTGGCCAGTCCGGATGCACATAGTCGCGATCAAACACGCGATCATCAACAACGATCTCGCGAATCCCCGAAACCCCACGGCTTTTCACCGAATCCACAAGCCGGTCCACGAACTGATCCACGCCCAAGTGCATCGCGTCCAGCAGCTTCGGTTCGCCGAACCCCGGATCGCCCGCGCCGACGACAATCAGCCGATCCCCATCCACGACGATCTTCGTCTGATACTCAAAGTCCTTCCCCAGCACCAGAAACGCCGCGCCACTCGTGAACAGTTTGAGATTGGATGCAGGCGTGAATCCCGCATCCCCATTCCCCGCACTCAGTTTCACGAGTTGCTGCCCGGTGGAAAGGTCCAGCACGCTCACACCCACATGCGCATTCCCCAGCCGCGCCTGCGCGAGCGCATTCTCGACCCGCTTATCGAGCGACTGTCCGCTCGCGCCGCCCGCAAACGCACCCATCGCCGCAATCGCCCATGCCATTCGCCCGCCCCTGCGAGTTCCGGCTGAGCGCGATGATCCCAAAACAGCGGCGTCCATTCCCGACATGACATGCTCCCGGCTCTTGGGTGGCCCGCCGCTCCGCGGCGGCGGCTTGCATGATCCCACGATCATCCCAAAATCATATTGCAAACGAGACTGGTATCAGGGTACGACATCCCCGAACCGGGTGTATCGGCCCGGGTGCGTGCAACACTGCAACAGCTTGGAAATCGCCGAATGTTCAGCCGCTTACAGCCGCGCGGCTCTCCACGCCGGAGACCATCGCGTGTTTGCGAGCAATCAGCTCGAACACCTCGTCCAGTGCGGTCTTAGTCGGAATATCCCACGTCGGCCACGACACACCCGCCACATGCCGCGCGAACACCACTCCATCACGGATCGACTTCTTCATGCGTTTCAGCGGCAGCTTCTCAACCATCTCATTCGTCAGCGGCACGCAGATTTGCAGTCGCGCCGGATCAGGAATCACATACGCCAGCGCACGCGATTCTCCCGCGCCCTCAATGGTATACACAAACGTCCAGCGCCACGGCACACCCTGCCAGACCAGCGACTCACTCTCGGCATCAAGCTCCATGAGCCGCTGCCGCGCGTCGTCGAACACCAGTTGAAGTGGCTTGCTTAGGCCAATGCGAAGTTCCTCTTCGCTCGGCTGCCGAAACTTGTCATTCCACGCTGATTTCGTTCCGTTGCCCCAAGCCATACTACAACGTCCTTCTTTGCTCTCCGCGACCATGCGGGCGGCGAAATCGGATCAATGGCACCTGTAATAGAACGGCATCATGGCCGCGGGAGGCCCAGAATCGGGCGGCACGAATGCCAGCCCAATGGTTCTCCGACTTGTATACGATAGGCCCGATCCGTACCTGCCACGGCTGTTCTCAGAAGAACACCCAAGCAGCATCCGCCCCAGACACCCAGCGACCAGGTGAACCATGGCTGATCCGCAGACCAAACCCGCGCCCGCCAGCACCCTCTCCAGCGGTTCTTCAATCCTCATCGTGGATGACAACCCGCAGAACGTGGAACTACTGGAGGCGTACCTGGAGGAACTCGGGGCCGAGGTCCGCACCGCCGCCGACGGCTTCGAGGCCCTCGCGGCCGTCGAAGCCAAACAACCCGATGTCATTCTGCTTGACGTGATGATGCCCCGAATGAGCGGCTACCAAGCGTGTGTCAAACTCAAGGGAAATCCCGCAACTCGTGACATTCCCATCATCATGGTCACCGCCCTAAATGAGATTTCCGACACCGAGCGAGCAAGCGAATCCGGCGCGAATGACTTCCTGACCAAGCCCGTCAATAAGCTGGAACTCGTCATGCGTGTCAAGGCCTTGCTGCAAACACGCATTGCCGGCAAGCAAGTTTCGGAAGTCATGGAAAAGCTCAGAAACCTCAAAGGGAAAGAATAGTCTTTAGCCAATCATCCGGATAAACGGCTACAATTTATCCTGCGGTTGGCGGCCCTCCCACAGTCAGCCGATACACCCGCCAAGCACCATGCACGCCAAAGACCTCTTCGAGCATTACCCCGCCACCTTCTCCTTTGAGTTCTTCCCGCCCAAAACGGCCGAGAGCGCGGAGCAGTTGTACGAATCCATCGGCGAACTCGAAGGGCTAAAGCCCCAGTTTGTCTCCATCACCTACGGCGCGGGTGGTTCCACGCGCGACCTCACCCACGACCTTGTGCTCCGCCTCAAACAGCGCGCCGTGCTCGATCCGTTCCCGCATCTCACCTGCGTCGGGCACTCCGAAGCGGAGATCCGCACGATCCTCGGGCGCTACGCTGCGGCCGGTATCTCCAACATCATCGCCCTCGGCGGCGATCTGCCCAAGGGCTCCGGACTCGATCGCAGCAAGGATGCCTTCGCCCACGCCGCCGATCTCGTTTGCTTCATCCAGAAGTTCAACGCCGAGGGCACGGGGGGGCATCCCGACCCACGCGGCTTCGGTGTCTGCGTCGCCGGATATCCCGAGGGCCACCCCGGCACGCCCAATCGCGTCAAGGAGATGGAGTATCTCAAGCAGAAGGTGGACGCCGGGGCGGACTACATCTGCACCCAGCTCTTCTTCAACAACGATGATTTCTACGACTTCCGCGATCGCTGCGGCCTCGCGGGCATCACCGTCCCCATCGTCGCGGGCATCATGCCCATCACAAGTCTCCCCGGCATGAACCGCATGGCGGACATGGCCCAGGGCACGCGCTTCCCCGCTCCGTTGCTTCGCGCCGTCAATCGTTGCGGCGGTGATCCGGACGCCGTCCGGCGCGT
This sequence comes from Phycisphaerales bacterium, assembly GCA_043776515.1. Lineage (GTDB taxonomy): Bacteria > Planctomycetota > Phycisphaerae > Phycisphaerales > UBA1924 > UBA4658. The sequence goes on from JAYVRG010000076.1 coordinate 4,249, forward strand.
CGGCATCCACTGGGCCACCGAGCAGTGCCGCGATCTGCTGGACCACAACGTCCGCGGCATCCACTTCTACACGCTGAACCGTTCCACCGCAACGCGTGAGGTCTTCCTGAATCTCGGCGTGAAGGACTCCGCCGCGCTCATGCCGGCACGTAAAGCGCGGCACTGATACGAAGGGTACCCCGCCGGTCCACGGCGGGTTTCTAAAGCGCCACGCGGGACATGAACTATTTCCGCTCAACCCGTCCCGCAGCCACCCGCGCCCGCACCGTCAGTGCCGCCATGTCGTCATCCACTTCCGCCAGATAGATCCCCAGCACCTCTCCCTTCGGTCCTACAAGCACGAACCACGACGGATGAACGATGTTGTTCATCTTCTTGCCCCCCGCAAGATCGATCACGCGAGCTGGATTGGGATCATCGCCGACCGCAAACTTCATGCCGCCCTCGACGATCGCGCCGATCGTCTGCCGATCACCGCACGCGAAGGTCCAGCGCGACGGATCGGCCCCGTGCTCCGCCGCGTATCCCTTGAGCGTCGCCGGCGAGTCGTGCTCCGGGTCCACCGAAACGCTGAGCAGCCGCGCCGTTGTGCCCTTGAGCGCCCGCTGCTGGTCCGCCATGTGTTGCGTCAGCGCGGGGCAGACGAGTTTGCAGTGCGTGAAGAAGAAATCCACGATCGTCACATGGCCGGTGAAGATCGAGTTGTCGATCGTCTTTCCATCTTGATCGCGCAGGGTGAACGCGGGCAGCTTCAGATCCTTCACGTTCTCATCCGGTTGCAGCGGGTCCGCGGACCGCCGCGCCGACGTGCCCGCCATTATCGCTGCGGCCCCCGTATGCGCCCGCTTGAGAGCCAGCAACAGCCCCAGCGAGGCCGCGAAAATCAGCCCGATCACCGCTAACAGCACCATCGCCCATCGTTGCATTCCCAAGCATATCGCGGGTTGAGGTATTTTTGTACATGGCAATGGGAAGATCAAACAGCACGCAGAGGTACGCGGGGTTTCGCAGGGGTTCGCGGAGAAGGGGCAGAGGAGTAGGGCAGAGTTTGAGAGCAATTTTTTCAATGCTTGCTCCGCGATCCTCCGCGCGACCCCGGCGAACCTCTGCGTGCCAGTTCGCAGGACGCAGCGCTCGCCATGAAACGGCTCCCGCCCCTCCCTCCCCCGTTCGTGATATGATCCCCTCATCATGGAAGAGACCATCGGCTCGGAGAGCCCCGCCACCACCATCGACTCGCACCCCTCCGGCGCGGCCACCATCGCCGAGCCCAAGCCGCGCGCCAAGAAGCCCGCGTCGCAGACCGCTTTGCTGCCCAAGCCCTCGGCCTTGCCCACCGCCACGCCCGAGTCCGTCGCCCCCGCCATCGAGGCACTCCTCCTGAGCGTGGACAAAGCGATCTCCGCGGCTCGTCTCGCCGAAGCCCTCGGGCTCATCGAAGACGCGGCGGATGTAGAGGAGTCGGAACTCGCGGACGAACCCGCCGACACCGCTGAAGGTGTCACCAAAAAGAAGCCCAGGAAGTCGTCCGCGAACGCCGCGCCGACGCCCACCGGCATCGTCAAACAGGCCGTCGAACTTCTGAACTCGCAGTACGAGCAGACCGCCCGTTCCTTCCGAATCCAGTCCATCGCCGGCGGCTTCCGTGTGATGACGCTCCCGAAGTTCGCGCCCGTGCTCGAGCACTACCACGGCAAGCGCGAGCGCCACGGCGTCAGCCGAGCCGCGCTCGAGACCCTCGCCATCATCGCCTACAAGCAGCCCATGACCCGCGCTTCCCTTGAGGCCATCCGCGGGGTCGCCTGCGGCGACGTTCTCCGCTCCCTCATCGAGCGCCGCCTCATCACCATCGTCGGCCGCGCCGAAGAACTCGGCCGCCCCATGCTCTACGGCACCACCAAGGCCTTCCTTGAAACTTTCGGCCTCGCCACGCTCAAAGACCTGCCAACTGCGGATGATTTGCGGCTGGGCAGCATCAACGACGCGGAACCAGAAATCTCCTGATGCGTCTTGGTCAGAGCCGCTCGTGGGTGGCACGGCTCTTTAGAGCCGTGCCACGATGGCCCATCGTCTTACTTTCCGCGCCCGATCACGTAGTACAGAATCAGCCCGATGATCGGCAGGAAAAAGATGATGAGCAGCCACAGCAGCTTTTCACCAATCGGCTTCCCGCCGGTGATGATCTCGATCGCTGCGATGATGAACAGAATCAGATGGATGATGCCAAGTACGCCGTAGAGCATGTGGAGGCCTCCGAAGTCAACACGAGGTGAGGAATACGCTTGATGATACCACCGCTCGTCTTGCGTCTGGAAGATGAAACGCCGGTGAAGGCGGCAACGCAAACTCTTCAGACACGCGTGGGAAGGGGAAGCCGGCGAACCACGAAGATACGAAGGGATCACGGAGAAAGGCGGGTTTGAGTAGAATGCGGTGATGAAACCGCACCCGAGAATCCGCAAGACGATCAAGTGGGGCGGGGCGGTGGTAACGGTGCTGCTGGTGGTGGTGTGGGTTGGGAGTGGGTGGCGTGGGGCGCGATGGAGCGATTCCCGATGGGATGTCTCGATCTATGAGGGCCGCTTTCGAGTCTTTCGCGCCCGCATCCAAGACGTCAAAGCTCGCGACGCGGCGAAGCTGCAATGGCCGCTGTACTGCCATGGTTGGAAGTGGAACACGAACTGGATCATCATTCAGGATCTCTGGAGCATTGATCTGCCCCTAGTCTGGCTGGCAGCCCCGGTTCTCGCGATCACGTTCATCTCGTGGATGATCGACATCCGCACTCATAAACGTGGGAAGCTGAACCTCTGCTCGAAGTGCCGCTACGACCGCACCGGCCTCGCGAGCAGCGCGGTCTGCCCAGAGTGCGGCGAGCTTCGACCCTGATACAGCCCGAACAATCCTGGATAAAACTTGGACGGGCGGCGTCACCGCTCGCGCGTTCGGCCAAAATCGCGCGTTGATCACACCGTTTCAATGTGCGAAGAGGCCTGCACGAAGCGCGAAGAGCCATCCACGACGCGCGAGCACATGAGAACGACGCGCGTGGACATGAGAACGAAGCGCGTTCTCATGAGAACGAAGCGCGTTCTCATGAGAACGGAGCGCGTGAACATGGGAACGGAGCGCGTGAACATGGGAACGGAGCGCGTTCTCATGAGAACGACGCGCGTGCAGCCCGCTTCGCGCTGCAAAAATGGTCCGAGAACGTCCGGCCGCATGCCGCCGATGGCGTTTTCAGGCCGCAATGCGGGGTAGGACCGGGAGTTACGACCCAAGCAGGGGAATAGCGACCGTTCGGAGCGTCGTCGCATGTGCATCTGCCAGCCCTTGTTCAGGGGTTTCTCGTCCACCCGCGAGCAGCACCGGCGAATGTGGACATCTTTCTACTGGTTGTGGTTCCGTTCAAGAGCCGATAATATCGACCCCAATGCCTAGCCACGGTCGGCTCCGCCATGTTTTCTGTCTCCCCCGCGTCGCGGCACTGATCGCCTGCGCAGGCGGGGTATTCCCTGTCTCGGTCTTTGCCCAGCCGGTTGGAGTCGGAGGGGCAGGCAGTGGAAGTGGCGGCAGTGCGCCCACTGCGCCGCCGCAGGTGGCCTTCCCTGGCCAATATTACGGCGATCAGGTCAACGTCGCCTCCATCAACGGGCGCGACTTTGCCGGGGTCAAGCTCGCCGCCACCACGCAGCGCGGCGAGGTCATCATCCGCGCCGCCCGTGCGTGGGTCTGGACGGAAGGTTCTAGCAGTGGTGTAAGGATCATTGGCAACGACGGGCTTCCTGTCGGCACGCAGCGCATTGTCTTACAGGGCGATGTCAGCATCGAGCTCGCCGGCCACCGCTTCACCGCGCCGCAGGCGGTGCTGTGGTCGCAGACGCTTGCGGTCCCAGCCATCGCGTTTGGCGAAACCCCCGCCGCGCCGGATCAGGATCTGGCGACGCGGCAGATCGCGGTCTTCTTCGATCGCGTCTCCGACCCCGGCGCGCAGGCCGGATACTCGCAGGCCGCGGATCGGCTGCTGGTCACGGGTGTGATCGACGGTTCGTTCGCGCTGAAGGCCGATGCACTCACGCCGGGCCGCCCGAATGTCGCGGCGCAGACAACCTTTCTGATCGAGTCCGAGCAGCGGCTCACGCGCTATCTCCGCGAGCTGGTCGGCAAGCCCGATGAATCGCCGGAGCCGAAGGCCTCGCTCGCCCCCGGCGTCATCAGCGGCAAGATCACGCCCGGCTTCTCGCGCCCGTATGAGCCGAACTCTCCGATCGCCAAGCTCAATCGCGGCAAGCCAGCCGAGCAAGACGAAACACCGATCGAGGATCGCACCGAGCCGCTGTTTGCCAAGGATGGCATCGTGACATTCGCAGTCGGCACCCGCGCTCCGGATGCCCCGACCGCGCCCGACTTCGGCGAACAGGTGAACGACAGCGCGTACATCCGGCTCGTCCGTGGTGAAGCGGGGGGCGACAACTCGCTCATCTTCACCGGCGGCGTCGCCGTGCAGTACACCGATCTCCGCAAGACCCGCAACCTGCTCATCAGCGCGGAACGCGCCGTCATCTTCATGCCCGCCGGGCCGCTCACCGATCTCTCGAAGTTCGCCTCTGACCAGCTTCGCGGCATCTATCTCGAAGGCGATGTCGTCGCCACCGACGGCCAGTACACACTCCGCGGCCCGCGCGTCTTTTACGACTTCCAGCAGAACCGCGCCGTCATGGCGGATGCGGTCTTCTCGACCGTGGATGCCAAGCTCGGCATCCCGATCTATGTTCGCGCCCGCACGCTTCGCCAGGAAGCCGCGAATCAGGTGAAGGCCGAGGGGGCGCGGCTCAGCACCAGTTCGTTCTTCGAGCCGGTCTTCACCATCGGCGCCAAGAGCATCACCGTCACCGAAACCGCAGCGAAAGGCGAGGGTGGGGGGGGTGGGCGCAAGGTCACGTATGTTGATGCCCAGAACATCACGCTGCGCGGCATGGGCGTTCCCTTCTTCTGGCTCCCCGGCTTCAAGGGCGAGATCGACAACATCCCGCTGCGCGATGTCCGCGTGGACAACTCCTCCGGCTCGGGTGCCGCGCTCAAGACGACCTGGAACGCCTTCGGGCTCATGGGCATGAAGGCCCCCGAGGGCGTCGATGCTCGCCTGCTGATTGACTATTACTTTGATCGCGGCTTCGCCGCCGGCACCCGCACCGACTGGGCCACACCCACACTCACCGGCCAGATATTCGCGTACACACTGGTGAGCGACAACGGGCGCGATGTACTCTCCAACGGCACGCGCTTCGAGCAGGATCAGCAGTTCCGCGGCGCGGTGCTGGCCGAGAACCGCTGGGACATCACGCCCAACTGGTCCCTGTTCGCCGAGGTCTCGAAGATCAGCGATGAGCAGTTCATCGACGGCTTCTTTCGGGAGATCGCCTCCGAGGGGCGAGAGGTCACCAGCGATATCTACCTCCGCTACATCGGCGGCAACTCGCACTTCAGCGCGCTGATCAAGGGCACGTTCAACGACTTCACGCCCAATCAGTACCTGCTGCAAAGCCAGGGCTACACCGTCAACAAACTCCCCGAGATCAAGTACGCGCGGCTGGCCGACGATGTGCTTCCCGGCGTTCAGCCCGGTCTGCTGACATGGACGCACGAGTACGACTACTCGCGCATCGCCTTCAAGTTTACCGAGCCGACGATTCGCGATTTCGGCTTCAACAATCCGTTCATTACCAACAAGGAGTTCGGGATCAACCCGAACCAGTCCCTCGGCGATCGCCTCCGTGCCGCGGGTTTCAACGAGCAGGCCTTCAATCGCGCGGACACTCGCCAGGAACTCAGCGGCGTATTCGATTGGAGCTTTCTCCGCATCAACCCCTTTGTCGTCGGGCGCTTCACCGGCTACGACAAGAAGATCGAGGAAATCAGCGCGTTCTCGCCCGATGGCGACAAGCAGTACCGCGCCTGGTGGGCCGCGGGCGCACGCTTCAGCACCGAGATCGAACGCATCGACGATTCCATCGAGTCCTCCTTCTTCGATCTCCACCGCGTCCGCCACATCATCACCCCGAGCGCGACGGTCTGGACGGCCTCTTCCACCATCCGCGAAGAATCGCTCCCGATCTACGACGATACCGTCGAGGCGCTGGCCACCGGTTCGGCCGTGCGCACTGGTGTGAGCAATGTCTGGCAGACCCAGCGCGGCGGCCCGGGCCGCTGGCACTCGGTCGATGTCCTCAAGATCAACACCGACTTCACATTCGCCACCGCCGATCGCAACACCGATTCCCCCTTCGGACGCTTCTTCGATGCCCGCCCCGAGTATTCATTCCTTGGCAACTACTTCACCGGCGAGGCGACCTGGCAGGCGACCGACGCTGTCGGACTCGTCTACAGCGTGATCTACGACTTCGACAAGAACCAGCCCGCCCGCACCACCGCCGGCGGCGTGATCCAGCACTCCCCCGAGTTCAACACCTATGCGCAGGTGCGCTACCTCAACCCGCTCAACGCGACATACGTGGACGCCGGGCTGAACTACCAGCTCACCCGCGTGTACAGCGTTGGCACGAGCATGACATACGACACGAATCTGAACGAGATTCAGACAGTGAGCGCGACGCTCCGCCGCCGCTTCCAGGATGCGTCCGTCGGCGTTAGAGTGAACTTCAACTCGATCACCGACGAGACCAGTGTGGGCGTGGTCTTTGAGCCGCAGGCGACGGTGAACAAGCGGCAGAGTGACCAGATCGACCGGCTGCGCAACATCGGTCGATAGAAACCGAAATAGCACATGGCACATGGCCACAGAGCACATTCAAGGCAATGTGCCTGCTGCCTTTATGTGCCATGTGGCGATGTGCGATGTGGCGATGTGCGATGTGCCATGTTGCCTTACGTGGAGTAGTCGGCGTTGATGCGGACGTATTCCGCGCTGAGGTCGCAGCCGAGCATCCATGATCGCCCTCGGCCGTGGCCGACGGTGAGGACGCACTCGACGGGATCGGCGTTCATCGCGGCGATGAGTTTGGGGTCGGTCTTGCTCACGCCGGTGGGAAGGCCAGCGCGATAGACCTCGACGGGGCCGATACTGAGTGATGCTTCCAAAGTGTCGAACTTCACACCCGCGTTGCCGGCGGCGGTGACGATGCGCCCCCAGTTGGGGTCCTTGCCGTGGATGGCGCACTTGACCAGCGGCGAGTCAACGACGGCGCGGGCCATCATCTCGGCGCTGGCGGCGTCGGCAGCTCCCTTCACTTCGACTTTGAAGGTGCGCGTCACGCCCTCGCCATCGCGGACGACCTTTGTCGCGAGGGTCTGGCAGATGCTGATGAGCGCGGCGCGGAAGACGAAGAACTCGGGATCGGTGTCGTGGATGGGCTTGATGGTTCCCGCGCCGGCCGCGCCGGAGGCCATGACGAGCACGGTGTCGGAGCAGGATGGGTGAGCGTCAACGCTGATTCGGTCGAAGGACTCTCGGCAGGCGTCCTCGAGCGCGTGCTGGAGTGCGCTGGGGGTGAACGCGGCGTCGGTGGTGATAAAGGCGAGCATGGTGGCCTGCGGGCCGACGGAATCCAGGCGCGGCGCGATCATGCCGCTGCCCTTACTAATAGCGCCGAGGTGGACCTGCTTGCCGCCGATCTCGAGTTCCTTGTGGGCCATCTTGTGGACCAGGTCGGTGGTCATGATGGCCTTCGCCGCGGCTTCATCGGCCTCTTCGCCGCGTGCGAGCGTGCTGATGAGCTTGGGGATCGCGAGTGTGATCTTGTCGACCGGGAGCCGGTGGCCGATGATGCCGGTGGAGCTGGGCATGACTTCCTCGGGCTTGCAGCGGAGATTCTCTGCGACGGCGCGCATGGTGGCGCGGGCGTCTTCGACGCCGGGCTCGCCGGTGGCGGCGTTGGAACAACCGGCGTTGATGAGGACGGCACGGAGGGCGGGGCCGCCGCGGAGCATGGCGGCGCGCCAGGCGCGGCCGATCTCGACGGGCGCGCCGACGACGGCGTTGCGCGTGAAGACGGCGGCGGCGGTGCGGCGGGAGACAATGGAGTGAACGCCAGGTTTCGCAGTCGGTTCATCGCAGGTGATAAGCGCGAGATCGCTTTTGCCGGAGGTTTTTATTCCAGCAGTGGTGGCGGAAGCTCGAAAGCCGAGGGGGCGGGTGATCGACAAGGAGGGCTCCGGAGGAGAGGAACAATCAGGATTCACCTCTCGCTTACGCGAGAGGCACCTTAGACGGCCTTGCCACCAACTGTGAGGGGCACTGCGCCGTAGAGCTCTTCGGTGAGGTCGTAGGAGCCGACTTTGATTTTGCGGTGCTCGGAATCGCCGCCTTTGCCAGCTTCGCGCATCAGCCGCTTAAGGGTGGCGGGGAGGCCGAACTCCTCATCTTCACGGAAGATGTCGCGCTGTTCGATGGTGGTCTGCACGCCTTGCAATGCGTAGCGGTCCTTGAGTTTGCGGCAGAGACCCGCGACCAAGTCTTCGGGCGCGCTTGCGCCGGCAGTGATAAGGATGGTGGCGTTGGGCGCGCCGCCGGGGACGTGGGCGAACCACTCATCTTTCAACTCGCTCGCATCATCGAGGAGATACGCGGGCGTGCCGACATTCGCGCTGATCTCGGTCAGCCGCACGGAGTTGGAAGAGTTCCGCGAGCCGACGACGAGGACCACATCCACTTCTGGTGCGATCTCGCGGACGGCGTGCTGGCGATTCGTGGTCGCGTAGCAGATGTCGCTGCTGGGCGGGTCCTTGATGTTTGGGAAAGTTTTTCTGAGCGCGTCGATGATGACGGTCGCGTCGTCTGTGCTGAGCGTCGTCTGCGTAAGATAAGCGATGCGGTTGGGGTCGCGAATCTTGAGGTTAGGAATGTCCTCGGGGCACTCGACGACCTGGATGGCTTCGGGGGCCTCGCCGCGCGTGCCCTGCACTTCCTGGTGGTCGGCGTGGCCAACCAGCAGAATGTCGTAGCCCTGACGCGCGTAGCGGATGGCCTCGTTGTGGACTTTGGTGACGAGGGGGCAGGTGGCGTCCACCATCGTGAGGTTGCGAAGCTTGGACTCGGCACGGACGGCGGGAGAGATGCCGTGGGCACTGAAGATGATGATCGAGCCCTCGGGAACCTCGGAGACTTCCTCGACGAAGGCAACGCCGCGCTCGCGGAAACGATTCACGACGTGCTTGTTGTGGACGATCTCGTGGAAGACGTAAATAGCGCGGCCCGGATAAAGGTCGAGAACCTGGTCAACCACGTCGATGGCCATGTGGACACCGGCGCAGAAGCCGCGGGGATTGGTGAGGATGAGGCGCATTGGAGGGCATGGTAGGGGAGGGGGAAATGGCAAATCTAAAATGGCAAAGGGCAAATTGGGAGGGGCAAAGAATGTGGGCGCGTGGGTGGTGGCCCATGGGGTGATTGCGGCGTGAGGTGGTATGCCCCCTCCGTCTTTTCTCGAAGACTCGCTCGGACACCTCCCCCGCTCGGGCGGGGGAGGCGGCTCGGGGCGGATACGCCCCGGCTCGCTTTTGATTGGCGGATGTTCGATGTCCGGGCCGGGGGCTTGCCAAGCGGGGGATGGCCGCTATCCTTCCCGTCCTATTCCCTGACACGACTGTGTCGGGGGCGTTCCCGTGATTCGATGATCCAGTTCGACCCCTTTTGATTAGCAGAGTAGCGACACCGCCATGCCCACGATCAATCAGCTCGTCCGCAAGCCCCGTCTGAAGATTCAGAACCGTTCGCGCGTGCGCGATCTGTCGCTGTCGCCGCAGCGGCGTGGCGTCTGCCTGATCGTGAAGACGGTGACGCCGAAGAAGCCGAACTCCGCGCTGCGTAAGGTCGCTCGCGTTCGCTTGTCCAACGGCAAGGAAGTCACGGCGTACATCGGTGGCGAGGGGCACAACCTGCAGGAGCACTCGATTGTCCTCGTGCGCGGCGGGCGCGTGCGTGACCTTCCGGGTGTTCGTTACCACATCGTTCGCGGCTCGCTGGACTGTCTCGGCGTTGAGAAGCGCAAGCAGAGCCGGTCGAAGTACGGCGCGAAGATGTCGAAGAAGTAATTAAACTAGGCACTGGGCACTAGGCATTGGGCACGAGTGCGAGTGCAGACATAGGCAAGTAATCGTGATCGCCAGGCCGGCGACACGGTGAACAGAGACCCGCCGCGGCGGGAGATGAGCCAAAGGAGCATTGCAGATGGCCGGACGATTTACCGCCAGCGAGAGTCAGCTTCGCCCCGATCCCCAGTATGGAGATCTGGTGCTGTCGCGTTTCATCAACAGCGTGATGTACGACGGCAAGAAGGCCGTGGCGCAGCGCGTGGTGTACGAGGCGATGGACTCCATCCAGAAGAAGCTTGAGAAGGAGACGGATCCGAACGCACCGAAGACGGCCCTTGAGGTCTTCCAGCGGGCGATCGAGAACGTCAAGCCGATGGTCGAGGTGCGCTCCAAGCGCGTCGGCGGCGCCAACTACCAGGTGCCGATCCCGGTGAACCGCAAGCGTCAGCAGTCGCTGGCGTTCCGCTGGATCATCAACGCGACGCGCGGCGCGAAGGGCCGCCCGATGGGTCTGAAGCTCGCCGACGAGCTGTTCATGGCCGCCCGCAACGAGGGCGCGGCGATCCAAACCAAGGATCAGACGCACCGCATGGCGGAAGCGAACAAGGCGTTTGCGCACTACGCACGCTAGTTCAGAAAACGGTGATTGGCGTCAACTGCTCAATGGGTCACAGTCAGAAACTCGACAGCACCCCGGCCCATGCCGGGGTGTTGTGTTATTGGGATGCAACGCGGGGGAGGCCGGGCATCATGCCAATCCTGTGTGCTTTCCGGGTACCCCGCCGGTCCCCGGCGGGTCTTCTATAGCCACATCCAATCGACTCCCGCCGGGGACCGGCGGGGTACCCAAACCCCCTGAAAACAAACGTGATTGGCATCATCGGAGGTACAAGTTGAAAGCACGCGGGCTCGAGGCGAGGCCGGTGGAGTCATACGCGACGGCCAGCACGCGGGAATATCCGGGCGAGGTTTCCCACGCGGGTTGGATGGGTGCGAGCAGGGAGTAGCGGCGGTCGATGCCCGGAGTGGTGGATGTGCCGGCGAAGAGGTCCTGAGCGTCCACAAGGCCGTCGCCGTTAAGGTCGATGTAGAAATCGACGCGGGCAATGGAACCGCCGCGGAGGATGTCTGGATCGAACGCAAAGGCCGAGAACTTGGCGATGTTCGTGGGGTTTGCCGATCCGGCGAAGACTCGATACGCCGTGAAGTCCAGGAGTTGCGGCGGCTGCTGCTGCTCGACGGCGTGGATGAGGTGGATGCCATCCACGAGGATGCTGGGCCTGGCGGCGGGATCGGGAGCGGCGACAATGCGAGCGGACCCCGAGAGGCCGATGGCGATGGGGAGAGGGGTGAGATCGAACTGGCCGCCGGGGAGTTGGAGGGCGATGGTCGGGGAGGTCTTCGTGAGACGGTAGTCCCTATAGGGCTCCCAGAACGCGTACGTAATGATCAAAATGTCAAGGCGCCCGTCGCCGTTCAAGTCAGCGATGCCTGCGATGCTTGGGGCGCCGTGTTGGTAGGATTCCGGTTCGTTGTACCAGCGATCGTCGGTGAGATGCGGCGTAAGGGCACGCGGTGCGGCGAAGGAGCCGGAGCCGAGCGAGCGAATGAGCCAGAGGCGGGAATCGTTGGGGATGGAACCGTTCACGCTCAGAATGCGCCGGGGAAGGGCAACGATGTCGGTGCGGCCGTCGCTGTCCATGTCGCCGAGCGAGAACGACGTGAACTGAGATGGGAAGACGCGGATGAGCAGATTGCTCCGCGACTGGCCGCTGGGGAAGAGCGAGATGTATCTGATCTCCGATGTCTGGTCGTGGGCCTGGTTGAAGACGATCTGCTGCTTTCCAGAGGCGAGGATGTCGCCCAGAGACAGGCCGCCGGTGGCATTGGCGGAGACGAGGGCGTCTGGGGCACGCACAATGGTGGAGCTGTTCTTGAAGGAGAAGACGGCGATTGCAGATGAGTTGTCCGGACGGGTGAGTTGGATGACAAACTCATCGCGCCAGCCGGAGAAGAGATCGCTGGCGACGGCGGTGGGGAGGGGAGCGAGTCGGTTGAAATCAGGGACGCCCAGGACGGTCGTCTGAACGAACGAGCCGGGGGTTTGATCTCCGCTTGCGGCGAGGGTTGCGGGATCAAAGGTGAAGGCGCGGAGGCGGAAGCCCTCGTTGGGGCGCCGCCCATCTACGGCACCGCCGCTGGTGCCGATACCGATGAGTGAGGAACGACCGGAACCGTCGAAGCGTCCCGCGGTGATGTGGCCGACGGGCGCGAGAACGTTGGTGGTGCGATCGGCGTCGAACGAACCGTCGGCGTGACCTTTGGCGAAGGAGAGGAGAGTTCCGTCGGCGGTGGCGCGGTCGGCGACACCGTCGCCGTCGAAATCCGCGAAGACGGAGTTGGCACCGGAGGCGCGGGCTGGCTCTGGGCCATAGAGGGGTTGGGAGAAGTACGTCCAACTCAACAGAGTGCGCTGTTCAAGGGGCTCGAAGAGAAAGTGTGCGAGCGATGGCGCGTGGGGCTGGCGGCGAGAGCGGTGCATGGGTATCGACTCCGGTTGGGATACGCCGCACGAGTGGGAGTGGGCATTATAGACGGAGCAGCAGTGGTGCATGAAAGGCGTGACGTACGATGGATTCTTATGCCGATTCGTCCCGAAGATGTGCTCGCCCGCTATCACCGGCAGATGTTGTTGCCGGGGTTTGGCGTGGAAGGGCAGGAGCGGCTGGGCGCGGCGAGCGTGCTGGTGGTGGGGTGTGGTGCGCTGGGGTGTGTGGTTGCCGATGGGCTGGTGCGGGCGGGGGTGGGGCGGGTGGTGATTGTGGATCGGGATGTGGTGGAGGAGACGAACCTGCAGCGGCAGGTGTTGTTTGATGAGCGGGATGCGCGGGAGGGCGTACCGAAAGTCGAGGCGGCGGCGCGGCGGCTGCGGGCGGTGAACTCTGGAGTGGTGATCGACCCGGTGCTCGCGGATGTTAGTGCGCGGAATGTGGAAGGGCTGGTGCGTGGGATGGACGTTGTAGTGGATGGCACGGACAACTTTCAGACGCGGTATCTGGTGAACGATGCGTGCGTGAAGCTGGGTGTGCCGCTGGTGTATGGGGGCGTGGTGGGGACGGTGGGGATGGGGATGGTAATCTGTGTGCAGAGGGCGGAGAGTGAAGAGGGGAGTTCTGCCGCAGCGGCCGAAACACGGGCTGGAAAGCCCGTGCCACGGACCGCGTGCTTGCGGTGCGTGTTTCCGGAGCCGCCGGCAGCGGGGATCGCGCCGACGTGCGACACGGCGGGCGTGCTGGGCGCGATGGTGGGGATCGTGGGGAGTGTGCAGGTGGCGGAGGCGCTCAAGGTGCTGATGGGGAAGTGGGATGTGGTGTCGCGCGGCTTGCGGCAGATGGATATCTGGAACGGGGTGTGGCGTGAGATTGGATTGGGCGGTGTGGATCGCGCGGCGTGCGTGTGTTGTGGGAAGCGGGAGTTTGAGTTTCTTGAGGGCGGGCGCGGTGACGCGGGGGAGACGAGCTTGTGTGGGAGCAACGCTGTGCAGGTGATGCCGAGCGCGGCAGGATCGAGTGTTGATCTCGCGGAGTTGCGGACCCGGCTGTCATCGCATGGAGTGTTCACGGCGACGGAGCATCTGTTGCGTGGGAAACTCGAGCGGGAGCGCGGCGGGATTGAGCTGACGGTGTTTCGGGATGGACGGGCGATTGTCAAGGGGACGACAGACGGGGCGTTGGCCCGGGGAATCTACGCGAAATATGTCGGGAGTTGATCGGCTGGGGTTGGCGTGATATTGTATCGACGGGAATCAATACGAAAGGACGATCATGGGAATCACAGGAAAGTCAATCGCGGGCGCGGCCAACTTCAGCGTGATGTTCGGTGAGACGCTGCTGAAGGATGTGAAAGCGGACCACTTCGGGCGCAAGCCGGTGGTGAACGGGAAGTTGATCGACTGCAACCATCCGGCGTGGGTATATGGCCACCTGGCGATGTACGCGAGCAAGGTGTGCGACATGGTCGGCATTTCGCAGGGACCGACGCCGGTGCCCGCGGGATGGGAAGACCTGTTCAAGAACGGAACGGTGTGCGAGGATGACGCGACGGGGAAGAAGTACCCGCCGATGGAGACGATCACCAGCCACTTCCTGAACGGGTACAAGTATGTCATCAGCAAGTTGCCCGAGGTGGATGACGCGGTGTTCAGCAAGCCGAATCCGATGGGCGGCCGGATGGTTGAGATGGCCCCGACGCTCGGTGGCGCGGTTGCGTTCATGATGAGCGGGCACCCGATGAGCCACCTGGGGCAGGTGAGCACTTGGCGGCGGTGTCAGGGGTTGGGAAGCGCGATGTGAGGCGATATCGCTGATACATACCGGAATACGGCGGGGATGTTCCAGGCGGAATGTCCCCGCTTTGTCGTTGGGCATTTACGGTTGCAGGGAGCCGTCACGAGACCGTCATGTTTGCAATGTTGGCGCGGCTCTGATAATGCGTTCGCGGGGAAGCGTGATCCCCGCTCGGTCATCAAACCGCGCGTTCGCAATGGCGACGCATCGGAGGAAAGTATATATGAAAATTTGCACACTCACGGTTGGATTCATCTCGGTTGCGCTGCTCGCGAGCGCGGGCGTCTGGGCGGTTGCACAGCCCGTTGCTCAGCCGCCGGTCAAGCCCGCGGAGAAGGTGGCCGAGGAATCCGATGAGGAAGTGATTCCCTTCGCAAAAGCCCCGGAAGCGGTGCGGGCGGCCGCGCTCAAGGTGGTTGGTGCGGGTGGAGAGAAAGCGATCAAAAAGGTCATCAAGGAGGAGAGCGAGGACGATGTGTACACGTACGAGATCGAGTACACGGCCGACGGCATTGACTGCGCGGCGATCTTTTCCACTGCCGGGGATGTGATGGAAATGGAGAAGAGCGTGAAGGAGTCCACGCTCCCGGCGGCGGTGGCAGCCGCGCTGAAGAAGGAGTATCCCAAGGCCACGATCAAGAACCCCAACTCGGTGCAGAAGTTCTACTACGAGGTGGATGTGGTGATCGACGGGAAGTCGCACGGGATCAAGGTGGATGCAGCGGGGAACATAGAAGACGACTCGAAGAAAAAGGAAGAGAAAGACGAGAAGGCCGAGAAGCACGAGAAGGATGCGAAGCACGAGGGCAAGGATGGAGCGAAGGGAGATGATGGGTTCCGCAAGGAGTTCGCAGCGGCGAAGCCGAACCTGGGGCCGACTGGCGCGAGCGCGTACTTTGACCTCACACCCGGTACCGTGCAGGAGTATCGAGATGGGAAGGACACGCTGACCATCACGGTGCTGAATGAGACGCGGGTGATCGACGGTGTCACGACGAGGATCATCGAAGAGCGCGAGATGGCGGGCGGCAAGCCCAAGGAGACCTCTCGCAACTTCTTCGCGATTGATAAGACCAACAACGACGTGTACTACCTCGGCGAGGAGGTGGATGTGTTCGATGCCGAGGGCAAGGTGACGCATCCCGGGGCGTGGAAGTCCGGAGAGCACGGCGCAACGTATGGGCTGATGATTCCGGGCGCGCCGAAGATGGGCGACAAGTTCTACCAGGAACTCGCGCCCGGCCAAGCGATGGATCGCTTCGAGATCGTGAGTATGGAGGAGACGCTGGAGACTCCCGCTGGCAAGTTCGAGCATGTGGTACACGTGAAAGAGACCACGCCGCTAGAGCCGGATGTGGGGCACAAGTGGTACGCGAAGGGTGTCGGGCTGATCAAGGATGGCGAGAGCGTGCTGGTGAAGCACACTCCCGGGAAGCGGTGAATCTGTCGGTGAATCGGTGCTGCCACGCGCAGCCCCAAATGCTCCGTGCCGCGCCGTGCGATGGCCGCGGCGCGGGGCTGTCATGATTGTGCAAAGGGAAGTGGACGGCATGAAAACGAGTACGAATGCGATTGTGAGCAAACTGCCCGCGCTGACGTTTGCGTTCTGGGTGATGAAGATCGCCGCCACCACGCTGGGCGAGACGGCTGGCGACCTCTTTTCCATGACAATGCGCATCGGGTACCTGTGGAGTACGGTGATCCTGATGTCCGGGTTTGCCATCGTGCTAATTGGCCAGTTGGCCGCTCGGCGGTACATCCCTTTCCTTTATTGGACCGTGATCCTTGCCACCAGCACCGCCGGCACCACCATGTCGGACTTCATGAACCGCACCAGCGCTCACGGCGACGGCCCGGGCCTCGGCATCGGTTACGCCGCTGGGAGCGCCATTCTCTTATCCCTGCTCGTGGGCATACTGATCGTCTGGAGACTGGTCGAAAAGTCCCTCTCGGTCACCGATATCCGCTCTCGGCGGGCCGAGGTCTTCTATTGGTCTGCGATTCTTGTCTCCAACACGCTGGGCACGTCGCTGGGCGACTATCTCGCCGACGACTCTGGGCTTGGCTTCGCGGGAGGGGCGATCCTCATCGGGGGCATCATCGCCCTGATCGTCGGGGTCTACCTCATCGCCACACGAATGAAGGTGGCGGGCGCAGGCCTGAACGTCGCGCTCTTCTGGGCCGCCTTCGTGCTCACACGCCCCTTCGGCGCGACGATGGGCGATGTCCTCACCAAGAACCCCGACAAAGGCGGGCTGGGATTCGGGACCATCGGCTCGTCGATCGCGCTCGCGGTGATTCTTGTGGGGGTGATTTTGTACACGATGTGGCAAGATCGGCGAGCGAGTGGGGCAGTTTCGCGTGCGAGTTCTGGGCGTGCGTGAAGTTGAAGTGAGTGAGGGTGATTTGGGATGACGTGGCACGATGCATCCGCAGGATTCGCTCCCAGAGCGTCGCTCGTCCCGGGCGTGTGTGGGGGGAACTCAGAACGTCCACTGGATGCCCAGATAGAGCCGCAGGTCTGCGCCGGAGTCGGGGGTTGGATTGAAGCTGCGCCCGGCCGCGCCGATGAAGGAGGCGTACTCGGTGAGTTTCCACTTCACGCCGAGGTTGAAGAACGAATCATCGGGAGCGCCGCGCACGCCGAACTCTCCGCGCAACTCGCCGACGAGCGTAAGACCTTCGACCACCTCGTATTCCGCGGCGAGACCTGCGAACCAGATATCCGGCTCGCCGTGCGCGAACTGCTCTTTGTAGCCCGCATCGCCATAGACCCAGAGTTTGTCATCCAGAAAATGCCGCCCGACCTGCACGGGGAACACCAGCGACGGTTTGCCGGTGCCCAGCCCCTGATTGCGATTGCCGATCGGTATGCCGACGGCGGGGTAGATGGAGATGGCCACTGGCCACTCGTCTTCTCGAACGAATCGAATTTTGGAACCGAAGGAGGCATCTCCGATACCCGCGCGCGCGCGCTGACCATCCGCCGGGTCGATCACTGAGAGCGGAAACTCGATTTTGAGCTGGATTCCCTCGGCGAATCCGTACGCGAGATCGAAGCGGGGCGCATCGTGTTGCCAGGTGCGCCCCGCCGCTGCGTCCGCGGAGCGGGGGCTGAGGTTGAGGACACACGCGGTGTTGAGCTCGAAGCGGCCTTTTGGTAGCGTTTCGGGATCATCGGTGCCGAGGGGCGGGCCAGCGCATACCGGGGCGGCGATGATGAGCGCGAGCAGCCCGGCGACCGAACGCGGGCACATCGAACGAGAAATGGAATGCGGTGGGGAGGTGTTGTGCATCGTGAGCGAGTGAAAGGTGGGTGGGCGTTCGGTGATAGCGTGCGATGATCGTACTAGAAATATGCGCCGATTGGGCGCGGAGGGCTGAAATGTCATCTCCCCATCATCTTCGCTTCGCGGCCTGTGCAATAGTTGCTCGTGCGTATTTTGATTGTCGAGGATTCCGTGGTGCTGCGAGACTCGCTGGCGCAGGGGCTGCGCGAAGCGGGCTATGCCGTGGACGCCGTTGCCGATGGCAAGCGGGGACTGATCCATGCGCAAACGACCGACTATGACGTAGTGGTGTTGGATTGGATGCTGCCGCAGATGGATGGGCTGGCGGTGCTGAGCGCGATGCGTGCGAAGAAGATTCCTGCGACGGTCATCATGCTGACTGCGAGGGACACCGTGGAGGACAAGGTGCAAGGGCTAGCGGCCGGTGCGGATGACTACCTGGTGAAGCCGTTTGCGTTCAAGGAGTTGCTGGCGCGGGTACAGGCACTCGCGCGCCGGCGGCACGGGAAGCGTTCGCCGGTGGTGACGATCGGGCCGCTGGCGATCGACTCATCGGCGCGGCTGGTTCGTGTTGGAGGAAGAGAGATTGAGCTTACGCCGCGCGAGTATGCGATTCTGGAGTATCTTGCGGCCCGAGCGGGCAAGCCGGTGACGCGCGCGGAACTCGAGGAGCATGTGTACGACGATCGTTCGCAGGTGTTCTCGAACGCGATCGACTCGGCGATCGGCGGCTTGCGCGCCAAGCTCGAGGCATCGGGTTGTCCGGCACTGATTCACACGCGCCGCAAGGTGGGATATGTGCTGAAGGAGGAGTCGTGACCAGCATTCGGAAACGAACGTCTCTGCTGGTCGCGTTCAGCGTTGCGATGCTGCTGGCGCTCGGCGGGGTGTTGCTATTTCTCGTAGTTCGGGCCGCGCTCACAAGGCAGTTTGATGATGGGTTGAGCACGCGCGCAGCGGCGTTGCAGGCACTGACACGATTTGATGGGACCAAGGTGGAGATGGATGTCTCCGGAGACGTGCTGCCGCGCTACAAACCCGGCGCGGACGCGGAATATTTCCTGGCGTGGGTGGATGGTCCGGATGGGTGGAAGGAACTGGCGCGTTCGGAGTCCCTCCGCATACCTGCCATGTCCGAATGGATGGGGCTCAAGCGGGCGACCGAACCGTTGGACTGTGTGTTGCCGGACGGTCGAGTTGGCCGGTACACGATGGTCGAGTTTGTACCAATCACTGAGCGCGATGAGGAGCATCCGAACGCGGTGGTGGGAGTTGCTCCCTATGTTCGATTGATCGTGGCGCAGGCGCGTGTCTCGCTGGACAGGGTTTTGTGGACGGTCGGTCTTTCGATCGGGATCGTTGGGATCGGGCTCGTGGTGGCGAGCATCCTGGCGACGCGCTGGGCGGTGGCGCGTGGCACGAGCCAGCTGGAAACGCTGTCGGCGCGTGTGGCGACAATCGGGCCGGAGACGCTGGATCGGCGACTGGCGTGCGATGATCTGCCGACGGAGCTGGTGCCGGTTGCCGGTCGCATCAACGAGCTGCTCGCGCGACTGGAAGAAGCGTTTGCGCGCGAGAAACGATTCACGAGCGCGGCCAGCCACGAGCTGCGAACGCCGATCGCGGAGCTGAGGATGTTGCTGGAGGTAGGCCTCTCCCGCGAGCGCACGCCAGAGCGGTGGGAGCAGACGGCGCGCGATGGATTAGGGGTACTGGATCGTGCGCAGCGGCTGACGGAGGGGCTGCTGCGAGTCTCGCGAGCGGAGTTCACGCGGGAGATGGAGAGCGAGCGTGTTCCCGTTGACCTGATCGGGGTGCTTCGGCAGGAAGTGGCGCGGGGGCTTGCGGCCGCGGGTCGCGACGCGACGCTGGTCGTAGTCGATGCGCCAACTTCGCTGCACGTGCGTGCCGATCCGACGCTGCTGGGATGCGTGATCGGGAATCTGATCGACAATGCGCTGCGTCACGGGGAGCTCGGCGCGGATCATCCGGTGCGATGTGTTGCTCGAAGCGACGATAGTGGGGCAACGCTCATGGTTGCCAATCGCGCTCCCATGCTGACGGAGGAGGATGTCGGTCATCTCTTCGAGCCGTTTTGGCGGAAGGACGCGGCACGCGAGGCGTCTGGCGGGTTTGGGCTTGGGCTGGTGGTGAGCCGTGAACTCGCCGCTTCGATGGGCGCGAGTCTCGCGGCGGTGTTGGACACGGGGCAGACGCTTCGCATGACGCTGAGCATCTCTGAGCGTGTGTGACGCGGGGTTGCCGTGAGCGTGAGTGTTGGGCGACCGCGTCGTGGCGAACAAACGCAACGATGTACATGAGTGGTTTCGGACGATGCGAGGGTCGCATGGCGGAAAAGTCAATGCCACGGCAGCAAAGGCACATGGGCGGGACGCCCATGCCACGGCGATCAGGCGATGGGATTGCGAAAGTGCGTTTCCTGCACGGGAACGATGTGCGTCAGAATCTGCTGGAGCACATTGGCGGGCGAGCCCATGGCGTCCACTTCGGCGATGATCTTCTTGTCGTAGCACTCAAGAACGGGAAAGGTCTCGCGCTCGTAGACCTCCCAGCGGCGCCGGATGACCTCCACCTTGGCGTCGTCGGCGCGGTTCTCTTTGATGGCGCGCCGCTGTAGCCGTTCGATCATCTTGTCCTTGTCCGGGCAGACCAGGTGGATGACCTTGAGCACCTTGATGTGCTTCTTCATGATGATGGCTTGCTCCGGGTTGCGCGGGATGCCGTCGAGCAGCAGCAAATCAACGTTGGGTTTGTAGATCGAGAGAATGGTCTGGGCCTGGATGTTGGTGGCCCACATCTGGACGGTCGCGTCGTTGGGGACCAGTTCGCCGCGCGAGGAGTACTCGCGGAAGATCTTGCCGATCTTGGAGTTCATATCCATGGAGCGAAAGATGTCCCCGCACGAGACGTGGTAAAAGCCGGGAATCTGTCCGAGAATCTTGCCCTGCGTGCCCTTGCCCGCGCCGGGTGCGCCGAAGAGGAGGATGGTTTGGTAGCGGGCGGCCATGGGGAAAGTGGGGAGTCGGAGGTACGAAGTGGAAAGTTGATGTGAGGGCGCGAGGGTGATCGGGGACTGAGAGGGACAGGACGGAGAATAAACCGGGGGCGGGGGTTGAGCAAGTCGGGGGAAGGTCTGGGTGCGGGGATCGGCGCTTGTGGCCCGGAGGACAAGGATCGTGGAGGGGGCGGGAGGGGTTGAGGAAAATGGCTGGAAAGTGAAGGGACTGGGCGAGGGGGTGAGGTTTTCGGGCGTTGGGGAGAGCCGGGGCGGGAAGCCCACATGTGCAACAAAAAGACGGCCCGGGGATCACGCCCGGGCCGTCAGTGAGTTTTCGCAACTTGGCACGATCAACGAGAATCAATCACCAGCGTACGGCGAACAGGTGCGGCCGGAGCTGCTCTCGAAGGCGGCCTTCTCGCAGATGGTTCCCGCGAACAACTGGGCGTTGCAGCTCGGGCAGCCCTGGAAGACGCAGATCCACAGACGCGTTGGGCCGCAGTCCAAACGTGGCGGCGGCTTCGCGATCGCGCTGCCGGCGGTGAGTGTCCAGACGGCGGCAACCGTTGTGGCCATGACGGCAAACGCCAACCCGCTCCGAAGGATTCGTTGAGACTTCATCAGATGCTCCTTTTGAGACTCTGCCCGATTCCCCGCACTCCCGACATGTGCGCATGCTAGCAGGACGTGCGAGAGCAATAGCGGCTTGATGTGGCCATTGCAAATGGCCCCCCAAACTGGTTGCGATCGTGCGCCGGGTTCGCGGATGCAGGCATCAAGGGCATGTGTGATTTGACAAGATGTCGAATCGTGGTACCTTAGATTTTTGGGCCACGGCCGCGCTCATGGTGAGAGCGGCAAAGTGTGGCCTGTGACCAAGTTTTTCAAGGAGGACACCGATGAAGCGTCAGACTTTGATCTCCGTGAGCAAGTGTGCGATGGTTGTGGGCGTTCTGGGCTTGGCCGCCACTGCGGCGGTCACGCTGGCCGCGCCGCCGCGTGCGGGAGGCGGATGTCCGCGCCAGGGCATCTACTGCCTGGATGTGTACAACCCCGTGGATTGCATCAACCGGTTCGGGCAGCCGGAGACATACTCGAACAGCTGCTACGCGTACGTGGCGTGCGCGACGGGCTGCACGGCTGGCGGAACGCGATGATCGGGAAGCCCGATGGTTTGCGAGACTTCACTCCGATGTGAGTGGACAATCCGAAAGCAAGTTTCCGGCCCGTCTTCCATCAGGAGACGGGCCGGTTGCGTTTCAGCGTCGGCGGGACGATTGGGTACTAACCGCCGAGGAGGGCCGTTTCGATCTCGCGCTCGTCACGCTGCGAGGGGACGCCGAACCAGGTTTTTCGCACGATGCCCGCGCGATCGATGAGCACCGCGCCGGGGGAGATGGGGATGCGATGGAGCCACGTCGCGCCCTCGTTCTTGGCGAACGTGGGGGAGAGCGTGTCGGGGAGTTGTTTGAGTTCCTCGGGAGCTCGGGCGTCTATCTGGATGCAGAGGATCGAGAGGGCGGTGTTGGTGCGAGCGTCTGTGCGCCGGAGGAGGCGATCCCAGACAGGCAGGGTTTCATCGCAGTAGGGGCAGTGGCCACTGACCATGAAGAGGAGGGTCGATCGCTCGCCGCTGAGGGTTGCCACGCGCTCGGTGCCGGTAGTGTCAACCAAGGTAAGCGGCCCGACGGATTCACCGACGGCGAGAGAATCTTTGGTTTGCTCACGCGTGAGGGCCTGCTGGGCGGCGGTGATCTGGAGCTTGAGCTGGCGGTTGTTTCGGGCGAGCAGGAACGAGAGCACACCCAGCGTGACGACCGAGAGGATGAGAAACGTCGTGAAGAGACGCGGCGACTTGCGGGGAGGATCGGCGAGACTGCTTGGGGGTGATGGACGCTCGGGCGGAGCGGGGAGGTTTGTGTGCGTACACATGCGATTGATCCGTGGCGGGCCAACGAATGCACGGGGGGATGGTTCTTTGACGGCGCGAGGAGAAAAAGCGACATGGGCAGGACGCCCATGCCACGGAGATGCGGGAACTACGACTATTTCTTGGTGCCCTTGCCCTCGTCGCCTTCCTTGATCTGCTTGACCAAGTTGGCGGGCATCGGGCGGTATTCGAGGAACTCCATCGTGTTGCTGGCGCGCCCCTGGGACATGCCGCGCAGGGATGTGGTGTAGCCGAACATTTCCGAGAGGGGCACCTCGCAGGTGACCATCTTGACGGGGTCGCGGTCCTCGGTGTCGATGATCATGCCGCGGCGCGACATCATGTCGCCGGTCACATTGCCGAGGTAGTCATTCGGGACGGTGACAACGACCTTCATGATCGGCTCGAGGAGCGTGGGGTTGGCGCGGGGGACCGCTTCCTGAAGAGCGATGCGTCCGGCCTGCTCGAAGGAGAGCTGATCCGAGTCAACGGCGTGATAGGAACCCTCGGTCAGCGTCACCTTGATATTGATGAGCGGGAAGCCGGCGAACACGCCGCTCTTAGCGGTCTCGCGGACGCCGTACTCGATGGAGGGGATGAACTCCTTGGGGATGGAGCCGCCGACCACGTCGTTCTCGAACGCGACCATGTCGGTGAAGTCCAGCTCGGCCTCCTCGGCCTGAGCAGCAGTGAACGGCTCAAGGGAGATGGTGCAGTCGCCGAACTTGCCGCGCCCGCCGGTCTGCTTGCGGAACAGGCCGCGGACATCCTCGACCTTGCGGCTGATGGCCTCGCGATAGGAGACCTTGGGCTTGCCGACGTTGACGTTGATCTTCATGTCGCGGACGAGCTTGTTTTTGATGATCTCAAGGTGCAGCTCGCCCATGCCGGCGATGATGGTCTCGCCGGTCTCTTCGTTGTAGTTGGAGCGGAAGCTGGGGTCCTCGCGCCGGATGACGCCAAGTGCCTCGGAGAGCTTGCGCTTGTCGTCCTGAGTCTTGGGCTCGATGGACATGGCGATGACGGGCTCGGGGAAGAACATGCGCTCGAGCATGATCGGATCCTCGGGATCGCAGAGCGTGTCGCCGGTGTAGGAATCCTTGATGCCGACGACGGCGACGATGTTCCCCGCCGTGACCTCATCCAGCGGGATGCGGTTCTGGGCGTGCATCTCAAAGATGCGAGACGCGATCTCACGCTTGCCGTTGCCGGGGTTCACGAGGCGATCGCCCTTCTTGAGGCGGCCGGAATAAGCGCGCATGTAGGTGAGGTCGCCGTGCTGATCGGAGACGACCTTGAAGACCAGTGCGGAGAAGGGCGCATCCACGGAGTGGGGACGCGTCATGCGAACTTCCTTGTCGCGGGGGTCGGTGCCCTCGACCTCGGGCTTCTCGTTGGGGTTAGGAAGATAGTCCACGACGCAGTCCAGCAGCCGCTGGATGCCGATGTTGCGGAGGGCCGCGCCGCAGAGCACGGGATAGCAGCGGCGAGAGATGGTGCCGACGCGGAGCGCCTGCTTCATCTCGGGAACCTGTACGGAGTCGGGGTCCTCAAGATACTTGGTGCCCAGATCGTCGTCGAGCTCGCAGATCTTCTCGACCATCAGCGTGCGCCACTTCTGGACGTTTTCCAGCATGTCCTCGGGAACATCGGCCTCGCGGACGGTCTCGCCCTTTTCGCCCTCGAAGTAGAAGGCGCGCATGGTGAGCAGATCGATCATGCCCTTGTGGTCGTGGCCCAGCCCGATGGGGTACTGGATCGGAATGCCGTTGGCGCCCAGACGGCTCTTGATGGTGGCGAAGGAGAAGTCGAAGGATGCGCCGATCTTGTCCATCTTGTTGATGAAGCACAGACGCGGCACCTTGTACCTGTCGGCCTGACGCCAGACGGTTTCGGACTGCGCCTCGACGCCTTCCTTGCCGTCAAAGACAGCGACCGCGCCGTCAAGGACGCGCAGCGAACGCTCGACCTCAATGGTGAAGTCCACGTGGCCGGGGGTGTCGATCAGGTTGCACTTGTACTCAACGCCATCCTTGCTCCACGGGCAGGTGGTGGCGGCGGATTGGATGGTGATGCCGCGCTCCTGC
Source organism: Phycisphaerales bacterium (assembly GCA_043776515.1). Taxonomy (GTDB): domain Bacteria; phylum Planctomycetota; class Phycisphaerae; order Phycisphaerales; family UBA1924; genus UBA4658. The sequence continues at coordinate 28,971 of JAYVRG010000076.1, forward strand.
TCTTCCTGCAGGAAGTCCATCGTCGCGGTGCCCTCGTGGACCTCGCCGATCTTGTAGTTCTTGCCGGTGTAGTACAGGATGCGCTCGGAGACGGTGGTCTTGCCAGCGTCAATGTGGGCACAGATGCCGAAGTTGCGGATGTAACTGAGGTCGCTGGTCATGGGATTCTCAAAGTGACGGAGTGTCGGAGTATCGGAGTGAAAAAGTGACGGGGTGAAAAACCGGGAAGCGTGCGGTAGAGGGTCTAGGAACATCGCCCAGCGTGGGCGAAGGCGCCGTGCGTCGGGGCGAGAAGTGGATTAGAAGATGTGCGAGCGCGAGCGGGCTCAGGTCGGTTCGTTGTCGGGGTCTTCTGAGCCGGAGTCGTCGCTCATGGGAGTGCTCGGTGCATGATCGTTCGGCCGCGACGGAGGCCTAACAGGACAGAAAGGGCGTGCGGCGAACAGGGGGGGATGTTAGGGGAGGGGGGTGGAGGGGTCAAGATGATGTCGGATGGAGGGTGTGGGATGTCGGATGTAAAGGCACTGCTGGAGTGTCACGGGACAGGCGTGGTTTTTGCGGCGTTTTGCACGCTCGTCAGGTCGGCGGGCGACAGCCCACGGGTTTCGCGGTCTAAACGGGTGTATTCATGGAGTTCAAGTGCCCAACCAGCCCAGCGGCGGGCCGCGTCCTGATCCAAAATCTTTTCACTATCTCGGAAGAGTTTCAGGGCGTTGTCGAGGTTGTACGGGTCGATTGTCACAAGTCGGCGGCGCTGCTGGATCGCAAGCCCGAGCGATTGCGGCTGGTAGAGCATCTCGGCGCGCCGTTCAAGGATGCTCGCGAGCCATTGCAGTTCGGGACCAGTGGGATCGGCGACGAGAGAGGTATTCGCCGCGCTCGGAAGGATGCGGAGCACCGCGATGGCACGATCAAAGTGCGTGCGTGCCTCGTCTGGTCGATGCTGCTCGATCGCGAGCTGCGCGAGTTGCAAGTGGAGGCGACTGGCCTCACGAAGCGGGAGGCGATTGTCCGGATAGATGGCAAACGCGCTTTCGAGAGAGTCGGCCGCGCGGGGGAGAAGAGCGGATCGCATCGAGAGCACCGCGCCGTTGATGGCGGGCGGCGTCGGCTGGAGCGATGGGTTGTTCGTGAGCGTTCGCAGATCGCGCGTGATATGCTCGATCAAATCGGTGGCACGCTCTCCGGTCACCGGGGGCCGCGTGATGGCGTTCAGACGCTCGGTGATCTCGGCGATGGGGCGAACAGTGAGCGCGGCGTCTTCAAGATGTCGTTGCCAGGGGCGAGTGCGAGAGATTGAAGTTGCGAAGACGAGCAGTGAGAGCGCGAGGGTGATTGCGATTGGGAGGAAGCGCAGGGAGGGCATACCCCCTCCTGGCTTGCTGCGCTCGGGCACCTCCCCCGCTGGGGTGGGTAGTGCGGGGGAGCAGGGAGAAGCGGCGACGGCGATAAGCATGAGCCAGATCGGCGCGCTGAGCGGAAACGACCCGACGACATCTATCTGCCCGTGCGCGATCACTGCCAGTGCCGCGGCGGCCAGCGCGATACGCGCGGCAAGCGTGTCCGTGATGACGCGCGAGATTACCCACGCACACAGACACCAGAGAATCAGGCCGCCAACGCGCACGACGGCGATATCCGGCGTGATATACGGCGTTTCTATGAACGTGGCGAGAAGTGTGGCGAGCACGGGAAGTGCGAGCAGCAGGCGCGTGTCGTTGCGCAAGATGTGGGATGTGGGATGTCGGATGGCGGATGTGGGAACGATGACGTTTCTTGCCGCGCCGATGGCGAAGCGCGCGAGCAGGAAAACCCATGCGAGACCGAGAATGCCCAGATCGGCGAGATAGTCCAGCGGAATGCAGTGCGGGCTTTGGACCTCTTCGGGGCAGAGCGGCGGCTTGGCGATGGTGAACGCGCGTTGGAAGCCATCCGGCCCGACGCCGAGGATCGGATGCTCCGCGAAGATGCGGACGGTTGCCTCCGCGTAGAACGAGCGAAACAGCAGCGAGCGTTCATCGCCGAGCGCGTGCTCGCCGAGTCGCCCGCGAAGCAGCACGAGCAGGATCGGGCCGATGATTGCGGCGAGGCCGATGATGGCGGCGAGGGTGTGGATCCCTTTGCTGCTCGGGCGACGGGAGAGGATAAACAGAGCCACCGCCGCGGCGAGAGCACCAACAAAGGCAAGCGTTCCACCCTTTGAGTTGGCGAGGATCAGGGCGACGGCGCACAGGAGTGTGAAGAGCGCGAGGAAGAGCGTTTGAGAAAGAGGGATGGGAGCGGCGGGCATCTGAAATCTCAAATGTGAAATTTCAAATGAAGCGACAGGACAAGAAATAGAAGCCGGCGAAGTGGAAGTCAACCGGGCAGGCGGGGACGCGGAACGTGATGAAGAAAGGGCTTTGGATTTAGACGATCGCAACTGGGGAATCGGCAGAGCACTCAGGAGCAGGACAAGCCCCGCCGCGAAACCAGCGGCGGCAAACGTCGCGTACACATTCGCCAGCCCGAACCACGCGCTGGCCTCCGGCTGGGATATGCGGCGCACAAACGACTTGGCCATCGAAGATTCCCGCGACCACCCATGCGCCGCAAGAAACTTGTCCGGATCGGCCTTGAAATCCGCCATCGTTTGTGCGTGAATGAAATACACCTGCGCGATGCCGTAGCACGCGAGGAGTGCGATGAGCCCGAGGAGCGTGCCCGCGAAGATGCGCCGGACGCGAAGGTCTTGCGCGGCGTGCCAGACCGCCAGCGCACCGAAGATCGCGCTCAACCAGGATGCGCCGATCCGCTGATTGCCAAGTGAACCGTTGCCAGTCCACGCGAATGAGAAACCAGTGGGGCTCAGCAGCCACCCGTGCAGAACCACAGCAGTCGCACCGAGAAGCGCGAGGAGGGTGAGGGAGAGGTTGATGGGGATGCGCTGGCGGATGGCTCGAGCGAACAGGATCGCCGCACCGAGCAGCGTCGCGGCATCAACCAGCATCGAATCCGCGGGCATGAACGCGGGCGCGGAGATCGAGTAGATCAGCGGGTCCTGATCCCAGAACGGAAACGATGTGGAGTTCGAGGTTGCCCGCAGCAGTTGGGGAAGCAGCGTGAGTATCACGCCGAGCCAGAGCAGCACATCGCCGAAGAGATTGGCGGCGACTGCCGTCGTCGGTGCGGGAGTTCTCAGCGTCGGGCGTTTCATGGCTTAGCACTCGCAATCGGCGGGCGCGACCATTCATACAGCGCGATCACGAGCAGCACCAGCAACGTCTGCACCCCCACCAGCGCGCCCTGCCACATCTCGAGTTTCGGCAGCGCAATCGCGCCGATCCCGGTGACGGCGGTGCAGCCGTATATCACCAGCACCGCCGAGCGCCGCGACAACCCATGCTTCACCAGCCGATGCGAGAAGTGCTGTAAATCACCGACAAAGGGCGAGCGGCCCTGCCGAATCCGCAGCCAGCACACGGAGCAGAAGTCGTACAGCGGAATCGCCAGGATGATCAGCGGCGTCAGGAACAGAAATGCGTGCGATGAAGCATTGGAGAATAAAGGGGTTGAGGAAACTGGAAGATACGTGATGCGAACCGCCATCACGGCGATGAGAAAGCCCACGATGAGCGAGCCGCTGTCCCCCATGAAGAGTGTGGCGCCTGCTCCACTTGAATCTGCTGGTTTGGTTGCTGCACCACTGGCACGCAAGCTGCCAGTGCCACCCCTTGCTGATGTGTTCGATGAGCCAACAGAGCCACTCTTGGTGGACGGCTTGTCTCGCCACGGAAAGTTGTACCGCAGAAAACCCAGCAACGCCCCGAGCAACAACGCCAGCATCGCCGCCACAAACCATTGGCCGCTGACGATCGCTGTCGTCAGGAACGCCGCGCAGCAAATCGCCGCCACGCCGCCAGACAGCCCATCCATGTTGTCCAGAAAGTTGAACGCATTGGTGATGACCACGATCCAGAACACCGTGATCGCGATCGACGCAATGTGCCCGATTGTTCCGTATGAATCCAGCAACGTCAGCAGTCGCGTGTCCGTCGCCATCACCACTGTGGTCGCCGCCAGCAGCATCACCGGCAACTTCACCATCGGCCCCAGCGGCCTGCGATCGTCGATGATCCCCATCACATGCAGAATCAGCAATGAGCCCAGCAGCACCAACGCCGCGGGAGTCTGCTGCCGAATGCCCTCCCAATACACCGCGATCTCCGGAAAGATGCCGCGTGCAGCGAACCAGTTCTGGCCATCCGCCGCCGCGCTCACATGGGCGAACAACAGAACCGCCAAGAATGGCAGCGCGATCGCGACAAAGATCCCGATCCCCCCCGTGTTCGGCACCCGCCGCGCCGCAACCTTCACCTGTCCGCTTACGCCCACGCCGTCCATCGCGTTGAGCGCGCGCCCCATCGCCCGCGCCAGCCACGCCGCCGGCCAGCCGAGCAACACTCCAACCGCGATGAGCGAGAGAACGATGTACGTCATGGGAAGAGAGTTGAGCCGCGGATGAACGCGGATGAAAGCAGATCAGACCGGAACGCGTAAGCGGGAGAAAGGGTGAAAGGGAGCCCCGATGTTCTGATAGTACAAAGTTCGATGCCCGCGTGTGCGGCCGAAATACCGACCCATCCACCCTATCGCACTGCCTCCCTCCGCCTCCTCAGCGTCTCAGCGGTGAACTTGACTTGGTTCGCATTCTCGCCACCACCGGCCACACCACCCACAACACCCCGAACCACGCGATCCCGATTACCGCGAGCAGGAACGCCCGCTCCGGCCACGGTCCGAGTTTGTCGATGATCGTCGGGCGATCCATCTTCACGTTGCCGTTGTACCCGTAGTTGGAGCCCAGTTGCGTGTTCAGCACGCCGACGGCCGCGAACCACGCGATCGTGACAATTGTCGTTGTGATGTAGTCGCGGATCGTCGGCCGAAACCGCCGCACGATCAGGTCGTACACCGCGCTGCCGACGATCGCGAGGTGGTTGAGCCAGAAGAGCCAGTACCGCTGCTCGCCGATTCCCTCCAGCAGCGTGGGCGTGATGAACGCCTGCGTGCAGAGGCCGATGCCCCAGAAGTACATGATGGCGCGGATCGGACGCCAGTGCGTCAGAAACAAAAGCGGCGCGAGCAGCCCCGCGAGGTCGCACATGTGCAGCGGAAGCGACCTCGTGATGTCATAGTGCGCGGGCTGCAACCAATACACCAGCGCCCACACGTTCGAGCAGATGATGAACCCGGCCCACGCGGAGCACAACTGGTGCTCGCGCGAAACCAACTCCGTGCCACGGGCATCCTGCCCGTGTGCCTTTGCTTCCGCCGCGCCGCCCAGCCACCGCCGCCCCAGCCAGCACGACACCACGATCAGCGGCACCGTCCACGCCAGCGCGATGGCGTGGTCGATGGTGAAGGGGTGGAACTCGGACCACCAGGGATGGAGCAGGTGTGGGGCTTCGGGTGGCGCAGGGAGAGCGGGCATGGATGGGAGGATACCGCGCGCTCGCACGCCTTGGCCGCTCGGTCATCCTCACCGTGCTTTCTCCGTGTGCCCCGTGGCCTCCGTGTTTCAATCGGTGGAGCGGATGAAACACGGAGGCCACGGGGCACACGGAGGGATCACGGAGAAGGAAGGATTTGAGTAGAATGCTGGGATGAAGCCGCACCCGAGAATCCGCAAGACCGTGAAGTGGGGCGGCGCGGTGGTGACGGTGCTGCTGGCGGTGGTGTGGATTGGGAGTGCGTGGTGGGCAATCTCGTGGTACCGACAGCGCGGCATCTCTTTCATAGTGGTGAACGGTTGTCTTGACGTGGAGGATCGCCTGGGGCGCCCGTGGCCGACCGAGCTCCTCGGTTGGGAGGTGCGTCCCCACGATCCGCACTTCCGTTGGTCGCTTGATTGGGCTTCAAGAAGTTCGGTCTGGCTCATTTCTGTCCCGCTCTGGATGCCGCTAGCGCTGTCAGTCATCGTCACCGCGGCCGCCTGGCGTCTTGACACCCTCGCCCGCCGTCGCGCTCGGATGAATCTCTGCCCGAAGTGTAACTACGACCGCACCGGCCTCGCGGCGGGCGTGGTCTGCCCGGAGTGCGGAACAAAGGCGTAGAGTCCCGGTGTGGAGACATGGGGCCTCCGAATCGGAAGTCTTCCAGAATGGCTCCCGATGCATCCGCCTTGCCCCGTCAGTCTATTTGGCTTCGCCTGGGACGCTCCCACCTTTTTCGGGCCTGTCCGCCCGTAGATGTTCCAAGTAGCTCCCCCTTCGGACCGATAAACTCCCTGTCTAGCAGTCGGCGGGGGAGTTCTGTTGTTTCTTTTCGTGCTCGCTCCGCAATAGTCACTCCGAGAAACCATGCGCCACTTCGATCTTGTCGTCATCGGTTCCGGCCCCGGCGGGCAGAAGGCGGCCATCCAGGCCGCCAAGCTTGGCAAGTCCGTCGCTGTCATCGAGAAGATGCAGTTCGTCGGAGGCGTCGCCATCAACACTGGCACCATCCCCAGCAAGGCGCTACGCGAAGCGGTCGTCTCCCTCGTCGGCGCCAAGCAGCAGAACCTCGGCGACTTCACTTCTCTGGATCGCAAAACCCGCCTGAGCAAACTCGTCGAAAGCTGCCAGCGCGTCATCAAGGCCGAGATCGACGTCGTCAGGCAACACCTGTCTTCCAACGGCATAGAGCTGATCCATGGCACCGCGAGCTTTGTCCAGAAAGACGTCATCGTCGTCGAGAGTGATCACGCCGTCGAGACCGTCGGCGCGGCCAAGATCCTCATCGCCACCGGCACCACGCCCACCCGCCCCGACACCATCCATTTCGACGCTGACAAGATCATCACCAGCGACGAGGTACTGCAACTCCCGTATCTCCCCAGCACAATGATAATCGTCGGTGGCGGCGTGATCGGCACGGAATATGCGAGCATGTTGGCTGCGCTAGGAGTGCGCGTCACGCTGATCGAGGGCCGCCCTCGCATCATGGACTTCTTGGATGCGGAAATCGGCGAAGCCCTTCAGTATCACCTGCGCCAGATGGGCATGACCCTGCGTCTGGGCGAGAAGGTCGTAAGCATCAAGCGGATTCCGCTTCCTTCGGGCTTGCGCAGCAGCAGTGGCGGCACCCATAGCGATGGAGGGGTCATCTCTCCGGACATGGTCGAAGCGACGCTCGAGAGCGGCAAGACCATCCGCGCCGATTGCCTGATGTACTGCGTCGGCCGGCAGGGCGCGACCACTCGACTCAACCTGCAAAACAGCGGCGGCGCGACCGCCGATGATCGCGGGCGCATCAAGGTGAACTCCAACTACCAGACTGATAGCCCGGATGTCTACGCGGTGGGAGATGTCATCGGCTTCCCCGCGCTCGCGAGCACCAGCATGGAGCAGGGCCGCCAGGCCGCGTGTCATATGTATGGCGAACGCTACGAGAGCTACGCGGAACTCTTCCCCTACGGCATCTACTCGATCCCGGAAATCTCCATGGTCGGCTGGACGGAAGAGAAACTCACTCAGGCCGGTATTCCCTACGAAGCGGGCATCGCGCAGTACAAAGAAACCGCCCGCGGCCAGCTTCTCGGCGATGAACTCGGTATGCTCAAGATGCTCATCCACCAGGAGAGCGGCGTGGTCCTGGGCGTCCACATCATCGGCACCAACTCCACCGAACTGATCCACATCGGCCAGGCCGTCATGGCCTTCAAGGGCACCGTGGACTACTTCGTGAACACCGTCTTCAACTATCCCACGCTCGCCGAGTGCTACAAGATCGCGGCGTTCAACGGACGCAACAAGATTCGCGCCGTGTGACCACGCACGCCGAGGATGAGCCGCGCGAATCCTCGGATGCTTCCCTCGCCTTCCCATGTGCCGGTCATGCGTACGCTCTATGCAATGGCCAAACGTGCAGGCAAAGCGGCGAATGACGACGGGCTGGCGATCGCGGCGGCCGCTTCGGAGAGCACGCCGGTGGTCGCGCATCCGGTGACGATGTTGGAGCAGATCATCGGACAGCAGGGCGCGAAGCAGACGCTGGAGCGGGCAATGAAGTCCGGGCGGGTGCATCACGCGTGGATATTTCATGGGCCGATGGGCGTGGGGAAGCGATCCGCGGCGGTGGCGTTCGCGGCCGCGCTGCTGGACCCCACGACGTCACCCGACCTCGGCGGCAACCTTGCACCGGAGCCGGACTCGGAGGTGCAGAAGCTGGTGAAGAGCGGTGGGGGCGCGCATCCGGACCTGCACATCATCACGAAGGAACTCGCATCGCTCAGCCGCGAGGACACAGTCCGAAAGGGGAAGCAGTTCGGCATCGCGAAGGAAGTGATCGAGGAGTTTCTGATTGAGCCGGCGATGCGGAGCCGCGTGATGACGGCGGGTGGGGGGGACTCGCGCGCGGGCAAGGTGTTCATCGTCGATGAGGCCGAGCTGATGGGCGTGGTGCAGCAGAACTCGCTGCTCAAGCTGATGGAGGAGCCGCCGGCGGGGACGGTCATCATTCTGGTGACGAGTCAGGAGGAGCGGATTCTTCCCACGGTGCGTTCGCGGTGCCAGCGGGTCTCGTTCTCGCCGCTGGAAGAGGGCGAGATGAACAAGTGGCTCTCGCGGCGTGGTGGGGAAGCGGGATTGGGCGCGATCGAGCCGGAGAAGCGGTCGTGGCTGCTGCGGTTCGCGGCGGGCTCGCCGGGCGCGGCGGAGGTGGCGATCGTCAACGATCTTTTCGCGTGGGATGATGCGATCAAGGAATCGCTCAAACTCATCGAGCAGGGCAAGTTTCCGATCGGGCTGGGCGAGGTGCTGGCGAAGCTGATTGACGAGCGGGCCGCGGCGTGGGTGAAGCTGCACCCGGAGGCGAGCAAGGACGGGGCGAACAAGCAATGGGCACGGCGGATGCTCGCATTCCTCTCCGAGGACATGCGGGCGCGGCTGCGGCTGAGAATGCAGGTTGGGGGGGGGAAGACGGCAGAGGCCGTCGAACAGGACGTGAGCACCGCGCGATTGATGAACGCGATCGACGCGATCAGCGCGGCGGAGGGGCATCTCGCGCTGAATGTCAACATGGGGCTGCTGCTGGACAATCTGGCGGCGCAGATGGGGGCGGAGCCGGTGGGGGTGTAGGAAGGTTCACCGCTGAGACGCCGAGGCCGCGGAGAGGAAGAATGCGGTAGAATACTGGCACGATGAAGCCGCACCCGAGAATCCGCAAGACGATCAAGTGGGGCGGGGCGGTGGTGACGGTGCTGCTGGTGGTGGTGTGGATTGGGAGCGGGTGGTGGTCTGCCGCTGCGGCGACCGACGCCGGGCATTCTGTGACGCTGACCCAAGGTACATGGCTGGTTGGCAAGATCACATCCGCAAACCCGAGTGCACACGGCGGCTTTCTCCTTGAGCGATGGTCTCCGCCGCTCGGGCCGCGATCGGCATACTTCAGATGGTGGTTCAATTGGACATCGTGGAAGCAGAACTGGTGCCTTGGGATTCCGGGTTGGATTCCCACCGCCTTCGCCCTGCTTGCTACTGCCATTGCTTGGCGTCTGGACACTATTGCCCGCCGTCGCGAACGGCTGTACCTCTGCCCGAAGTGCAACTATGACCGCACCGGCATCACGTCGGATATGAAGTGTCCGGAGTGCGGGAGCGGAGGGACGCAAGCATGAAGCCGCACCCTCGAATCCGCAAGACGATCAAGTGGGGCGGGGCGGTGGTGACGGTGCTGCTGGTGGTGGCGTGGGTTGGGGGTAACTGGTTGTGCGTGGCGTGGTCGAACGGGAGCGGGCATTGGTTCGCCATCACTTCCGGAGGGTTGCATGCGCAGTACTACCCGCCAGTATTTTTCGTGAGGGGCTTTGGTTTTAGCCAGACGCCCTATCCCTTCACTTGGCTTCCAGTCTGGGTCGAAAAGCGGTACCGATGGCATCTCATCGTTCCATTGTGGATCGCGATTGCCCCTCTTGCAATCACCTGTGGTATGGCTTGGCGTCTGGACACCATCGCCCGCCGCCGCGCGAAGGGGGGGTTGAACCTCTGCCCGAAGTGCAACTACGACCGCACCGGCATCTTGAAGGATGCGAAGTGTCCGGAGTGCGGGGCGGCTCCGGTGGGCACTGATGTTGCGAGCGCACGGCCCTGAGGCCCGGAGGGCCGTGCAGTGCGTTGCCGTGGGCGTTAGCCCACGGAGAGCGAGCGCTCCGCTTCCTTCTTGTTTTGTTCTCCCAAGCCCCGGAGGTGCGGTAGTGATGGCATGATGTGCGGCTGTCGCCCCTCCGGGGCTTCAAGACAAAGAAGACAAGACAATCTGCGCGAGTGGCCAACCGTGGGCTGACGCCCACGGCAACGCACTGAGCGCCCCTCCGGGGCGAAGAACCCGGAGACTGCCCGCACCATGAAGCCGCACCCGAGACCCTCCATCATCCGCAAGACGATCAAGTGGGCGCGGGCGGCGCGGCCGCGCTTCAACGAGCGCCGCGCGTGGCTCGATCGGCGCCGCGCCGGCATCGGGCGGCGGCTCGCGTGGCTCGAGAATCGACGCACGCGTGTCATGGAACGACCCGTGTGTATCGAAGTCCGATGCGCGTGTATCGGCGGCTGATACACGCGGCTCGGCAGCCGAAACGTCCGGATCGGGCGGCGAAACGGGCGTGTTTTCCAGCGAATCGCGGCAAGTCGATGGAAAAGCGCGATCGGGGATCAAGCGTGGGCTGAGACGGGCCGATGCGGGTGCCATGAGGATTCTCCCTTCCGGCCGCGCCGATTTGCTCCAGTTTGTCCGCACGCATCTTGCGATCTGGCAGCTCGACCCAGCGGGAGTGGGACTGACGAGTTTGCAGGTGGCCGCGATGGCCGTGCTCCTGGCCGAGTCCGAGCAGGCGCACTTCGCGGCGCACACGCAGCGGATCGCGGCGGAGTCCGCGACGCTCAGCTCCAATATCAAGCTCGGCGAGCTGCGCGACTCGACGGCTCGCGCGCTCGGGGCGATCAAGGTCTTCGCACGCGAACAGAACGCCGCGGGGCCGGATGTGAATCTCGTGTACCCGGCCGCCGGAATCGACGTGCCGCTGCGTCCCGCGCCGCTGCCGCGTCCCGCGTATGTGCGAGCGGTGAACACCGTCATCACCATGCGCGGCGAGCCGACGCTCTCGTGGAAGCCCCCGCATCCGCAGGATGCCCGCGAGCGGGCCGCGGGCAGCTCGGGGCTGATCTACACCGTGCAGCGGAAGCACGCGGGCGAGCGGGGATTCTCGATCGTGTACGTCGGCAAGCCAGCGACCTTCACCGACGCGGCGCTGCCGCCGGGCGAGACACAGTATTTCGTGCGCGCCACGCGCGGCGACAAACACGGAGCGTGGACGCAGGCCGGGACGATCAGCATTGGCGGCGCGGGAGCGGCAATGGTCTCCGGTGAATCGCTCGCATTGGCGGCCTGAATCGTCCGCTATCGCGCGTTCGCATCGTGCAGCGCGCGATGCCGCGAGTGGCGGCACTCTTCCAGCGGAAGAGCGATGTAGTACGACCACATGTATCCGATGTACGTGCCGCGCCAGTTCAGCCCGTCGCGCTTGTCGGCGGGAATGGCGCGGAGTTCGCGGTCGGCGATGGGCAGGTTGTAGTACGGGATGCTCGGCCAGAGGTGGTGGCCGATGTGGTAGTTCATGTTCATCGGCGACATGACCAGCCGCTCGATGGGATTGGAGAGGAAGGTACAGAGGCGGTGCTCGTCGGCGTGGTCGTCGTCCTCGGGGTGGCTGTGCTCGACGAAGGAGCGGATGAGGTTGGGGAGATAGGTGAAGATGTAGACGGGCGCGAGCCAGAGGGCGGGATAGCCCCAGAAGCCGTGGAGGAGAATCGTGAGTGGCTTGTCGAACGTACCACCGAATGCAACGCCGACAAGCGTTGTCAAGCCCAGACAAAGCGCGGCCTGCCAGCCGAGGATGATGGCGATGTCGCGGAGCGAGTGCTTGCGGTGGTTGTCGCTGGAGGCCGCGGCGTCGGTATCGGCGGCGGCCGCGCTTCCCGCGTCGTCCACCTTGCCAGTGTGAACGAAGAGGTTGTTGTAGACGTTCACCAGCGCGGAGAGGCCGGTGAGGAAGAGGATGTATTCGAGTTTGTCGGACTTGTTGAAGCAGGCGTGCTTGTGCAGGTCCGGGTCGTCGTCGTTGGCGAGGTTCTGGTGGTGCTCGAGGTGGTTGCGGCTGTTCACGCGGTTCACCATGCCGATGGGGCCGATGAGAAACAGGTCCGTGAACCAGTCGCTGCGCTTGGCGGAGGCGAAGATGCGCCGGTGCATGCCGTCGTGGCCGATGATGAAGAGCGCGTAGTAGCGCGTGCCGATGACGGGGATCGCCAGCAGCACCGACCACCACGTTGGAACGAAGAACACCAGCGCCCACGCGGCGGCGATCCACGCCCAGCACCAGATGGTGTCACGCACGGGAATCCAGGGACGAAGGGCTGAGAGCTCGCGGACGCGCTGCGAGGTGATGAGCTTGCGATAGGCGATGTACGGGTTGCGGCGAGCGGGCCGCGGCGCGGCAGCGGGCGCGGGGGGGTCCGAGGTGGGAATGCTCACCTGTACTGGAAGTCGAAGCCCTGCGCTGTCGATGACACTCATGGAGCGATGGTACGCCGGTGAACGCTGATGACGCTTGTTCCCCAAGGGAGTTTCGTGTGCGGCAGCAGGTGCTGCTCAACCTCGAAGGCCTTTGTGAGTACGAAGTTGATGGGAGCGGGGAGCGGCTTGACCTCGGGCTCAGCGGGTGGTTTGCCGGTGAGTTTCGTTTTCGCCTTTTCGACCAGCCGCGCGGCGACTACGAGTGGGAGCGACGCGGCCTGGTAGTAGCTCAGCACGAGTTGTTCGAGCCGCACGCCGGGGATGTCGCGGAACAGCTCGCCGAACCGGGCGCGGGTGTAGCGGCGCTGATGGAAGTTGAAGTCGTCGTGGCTGGACCAGAGCCACATGTGCGCGGGCACGGTGCAGATGAGCAGGCCGCCGGGCTTGAGGAGCTTCGCGACGGCGTGCACGGAAGCGCGATCCTCGGGGACGTGCTCGATGACCTCGCTCATCACGATGACGTCATAGGAGTTCGGTTTGATCTCGGGCGGGAGCGCGTTTGGGAGCGAGCCATCGACGGCGGTGAGGGCGCGTTTGTGGCAATATTCGCGGGCGATCGGAGACATGTCGATGCCGAGTGCGTCGAAGTTGAAGGGGGGCTGGGAGAGTTTGGCGAGGACGCCGCCGGCGCCGCAGCCGATGTCCAGGGCGAGGCAGGATGTGGGATGTGGGATGTGGGATGTCGGATGTGAAGGCGGGGAATATCGCGCGATGAGCGAGAGGATGATGCGGTTCTTGGCGACCCACCACCAGTATGTTTCTTCGCGCTCGGCGTGGAGGCGATAGAGCGCCTCATCCACGGGGGAACTCCGAAGCGGGGGCATTCGGCACGAGGGATTCGGCATTTGGAAAACGCCGACCGTTTGCGTGGTCGAGCGTGACTTGAGCGGCGTCGGTGCGCACGATGATGTTCGGGGTGAAGCCGTGGGCACTGGGTGACGGACCGACGATCGGGCCGCGCGTCGGGAAGCCGCCCTCATCGGCGACGATGTACATCGGGCGGTTCTGCACGTTCTTGAAGATATAGCCGATGTACTGCGCGAGCATACCAAGCATGAAGAGCTGAACGCCGCTGAGGAAGAACATGGCGCAGGCGAGAAGCGTCAGGCCGCGCGTGACATCCTGATGGATAAAGAGTTTGTCGATGACCAGGACGAGCGCGGCGAGCGCGGAGATGGCGATGACGACGCCGCCCGCGTATGAGGCGATGCGCAGCGGCGTCATGCTGAAGGAACAGATGCCGTCGAGCGCGAGCCGCGCGAGCTTGAAGAAGCCGTAGCCGGTCTCCCCGGCGTGGCGCGGGTCGCGATCAAAGAGCAGCGGCTCCTGCTTGAAGCCAGCCCAGGGGACCAGCCCCCGGACGAAGCGCGGGTTCTCGCGGCAGGCGCGGACGACCTCGACGACGCGTTTGTCCATGAGCCGGAAGTTGCCGGTGTCGAGGGGAATGTCGATCTCGGAGATGCGCCCGAGCAGGCGGTAGAAGATGAAGATGGAGATCTTCTTGAAGACCGGATCGCCGTTGCGCTTGCGGCGCTGCGCGTAGATGACCTGCACGCCCTGCTGCCAGCGGGCGACCATCTGCTCGATGAGCTCGGGCGGGTCTTGCAGATCGGCGTCAATCAGCACCGCGGCGTCACCATCGGCGCGATCCAAACCCGCGGCGACGGCCGTCTCGTGGCCGAAGTTGCGACTGAAGGAGAGGAACTTGACGCGCGGGTCCGCGAGCGCGAGGCGGCGAAGCCCGTCGAGCGTGCCGTCGCGCGAGCCGTCGTTCACGAATATCAGCTCAAAGTCGGAGACGGCGGGCGCGCACTTCTCCAGCACGGTGGTCAGCCGCGTGTGCAGGACATCGAGGTTCTTTTCCTCGTTGTAGGCCGGGATGACGACGGAGAGCTTCACGGGGAGCAGAGGATATGGGGGGAGGGGAGCGGGAGCGAATGGGGTGGGAAAGGCCTGGAAGTTCGGGGGATTCCGAAGGGGTTTCGGGTGTCCCGTTGCACCGAGCGGGCCGCTGAAGTGGCGACTTCACCTCCAGACACTGATCTCTCAATGCAGCCGTCCGTGGGACTGCATCGATATGCGATCATGGGGTGATGATGGACTGCTCGTAACCGTGTGTGACCCAGACGGGAAGCGCGGCGACTCTGGCGTCGATCGGAATCGGGGATTTGTCTTTGGGGTCCATGCGGATAGGCGGGTCGTTTGTCAAACGCAATGAGACGACGATGCGGTCGCCTGCGGGGGGTGGGCGGATGGGAATGGTGACGATCAGAGGAAGCCAGCGTTTTTCGGCGCGGATCGCGAGTGGGTCCAAGCGGAGCACTGCGAGTTCCTTCGCTGGCGCGCTGGCCATGATGACGACGAGTTCCTGCGTGCGGACGATTGGATTGCGGATGGGGTCGAGGTCGTAGTCCGCGATGGTGGCGCGGAGGAGGAGATTTTCGGGGCGATCCAGCGGGGGCATCTGCACGGACATGGTGCTGCGTGGACCGGCGTTTGCGGCGAGCCAGGTTGCTTTGTGCTCGATATTCCATGGGTGGACGCTGATGAACTGGCCGGGCGTGCCATCGCCATATTCCCAGAAGTCGATGCCGATGAGATCGGGCGTGGTCGAGGTGGTGGGAAAGCGATAGGTCGTGGCTGGGAGGCGAGTATTCGCCCGTTTGGCCGCGTCGATTGCCGCGAGGACGATTGGGGGACGGATTTCGAGGTCGCGGTGGTCGGGGCTCTCGACATCAATACGGCTGAGCAGTCTGAGTTCATTCCCTCGCGCGAACGGCTCGGTGACAAGCGGGACCATGTTGGTCCACGGGATACGAACCCCGCCCTCCGGGTCCGCGGGAAAGATCGCGAGCAGAGACTTGGAGAGACCGTGCGTCCAGCGGGCTCCGTCGGGGCCGGGCTTGTCCAGCGGGATGCGCGGGGGGGGGAGCCACGGGTTGTAGGAAGTCGCGCCGAGGTCGGAGCGGTGATAGGCGAAAGCTATGGCATCGCTGGCGGACCAGGGTGTTTCAAGCACGCCATATCGGCCGCGATCGAAGAAAATGAGACCTGTCCGGGTGGGAGTTGCGTTGGTGCGCATTGGCACGAAAACTGTGTTGGGCGGCGGGTTGGGCACAAGTCGCTTGAGCTCGGCGATCTCGTACTGATCCTGCTTCCAGCGGGCGTGCAGGAACGACTGGGTGCCGACGAGGCAGACCACACCGATGGCCGCCGCGGCCACGCCAGCGAGGGCGGCCGTGGCGCGTGCAACTGCTGGTGCATGGGGCGTTTTAGGGAATCGAAGCGACAGTATCGCATCCAGCAGCGCGGCCACCACCATCGCGAGTCCGATGAGCGGTACATACGTGTTGCGCATTTCGATGATCTGATGGTCGATGACGAATACTGGGAACCACGCGGCGATGAACGTGGCAACGCCGCACGAGAAGAGCCAGCCGAGATCCGGAGGTTTTGCACTAGTCGCTATGAAGTGCGGGCGGGCACCGCCACGGCGCACGGCCCAAATGAGCCAGAGCACGGCGGCCGCCATCAGTGCTGCGGCAGTGACAAGCCCCAACGGAGAGTGGAGTGTTTCCCAGCCGAGTATCAATGAGCCGCGGGTGATTTGACTGGCGCGGTCGGCGTACATGACGTTGCGGACGCCGATTGAAAACTCGTGGAAGCGGTCGGCGAGGCGATCGACTTTGACGAACGAGCCGATATTTCCGCGGGCATTGGAAGGTGCGGTGGAGAGGAGAAGTGCGACGTATGTGAGACATGCGAGGCCAGCGGCGAATGTTGCCGAGAATGCACGATTCAGGCGGGCGGCCCAGCCGCGCGAACGTGGCGAGGCCGCGAAGACAACGAAGGGGAGCGCGGTGGCGGGCGCAGCGGATTGCTCGTAGAAGCAGGTGATGATGAAGAAGAGGGCGAAGATGAGGAGCAGAGGGTGGTACGTGGCCTTTTCAGCACGGGCATAGCGCACTGTGACGAGTGCGGCGGCGAAGAAGAGCGCGGTGCCGATAGCGGTGGACGTTGTGCAGAACCAGAAGGCGACCTCACCGTGCAAGGGGTAGACGGCGAAGAGCAGCGCGGCCAGCGCGGGGGCGAGCCGGGTGCGGGTCATCTCGCGGAGGAGCAGGAAGAGCCCGAGGACGGAGAGCGCGTGGAAGAGCGCGACAGCGATGTGGATGCTGCGGTTGGCTTCGGGGAAGAGTGTGCCGATGGTGAAGCAGAGGGTGTTGTGGAGCGGACGCCAGAAGAACGGGTAACGTTCAAGCGGATTGAAGGGCCAGGGAATCGCGTTGGTTACGGGATCGCGGAGATTGATGGCATAGTCGTCGGTGTTTTTGCCGAGGTTGCCGCCGAGGAAGAGGGTGGCGGCGAGGAAGGCGAGGATGGGGAAGAGCCACGCGGCGAGGAGGGGGCCGCAGTGGGCGCGGAGATACTCGAGCAGGCAAGCCGTGCGAGAGGAAGGGAGTGCGGGGTCGGTCATGCGGCCTGAGTTCCTTGCCGCATGGTACCAGTTGCACGGCAATAGGGCATGGCTGGGAGAATGTGGTAGGATGCGATCACAGATGACAGACGCGGCTCCACAACCCTTGTCGGCGACGGTGCGATGCACGGTGCATGTGCTCGTGGCGTTTGATGTCGGGCAGGCGATTGATCTGGACCATGCGGAGTCGCGGCTCTCGGTGGGGGCACATCGGCAGGGACTGGGGCCGAGCAAGCGGACGCCGCCGTATCTGGATTACCGGCCGCTGCCGGTGCGGGTGTCGGGGAGCGCGGAGCCGGTGGAGGTGCTTGTGGGGACGGGGCGGAGCGAGCGGGTGTGGAAAACGCAGCGGGCGTTTGACGCGGGGATATTTGATTTTGGGGCAGTCTCGATCACCATGCGGATTGAGTTCGAGGGGACACTGGAAGAACTGCTCGCGCTGAGCGATGCGCTGTATGAGCATGGGCCGATTCTCGCGGGAGCACGACAAGTGCTCGGGACGCTGGCGGAGACGATGGCGGACGCGGTGACCAAGCCCCATGTGGCGGACCCGATGGAGTGTTATCTGGTTTTTCAGTTCGATGATCCGGGGATGATGGAGATCGTGCAGGCACGCGGGGCGGAGACGGATGCGCTGCTGGCGGGGATATTGCGATCCGAGCGCGAGCGGCTCTCGGATGATGAGATTGCCGACGCGGTGGCATCGCGGATTTCGTACGGGCGGCGCGATGTTGCGATGATCGACTGGAACGCGGCGATCGTGGTGGACGCGGGGCCAGCGGGCGGCGGCGGCGGGGATGATGTGCGTTCCGTGCTGGAGTATGCGAACATCGAACTTCTCGAGATGCGGGTGCTGGATGATCGGCTGGACCAGATTCTCGATGAGTCGTATCGGATCGTGGTTGAGCAGGGAGGGCGCCGGTTTCCGGGCGGATGGCGCGGGTTGAACCGCATCGCACGGTTGCAGATGGATAGTGCGCTGCTGTACGAGGGCGTGAACAACGCGATCAAGCTGGTCGGCGATCAATATCTGGCGCGGGTGTATCGGCTCGCGGCGAAACGGTTCCACCTGCCGGAGCGAGATTCGTCGATCGAGCGGAAGTTGAGCACGCTGGAGAGCATCTACTCGAAGCTGCAGGACCGGCGATCATCGGTGCGGATGGAAGTGCTGGAGTGGATCATCATTCTGCTGTTTGTGGTGTCGATTGTGATTCCGTTTGTGACGGGGAGCGGGCACTAGGCATCAGGCACTGGGCACTGGAAAGACAAAGGCCCGGGGTCTTGCGACTCCGGGCCATTGTGGATTGCTGATTCAGCGATGCGGCGGTCGGCTTACTTCGCGCCGGCCTTCTTCGCGTCGTCCTCGGAGATCTTGGTCACCGAGTTGATCGTAACGGTCTCATTGGGGACATCGGTCATGCCGCCTTTGGTGCCGGTCTTGACGGCGGAGATGGCATCAACGACGGCGTTGCCGGCGGCGACTTCGCCGAAGACGGCGTAGGCCGCGCCGTCGCGGGCCTGGTCAAGGAAGCCGTTGTCGGCGACGTTGATGAAGAACTGGGAGGTGCCGGAGTCCGGGACCTGGGTGCGGGCCATGGCGAGGGTGTATTTTTTGTTCTGGAGGCCGTTCTTCCACTCGTTCTTGATCGGGGGATCGGTGGGCTTCTGCTTCATGTCGGGGGTAAAACCGCCGCCCTGGATCATGAAGTTGGGGATGACGCGGTGGAAGATGGTGCCGTCGAAGAACTTCTTGTCGGCGTACTTGAGGAAGTTTTCGACGCTGATGGGGGCCTTGTCTTTGTACAGCTTGAGAATGATGTCGCCCTTGTTGGTGGACAACTTGACGAATTCGTTGACGGGCATGCTCTTGGTCTCCGGGGTCTTGGCCTTCTCGTCGCTCTTCTTGGGCTCATCCTTCTTGGGTTCTTCCTTCTTGGGCTGCTCGGCGACCTTGGGGGCGTCGGCGGGCTTGGCGGCGGGGGTCTGCGCGATCGCGGCACCCGCAAGGAAGGCAAGGGAGGTAAAGGACGCGACGAGGATGGCAAACAGGGGGGTGCGTTTCATGGTGTGGATTCTCCGAACAAGACGCGATCTTGGTCGATACGGGCCGCAGTGTAGGCCGGGGGATGTCCGGTCTGGTGGGGGATGTTCATTCGGTCGAAAGAGGAAAACGGCTGCAAGAACCGGGAAGCTAGGGCGTTTGGCGGCATGAGAAACCCTGCGGCGTGGACTCCCGAAAATGGGGAGTGGAGGACTTCCGATGGCAACGCGATATCACTGGTTCATTTTGATAACGGTGCTGGCGGTGTCTGGCTGGGCGGCCAGCAGCGGATTGGCGCAGGAGCCGGGAACGGGCGCGCAGAAAGATGGCGATGCCATGCGCGGGCCGAAGGTGGGGGAGCGGCAGAGCGTGCCGACGCTGGTGCGCCGGGATGCGAGCGGGAAACTGGAGCGGTTGGAAGTACGCCCGGAGCAGGGGGCGGTGGATCTACTCAAACTGACACCGGAGGAGCGGAAGCCGGTGGACGGTGTGTTCGTGGCGCGGCTGTTGGAGATCAACAAGGCACTGCAGGAGCACTACGACCTGTTCATCAAGTTGCAGACGGCGCGGCAAGGCGGTGCGAAGCCGGAGGAAGTGCGCCCGCTGATGCGGGAGTTTCGGCCTGCGATTGTGGGGCTGATCGAGCCCGCGCTGGTGGAGCGGGTGGAGGCGGTGATTTCGGAGGGAAAGCGGGCGGAGTATCGCGGGTATGTGGATGAGTACAAGCGGGCGTTCGCGGCGAGCGAGCCGATGGGCGAGCGCGGCGGAGGTGCGGGAGCGGGGACGGGCGGCGGTGGTGGACGCGGGCGTGGCGTGGAGGGGCGCGAGAAGGGGGAGAAGGACGGCGGGGAGATGAAGCCGGCGGATGGGGCGGCCAGCACGGGGCCGATTCCGGCGCGTGTTGAGTTGAATCTGCTGCTGCGCGAGATGGGGCGATCTCTGAAGGGGATCGTGGATGAGCGCAAGGAACACATGGACCATTTTCTGAAGTCCATCGAGGCGACGCCAGAGCAGGAAGCGAAGATTCGCGCCATCACGCGAGAAGCGGCGGAGGCAAACAAGAAGAATGGTGGCAACGGTGGCATCGGGGAGCCGACGCAGGAGGAGAAGCTCGCGACGTTCCGCAAGATTCTGGATGTGCTGACGCCCGAGCAGCGGAAGAAGGCGATCGAGGCGCGCCGGGGATGACGAACGACTTCAGCGAGCGGTGATGGGCGATTCGATCCAGGCGATGGCTTCGTTCGCCTCCGCGGCAACGATGGCCGCGCGATGCCAATCGGAAAGGTCCGGAGCGGCGAGCAAGTCCTTTGCGTTCAGATGCAAGATACTGCTGCCGGGAAGCGGCCTGAGCGAGAGCGAGGCGCGGGGTGCGCTGCCGCGATAAAACCAGGCGATCTCGCGGCCGGTTGCTCGCTCTCGCAGTCGGACGGCGACGATGAGCCGGAGCGCGCCGACGCTCCAGCCGAGCTCTTCCTTGATCTCGCGGCGGATGCAGCGATCCGGGTGCTCCATCGGCTCGCGCTTGCCGCCGAAGCAGGCGAGTTGGCCGGGCGCGCTGGTGGCTTTCGCGGAGCGGCGCTCGATGACATAGCGGCCCTCGGCGTCAATGAGTATGGCGCAGCAGTAGTCCGGCCAGGCGACTTCGTCGGTAGACCATGGATTGCGGGGGCGGCCGCGGGGGGTGACGATGATGTGTCGAGGGTCCGCGGGCACGATTACTTCTTGGGAGACTCCGTGGAGGCGGGGTTCGTGGGGGCCGCGGGTGAGTTGGCGGGGAGGAGGGGTGAGGAGTCGGGGCCTCCGGCGGCCTTTTCAGGCAGTTTCATGGAGTTGCGGACCTGCTCGGTAATGTCAACGCCATCGGGCGCGACGGAGACGGGGCGGCTGAGGAACTCCTCAACGAGTTGGCGCGGGTCGTGGGCGCGAATCTCGCCCTTCTTGTGTGCCATCACGTACGTGTAGCCGAGGGAGGCGGCGACGGTGCGGGCCTCGGCGCAGATTTTGGTATAGGCGTCGGAGAACTGGCCGGTGATGAGGTCGGTGTAGCCGTCGGCCG
Source organism: Phycisphaerales bacterium (assembly GCA_043776515.1). Taxonomy (GTDB): domain Bacteria; phylum Planctomycetota; class Phycisphaerae; order Phycisphaerales; family UBA1924; genus UBA4658. Next base: position 50,133 of record JAYVRG010000076.1, read on the forward strand.
CGGCTTGGCGGCGCGACATGTACTCCTCGCGCTTGGCCTGGAAGGTCTTGAACTTCTCCTGCGCGGCGGGATCTTTGGGGTCGGAGGCCTGGAGTTCCTGCTGCATGGCTTCCAGGCGCGTCTCGAATGGAACGAGCTGGGCCTTGACGCGCTCCTGCTCGGCGGCCTGGGCGGGGCGGTATTGCTCGCTCTCGATCATGCGCTCGACAAGCTGGTAGACATCGCAGGTGGCGATGCGGGCGGAATCCGGCGCGGCCAGCGGCGCGGAGGCGCCGGCGGGGGCGACAATGCGGAAACCCGCGGCATGACCGGCGAGCGCGACGAGGGAGCAGGTGAGAGCGGTGTATGCGATCAGGCGTTCGGTGCGACGCATGGGATGGTCCTTTCATTTGGGCACGCTGGGAGGCGTGCGGGCCAACTGTATCGGGGAAGCGACGCGAAAGTTCGTCTACCGTCCAACTGTGTCGGAAGCTTTTTCCATCCGGGATATGTACCGCGCCCTGGAGGGGTGCATGGCGGCTGATGCGCGCCGCATCCACGCGCGTCTGCGCGCCCTGGAGCGGAGCGGTCGCCATCAGGGCGGGGGAGCGGATGGGTCCACCCTTGCACGGATACGCGATGAAATAGCCCGGTCGTCCGCACGAGTTGAGCAGCGGGCGCGGTCGATCCCGGCGATTCGGTATCCGGATGATCTGCCGGTGGCGGCGCGGAAGGATGAGATCATCGCGGCGATCCGGGACCATCAGGTGGTGGTGGTGTGCGGGGCAACCGGATCGGGAAAGACGACGCAGATTCCAAAGATGTTGCTGGAGATGGGGCGCGGCACGCGCGGGTTCATCGGGCACACCCAGCCGCGGCGGATCGCGGCGCGGGCGGTGGGTGCGCGGATCGCGCAGGAACTGGGCGGGTCGCTGGGTGGAGTGGTCGGGTACAAGGTGCGTTTTACGGACCAGACCAGCGAGCGTTCGCTGGTGAAGGTGATGACCGACGGTATTTTGCTGGCGGAGACGCAGCACGACCGGTACCTCTCGCAGTACGACACGATCATCATCGACGAGGCGCACGAGCGGTCGCTGAACATTGATTTCCTGCTGGGGTATCTGCGGCAACTGATCGCGCGCCGGTCGGACCTGAAGATCATCATCACCAGCGCGACGATCGACCCGAAGAGCTTCGCGGAGCACTTTGCGATCCAGAGCACACGAGAAGAGGGCGGCTGGGGGCCGCGGCGGGTGGAGGTTCCGATCATCGAGGTGAGCGGGCGGACGTATCCCGTGGAGTTTCGGTATCGGCCGCTGGAGGCGCAGCATCCCGATGATGAGGATCGGGATGTTGAGCAGGGGATATTGCACGCGGTGGATGAGATGAGCCAGGGGATCGAGGGCGATCCGGCGTGTGGCGGGGACATTCTCGTTTTCCTTCCCGGCGAGCGAGAGATTCGTGAGGCGACGGAGGCGCTGCGGAAGCACCCGCTGCGTCCGGCGCACAAGGTGGATGTGATTCCGCTGTACGCGCGGCTCTCGGGCGATGAGCAGCAGCGTGTGTTTCAACCGGAGCGCGGGCGGCGACGGATCATTCTGGCGACGAACGTCGCGGAGACCTCGCTGACAGTGCCGGGGATTCGGTACGTGATTGACGCGGGCGTGGCGCGAATCAGCAGATATTCGCCGCGGATCAAGGTGCAGCGGTTGCCGATCGAACCGATCAGCAAGGCCTCGGCGAACCAGCGGGCCGGGCGATGCGGGCGCACGGAGCCGGGGACGTGCATCCGACTGTATTCGGAGGAGAACTTCAACGCTCGGGATGAGTTCACCGATCCGGAAATCCTGCGCACGAACTTGGCGAGCGTGATCTTGCAGATGAAGGCGCTGGAGCTTGGGGACATCGAGGATTTCCCGTTCATCCTGCCGCCAAACCCGCAGAACGTGCGAGATGGGTACGACACGCTGCTGGAGATTCACGCGCTGGAGGGCGGCGGGCTGCGCGCCGACCTGACGGACATCGGGCGGCGGCTGGCGAAGCTGCCGGTGGACCCGCGCATCGGGCGGATGCTGATCGCGGCGGACGGCGAGCGGTGCATGGCGGAAGTGCTGGTGATTGCCGCCGCGCTGGCGACGCAGGACCCGCGCGAGCGGCCGCTGGAGAAGCAGACGGAAGCGGATGCGGCGCATGTGATCTTCAGGGAGGAAGGATCGGACTTCCTCGGGCAGCTCAAACTCTGGCGCGAACTGCACAAGCAGCAGAAGAATCTGTCGGCCGGGCAGTTTCGCAAGTGGTGCCGCGATAAGTTCGTCTCGTACATGCGGTTTCGCGAGTGGCATGACACGCACAGCCAGCTGCGCGAGTTGATGACGGAGATGGGGTATCGGATCAATGAGACGCACGCGAAGCCGGAGCAGATCCATCGCGCGATGTTGACGGGGTTGCTGTCGTCGATCGGGCGGAAGAACGACGCGACGCAGAAGGATGTCGCGATGGGTGATGGAGACTACGACGGGGCGCGGGGGATCAAGTTCAACATCTTCCCGGGGTCGGTGCTGTTCAAGCAGAGTGAGGGGGCACCCAAGTGGATCATGGCGGCGGAGATCGTGCGGACGACGCGGACGTACGCGCGAACGGCGGCGACGATCTCGCCGCAGTGGATCGAGTTGCTGGCGCAGCATCTGGTGAAGCGGACATACGCGGAGCCGCACTGGGACGCGGAGCGTGCCGAGGCGGTGGTGTACGAATCGCAGACGCTGTACGGGCTGGAGATTGTGAAGCGGCGGCGGGTGCCGTATGCGAACATTGACCCGGTGGCGAGCCGCGCCCTGTTCATCCAGCACGCGCTGGTGGGCGGAGAGTATCTCACGAACGCGAAGTTCTTTGAGCACAACCACACCATCACGCGGCAGGTGAAGCATCTGCAGGAGAAGGCGCGCACGAATGATCTGCTCGCGGACCAGACGGCGCGGTTCAGTTTCTTTGATAAGCGCGTGCCGCCGGATGTGGCGACGGGCGGGCAGTTTGAGCAGTGGCGGCGTCGCGCGGAGGGACGCGAGCCGCGGCTGCTGATGATGGAGAAGAAGGATGTGCTCGCGCCGGGTGTGCAGGAGCCGCTGGCGGAGCAGTTTCCGGATTCGATTGCGATGATCGCCCCCCCAACAGAGGCCCGGGCGCAAGCCCGTGCATCCTCGGATGTGCAAGGCACGAAGGACACAGCACATGGGCAGGATGCCCATGCCACGGAGGTGGGGGGGAGGTTTCAACTGGAATACAAGTTTGATGCGGGCGCGGGGGATGATGGGATCACGGTGATTGTGCCGGTGGATCGTGTGGGCGAGCTGTCGCAGCAGCGGCTGGAGTGGATGGTGCCCGGGGTGGTGGCGGAGAAGATCGAGGCGTTGATTCGTGAGTTGCCGCGTTCGTTGCGGGCGAGCTTTGTGCCGGTGCCGCAAACGGCGGAGGGCGCGGCGGCGCGGATGAAGTTTGCACGCGGGGACTTTGTGGAGTCGCTCACCAGTGCGCTGCGCGAGATGACGACCATCTTCGTGGCCCGCGAGCACTGGCCCCCCCTCACCCCGGATCGGCTGCCGAAACATCTGGTGATGAACATTCGCGTGGTGGATGCACGCGGCAAGGTGGTGATGGCCAGCCGCGATCTGGGCGTGATCCGGCGCGAGTTCGTCGGACAGGCGGAGCAGTCGCTGGTGCGGCTGCCGCATGGGCCGTTCAATCGGTCGGGCGTCTTTCACTGGGACTTCGGCGAGTTGCCGCTGAGTGCGGAGATTTTGCACGGCGGGCGGGTGTTCACGGTCTATCCCGCGCTCAGCGATGAGGGCGCGGCGGAGGATGTTGCCATTCGTCCATTCGTGAGCGCGGAGAAGGCCCGCGCAGCGCACGCGGCGGGGCTGCGGCGGCTCTTCTATCTGCACACGCGGCGCGAGTGTCGCTCGCTGATTCAGACCATGCCGGGGATCGAGAAGTCGCTGCTACTGGAGAAGGCGCTGGCAAGCGCGGCGTACGTGGGAAAGTCGGGGAAGCCCTTTGCAGAGGAGTTGTCGGAGCTGACGGGACATCGGGCGTGGGAGAGCGTGCGGATGGATGCGGCATCCGTAGATGTCCGCACGAAGGAACAGTTCGAGAAGCGGCTGAACGCGGCGTGGACGCGGATCGGCTCCAGCGGGGCGGAGGTCTTCGCGCTGGCGGAGTGCATCCTGCGCGAGCACATGGGGATGGCCGGGCCACTGGAAGCGATGGTCACCCGTCCGGAGCTTGGCGCGGCGATGCTCGATCTCCGCGTGCAGCTTGCGTATTTGTTTTCCGGAGGGTTCTGGCTGCGGACGCCGTACGAGTGGCTGCGCGAGTATCCGCGCTATCTGGCCGCGATCCGGCGGCGGCTCGACAGACTCGGCGGCATGGGTGGGGGGGATGGCATCACGCGTGACACGCGGCTCATCAACGAGATCGCGCCGTGGGTCCACAAGCTCCGCGTGCGCGTGGAGCAGGGCACGCCCTCGCAGCGGGCCGATCCGGAACTGGTGAAATACCGCTGGATGCTCGAGGAGTGGCGCATCGCGCTCTGGGGCGGCGAGGGCGGACGACAGGAGACGGTGGTGCCGGTCTCGGCGCGGCGCGTGGAGGAGCAGTGGGAGAAGACGGCGAAGGAGTAACGAGCCCGACGCGCCAGCGAGGCAGGGACGATGTCGGATGGGCGATGTCGGATGTCGGATGAAGCAAAGCCGCGGCTCTCGCGGAGGCGGCGGGTGGCATGACGATCGACGGCTCATCGTGCCATCACCTTCGGGCAGGTGGCCTCACCCTCGCGGCCCGGAACGGATGAGGACGTGGCACCATCTTCGGCGCGGCGCCGAAGGTGGTGCGGTCAACCCCAAGCGTGTGTCGCGCGGTGCGTGTTCTGCGCGTCTTGCACCACCATCCCAAAGCGGATGGTGGTGGCACGGGATGCGGGCGAGGCGTTCATTTCGCCTCCGTGGATGCTCCTTCTGGTCGCGTTGAAGGAACATCAGGTCGCGTTGATGCTCTTTCTGGTCGCGTGGAAAGGGCATCGGGTCGCGTGGATGCTCTTTCAGG
>JAYVRG010000077.1:0-54887 GCA_043776515.1 Phycisphaerales bacterium
CAACACCGTCTCCATCCTGCTGGGCACGGGCTTGGGCTCCTTCGGCGCGGCGACGAACTTCCCGGTGGGCGTCGGCCCATACTTCGTGGCCGTGGGGGACTTCAACGGCGACGGCAAACTCGACCTCGCCGTGGCGAACAACGGCAACAACGTCTCCATCCTGCTGGGCACGGGCACGGGCTCCTTCGGCGCGGCGACGAACTTCCCGGTGGGCCTCAACCCGCTCTCCGTCGCGGTGGGCGACTTCAACGGCGACGGCAGGCCCGACCTCGCCGTGGCGAACTACGGCAGCACCAACGTCTCCATCCTGCTGGGCACGGGCACGGGCTCTTTCGGCCCAGCGACGAACTTCGCGGTTGGCAGCGGCCCGCGCTCCGTGGCGGTGGGGGACTTTAGCGGCGACGGCAAACTCGACCTCGCCGTGGCGAACAGCAGCAGCACCACCGTCTCCATCCTGCTGGGCACGGGCACGGGCTCCTTCGGCCCGGCGACGAACTTCGCGGTTGGCAGCAGCCCAATCTCCGTGGCCGTGGGGGACTTCAACCGCGACGGCAAACTCGACCTCGCCGTGGCGAACGAAAGCGGGAGCACCGTCTCCATCCTGCTGGGCCCGGGCACGGGCTCCTTCGGCGCGGCGACGAACTTCCCGGTGGGCACCTACCCGCAATCGGTGGCCGTGGGGGACTTCAACGGCGACGGCAAACTCGACCTCGCCGTGGCGAACTACATCAACAGCAACAACGTCTCCATCCTGCTGGGCACTTCTACGGGCGCGTGCTGCAATCAGAGCACCGGCACCTGCACCCAGACGACCGGCGCCGCCTGCTCGCGGACCTACTTCGGGAACAACACCGTCTGCTCGGCGGCCCTCTGCAGCGCACCGTCGATCACGGGCGCATGTTGCACCGGAACCACCTGCACCGCGGTCGCCGGCGCGGCCGCGTGCGCCGCGCCCGCGGCCTATCTCGGCGACGGCACCACCTGCGCGCCCCTCGGGCGAAACGGCCCCATGAACGCCTGCTGCCCCGCGGACTTCAACAACGCCGGCGGGACAACCGTGCAGGACATCTTCGACTATCTCGCGGCGTGGTTCGCGGGCTGCCCGTGATGTTCAACAGGTCTCGGCGCTGATCGGCGCATCCATGCACTCACCACCGCGGCCCGGGCCTCTTGCCCGGGCCGTGTGTGTTGACCGGCGTGCGGCACAACGTCGTCCCGTCCTGCTGCGCTACCGGCCACGATGGTGCGCCGGTCGGGCGAAGTCCCTGGCATTAGAACAGCCGCGGCTGGTCGGGATCGTCGGCGGGTGATCGGCGCTTCGCGGGCCGCGCGGCGGGCATGGGGCGGAGGGCGGAGGCATCCGAGCCGCTGGATTCGACGATGGAGCCGAAGGAGCCGTCGGCCAGACGCGTGCGGATGTGCTCGCCGGGGCGCGCGTGTGCGGCGGAGCGGATGATGGTGCCGTCGGCGGCGGTGGTGACGGAGTAGCCGCGTTTGAGGACGTTGTGGGGGCCGATCAGGTCGAGGGAGCGGGCCGCGCTATCGAGCGCGGCGGTGCGGCGGGCGAGGTGGGTGGTGATGCAGGTGGTGAGCCGTGCGCTGGCATGGGTGAGCGCGGACTCGCGGCGGGCGTAGACGGCTTCGGGGCGGTGGCGGTCCAAAGCCCGGGCGCGGTCGTCGAGCGTGCGGGTGGCGGTCTGGAGTTTCTCGCGGAGTGCGTGGTGCAGGTCGCGGATGCGATCGGCGAGTTCCTCCTGCTTCTCGTCCACCAGACGGATGGGGTCGGAGAAGATGCTGTGGCGGGAGGCACTGCGGAGACGCTCGGATTCGAGTTGAACTTGACGCGCGAGCGATGTGCCCAGACGGCCGCCGATGGAGGAGAGCTGGCGGCGCAGCGCGGCGGCATCCGGGGCGATGCGCATGGCGGCCTGCGTTGGCGTGGCGGCGCGGACATCGGCGACCAGTTCGGCGATGGTGGTGTCGATCTCGTGGCCGATGGCGGCGACGACGGGGATCGGGGAGTGGACGATGGCCTCCGCGACAATCCGCTCGTTGAAGGCCCAGAGGTCCTCACGCGAGCCGCCGCCGCGGGTGACGAGAATGGCGTCGATCCCGAGCGATTCGTGATGGCGGCCGATATTGCGGATGGCGGCGGCGATCTCGGCGGCGGCACCCTCGCCCTGTACGCGGACATCCACGAGCGCGAGCGGGAGCGATGGGCAGCGGCGGGCGATGGTGTCGAGCACATCCTGGAGCGCGGCAGCGGTGCGGCTGGTAACGATGGCGATCTTCCGCGGCAGCATCGGCAGCGGGCGCTTGCGGGATTCATCGAGCCAGCCGAGCGCGCGAAGTTCCTCGACGAGCTTGCGATACGCCAGATCGAGCGCGCCCGCGCCGATGGGCTCCATCTTGTCCACGATGAACTGGGTCTTGCCGTAGGGCTGGTAGTACTCAACGCGGCCGGTGAGCAGCACCTGCTGGCCGGGCTCGGGCGTGAAGCCGGCCTTCTTCGCCGCGCTCTGCCACATGACGCAGGCGATGGCCGCGCCGGAGTCCTTGAGATCAAAGTACCAGTGGGTGCGCTCGGTGAAGCGGGAGATCTCGCCGACGACCTTGAGCCCGGTGGAGAGTTTCTCTTTGAGGGCGTGATCGATGAGAACGGCGAGCTGGGAGACGGTGATGTGGTCGTGCTTGGGCGCGGGGGTAGTGGGGCGTGGCGGGGGGGCGCCCTTGATGTCGTTCTCGTTGAAGGGGAGGCGGCTCATGTGTTCGGGGTGATACTACGGGTCTGCGCGAGTCGGTGAGACACCGGATCGGAGGAACTCGGAGGAAGCGGAGCAAGCAGAGGGACTCGGAGGAAGAGAGTTGAAGCGGATTGTTGAAGAGGTGCTGAGTGCCAGGTGTCAGCACTTGAAAGCGATCCATATCAAGGCATTTCTCTGAGTGCTCTGCTCTCTCTGAGTTCCTTCTCAATGGTTGACGATGAACGAAGTTGCATTCAAGTCGCGCTGGCGACGGGGCGGGCGACCTGCTGATACGCCCGTAGAACATCCGCGACCTGTGCGCTGCCCACGCGGTTGGAGCGGATGTGTTCGTGGGCGGAACGTGTGAGATCGGCGGCGGCGGGAGGGTTCAGCGCGGTGGCCGCGATGGCTTGCGCCCACGCGGCGGGAGTGGGGGAGCGGACCAGCCGTGCGGTGGTGCCGTCGGCGAGGGATTCCATGGTGTCGTCGGCCATGGCGATGACGGTGAGCCCTGCGCCCATCGCTTCGAGCGTGAGCGTGCGCTGGCGACCGGTGGCCTCGGGCAGGAGCAGCAGGTCCATCTCGAGGATCGGCTCGCGGCGGGATTCCATGTCCGGCACGATGGTGAAGCGATCGGTCAGGTTGAGCTTGCGTGCGGCGGCCCAGAGCGCGGCCTCCCGCGCTGGCGTGGTCTCGTCGATGGCGGCGAAGATGAGCATCTCGGTGCCGCCCCCCCCCCCCCCAGCTGCTTGCACGAGTCCGGCGAGCGCGGCGGAGCAAGAGCGCGGATCGCCGGTGTCGCAAAGCATGGCAACGGCGAGGGGCTGACCCGGAGGGCGCGGGCCGCGTGGACTCAGGGGGGCGTGGACGCCCCAGGGAGCGGAATAGACCTTGGCACGCGGCAGCGCCGCGCGAATCGCGGTGGCGAGCGCGGACTCGGAGACAATGAACTCGGGCGTGATCGGTTGCGCGGTGCGTGTCGCGGTGGCGAAGAGCGCGGCGGCGGGGGTGATGAGACCGGGACGCCAGAGTTCCAGAAGCAGGCCCGCGCCGGAGCGACGTGCGAGATCGACGGCGATTGGCCAACTGAACGCGCCGAAGGCGTGCACGATGTCGATGGGGATTGGCTCATCGAAGCGATCTTCAATGGCCCGGGCCAGATCACCGGAGCGGCGGCGATGCGTGAATGGCAGGCCGCGGTCTTGGTAGGTGACGACGGTGGACTGGATACCGATGGACTCGCTGACGTTGAAGGTGCCGGTCGCGATGAGCGAAGCGGGCATGGCGTGCGTGACGCGCACGCCCTCATCTGCGAGGCCGACCTCGAGGCGGCTGAGCATCGCACGCTCACGGGTGGCGAAGGAGATGTCGGCGATGATGAGGGAGTGCATGGGGAAGGGAGGGAGTGGGCAGTAGGCAGTGGGCAGTGGGCAGTGGGCAGTAGGCAGTAGGCAGTAGGGGAGTTAGGTTTGATTTGTGGGAACGACGGAACTGAATGGAGTGATATCGGGTGGACGGGGCGTGGCACTGGCGAGATCGGGGGTGTGCCAGGTGGCGACCCAGTGGTTGGGCTCAACTTCGAGGAGGATGGAGTCGCGGGGGGTGAGGTTGTTCGGTGGAGTGTGGGCGGGCCACCAGGGTTGGAGGTTGGGCGCGCTGGGGATGTGGTGGGCCTCGGGCTGCTGCATGAGGTCGGCGATGGTGGTGAGCCGATCGACGCGGCGGGCGAGGGAGGGGATGCAGGCGAGAAGGCCGCGCGTGTAGGGGTGTAGGGGAGAGGCAAAGAGGTCGGTGACGGTGGAGTATTCCACAACGCGTCCGGCGTACATGACACAGACGACATCGGCGTTTTCGGCGACGACGCCGAGGTCGTGGGTGATGAGCATGATCGCCATGCCGGTGCGGCGTTTGAGGTCGCGGAGGAGTTCGAGGATTTGTTTTTGTATGGTAACGTCGAGCGCGGTGGTGGGCTCATCGGCGAGCAGGAGCGCGGGCTTGCAGCACAGGGCCATGGCGATCATGACGCGCTGCCGCATGCCGCCGGAGAACTGGTGCGGATATGCGCTGAGACGTTGCTCGGGATCGGTGATGCCGATATCGCGGAGGGATTGGATGGCGATAGCACGGGCGTCGCGATGGTTGACGGATTGGTGGAGGAGGATCGCTTCGATGATCTGATCACCGATGGTGAAGACGGGGTTGAGGGAGGTCATCGGTTCTTGAAAGATCATGGCGATGCGGCTGCCGCGAATGGTGCGGATTTCTTTTTCGGAGAGGGAGAGGAGGTCGATGGGGGTTGCAGGATTTTCGCTCAGAGCACTACCTTGCCCAGAGCGGCAAGGTAGTGGCACGGGTTGAACGGGTGTGGTATTGAAGATCGCAGTGCCACGATCGACGCGGGCGGTGTGGCGCGGCAGGAGGTGGAGGAGGGAGAGCGCGGTGACGCTCTTGCCGCAGCCGGACTCGCCGACGACGGCGAGGGTCTGGCCGGGGTGGATGGTCATGCTGACGCCATCGACGGCTTGCGTGCGGCCAGTGGCGGAAGGTTCGCTCGTGAATGAGACGGCCAGGTCGCGGACTTGCAGGAGGGGAGGAGGTGGGGCGGACATTGAAGGGAGCGTATTCGCGGGAAATAAGGTGTGAAAAAGTGCCCTGGGGATGAAATATCGAGGTTGTTTGCGGAAACGGCGATAGTGAGGTATGCTAGAGACATCCTTGATGCCCGCACTCGCGGGTGGATGACCGAATCGGTTCACGATCGGATTGGGTCGAATCAGTTCGCGCGGATTTCTATCAGGAGATTTCCCATGCCGAAGGTGCTGCAACGTGGCTTCACGCTGATCGAGTTGCTCGTGGTGATCGCAATCATCGCGCTGCTGGTCGGCATTCTGTTGCCCGCGCTGGGGAAGGCGCGCAAGGAGGCGTGGAAGACGATCTCGGTGGCGAACTGCCGTTCGCTCGGGCAGGCGGGGGCGTCGTATCAAACGGATATGAAGGGGTACATGCCCGTGGTGCCGACGGGGATTCCGGTGCCAGCGGTGATCAATGCGTGGATCTCGTGGGGCGGGTGGGGAAAGTTCACATCGACGTGGTGGCAGCCGGGACAGGTGTTTGATATCGCACCGAGCGACCGACCGCTGAATCCGTATCTGTATGCGGATCGCTTGCCCGTGAAGCAAGATGCACTCTCGGACCCGAACCAGCGGAAGGTTTTCCAGATGCCGAGCTTGCGAGACCCGAGCGACAAGATCGGGCACCAGCAGACGTGGAACGCGTACGACCCGACCTTCGGCGTGGCCCGCGACAACACGGACAACTCCTCGTGCTACAACGATGTCGGCTCGAGCTATCTGCTGCAAGTGAAGTGGTTCGAGCAGACGCGCCGCTATGTCGGCGGTAGTTGGACCAGGGCGTGGCGCCTCGGCGGGGATCGAATCCGGCTCGCGGATAGTTTCTCGCCATCGCGCTTCATCTGGTGCAACGACGAGTACGCGGACATCACCATCAATCAGGTGAGCGACACGGCACGCATCAAGAATGGCTACGGGGATATCAACAAGGCGTGCGTGGTATTTCTGGATGGGCATGCGCGATACATGAAGATGATCCCCGGCGGCGAGGGCGACCCGCGCAACGCGACGCAGCCGTGGCTGGTGCCCGCGTACAACAACTCGGAGTACACGGTGGTGTTTCCGGAGCTGGCGCGGTGAGCGAGCGGTGCCAGTTGGCCATGTGCCTTCGCCGAACCTAAGCGCGGACACGAAATAGAGTTCGCGTGCGGGCTGCTACGATCCGGCTCATGCCCGGCGGTTCACAGTGCGATCGCTCGACTCCGCCGCAAGGTAATGGGTTGGTGCGTGGGCGGATCGGCCGGTGGTGTTCGGTGGTGTTCATCGTGGTGCTGGCTATGGCCGCGACCCTCTTCTATGGGGGAAAGATTGGCCGCTGGAACGATGACTACTACTTTCTGCGGCAGTTTGAGCGTGCGGCTCCGGCGGGGCATCTGGATGCGCCGATGCCGGTGCGGTCGTGGGTGCTCGACGATCGGCTGCACTTCTGGCGGCCGCTGTATCGCTGGGTGTATACGCCGATTGTGATCGCGCTGTATCAGTGGCCAGCCGCGCTGCATATCTTGGCGGCGTGTTGTCACATGGCGGTGTGCTGTGCGATCTGGGGGTTTGTGCGTTGGCTGGGGGCGGGGCCCACGCCCGCGGCCATCGCCGCGCTGGGGTTTCTTGTGTATCCGGCGCACTTTGAGGGAGTCTTCTGGGTTCCGTGTACGCCCACAGTGTTTGCGACCGGGATGATGCTGGGAGCGCTGTGGGTGCAGGGGCGATGGACGCGGCTGGTGGATCGTGGAATGGGCGTTGCGATCGGGCGTCGGGGCATTCTGGCGTGCCTGCCGGCGGCTATCACATTCGCGGCGTGCGCCCTGAATGAGCAGCCGGCGTTTCTAGTCGCGGCGATGCCGCTTGTCGTCTGGTGTGTGCGGGCGATTGAGAAGGAGCGTCCGCGTGCGTCGGGCGCGGTGCCCCGGGTGGCGCGGTGGTGGGTTGTGCTGGCACCGACGTTTCTGGCGGGCGTGGCAATGCTGGTGTACGTGCTGATTGCAAACGCGATGCATCCGGCGCATGTGCATACGGGGACGGGCGGAGTGGTGGGGCTTGGGAATCTGTTGCACAGAATGCGGGCCTTCGCGGGCGAGGTGCTCGGGCGGCAGGAGCTGCGAAGGTTTGCTTCGGGCGCGTGGCGCGAGGGATGGCAAGCGCTGCGCGAGCGGCCCAGCAGCGCGGCGATACTGGTGGGAGCTCTTGTCATCGCGGGTGCTGGTTGGGCGTGGCATGGTGGGCGTGCATGGGCGATGAGTGTGGTGCGAGCGGAACATCGGCCGGTCTTGCAAGGGCTGCGGCTAGTTGCGCTCGGGGCTGGGATTTTCCTCGCGGGTTGGGGGCCGCTGGCGTTCATCAACTATCCGGCCGGGCCGCGGCTGGCGTATGCGCCCGGCGCGGGGCTTGCGATCGCGCTGGCGGGGCTATTGGAGTGCCTGCTCGGGCGCGTGAGCTGCCGAGCGGGCTTGCATGTGCTAGCGCGTGCGATTGCGTTGCCCGCGCTGCTCTGCGGCATGGTGATGATGATCGGTGTGCAGCACGCGTATCGGTCGCGCTGGCGGGCGGATGAGCGGCAGGCCGCGGAGTTGCGACGGCTGGTGCCGGAGCCGTCCGGCGCGCTGCGCGCGGTGTTCATCCCCGTGCGAGTTGCGGATCGGCCTGTACACACGGGCACGCGCGGGTTCGACGGATACTTTCTTTCGCCGCTGCTGAGCGAGTGGGCGGCGGGATGGTGGCTGCAACTGCACTACCGGCGGAATGATGTTGTGTGCGTGGAGGGATCGTGGAATGCGGCGCGTGGCGCAAGTGCGGAACCGGTCGTTGGATGGATCGACGCCGAGCGCGTACAGAGCGCGCTGCATCTGCTACCACCGGCAAAGCATTGGGCCAGGCGGTTCAAGATTGCTGAGATTGTTCCGTTTGAGGTGAACGAGCGTGGCGAGGTGGTGTTGTACACGCATGTGCTATTCGAGGGCGCGGACGTGGATGCGCCTGCGACGCCTGCGTCGTCGCCGATGATGCTGCCGATGGCCGCGGAGGCGTTCGAGCGGGGGCGAGCAGGGATGAAAGTGTTGGCGATGCCGAGAATCACGGAACCCGCGGCGCACGGGGATGGTACAAAGAGTGCGAACTGAGTGGCGACCTGCCGGTTTCTGAAATCGCATTCTTGCTGTGAGTGTCACCCCACCACATCCGGCAACTCATCCATCCCCTCGCTCATCACCCGCGGCCCGCGTTCGGTGATAAGGATGTCGTGCTCGTAGTGGACTGTGAGCGAGTGGTCCTCGCTGAAGACAGGCCAATGGCGGGGTTTCTGGGTGGTTTGGCCGGTGCCGACGGCGATCATGGGCTCGACGGCGACGAGAGTGCCGGGGAGGAGTTTGGACATGGATTCCGGCCACTCGCCGGGCGAGAGCGGAACGACATTGGAGACGAACGGGGCGCCGTGGAGAGAGCGGCCAATCCCGTGGCCGCCAAGGCCGCGGACGCAGTGGAAGTTGCACTCCTGCTCGACGTGCTTCTGCACGGCCTGGGCCCAGTGGATCCACATGTTGCCGGCTTGGAGCGCGGCGACGCCGCGGCGCAGGGATTCCTTGCCGCAGTCCATGAGTTTCTGAACCGCCGGCTTGGGCTTGCCGAAGGAGTAGGTCCATCCGGCGTCGCCGATCCACCCCTTGTGCCAGACCCCAATGTCCAGTTTGAGGAGGTCGCCCTCTTTCATCGGCGCGGTGTAGTAGCCAGCGGTGCCGTGGACGACGCAAGCGTTCATCGAGAGGCAGGCGTACGAGGGAAACTTGGGAAGTCCCGGTCGCGTGTAGTGTAAAAAGCAGGACTTGCAACGCAGGTCCGTGAGTGTCTGCGCGACGAGAGTGTCAATCTGTGCCAACGTCTGCCCGATGCGCAGGAGTTTGGAGATACGACGGTGGGATTCAACGACGCACTGGGCCGCGGCGTAGGCGAGGTCGGCTTCGGCGGGGGTGATGAGGGTGGGGCGAGCCATTGGGGGAAAAGGGTAGGTGCGTGGGGCTCGGCTTTGCGATACCTTGGGAGAATGCTGCCGTCCGAGCGTGACTCGCGGGCAATGGCGCGGGAGCCACACTCGGGTGCGCGGCTGGAGATTCGGAGTGTGAGGCACGGAAAGGAAGACCGATGACGCAGAACAACGGAAGCAACGCGGGAGAGCAGTCGATGCAAACTCGGATTCGCATGTCGCGGATCATGATCGCCGCGCTGGCGACGGGGTTGGTGATGTTCTCCGGCGTGGTGGTGTATTTGCGTTTGTCGGGTTCGATGTTGCCAACATTGAGTGGAAGCGGAACGGGGCCGGGTGGTGCGCCGCCGGAGATGCTGCTGATCGGGGTGATGGCTGGGCTTACCGCTGTGACTGCGATTGTCGGATTCATGCTTCGACGTGTCACGGCTGGTACGTTGCGAAAGAAGGCCGAGCACGGCGAGAAGATCGAGGAATCCACGCTGCTACAGCAGTATCAGAAGTTGACGATCGTGCGTGCCGCGCTCGCCGATGGCCCCGCGCTGTTTGCCATTGTCATTGTGATGCTGACGGGGAACTGGCTCGTCTTCATCGGTACCGGAGTCGGCCTGCTCATGCTGCTTGTGGTCATGCCGAGCCGTGGCAAGTTTGATGACTTTGTTCGCGCGGCGACGGGGCACGGCGGGTACGGGTGAGTGGTCACCGAGCGAGCGGGTCGTAGTCGTGGGGAAGTGAAACAGTTGGCGAGAGCGAGGCGAGGAACTCTTTGACGGCGGCGAAAGAGTGCAGGGCGAGAGCGGGGTCGGTCCAGAGGTTGTTGTGGCCGCCGCCTGGGATGATGGCCAGCGGGGCGCTTCGCGCGGCGGCGACGTCGCGGCTGTCCTGAAGCGGGCAGATCGGGTCGTGTTCGCCGTGCAGGAGAAGGAGCGGTGCATCCAAGGGCATGGCGGCGCGGTCGAAGTTTTTATCACGAAACCAGAGACCGAAGCGGACGCGGAGCAGGGCCAGCGCGGGCGCGATGTTGGTGCGGAAGGGAAGGGCACGCATGTGCAGCACGTTGCGGGCGGGGGTGCTGGGGAAGCGATACGGCGATTCGGCGATGACCGCGAGCATGGCGGCGGGAGTGATGTGGTCCTTGATCTTTGTCTGCGACATCGCGTGTGCGGCGTGGATGCTCACGCCCGCGCCAAGGGAGAAGCCGTACAAGATGATGCGAGCAACGGGGGATGTGCCAGGGGTCTCGGTAATGTGCGCAAAGAGCGCGAGGAGGTCACGGTTTTCCTCTGCGCCGAGCGTGAATGAACCCGCAGGCGCATCGCCGTGTGCGGGCAGATCCCACAGGATAATGCGCGCCGCCAGCGGCGCGAGCGCGGCGAGGCGCGGGAGCATCATCACGCGTGAGTCTCCCCAGCCATGTGTGATGATGATGGTGGGGCCGGTGGGAGAAAGGCCCTGCACATCCCAGACGGGCAACATCGCGTCGCGCGCGACGAAGGACCACTGGGTGAAGGGGAGGCCGCGCTGTGTTGTGCCGCCCGCGAGCGTGACCGTGATCTCGGATGGATCGCCAGGAAGGTTGCGGGCGACGGCGTGCGCGTACGAGCGGCGCGGCGGATGCGTGAGAATCCAGCAGGTGAAGAGTACCAGCAACAGCCAGCCCAGCAGCAAACCGGCGGCGAGAAGGATGAGTAGTCCCCAGGGCATTGGGGGGAGTTATATGGGCTTCGGGGTTCTTGAGGTTCGATTCGCAAAGAATCACCGCGTAAACGCTGTGTTCGCTGAGGAAGACAACTCGAGCAGAGTTCAGAGCGGATTCGAGACTGACTCAGGCCAATGCAGCTTTGGATTCTTTCTTCACACCGTTATCAGCGTCTTTGCGGTGAAACTCATTGTTCGGCAGAGCAGCGGCACTGCAAGTTTAGCACGGAGCGAACCAGCGTTGCAGGAACGTAAAGATGTCCTGCACCGTGGCGGGGTTGTTGTTGATCGAGGCCCGCGGCGAACCCGCGAACCAATCAGTGAGATAGTCGAAGATGTCCGCGACGTTGACCACGCCGTCACGATTGTGGTCGCCGGGGCAGGGGAGACGCTCGCAGATCAGGGAGTCGATAGTGATGTCGTCGAGGGCGATCTCGACAAGGTTGTTTGGGCCGGTCGCGCTGGCGACGAAGCGGAGGCGCATGGTCGCGCTGGGAGTGATGAGGTCGGAGAGCCGAAGCGTGTGGCGATTCCAGCGCGGCGTGGTGAGCAGGCCGTTGCTCGCGCTGTTGATGGTGAGCACACGCGTCCATGCCGGAATGGTGTTGGTGGCGGTTGCGGTTATGTCAACCGCGAAGGTTTCGGTTTGTGAGGTCATGGTCCAGAGCCACATGGTGGCGTCCAGCCGCGTGGATCCGGCGGCGTTGAAAATAGGCGAGAAAAGGGTGGTTTTGCCCATGCCGACGCGTCCTGAGTTCACATCGCCGCGGGTGTTCTGGCCGGTGATGAAGCAGGTTGTGCCCGCGAGCGGGGTGTGGTCATACTCGGCTTGTGCGCTTGTGCCGTTGGGGTCGGCGCGGGTCCAGATGCCGGTGGTGGCGGTGTCCGCAGAGCCGGGGGTGGTGTCGCCGACGGTCCAGCCGTGGTCGATCTCGAAGTCGTCGGTGAAGATCGAGGTGGCCGCGCGGCTGGGGGCCTCGAAGGGTGCAGATTCACCAGCGGTGGGAATCAGCGTTGTCGCGCCTCCCGCGAGCGGCACGGAGTAGTACCACTGGGTGATGCCCGAGCAAGGGCCGGAAGGGGGCATGTGCGAGTAGACGGTGCCGCCCTCGTCAACGCCGGCAATGGAGAGTAGCTGCGCGGTGAACGATGCGACGCGGCCGATGCGCGTGTACACGGTGGGCGGGGCGAGCGCGGGATCGGCGAGACGATTCAGGCCGCGGGAGAACTGCACTTGCGTGGTGGTGCTCGTGTTCTCGCGCAGCCAGAGCGGCTGGCCCGAGGGGAAGGTAACGGTCGCGGAGTGATCGAGCAGCCAGTTCGCGGCGGCGAAGACACCCGCCTGGGCTTCTTGCGCGCCGGGGATGATCTCAGCGGGCGGAATGACAAAGCCGTAGCTGCCTCGATCGCGGAGCTCGAGGCCATATGCGAGTACGCCGGTCGTGCCGAGCACCCAGTCGTGGGATCCGCCGGAGACGGGGTATAGGGCGCGATAGGTTTCGCCGCCGTAGAAATAGCCCCCGGAGGATGCGCTCATGGCGGACTGCATGGCGGCAGTGATCTGGGAGTACGTGCGAGTCTCTTGCGGCAATGTGAACGACCATCCCCACGGCTCAAGAATGACCTGAGAATAGGAGTGAATATCAAAGGAGAGCACGGTGTTTGGGCGTGCGGTGATGAAGTCGCGCAGGGCTTGCGTGCAGGGCTCGCTGAACGCGGCGGTGCCGCGATAGATGTCGGAGGTAGGTTGGCCCGAGGAGCCCGAGCCGCCCCACTGATAGCCCCAGTTGCGATTGAGATCGACGCCGAAGCTGCCGTCGCTGTTGACCCGCCGGTTCTTGCGCCACAGCCGGTAGGTGGTCCAGGTGTGGACATAGCCGTCGGGGTTGACGATGGGGACGATGTAGAACTCGTACTGGTCGAGCAGGCGTCGGATGTTCGCGTCGGTGTTGTAGTTTCGCACGAGCTGATCGGCGATGTACGTGGTGGACATCACAGTGATCCACTCGCGGGCGTGCTGGCAGCCGTAGAGAATCACGGCGGGCTTGGAGCCGGGCGGGGTGTTGGGCGCGGAGATACGCATCGCGAAGATGTCGCGCGGAAAGAGCGAGGAGCCGACGGTCAGACGCGAGGCCATGTCCGGGCGCAGCGCGACGAGTGTGTTTACATACGCGCTGACGGAGGCGTAGTCCTGGTGTGCCGTGAAGAACGTGCCCGGCCCGCGTGGCGAGAGCAAGGGCGCGGGCGGACGCTCGGCGTCGATGAGCTTCTGCACATCCGGGATAAGCAGCGTGAACGGAACGCCCGAGGCGACCAGCGCGGCGTGGGCATCGGGCGTCAGCCGGATGTCAATCGGTGCGGGGGTGAGATCGGGGGAGTTGCTGTTGCCTGAGAAGCCGCAGGTCCAGATGTCATCGGTGAGCGCGAGCGCGGTGCGCATGTCGCGGAGGTCGCGAGGTTGGATACGGACGACGGTGTGGTGGTCGAAGCGAGCGGGCGGAACCGCCGCTTGGTCCGTGGTTTGTGCGCGCATGATGGGCGCGAAAAAGCAGATGGAGGCCAGCGCGACAAGGAGTTGAGATGCGAAGCGTTGCAGAATGCCTCCGGGAGTGCGGGTGTCTGAGCGAAGAGTTCTCGGCAGACAATGGTAGAACGATCAGAGTGTGCCACGAAAGAGCGTTGGGGCGATAAGTTTGGTGTTGGTTGGTGGGAGAATGGGAAGATGGCTCCGGCTGCGCAGCAGGGACGATGGCAGAATGGCCAGCGGGAGTCGGGGCACGCCGCGTTCTGCTACGCTCCGGCCATGCTGACCATCCAAGTCCGATACGCCGGGCACAAGAAGTGCGACCTGATTCACCCGGAGGGCGCGACGATCCGCACCGATGCGCCAAAGGATATCGGCGGAGATGCCAGCGGGTTCAGCCCGACGGACCTGGTGGCCGCGGGGCTGGCCTCGTGCATCCTCACTACGATCGCGATGTACGCGGAGCGGCACGGGCTGGATATCAACGCCGGTGGGAAACCAGCCAGTGCGGCGGTGGAGAAGCACATGAGCGTTCCGCCAGCGCAGCGCCGAATCGCGCGGCTGCCGGTGGTGGTCACGCTCCCCGCCTCGATTCCCGTGGAGATGCGGGAGCGATTGGAGAAGGTTGGGCACACCTGCCCGGTCCACGCGTCGCTGCATCCGGAGGTGGAAGCACCGATCGAGTATCGGTATGTCTAAGCAGAGCCGAGTGGCGTAAGCCGCCGGTCCGACCTTCGACATGGTCAGGACTGCAATCGCACAATCGAGCGTACACTCCAGGTTCCATGCATGCCGCGCCCAGTGTGAAGCGATACCAATGAAAAAACCCGGGGCAAACGCACCGGGGCTTGAACACATGCACGATATCAACACCGCGGAGTGCGGCGCATCAGAAGACTTCTTAGCGGCGGCGGCGGATGAGCGCCAGGCCACCGATGCCCATTAGCGCGGCCGCGCCGGGGGCGGGGATGACGGTCGATGTGAAATACCAGGAGTCCAGCACATGCGCCTCTTTGTTGGCCGCGCCGCCGGTGGAGGCGGTGACACCGATCCAGGCGCGACCCGCGCCGCCGAAGCTGTTGTCCAGGTCCAGGAGCCTGGAGAGATTCACGGCGGTGTGCAGCGCGGCGGTGCTGGAGCCGTCCAGGAACACATCCATGAAGCCACCGGCGTAGCGGAGGCGGATAGAGTGCGTGCTGCCATCGGAGAGGTCGCTCGTCGGCGTGCTGCCGAGCGTGCCGGTGATGTCGGGGACATTCTCGAGCAGACCGCGCGACTGGAAGGCGATGTGGTTCGCACCGGCCTGATCGACGAAGGTCGCGTCGGTGTTGTTCCAGGTGTCCACTTCGAGCGCGAAGGAGTTGGTGATGCCGGGAATATTGAAAGCGGCGTTGCGTCCGTATCCGAGGCCCAGACCGCTGGCACCGAGCGCGGTGGCGGAGGCGTTCTGGATCACCAGCGCGAGGCCATCGGAACCGCCGCCGACCTTGTCTTGCACGTGAACGATCATGGTCGTGTCAAAGCCGTTGCCCACGCCCTGCTTGATTGCGGACCAGACGGCGCCCGCGCTGCCGGATGCGCTGGGTGTCACCAAGATGCGGTTGGAGTTTGCCACCGCCGCACCGACCAAGGTCAGGCCGCTGGTGGAGGAAAAGTTGTTGTACGCAAAGTCGGCCGAGGCAACCGTACCCGCCGCTCCGACGATCGCCAGAGCAAGCATCATGTTCCGATAGTTTCCGAAAGTACGCATCTATCTCTCCTTCTAGTGGGCCGTATTGCAGGCCCGTGGGTGAAATTGCTATTCTTCTGCTTCTGTTGGCTTGCCGCGATGTGCGGGGCCGGATGACAACTCAGAGATTCATCGCCGCTCGTGTGGGCATCATGGCCCAACACGATGTGGTGAAGATTCAACGCTTCTGAAAAGGTCTTCACTGACGCGCATCCTGGCGCGGCCAGCAACACGCGACTTTCCTCGCACGACTCCGCAACTCGTGGATAGCCAGCCTGAAACCAGCCCGCGGCTGACTGTGCAATAGCCGCCGCGATGGCCTCGGGAGGGGTCATCCACGAACTACAACTCATACGGTGCGCGAAGGTCTCTCTCTTCACTCCTAATCACCGTGTACACCTTCAACGCAGCCCATCTGGTGAGGGTTTGCAAGGAAATTGTGCCTTCATGCGTCGTGATTCGGTGCTTCTTTGTGTATTCCGCATGTGTGACGTGGAGATGCGGTGTCACACGCTGTCACGCGGGATCCTCGGGTTTGATATTCTGGTCAGCGTCGGCCGAGGTCTGCCTAGTTCCACATTCGGGGCAGGGCACACCGGGCGTCAAGTCGCGCTGGTCATAGCCGCATTGCACGCACTCAAACGCTCGTCGTCGCCGCATGTGTCGCAGCCAGAAACCGCCGAAGATCGCTATCCCCCACGCGAGCGACCAGAGTGTGATGTTCAGTGCGAGACGGCTCCAAATCGGCAGCATCGGCACACTTCCTCGATCCGGGTCCGTACTCGATGTTCCGGAATATGCACTCGGTGCAAGCAGAGACAGTGCCCCGCGCACGCGATCGCCCGTCGCGCCGGTGTCGCGGACGCGGGTGGAGTACAAACACAACCACGGCCAGCCGCAGGCGCGGCCGGAGGCGGCGTCGATGGTAACGAGCGCGTCGCTGGGTCGCGGCACCCATGCAAACAGGCGCGGGCGTTGCGCTGGTTGTGATGGCATCATTCCCGATCCGTATCCCGGCGTGAGATCGGTCCCTTCCAACTCGGCATCCACGCGGCTCCAAATGAGCGCATTGATCGGCGTTCCCATCTTCGAAATCTCGATGCGCCGAAACCCCGGCCGATACTCGTCGGTCACGCTGCACGCATCCGTGTATGACCGAACGCCTTCGGGACGGATGTTGATGCTGACCATGTGCGTGAAAGTGAACGACTGCTGCCCTCGGAGCGCGAGCCACCAGGCGATGGTGATCGTGGTGACGAGGCCGAGCGAGATTGCCAGCATCAGGCGGCGAACGATGTGGCGGCACTCGGTCATGTCAGTAGCATACCCGACGAGTGGAAAGCGGGGCTGCGACCGAACTCGTTACCTGCTCTCGCTTGGTCCGCACTCCGGGCACGTTGCTCCTGTGGGTAAGCCACGCAGGTCATACCCACATTGGCCGCACAGCCCGCGGCGGCGCATCCGCCGGAGTCGAGCCCAAGCGAGAGTTGTCCACGCTGCCCAGAGCGGCAAGCCGAGCACGAACGTGTTGGCAGCGATGCCTTGCCATCTCGGCGTGTAGCAGAGCGGCACGGTCCCCAGCAATGTCCATTTTCTAAACTTTGGTTCCGGAACAAGGACGGCCCCACGAGTCGTCCAGTTGTTCGTCGCGCAATCTCGGTCCGCCCGCCCGGTAGCGGATAGAAACGGCCATCCGATCGCATACGCCTCGACCAGCGATTGGCCGTAGTGTCCAGTCGGATACGCACCAACCGCTGGCACAGATGCTGGCCATTTCGACGCATCCAGTCGGCCTGGAAAAAGTTCCGAATCTGGAAACGGCCACATCGGCTCGTTTGCGAACCACTGCTCTTCGTCTGATCTACACACGTTTGCTTGATAGGCCACGGACCATCCTGTAATCGTGACCCAGCGCACGCCAAAGTGCGTGTCGTTCTCGATTCGTACCCGATCGACGTTCGATGTATTGCCTTCTGGCTTGATGAGTATGACGCTCGTCTCTCCCTGCCAACTCGGCGAGTTGAAATACACAATCGCCCACGCGAGCGGCAACTGCAACACCAGCGCGCCGAGCAGGCACGCCGCGAGCCGCCGCGTGTGCGGGCGAGAAACTTTCCACTTCATGCGAATGCGTACCGGGCTTCGTTCGCTTCGTTGCAGTTCCATTTCGATACGCGAGCGCGTGAAAAAGCCCCGAGCACGCGCTCGGGGCCTGTACCATTTTCCCGAAACCCGAAACCCGAAACCCGAAACCCGAAACCCGAAACCCGCTACTTCGCTCCCGCCTTCTTCTTCCCACCCACGTTGAAGTTCGGCATCCCATCGCCCTTCTCATACAGATCCGCGAACTTGAAGCCCTTGCGGCTCTTCCACTGCTTGCGGTGGTACGCGTCGCTGGCCAGTAGCGGGAACAGGGCGGTCAGCTCGCCGAAGACCATCTGCTCGTGGACGACATCGACCTTGCCCCAGCTGCACGCCTCGCGGAGCGTGCTGCCCGAGAGCGCGCCGTCGCGGCTATCCGCCACGGTCATCTGGATGGCATATTTGTGCATGCCCACATCGCCGCGGGCCTTGCCGCCCTTGCGCTCGCTCAGCAGCTCTGCCGCGACGACGATGTCCTGCGCGAAGTTCTTGGGCACGCCGCCGCCGAGCATCAGCAGGCCGGTGTCCTTGCAGGCCAGCTTGATGTCCGTGAGTTCGCGGAAGTCCTTGCCGCTGTCGATGGCGACCTGGCCGCGCCCTTCTTCGATGGCCTCGGTCTGCTGCAAGACGATGCCGAAGCCCGCGCTGCAATCGCTGAACGCCGGGCAGAAGATCGGAACGCGCTTCTGATAGCAGGTCTTGACAATACTCTCGTTCTTCGGATGATTCTTCAGCAGATACGCGCCCATCGCCTCGATGAACTCGCGGCTGGAGTACGCGCCGGGCGCGAACTGGTCGAAGATCTCGTGCGTCGTGTCGTCGCAGTCGCGCAGGTCATCCTCGTCGATGTAGGTGTCGTAGATGCGGTCGATCATCAGATCGCGCAGCGTCATGTCGTCCACCGGCGGCGCCTCCGGCGAGCCGGGCGCGATGTAGTGCTTGAAGCCCAGCCCCTCGAAGAAGTCCTGGTCCACGATGTTCGCGCCCGTGGAGACGATCGCGTCGATCATGTTGTTCTCGACCATCGTGATCAGGGCCTTCTTCAGCCCCGCGCTGATGAGCGAGCCCGCGAGGGTCACGATCACGGCGCACTCCTTGTCCTTGAGCATCATCGAGTAGATGTCTGCCGCGTTCGCCAGCGTGCGGCTGGTGTACGCCATATCGCGGTAGCTGTCGATGATGCCGCGAGCATCGAACTTGGTGATGTCGATGTGCTCAATCGGCCGAGAGAGCAGGTCCTTTTTCGTCCACTTCTGAGGGGCATTCGCCATGAGCGTTCTCCTGGCACTCGCATCCGCGGCCGCATCAGTCGGAATGATCCCACTGATGCCCAGTGCCCGATGCCCAGTGCCTCATTCCGCGGCCAAGCCCCCCTGGCCAATACTGTTGTATCCATCGCGTCGGGGGTGGCGACGCGAACCATGAATCATATCGCGTTCGCTCACAGGGCAGCGGTTTGCGGCAGGAGATTTTCAGTGCCAGAAGACAGTCGAATCGTCGTCGCGCAACTCGTTGTTGCACTCGCCTTTGCGCTTCCGATGGCTGGCTGCGAGAAGAAAGCCGCACCGCCCGTCGCACCTGCGCCGCCCTCTCTCGTTCTTCCCACGAGGGCTCCGAAGCCCATCGTTCCGGCGGCATCGCGGACACCCGCAACCGTTCCCGCCGCGCCCGCCACTTCCGCCGCCGTGGCAACACCCTTTGGCCAATCCACCCCCGAGGGCGTCGCGTGCGATCTCGCCCGCTCCTTCATCACTATCGACTCCAAACTCTTCCGCGCCAGTTGCTTCGTCATCACGCCCGGCTCGCCGGAGCGCGATGCGTACAACAACTCCATTGACGAAACCGTCACGCTGATGGACGTCGGCAGCGGTGTTCCTTCCAACAATCGCGACTGGCCCGCGGCCATTACGCAAGTGTTTCGCGCCCGCGATCTCAGCAGTCCCGGCCCAGCGGCGTTCGGGCTGGATCAGCACGGGCTGGTAGCGGTGCGATTCGTTGATCTGCGCGTCACGCTGCGTGACAAGTCAGCGGTCATCCGGCGCACGCTCGTGGTGCAGGATGAGGGAAGCAAGCTCTGGTTCGCGGTGCTGCATCCCGAGAACTTTCCCAAGCTGAGCGAAGGGTTGAATGGGGAAGTGGAATCGAGCGAGGTGTGGAAGCCGTGAGGCGACCCGTTGTCTGACGCTGCTCAGAATCCGCGGGATTCGCTCCCAGAGCGTCGCTCATCCCGGGCGTGTGTTAGCCGCCGAAGAAACGCTTGAGGTCCGTGAACACGTTGGTCACATCGTGGAACGTCACCACCAGGAAGAGCGTCCCCAAGATCACCAGCCCGCAGATCGCCGCGGCGTTCTGGAAACGGGCGGACGGTGGGCGGCCGGTGAGCTGCTCGTACAGCAGGAAGACCATGTGCCCACCGTCCGCGATGGGCATGGGCAGAAAGTTGATGACCGCGAGATTCACGCTGATGAGCGCCATGAAGAAGAGCAGCCAGACGAAGCCCTTGTCGGCGATGGCGACGCCAACGTGCGCGATGCCAACGGGGCCTTTGAGGTGCTCGACCTTTACGGTGCCTTGGAAGAGCCGCGCGAAGGTGAGATAGGTGTTGGTCATCACCCGGCGCGTTTCGTGCAGGCCCATGGGGATCGCGCCGCCGATGGAGTCGGCCTTCCAGACGAAGCGATCCGGATCGAAGATGCGCGAGTCCAGCGGGTTCTCCCAGCCCAGATGCGCGAGCGTGGCGGTGTCCTCTGATGTCAGCGGCCAAGCGATCTGCTCGGTTGCGGGCTTGGTATCTTTCACTGCGGAAGGAAGTTCAACGGTCAGCGTCACTGTTGATGCCGTACCGGGAGTGACGATCTCCTTCATGGCGTTGCGCAGCTCGCCCAGCGTGGTCACGGGCTTGCCATCGACCGCGAGGATGCGAGAACCGGTCTTCAGCCCGGGAAGTGCGCCGCCGCTGGGCGTCGCGCCGGTCACGCCCATGGATGGCCATGCGGAAACGATGTTGGTCAGCGCGGCACTATCTGTCGGAGTGAAGCCGAGTTGGCCGGTGTTCTTGGTGTGGATGTTGCCGAGTTTCTTTTCGCCCCATGTGCCGTCTTTGTCCTTGCGATATACGACAACTTGCAAATCCGCGTCCTTGCACGCGCGAATGATCGCCATACCCGCGGAATGGCTCGGCCACTCCGTCATGCCGATCTGCTGGAACACATCTCCGGGCAGAATGCCACCCGCGGCCGCCGGAGAGCCCTCTTCAACGGAAGTCACTGCGAGCACGGGCGTCAGTCCGAGCAGATGGTGCGGATGCACCGTGAACTCCTCGCCCTTCGCGCCCGCCAGCACCTTTGCGGCGGGAAGCTCGGGACGGGGCGTGATGGTGATGTCCGTGCTCTTGGTGGCGACTCCGGATGTTGCGGGAGACTCAAAGGTGGCGACGACTGGCTTGCCGCCCGATGCGCTCACCGCTGCGTCGAGGTCGTAGACGGAGGTGACGGGCTTGCCGTTCACGCGAGTCAGCCGCGAGCCGGGATCGATGCCGGGAAACCCGAGCGCGTAGAGTGTTTTCCGAACCGTGACATTCTCGCGGCGCGAGCCGGAGTGGACGACCGTCGAGGACATGTAGCTCGCGCCGATGCCGAGCATCCGCGAATCCTCATCGACTTTCGGCGTGATGTTGAACTGCAGCACGCCATCTATACCCGCGCGCTGCACGCGCAGGTCGATGGGCATGTCTTTGGGCGACATCGCGATCGCCAGCGAGAAGTCGTTGAAGTGGCTTGGCTTCTCACCGTTGACGGAGAGAATCGTGTCGCCCGGCTTCAGCCCCGTCTCCTTCACGCCCAGCGCGGCGGCGTTCACAGCCACCGCCGTCGCGGCCGGGCGATCCTGATCGATCACCTTGCCGATTCGTGGCGATTCCTGACGCAGGCCGACAGCCGGATTGAAGACGACGATGAAGAGGATCGCGGCCGTGATGATATTGAATACCACGCCCGCAGAGATGACGACCATTCGCTTCCACGGGATGCAGTTCTGGTACGAATCCGGATCGGTGGAAACCGCGCCGGGGTCGGCGTCGTCCTGCCCGAGCATCTTGACATAGCCGCCGAAGGGAAGAATGTTCAGTCGGTACTCGGTCGAACTCATCTCCCGAGTCGCGAGCCGCGCCGATGTGGAGTCAACCGCGGCGAGCCGGGCCTTGGCCTCATCGGCGCGAATCTTGAGATATTCCGCTTCGCTGGAGCCGCGCAGGAAGCCGAATCCCTTGCGATAACTCACCAGCGCAGGCCCAAACCCCACGGCGAACGCGAGTACACGAATCCCCGCCCAACGCGCGGCAAGAAAGTGCCCACCCTCGTGGATAATGATGATCGCGCTGAAGCCGAGCACGACCAGCAGCAGGTCGAATCCGGAGCCGAGAATGTCTTGCAACTTTTCCATCGGGTGATCCTAGTCGGGCGAGGTGACGGGCTTGGGTGTGTTGATCGGCGAGGTGGCACGTCGCGTGCCGCCAGACCGGGCGAAAGGTGCAACCCTGAAGTGGTGGGGGGATGTGCGATGCAGCCCAACTGCTACGACCGGGCGGCAGGTTGAGATCGGCGGGGGCGGATTGATGTGGCCAATGGCGTGCGGGAAAAAAAGCGGCCCGGTCGCGTGGGCGACCGGGCCGGTAATGTGCGAGACGCACTCAGGAACACGGGCGGGACGCCCGTGCTACGGAGAGGATCACTTGCCGTACTTCACGGCGCAGCCGTAGGGCTTGGTTGTGGCGGGGTCGGCTGGCTTGCTGGCCAGGACGTTGTCCAAAGCCATCTTGACGTAGTTCTTGTCGCCGGCCTTCTTCACATCCGTGTTGTTATCGATCGCGCCCGCGTAGGCGAGCTTGCCGTCGGTGCCGATGACGAAGCACTGGGGAGTGTTGGTCGCGCCGTAGAGGTGGCCGACTTCGCCGGACTCATCAAGCAGGATCGGGTACACCATCTTGTACTCGGTCTTCTTGGTGGCGTTCAGCTCCTTGCCGGCGCCTTCCTTGCCAGCGGCGGACGAGTTGATGGCCAGGAAGACGACGTTCTTGGAGTTGAACTGGTCGTAGAGATCGTTGAAGGTCTTGTTGACGGAGTGGTGCTTGACGATGAAGGGGCACTCGGGGTTGAACCATTCGAGGACGACGATCTTGCCCTTGAAGTCCTCAAGCTTAACGGTCTTGCCGTCGGTGTCGGTGAGGGAGAACGCGGGGGCGACATCGCCGACCTTCACGCCCTTGCTGGCTTTCTTCTCGTCTTTCATGCCGTCGTGCTTTCCTTCGTGCTTCTTGCCGTGCTCGGGGGCGGGCTGGGACGCGGCGGGAGCCGTCGTCTTGTCCCCGGGCTGCGCGAAGGTGCTGGCACCGAAGCAAAGCCCAGCGGTGAGAACGAGTGCGGTGACAATGGATCCGGTCTTCATGCGATACTCCTGAAAAAGTGTGAACTTGTGTACGACTCTTGATGCGTCCTGGGCCGCGGCAACACGCCGCGATTGGACGCGAGATACTCATGGGGATGTCTTGGGAGGTGTGGAAGGTTGCGAAGCGGCGGGCTTTGTTGGCGATCCGGGCGGCGTTTGCGTCAGTCGATACCACGCCGTCTGCTTGTCCGTGCGGCGAACTTCCAGCACACCCACAAGCGATGTCTGCTCTGGCTCGGGGGTGTCGAGTGCGATGCTCAGTTTGGCACCGTCCGCGACGGGATCCTTGATCGGAGAGATAAACGGGAAGCAAGCGTCATCGGGGAAGAACTCAACATGGCTCGCGCCGGGAACGGTGATTGTCACACTCTTGGGCGTGGGCCATTCGATCGTCACATCCTTCGATCCCGCGGGCAGTTCGACGGGGAGACGCTTTCTGGCCTCATCAAACTTCTTCGCATCCGCGGACTTCGCTGCGGTCTCGCCGGGCTTGGCGATCGTGAGCTTGAACTCGACCTCCGCATCCTCACCAACACAGGTCGTATCGCAAACCAGCCATTTCACGGTCGCCTTGATGACCACCGTGCTCCCCGGCTGTGCGCAGGTGGGAACATGCAGCGTCACCGGCAGCGTGACATGGTCGAAGTACACATGGTTCAGCAGATCACCCGGATCAACATGCCGCACCGGCGCGGGCCATTGCAGCGCATCGACGGTGAACCCAGCGGGCAGTTTCCACTCCGCGTTGGGCGGGAACCCATTGTCATTCCGGCTGGTCGAATAGACGTGCCACTTTTTTTCGATAATCAGGTCAACACCGAGGGTAATCGTGGAGCCAGGCGCGGCCGCGACTTGCTCGGCGATCAGCGTGCAGGTGACATGCTTGGGTGCGGCGGGTTCAGCGTGAGCGGTCATGGTGAGCGCGACACAGCAAACGGCCGCGGCGAGTGTGCCGACCGGCAGGGCCATCCATGACGCGAACGTGGTCCTTGCGATATCCATCAAGAAAATGCGAATCCGATCCCCACACACAGTAAAATCATGAACGCTCGCCTGATTGCATCTCCTGAGCGGCGTCCCTGTGACACGCGAGCAAAGCTCTGCCGACCCGCAAGCCATTCCAAACCCGGCTCGCAACCGTGCCGGTATTTGGACGGGGATTGTTTGCCAGCCGCGGCCCAAAGTCGAGCCGATCCACACGGATCGGCCAGAAGCCCGCCCGAAGGTGATACCGGCGTGACGCGGATCGGTTGAGTCGGTACGCTGTAGGGATGCAGACCAATCAGATGAAAACGTCGGTTCCGACCCTCTCCCGCGTCGCTAAGTGCTTGTCGCTCCTCACGATCTGTCTGGCGGCCGGGCTTCTCGGGGGGTGCCATGACACCATCAACGACGGAGACATCCAGTTCGCCACCCTGACACAAACCCGGGCCATGCTCCAGGATAAACCGGGGGTCGCCCGGGCGATTGACGTGCGCACTGCGAAGGACTACAGCGAAGCCCACATCCCCAATGCACTCAATCTGGACCTCGCGCTCGTGAGCGAGAATAAGGACAGCATCGACCCCGCGCTGGCCCGCTACAAGTCCGTGATCGTCTATGGCCAGGACCCCGGCAGCGCAACCGCCCGCGCCATGGCCAAGCGGCTGATGCGTGCAGGCCACAACGGAGTTCTCATGTTCTCCGGCGGCATGGCGGAGTGGACGGGAGCGGGATTGAAGACGGATGGAACGGGTATCAAAGCCGCGCCTCCTGCGCCACCACAGACAACGCCTGCCACGAAGTGATCCGAAGAATGTTCACCGCTGAGACGCTGAGGACGCGAGAGAAAGGCGTAGGAACTAGGAATGGAATTGGAACGGGAAGCGTGTTTTTCTCATTCACATTTCCTCGCTTTTCTTCTTGCTTTCTCCGCGACCTCAGCGTCTCAGCGGTGAACCCGGTTTGAGAATCGACCCCTGCACGGAGCACCGTCCATGACCACCCCCCTCATCCCGAGCGCCCCGATTCACAACCGCATCTACCCCAACATCATGGAGTGCGTCGGCCAGACGCGGCTGGTGAAACTCAATCGCGTCATCGCGCCGGGCGGCGCGGAGGTGCTCGTCAAGCTCGAGTTTGACAACCCGCTCGCCAGCGTGAAGGACCGCATCGGCAAGGCGATGATCGAGGATGCCGAGCAGAAGGGGCTGATCCGCGCGAAGGGCGAGAAAGGTGCCGACGATCCCGGCACGCACATCATCGAGCCCACCAGCGGCAACACCGGCATCGCGCTGGCGTTCGTCTGCGCCGCCAAGGGCTACCGGCTGACGCTCACCATGCCCGAGACCATGAGCATCGAGCGCCGCGCCCTGCTCAAGCACCTGGGCGCAAGCATGGTGCTGACCCCCGGCGAGAAGGGCATGCGCGGCGCGGTGGCGCGGGCGGCCGAACTGGTCGCGGAAACTCCCGATTCGTGGATGCCGGGTCAGTTTGAGAATCCCGCGAACCCCGCGATCCACGAGCAGACCACCGGCCCGGAAATCTGGGCGGACACCCACGGCAAGGTCGATGCCATCGTCGCCGGCGTCGGCACCGGCGGCACCATCACCGGCGTGACGCGCTACATCCGCCGCTTCAACCCGGCCTTTCAAGCGATCGCCGTGGAGCCCGTCACCAGCCCCGTCATCAGCGGCGGCCCGCCCGGCCTGCACAAGATTCAGGGCATCGGCGCGGGCTTCATCCCCAAGAATCTCGACACTACGTTGCTCAATGGCACCGAGCTGGTGAGCAACGACGAGGCCTTCGAGTGGGGCCGCAAACTCGCCCGCGAAGAGGGCATCCTCGGCGGCATCTCAACAGGCGCGAACGTCTGCGTCGCCGCGCGGCTGGCCGCCCGCCCGGAGTGGAAGGGCAAACGCATCGTCACCATCGCGTGCAGCTTCGGCGAGAGGTATTTGAGCACGCTGCTGTTTCAGCAACCGACCTGATAGACGTGATAGTTGTCCAACCCGCCAATCGGGCAATAAAATGGTGATATGACCATCATCTCACTTGCCGACATGCAGCGTGACCCGGGCGAGGTGCTTCGTCGCGTGGAGCGCGGCGAGACCGTTCGCATCGTGCGTGGATCGGTGGTGTTCGCGGAGATCACTCCTGTCCTCAACGCCGCACGGACGGATACTTCCACGACCAACGGCAATCACGACCGCCCGTTCGGCCTCTGCGCCGGTGAGTTCACGGTCCCCGCGGACTTTGATGCCCCGCTCCCGGATGTGACCCTGCGAGAGTTCGAGGGATGAGAATCCTGCTGGATACGCACGTCTTTCTCTGGTACATCTCGGACCCAAGCGCAGCGAGTGACGGAGGGGGTGTATCTCGCTTCGGCGTGACCCACCCCAAATCCCCCTTTCCGCCCCAAAAACCCCACTTCACGGCCCTCCACGCCCGAAAACTTGCCCACAAATGCCCCATCCCTTCGAAGGGACGCCCCATCCCTTCGAACCGATGCGACATCCCCTCGAAGAAATGCCCCGTCGATTCGAGGTTGTTCTCCGTCGATTCGAATCGACGGCCGACTGAAGGGCTAGTTTGCCCCGACTTTGTCTTCGTGTTACCGGAACGTGTGTTTCGACCGTACACCCTTCAAGTCCCACCGGCATCGGACCTATACTCACACAAGGGTTCCATGCTCCGACGCCTCGCCCAACTTCTCTGCGTTGTCGCCCTGCTGGTGCAGGTGGGGATGGGCGCGCTCCCGGCCGGGGAGTTCTGCCTGTGGTGCCAGGGTGAGTGCGCTCCGAACCCCGTGTGCTGCTGCTGCGAGGACGCGGGCGCGGTTGACGACCACGACAACTGCGTCTGCCCGATGGGGGGCGAGCCCGGCCACGGTGGGTGCGATCGCTGCCTGCGTGTGCGAACGCCCGAGCGCGATGCCACGACCGTGGCCCACGTCGGTGTTGACTTTGGATGCAGCCAGCCGGTGGTTCTGCCCCCGCTGCCGATCGTGCTGCCCCCGGTGGCCGTGGTGGCGACGCCGGTGCAGTGGCACCCGCCGCCGGACGAATCGCCGCCGCATCTGGTTCCCTTGCGCACTATCCATTTGATCGTCTAGCTCGCTCCCGCTCCCGTCGTGCCGCGCGGTCGTTGTTGACCGCGTCCGTAGCCGCGACGTGATTCGGTGATCCCGTGCGCCCGCGCCGTTTCCGGCAGCGGACGCCCACGAGCAAGGACGATCCATGCCCCCCGCCAATACCAATGACCTTTCCGTGCTGTCGCGTTCCGGCGGCGCGTCCGTCGCGATGGTGCCCAGGCCGCGCCGCCGATTGCTGACCCGCGTGGGGTTGCCCGCGCTGATCCTGCTGGCCGCGCTGGCGCTCCTGGCATACGCGGCCCGGGAGTCGCTGCGGCCATCGGTGGCGGTGACGACCGCGCCGGTGGTGCAGAAGATCGGCGGGGCCTCGGGTGGAACCGCCGCCATCCCCGGCGAGATCGTGCAGGCACCGGGGTGGATCGAGGCGGACCCGTACGCGGTGAGCGTTCCCGCGCTGCTTCCGGGCGTGGTCAAGGAAATCACGGTGCTGGAAGGGGAGCGCGTGGAAAAGGGGCAGGTGGTGGCCCGGCTGGTGGACGACGACGCGGCGCTGGCCAAGAAAAAGGCCGAGGCGGAACTGGCGCGTGCCGAGGTCGCCATCGAAGAGTCCCGCGCGGCGGTGGCCGTTGAAGAGGCCAAAGTGGAGGAGGCGCGGGACGCATCGGATCGCGTGGCGCGGCTCACTGGCACGGGCGCGGTTCCCGAAGGGGAGATTGCGTCCCGACGCCTGCGACTGCTCTCGGCGCGGGCCGCCGTGACCACGGCCAGCGCGGCCGTGCGGAAGGTCGAGGCGGAGGTCGCCACGGCGCGGGTGATGGTGGAGGAAGCCGAACTCGCGGTTACGCGGACGCAGGTACGTGCCCCGATCGCGGGCGTGGTGTTGATGCGATTGCTCGAACCGGGGCAGCGGGTGATACCCGACGCGAACATTGCATACCCCGGCGTGGTGCTGCGGCTCTACGACCCGGCCCACCTGCAAGTCCGCGTGGATGTGCCGCTGGCGGATGCCGCGAAGGTGGGCGTGGGGGACAAAGTGGAGATTACCACCGAAGCCCTCGCGGATCGGACCTTTCACGGGACCATCTCCCGGTTCGTGCATGAGGCCAACCCGCAGAAGAACACGGTGCAGGTGAAGGTGGCGATCGCGGACCCCGCCGCCGAACTCAAGCCCGAGATGCTCGCCAAAGCCCGCATCACCACCCGCGGCAAAGCCGCGACCGCGCCGGGTCCGGACGCCCCGGCGGGGGGAATCGTCCTGATCGCGCCGCGTTCGGCGATCGTTGAAGTCGCGGGAATGGAGGGGGCCGCGTGGGTGGTGGACCTGCCGACGGCTTCGGCGCAGAAACGCCGCCTGCATCTGGGGCGGGTCACGGCCGAGAGCGTCGAGGTCGTTGCCGGGCTGAACCCCGGCGACCGTGTCATCGTCAATCCCCCCGCGACTCTCACGACCGGCGTGAAGGTCAAGCCCACCGAATCCACGGAGGAGAAATAATCATGCCCCTCATCGAATGCCGCACACTTACACGAACGTACCGGCGAGGCCCGACCACCATTACGCCGCTGGCCGAACTGGACCTGGACGTGGAGCCCGGGGATTTTCTCGCCCTCATGGGGCCATCGGGCAGCGGCAAAACCACGCTCCTCAACCTGATCGCGGGGATCGACCGCCCGACCTCGGGAACGCTGCGCATCGGCGGCGTGGATGTCGGCACGCTCTCGCGCGGCAAACTCGCCGACTGGCGGAGCGCATCGGTCGGCTACATCTTTCAGCTCTACAACCTCGTCCCCGTGCTGACGGCCTACGAGAACGTGGAACTGCCCTTGCTCCTGCACCGGCTCTCCCGCAAGCAGCGGCACGACAAGGTGGCGACTGCGCTCTCGCTGGTGGGCATCGCCGATCGGAGCGACCACTACCCCCGGCAACTCTCCGGCGGTCAGGAGCAGCGCGTCGCCATCGCCCGGGCCATCGTCACCGATCCCGGGATCATCGTCGCCGATGAGCCAACGGGCGATCTGGACCGCGACTCCGCCGCCGCCATCATGGACCTGCTCGGGCGACTCAACCGGGAACTCGGCAAGACCCTCATCATGGTCACGCACGATCCCAAGAGCGCGACGCACGCGCGCCGCACGCTCCACCTTGAAAAGGGCCGCCTGATCGAGCAGACGCTCGCCGCCGCGCACTGAACCGCACACCCACCGAAAGACCCGCCCATGCTCGGACTCAAATACATCCCGCTCGTCCTCAAGCAAGTGGTCCGCCACCGCGTTCGCACGTTGCTGACAACTCTCGGGGTGGCCACCGCCATGTTCCTGTTCATCACCGTGCGTGCCCTGGAACGCGGCGTGACCGAGGCCACCGAGGCCACGGGGAAGGAGACCACGCTGGTGGTGTACCGGCAGAACCGCTTCTGCCCATTCTCCAGCCGCCTGCCCGAGCACTACACCTCCCGGATCGTCAAAGTCCCGGGCGTGGTCTCGGCGATCCCCATGAAGATCGTTGTGAGCAACTGCAAGGCGTCGCTTGATGTCGTCACTTTTCGCGGCGTCCCCCGCGAGGACGGCCCGGCCCTGGCCAAGAGCTTCACGTTCCTCTCCGGGTCGCTCGCGGAATGGCAGCGGCGGAGCGACGCGGCCCTGATCGGCGAGAACCTTGCGGCACGCCGCCGCATCACCGCCGGGGACACGCTCGCGGCGGCGGGGATCAACGCCTACGTCGCGGGCGTGATTCATTCAGACGAGCCGCAGGACCAGAACGCGGCGTATGTTGGGCTCCGGTTCTTGCAACAGGCATCGACGCGCGGGGGCGACGGGATCGTGACCCAGTTCAACGTCAAGGTGGACGACCCGGCCCACCTGGAGCGGGTCGCCGCCGCCATCGACGAGGAACTCCGCCACGACCCGGAGCCGACCGACACAAGGCCCGAGAAGGCGTTCGTGGCCCGCGCGGCCCACGATTTGGTACAGATGGTCGGCTTCGTGCGTTATCTGGGCTGGGCCGCGCTGGCCGCGGTGCTGGCGTTGGTCTCCAACGCCATCATCCTCTCCGTGCAGGACCGCGTGAAGGAGCACGGCATCCTGCAAACACTCGGGTTCCGGGGAGGGCTCATCGCCCGGATGATCGTGTGTGAGGGCGTGGTGCTGGGCGTGCTGGGCGGCTGCGTGGGCACCCTTGCCGCGTTCCTGGTCGTACGACTTGGGAACTTTTCGCTCACGGTGGAGGGGACGAGCATGAACGTCCGCGCCGATCCCGGTGTGCTGCTGCTGGGGCTCGCGCTCTCGGCGGGTGTGGGTGTTGTTGCCGGGTTGGTTCCCGCGTTCCAGGCGTCTCGCCGCGAGATTGCCGCTTCCTTTAGGGCGGTATGACCCATGAGACGACTTCCACTCGACTACGCCGTTCGCAACCTGGGCCGCTCCCTGCTCCGGCTCGCCCTGAGCGTGCTGGGGAGCGTGCTGGTGGTGCTACTGGTGGTTGCCGCCGGGGGCTTTGTCCGGGGCATGACCGCCGCGCTCCGGCACGCCGGGGATGAGCGCAACATTGTCGTCATGGGCGTGGGGAGCGAGGAGAGTTTCGAGCGGAGCGAGATTCCCGGCGCGACAGCGAGTCTCCTGAACGCCACCGTGCCCGGGCTGCGCTCGCGGATGGGCGTGGTGTTTGTCTCCCCGGAGGTGCATGTGCAACTCCCGATCGGTATGAGCGAGGGCGCGGACGCCGGGCGGCTGATCCTTGTGCGCGGCGTCACACCGGCGGCCATGCTCGTCCACGGCCAAGTCCAGATCATCGACGGGCGGCTCCCGCAACCCGGCCGCGATGAAATCCTTGCCGGACGGCTGGCCCACACCAAACTCGGCTTGCCGGTGGCCGCGTTCGCGGTTGGGAGCAAAGTGCGCATCGAGGGCCGCGACTGGACCGTGGCGGGACGCCTGGCTGCCCCGCAGTCCGTTATCGACGGCGAGATATGGATGCCGCTGCAAGACCTGAAACAACTCACCAAGCGCGAGACTGACTCGTGCGTGGTGGCGACGCTGGGCGACGGCCCCGGGGCCGCCGAACTCGCCGACGTGCAGGCGTTCTGCCGCCAGCGGCTTGACCTGGAAATCACCGCCATGACGGAATCTTCCTACTACAGCCGCCTCTCGGCCTTCTTTGCTCCGATTCGAGCGGTGACGTGGATCACCGCCGGGCTGATCGCCATGAGCGGGCTCTTCGGCGGACTCAACACCATGTACGCCGCCTTTGCTTCCCGCGTGCGGGAACTGGGGATGCTGCAATGCCTGGGATACCGGCGCGGGGCGATCGTGCTCTCGCTGGTGCAGGAATCCTGCCTGACCATGATCGCCGGCGCGTTGCTGGCGTGCGGGGCCGCGCTGGTGTTCCTGGACGGGCTGGCCGTGCAGTTCTCCATCGGTGCGTTCGGGCTGCGCATCGACGCCCCCGTGCTGCTCATGGGCATGGGCGCGGGGCTGGCTCTGGGCCTGATCGGCGCGCTGCCACCGGCGTTCGGCTGTCTGCGTCTGCCCATTCCCGAATCGCTCAAATCCATCTGACCGTGTGAAGTATCACGCCGCTTTGTAGACCCTTCCCGTCCGTTCCGTCCGCACCCTTTCAGGAGTCTTTCCCATGTTGAAGAGTTTCATCACCATAGCCCTGCTCGCCCTCACGCTCTCCTGCATCGCGTGCGACGAGAAATCCAAGCCCGCCGCCGGTGTGGCGCCCGCTCCGTCCGCCGCCGCGTCCATCATTCCGGCCGGTCTCTTCCTTGCCAACGAACCCGCCGGGGCCGCGAACGTGAAGGACGCCAAGCCCGGCGCAAAGGTCGGCGACAAGGTCACGCTGGTGGGCCGGATCGGTGGGAGCGTGGAGCCGTTCGTGGAGGGCCGGGCCATCTTCACGATCGTGGACCCGCGCATGAATGCCTGCCGCGAGGAGAGCAAGGACGACACATGCGAAACGCCGTGGGACTACTGCTGCGAGCCACGCGCCGAACTCACCGCGAGCATGGCGACGGTGCGCATCGCGGGGGCAGATGGCCATCCGTTGAAGACAGGTCTGAAAGACACGCAGGGGCTCAAGCCACTCGCCAGAGTCACGGTGGTTGGAACGGTGGCCGAGGCGGATGGTGGGAATCTGGTGGTCAACGCGAGCGGGCTGTATGTGGCAAAGTAACCGATCAACAAGCCGCCAAGGCCGCTACCACGACCTGGCACAACAACATCAAAAACGTGCGTGGATCGGTGGTGTTCGCGGAGATCACTCCCGTATCCAACGCCGCTCTGGCGGGCACTTCAACGACCAACGGCCATCACGACCGTCCGTTCGGCCTCTGCGCCGGCGAGTTCACGGTCCCCGCCAACTTTGCCGCCCCGCTGCCAGACGCGACCCTGCGCGAGTTCGAGGGGGGAGGGGTGTGAGAATCCTGCTGGACACGCACGTTTTTCTCTGGTACATCTCGGCCGATCCGAAGTTGCCCGCGTCGTTCCGGGCCCCGATCGTTGATCGCGGCAACGACGTGTTTCTCAGCGCGGCATCCGTCTGGGAGGCCGTGATCAAACACGGGCTTGGAAAGTTGCCCCTCCCCGAGCCACCCGCGGAGTATCTCCCCG
Source organism: Phycisphaerales bacterium (assembly GCA_043776515.1). GTDB lineage: Bacteria > Planctomycetota > Phycisphaerae > Phycisphaerales > UBA1924 > UBA4658. The sequence continues at coordinate 32,556 of JAYVRG010000077.1, forward strand.
CGCAGCGCGAGCGTCACGGCATCTTCGCACTCCCCATCGACGAGGGTGCGATGGCTCGGCTCGCGCGGCTTCCCGCGCTTCATCGTGATCCGTTTGATCGAATGCTGATCGCCCAGTCGATCCAGCACGGGCTCACGCTCCTCGCCGTGGACGACACGATCGCCAAGTACGGCACGCTCCGACTGCCCGGCCCCTGAACGCATTGCCGACGCGGAGTGCGCGTCCCGCGACCACCGTTAATCCGCATTCGGGCCGCACAAACGCCACTCGCCCCCCCGTTTCCGCGCTCCAGCCGCCAAAGAATGCCCCATCTCCCTGCGAGTACGCCGCATCCTGGCGCGGGTACGGACCATCCTCGCGCCAGTTTGCTCCGCCCCCGCGCCACCCAGCCCCATCCCGGCGCGAGCATGGACCATCCCCGCGCCAGCACGGAGCATCCTCGCGCCAGAATGGCCCACACTCGCGCGAGGATGGAGCATCCCGGGGCGGGGATGGAGCGTGGAATGTGTACTCGGACGTAGATAGTTGTTTCCTCCTGTCGGTTGTGTTCCGCCTTACACTCGCGGCCCATGAACCTGACAGACCGCGAAAAAGACCTCATCAAAGGAATGATCGACCGGGGCGAGGACTTGCCGCCGAAGTACCGGCTGTCGCTGTTTGCCGATGCGCCGGAGGTGGAGCTGATCTGGCAGGGGAAGACCAGCGAGGTGACGAACGTGGTGCTGCCGTTCCAGTCGATCGAGCAGATCGATGAGCCGCGGAAGGAGTCGAAGAAGGTTGAGCAGGTGGGCGGCGCGGCGGGGCTGTTTAGTGTGGACGCGGGCGGGCGTCAGAGCGGGGGGTGGAGCAACAAGCTGATCTGGGGGGACAACAAGCTGATCCTGTCGTCACTCAAGAACGGCCCGATGCGGCGGGCGATCGAGGACGCGGGCGGGCTGAAGCTGGTGTACATCGATCCGCCGTTTGATGTCGGCTCTGATTTTTCCTTTGATATCGAGATCGGCGACGCAACCCTTACTAAGGAGTCCAGCGTTGTCGAAGAAATGGCATATCGCGACACTTGGGGCCGCGGGCAAGACTCCTACGTCGCCATGATGTACGAGCGCTTGCGGCTCATGCGAGATTTGCTCAGGGATGACGGGGCGTTATACGTACACTGCGATTGGCGAGTAAATTCCGCCTTGCGTGTGGTGCTCGATGAAGTGTTCGGCCCGGCGCAGTTCCGCAGTCAAATTGTTTGGAGACGAACGACTAGCCACTCGGACGCGGCTGCGTATGGCTCCGTCCATGACACGATCCTCTTCTTCGCGCGATCAGACAGCACCCATCTGAACGAAGTAACACAGAAGCACGATCCTGCGTACATTGAGTCCTACTACCGCTATTTCGACGATGATGGGCGACGGTTTATGTCGGGCGATCTTACCGGAGCGGGCCAAGGTCCCCCGAGAAAGTTCGGCTCTAAGTCAATCGTGCCGCCCCCAGGGCGCCACTGGATGTACGACCAAGCTGGTATCGATAAGGCCTTGGTTGACAATCGAATATTCTGGACGCGCAACGGTGTGCCCCGTCTAAAACGCTTTCACGACGATGTAGACGGGATGCCAGCGTGTGACGTATGGGATGATGTTCAACCACTGCGTTCGTGGCACAAAGACGAGGATACGAAGTACGCAACGCAAAAACCGGAGTCCTTGCTTACTCGCATTATCTCGGCTTCTTCCAACCCCGGCGACCTCGTCGCCGACTTCTTCTGCGGCTCTGGCACCACGCTCGCCGTCGCCGAGAAACTCGGCCGCAAGTGGATCGGCTGCGACCTCGGCCGCTTCGCCATCCACACCACGCGCAAGCGGCTCATCGGCGTGCAGCGGCAACTGAAGGCCGAGTCCAAGCCATACCGTTCCTTCGAGATTCTCAACCTCGGCAAGTACGAGCGGCAGTGGTTCGTCGGCATCGACCCCACGCTCCCGCCCGAGCAACGCAACGCGGTTGCGCTCCAGAAAGAGCATGAGTACCTCGACCTGATCCTCCGCGCGTACAAGGGCGAGCGGGTCTTGCAGATGCCCCCGTTCCACGGCAAGAAGGGGCAGACGCTGGTGGTCGTCGGCCCGATCGACGCCCCGGTGACGCAGCATCAGGTGCGGGAGATCATCGCCTACTGCCAAACAAACAGCATCAAGAAGGTGGATGTGCTCGGCTTCGAGTTCGAGATGGGGCTGGTGCCGCAGGGGCAGGAGGATGCCAAGCAGAAGGGCATCTCCCTCGCGCTGAAGTACATTCCCAAGGATGTCTTTGACAAGCGAGCGGTGGAGAAGGGGCAGGTGAAGTTTTACGATGTAGCGTTTGTCGAGGTGAAGCCGATCCAGACCGATGCCACGAAAACAAAGAACGCGACGATCAAGATCAAGCTGGAAGAGTTTGGGGTCTTCTACGAGCAGGGCGGGCGCACCGGCGAGATCGCCGAAGACTTGAAGCCGGGCGGCAGCCGCGTGACGGTGGAGGCGGGGCAGGTGGTGAAGATCAGCAAGGACAAGAAGACCCAGGCCGTGACGCGGGAAATCCTCACAAAGAAGTGGACAGACTGGATCGACTACTGGGCGGTGGACTTTGACTACGAGAGCCGAAAAGAGATCATCCACATCACGGAAAAGGACAAGGACGGGAAGGAGACGGAGAAGGCCGTCGCCACCGGCGGGTTCATCTTTGAGAACGAATGGCAGAGCTTCCGCACCCGCAAGGACCGGACGCTGGAACTGACCAGCGCGCCCCGGGAGTATGACAAGGGCGGCAAGTATAAAGTAGCCGTGAAGGTGATCGACATCTTCGGCAACGACACGACTAAGGTCATCGAGGTGCGGGTGTGAGCGACTGGACGCAGGCACAACTCGACGCCCTGATCGTCTGCCCGAAGCGGATCACCGTGCCGCCGAAGGCGAAGATGGCGGCGGAGCGTGGCTCATTGCGCAACGGGATGGAGCTCGCCTCCGCCGATGACAAGCACCGGTTCCGGGTATTCATGCGAATCAATGAGGCGTTCCCCGAGAACTTTTCGATCGGGCTTGTCGTACTTGCGAAAGACGCGGAGGGGGTTGTTGAGATTCACTTGATCCGCTGCAACGGCCCGCACGAGGGGCCGGTGGAACCGGCTGGAACCCCGACCGGCGTGCCGAACTGGCACTTTGGCTACCACATCCACCGGGCCAAAGCCGATAATCTGGACAGTGGGCTGCGAGCCGAACGCGGTGCTGAGACGACGAAGGAGTATGGATCGTTCCAAGAGGCCCTCGCGTACTTCCTGAAAACTTGCGGCGTGCAGGGCTGTGAGGCATACTTCAAGGACCTGATGGAACCCCGGTTGTTTGACCAGACGGAGAGCCCAAGCGGTGACTGAGTACCTCGACACACTGAAGGCACAGTTCAACGACCGTGTGCGGCTGAAGGCCAAGCGCCCGGGCGTGATGCAGCTCTTTGCCCCTCTCTACCACGAGGACGGGGACATGGTGGACATCTTCCTCGAACAGCCGCCGGGCCGACCGGACCAGGTGCGCGTCTGCGATCACGGCATGGCGCTCATGCGATTGAGCTACGCGTACGAGATCGACTCGCCAACGAAAGAGAAGATACTCGGACGGATCCTCTCCGAGAACGGCGTGACCGAGCAAGGCGGAAACCTGTATATCGACGCGGCGCCGGGCGACCTCGGCCCGGCGGTGCTGCAGTTCGCGCAGACCGTCTCGAAGGTTTCAACAATGCGTGCGTTCCGGCGCGATTATGTGCGAAGTCTGTTTTTCGAACAGTTGGATGAGATCGTCACGACCAAGCTGCCTCGCTTCAACCCGAGGGCCAAGTACTACCCGCTTCCCGATCACGAGGAATACGAGGTCGATTACTGCTTCAACGACCGGGTACGTCCCGTCTACCTGCTGGGCGTCAACTCGCCGAGCACGGCGAAGCTGGCGACGATCGCGCTCCTGAAGTTCATGACAGAGAACCTGAGGTTCTGGGGCGCCGTGGTGCTTGATGGATTGGAGAGCGTGGGAAAAAAGGACCAAAACCGGTTGCTCTCGGCCACGGACAAGGTGTTTCCGACGCTCGACGACTTCGAGGCGAACGGGGCCAAGTTCCTTGCACGCGAGGAAGCCTGATGGGTCTTCGTCCCGATTTCCCCACCGACCCATACGCGATCCTCCACCCGGACATCCGCTGGTATCCGGGTGATGATCCGCAGCAGAAGATCAATCCCGGGCAGGATTACGCGAACCTGCTCGCGCCGCTGGTCTACGGCATCCGCAAGCACGTCCATGCGTGGCGGGCAAGCGGATACGCCAAGGCGAGCGCGACGACCAAGGCGCTGCTGGACCACTGGTTCAACACCGAGCATGTGATCCCGGTCACGAGCGGCGATGGCCGCACGGTGATGGCCCCATTTCGCTACTACTTCGCGCAGCGGGAGGCCGTGGAGAGCGCGATCTGGCTGTACGAGGTGGCCCACGCCCGCGATCCGTACTCGCTCATCAAATACGCCGAGGCGGGCCGCGTCTCGCCCGCGATGTTCACAGAGGACTGGACGCGGTATGTGATGAAGCTCGCCACCGGCGCGGGGAAGACCAAGGTCATCTCCCTGCTCATGGCGTGGTGCTACTTCCACAAGGCCTACGAAGCGGATTCCGACCTGTCGCGGAACTTCCTGCTCATCGCGCCGAACATCATCGTGCTGGACCGGCTGCGGCAGGATTTCGATGGTCTGCGCATCTTCCACGCGGACCCGGTGTTGCCAGACAACGGATACGAGGGACGCGACTGGGACAACGACTTCCAGATGACGCTGCACGTGCAGGATGAAATCGGGGCAGTCTCCGAGACCGGCAACCTGTTCCTCTCCAACATCCACCGCGTGTACGAGGGAGACGATGCGCCCACGCTCGGGGATGACAACTCGCTGGACTACTTCGCGGGCAAGCGGCCCACGGGGAAGACCAACGATTCCCGAGTTGACCTCGGGCAGATCGTCCGCAACGTGCGTGATCTTGTCATATTCAACGACGAGGCCCACCATATTCACGATGAATCGCTCGCGTGGGCGCAGAACATCAAGGACATCTGCTACTCGCTCCGCCAGAAGGGGAGCGACCTCTCCGCGCAGTTCGATGTGACGGCCACGCCGAAACACGAGAACGGGGCGATCTTCGTGCAGACCATCAGCGACTATCCGCTCGTCGAGGCCATCCGGCAGAGGATCGTGAAGACACCGGTGTTGCCCGATGCGGCCTCACGGGCCAAACTGCGTGACGATGTGGCGAGCAGCAAAGTCACCGATCGATTTGAGGACCACCTGCGGCTGGGCGTGCTTGAATGGCGGAAGCTCAGTGAACGCCTCACAGCCAGCGGCAAGAAGCCCGTCCTGTTCGTGATGACGGAGGACACCAAGACGGCGACCGAAGTCGGGGAATGGCTGGAGAAACAGTACAAAGACCTGAACGGCGCGGTGCTGGTCATTCACACCAAGAGCAACGGCGACATCAGTGAGAGCGAGAGCAAGGCGAGCAAGGACCAGCTCGACAAGCTCCGTAAGGACAGCCGGGACATCGACAAGGGCGAGAGCAAGTACAAGGCCGTGGTCAGCGTGCTCATGCTCCGCGAAGGATGGGACGTGCAGAACGTGGTGGCGATGGTGGGTCTGCGGGTCTTTGGAACCGACAACAAGATTCTGCCCGAGCAGACGCTGGGCCGCGGCCTTCGGTTGATGTTCCGCGGGTGGTCCGGCTTGAACGGTGGCCTGCCGATCGAGGAAAAGGTGAGCATCGTCGGCACCGAGAAGTTCCTCGAGTTTGTGGAGGGCATCCGCAGCGAGGGCGTCGAGCTTGGCTACGCCCCGATGGGCGAGCGCAGCGTGCCCGATGCGCCGATGGTCGTGGAGGTAGACAAGGAGAACGAGGACAAGGACATCAAGCGGCTGGACATCGAGATTCCCGTGCTTGCGCCCCGAATCCACCGCGAGTACAAAAACCTTGCGATGCTGGACACGAGCGGGCTTCCCAAGCCCAACGGTGGCAAAGGACTTCCGCTCAAGCAGTTCACCCCCGAAGAGCAGCGCGAGATCGTGTTCAAGGACATCAACACGGAGGAGGTGAGCCATACCACCGTGCTGGACACTAATGCCGAGCCCTCGCCGCAGAGCGTGATTGGCTACTTCGCGCGCACGATCATGCGCGATCTTCGCCTCGTCGGCGGCGGGGACATGCTCTATCCCAAGATCAAGAGCTTCGTCGAGGCGGACCTGTTCTCTCAGGCGGTCAGCATCGAAGACCCCAATGTGCTCCGCAACTTGTCAGAGATCGAGGCCATCCGCGCCATTCTGGACGGATTCAAGGGCGCAATCAATGCACTGACTGTGCAGGACAAGGGGACGACAGAGATCAGGGGTTCGATCAAGCTCAGCAATACGAGACCATTTGTCGCAAGCAATCAGCCGTTCATGGTCCCCAAGCTCTCCGTCTTCAATCGGATCGTTGCCAGCACCGACAAGGGCGGCTTTGAGCTGGAGTTCGCTGCGTTTCTCGATGCACGGGAACGGGAGATTATCTCATTTGCGAAGGGAACGCAGGCGGTGGGATGCCGCATCGAGTATCGCGGCCCGGACGGCGGGATCGCAAACTATTATCCCGACTGGATAGTGAAGCAGACGGAAAGCACCATCTGGCTCATCGAGACAAAGGGCGCCGAAGGTGTGAAAGATCCCGCGAAGTTCGCTCGGCTTCAACAGTGGTGCCAGGATGCCACGGCGCAAGACGGTTCGCGGAAGTTTCTGCCACTGTATGTGGATCAGGAGTCTTTCGAGAAACATCCGCCAAAGGGCTTCGACGAACTGGTACGTGCATTCACTGGTAAAATCCCGACGGGTTTGATGCACTTGACGGCTCAGCTTCCTACTCCGTCGCCAAACGTGTAACAGCAAGTGGGATATACCTCTCCCGTTTTCTATAGAGAGGATCGAGCTATTCAGAGCACGCTCTGTCCATGTATGCGTTTCCATATACACCCAGACGGGGGAACCTCGCGCACGTTCGGAATAGTTCCCCATCGAAAATAAACTTTTCTCAGCACAACAACAAGTCGCTTGCAATCTCTTCCGATTCTATGAGCATCGAGAACCATTTCGGTTCTCGTTTCTAACTCTGCGTCTGGCCGCGTGCACAAGAAGCCCGGCCCGGCGCCGCTTGAAAAAGGAATCTGCCCATGGCGTCGATTGTTCCTTCCAAAGACGTAGAAGCGATCCAGTGGTTCCAGGCCCATCTGAGCGTCTGGTCCGGCGCGGCTGTTTCCATCGGCACCTCGGTATCGGCAATCACCGCGTTTACGGTCGTCGTGAAGGCCGCGAGCGATGCGCTGGAAGCCCAGACCAAGGCCAAGGAAACCTCCAAGGCCGCGACCACGACCTTCCACAACAACGTCGCCGCCATGCGTGCCAACGGCGCGGACATCATCCAGACCATCAAGGCCTTCGCCGAGACCACCAACAACCCCAACGTCTACGGCCTCGCGCAGCTCCCCATGCCCCAGCCCCCCACGCCGCTTCCCGCCCCGGGACAGCCCACGAACTTCAAGGTCGAGCTGACCGGCTCGGGCGCGGTGCAGATCACCTGGAAGGCCACCAACTCCGCGTCCTCCAGCGGTGTCTTCTTCACCGTCAAGCGCAAGCTCGCCAGCGACGCCGCGTTCGTGAACGTCGGCACCGTCGGGGCCAAGAAGTTCACCGATACCTCGATCCTGCAGGGCACCACCAGCGCGACGTATCTCGTGCAGGGCTTCCGCGGCCTGCTTGCTGGCGAAGAGAGCGAGCAGCTCTCCGTGCAGTTCGGCGTCTCCGCAGGCGGCGGGGCCGTGCAGCAGCTCAAGATGGCCGCTTGAATGACATAGCACATGGCCACATGGCACATGCAAGGCAAAGAAAGAAAACAGCCCCGGGCGAAACGCTCGGGGCTGTGTCTTTTTACTTCTTACTTTTCACTCTTCACTTCTCACTCTTCACTTCTTCCTCACACATTCAGCGTCGACAGCGGGTTGGTGAGGCCGATGGGGGCGCCGATCGCGCTCCAGCCGCCGGCGTTTATGAGATCGTAGTGGGTGAGGCCCGCGACGATCGGCGTTGCGCTGGTGAGGACCAGCGAGAAGGGGGTGGTGCTGGGACGGGAGAGGATCGCGGACTGCTGGTCGATCTGCACGAACTTGAAGGTGCTGCCCTCGATACGGAAGGTGGCGTTCACGGGGGCGGAGCCGTCGTTGAAGATGAACGTGGCGACCACATCCACGGCGACGGCGCTGGGGTTGTACAGGCCCAGCTGCTCAATGTAGCTGATGCCCGCGAGCGCGGGGTTCACGAACAGGTCGCCGAAGAAGAACTGGCGGGCCGCGAAGGTGGCGGTGGTGGAGGAGTCGCCGTCGCCCAACTTGTACTCAGTCACCTGCATGGTGACGGGGATGTTGGAGGTGTAAGTAAGCCCGGCCGTCTGGCCGGAGATGAGCCCGAGGGTGGCCAGGTCGCGGTTGAACTGCGAGTTGGCGGGAACGGTGAAAACGCGGACGAGCTTGGGGAGGTCCGTGCGCCCGTAGTCGGCGGTGAAGGTCACGATGGCAGCCTGGTTGCTGGTGTTGACGAAGCTGACACCGGTGGTTACGCCAGCGCCCGCGGAGACGTTGGTAACGACACCCTGGGTCGCGCCGCCGTCGGCATCGCCCAGCAGGCCGTCGCCGCCGGAGCGGGGGAGGTTGTAGGAGGAGAGCGAAGAGACGATCGGCTGGTCGGAGGTGATCTTCACGCCGAACTTACCGCTGGTGAGGATGTTGGTGTTGGTGTCCACGGCGATGCCGCCGCGGCGGAGGCCGTCCACGGTGGTCATAAAGGAGTGGGTGGTGCCGTTCTGGTAGTAGAGCGTGACGTTCAGGTTGGCGGTGACGGAGCCGGGGTTGTAGAAGAGCAGGAAGTCACGATAGTTGTTGCGATCCTTGTTCACTTCGCCGAAGGTCCAGGTGGTCGAGACCCTATCGGTGAAGCTCTCGCCGATGGCGGATGAGAAGTCGTAGTGGCTGAAGGTGGCGCCGAGGGGGCCAGTGGAGCGGACCTCGAGGGAGTAGGGGACGCCGATGCGGACGAGGGCCGCGCCGGGGTTGTCGCGCTGGGAGACGGTGATGCCGCGCCGAGTGTTGGCGGGGATGGTGCCGGTGAAGATGGGGGTAAGAGGGTTGGCGCCTGTCTCGTAGCGGGCGAAGACCTGGTAGTTCACGGAGAAGTTGTTGGGGTTGACGAAGGGGACATATTCGTTGATGTTGGAGCCAGCGAAGCCCTCGGGGAAGTAGAGGAAGTGGGTGACGGGCTGGGCGTCCACGCGGAGGGTGTAGGAACCGGTGGCCGAGCCGACGGGCTCGACGAGCACGAAGTACTGCTCGCCCGCGAGGGCGGAGAACTTCAGCGCGGCGGTGGCCCCGAGGATGCCCGCGGAATCCTGGAAGACCAGAACGCGGGAGCTGTTGTACACCTTGAGCTGGCCGTCCACCAGGCCGCCGGAGGGCGTGTTGAGCTGCATGTCCACGATGCCGTCGCCGGAGACGGTGAACTTGAAGAGGTCGGTGTCGCCGGCGGGGCTAATGACGCCGGAGATGGTGCCCAGACCGGTGCGGGTATCCAGGCCGATGTTGGCGGCGTCGTTCCACTCGCCCGCGTTGGGGAAGTCGTCGGGGCCGCCGCCACCGCCGCCGCCGGGGAGGGTGGAGGATGCCGTGACGGTGTATCCGCCGACGGCGGTGGAGCCGATAGCGGAGGGATCGGCAATGACGAGAATGAAGTATTGCGCGATGCCGGAGGCGTTGAAGGTGACGGAGGCGGAGTCGCCGTTGCCGTTTGCGGCGAAGACCTGGGTGTGCGAGGTGTCGTAGATGACCACGCGCGGGTTGAGCGAGGAAGCGGGTGTGGAGACGCGAACCGTGACGGGGCCGGACGCGAGGGTGGTGAACTTGAAGAGGTCCGAGTCGTTGGTGGGAACCAGAACGCCGTTGATGGTTCCGATGCCGTTCACGGCGTTGAGCGCGATGTTCGCCGCACCGGCGAAGTCGGTGGGGCCGGGCGTTGCTGTGCCGGGCGTGGGGAGGTAGTCGTCGATCGGGTTGGTGGTGACGCTAAGCGAGTAGGCGCCGGTGTCCGTCGAGCCGACGGGGACGGGTGTCTTGTGGCGGACGAGCACGTAGTACTGCTGACCTTGGGTGATGGAGGCGACGCTGGCGGTGATGGAGCTCGCCGTGATGACGAAGGTGACGCCGGCCAGCGGTGTGTTGTTGGCATCCAGCACGAGCATGTCCAGCGCGAGGGTGCTGGTGCCGGTGCGGGAAAGCACGATGCTGCCCGTGCCGCTGGCAGGGGCCGTGAAGCGGAAGAGGTCGGTATCGGTGGGAATCTCGATGTTGCCGGCGACGGTGCCGGTGGACGTGAAGTTGATGGGATCGAAGACCAGACCGATCACGGTCCCGGACGGGAAGTCGTTTTGGTTGGGGTGGTCGTCGGTGGGATTGACATTCACCGAGAGGGTGTAGCGGCCGAAGTCGGTGGCGCGGCTGGAGCCCTGCACGATGATGTAATAGTCGCGCCCGGGGGTGATGGAGAACTGGACGCGGCTGTTGGTGTTGTTGACGTCGATGTCGTCGTTGTCGGCGATGCGGAGGAAGACTTCCTTGCCAGCGCCATCCCGGTTGATTTCGTAGACAAGCAGACGGGTGTTCAGGGTCGGGTCCAGACGGTTGACGGAGGCGGTGGCAATCTCGAAGGTTTCGGCGGTGAAGCGGTAGATGTCCTGGTCGGAGGGATTCTCGATGGAGCCCTGCAGGGGCGCGATCGCGCCGGAGGTGCCGGGAACTCCGAAGACGCCCAGGAAGCGGTTGAGCAGTAGCCCCTTGGCATTCGCCCAGCCGGAGAGCGGATGGGTGATGTCGTTGGGAGTGGCGTTGGAGAAGAACTGGTCGTCGCCCTGAACCGGGCTGGCGACGGTGACGGAGTACGACCCTTCGGTGCCGGAGCCGTCCACGGCGAGATAGAACCGCTCGCCCTGAGAAACCGGGAACGTGGCCGTGGCAGCGCCGCCGATGCCGCCGGAAGCGCTGGTCACCAAGCTATAGGTGAAGGTGTTGTTGGTGACGGACTCGACGAACACGCGAACCCGCGGCGACATGATGGGGCTGCCCGGATTGACGCGGACGGTGGTCTGGCCGCGACCCTCGGCGATGAACATGAAGGTGTCGATGTCATTCGGATTGGGGAAAGGCCCGTTGGGGACGTTGCTGATAACGCCAGAAATGGTGCCGGCACCGGTCTGGCGATCGATCGGGATGACCGTGCCGTTCAGACCATCGACGGGGTTCTGGCCCCCGAAATCGAAGTTGGGCCAGTGGTCGTCCACGCCTTGGAAGGAGGGCGTGGAGTTGATGGAGAGGTCGTATGCGCCGGTGGCGAAGCGCCAATCGACCAGATCGGGGTTGGACTCAAAGGTGCCGCGATAGGCGGACTCGATCTGGATGAAGTAGGTCTTGCCGCGCTCGATGGTGAAGACCATGCGCGGATCGCTGTGGAGGAAAGCGCGATTGCCGTTCTCGGGCGGATTGGCGTTTGGGTTGGCGTTGAAGGTGGGCGTGAAGCGGCCAAAGCCCTGCACGGCCTGCGAGTTGTCGGAATATCCGACCTGCACGAAGTCGTTGTTGAAGATGCGGAGCGCGCCGTGGAACGGGCTGTTGATGGTCTTGGAGCGGGGCAGCGAGGTCAGCATCCCCATGATGTCCGTGGACTGCTCCTGGAAGGAGCGGACGATGCCGAAGGTGGAGAGTCGGACCTCGGCGGTGCCGTCGTTCTGGGCGCGGAACTGGAAAATCTGGGTGTCCGTGACGCGGGCGATCGTTGGGGTGTCGTAGTTCTCGAACCGGGTGATACCTGCGGGCGTGATGCCGAACGTGCGGGCGCTATAAGACGACGTGGCCGGCAACGCGACCAATGGGTTCAGGAACGGACGACCCTTGCCGAGGCCGTCGAGCTGAATCTCCGGTGCGGTTGCAAACTGCCCCTCGCCGACGGGAACCCTCGCTCTGGAGATGCCATCGGGGAACGCGCCGAGCGTGTCCTGCGTCACGGGTGTCGGGCGCGGCGGCACCGCGTCGGTGTTGACCTGTAGGTTGTAGCGACCGGTGCCGTTGCCGGTGTCGGAGACCTCGACGTAGTAGACCTCGCCGGCCCAGACTTGGAAGCCGGGGAAAGGTGCCATCGGCTGCACCCAGCCGGGGATACCTGCGTTCGGGAAGAGCGGGTTCAACGATGGGTCGTTCGCGCCCGGAACGTGATTTTGTCCTGTGGGGTCCAGGTTCAGCGCACCCGGGTTGGTTGGCTGGTCATAGATGATCCGGAAGTTCGAGTCGTACACACGGATCTGCGACTGCACACCCAGCAGTGAATCCGGCGTGGCGAAGAGACGAATCGAGACGCGCGTGGCGGCCCGCTCGTTGCGATCCCAGACGCCGTTGATGTTGTCGTTGAAGGTGGTGAGGGCGTAGACGCCGCTGCCGGGGGGGGCAACCTCGCCGGGGGAAAGGCCGACGGTGCCGCCGCCCATGTCGCGCCAGAAGAGTGCGGGGATGTTGAGTCGGAGCTCGAGGCGGGCGACGTGATTGGCGACGAAGGCACCTGCACCGAGCATGGTGAAGTCGCCGCCGATGTAGACGGTCTCGAAGTCAACTAGAGTGCCGTCGGGGTTGGTTCCCGGCGCGACGCCGATGGCGTTGTTCCTGAAGGTGGTGAGGGCGCGGATGGTGCCGTTGTCGGCGGTGATGAGGGTGGCCCAAGCACCACCAGCGAGGCCCTGAGGGAAGCCGGCGATCACACGGTTGTCCTCGCTGACGAACTCTCGAACGATTCCACCGCCGGTGGCTGTGTTGTCGCCCGCGGCCAGGAGGACTGAGAACATGTCGTTGCCTATGGGATTGGTGATGGTGGCGGCGCGCCAAGTGGCGAGGGCGCGAACGGTTCCCTGTGTGAAGCCGGTGCTGAGGGCTTGGTAGCGCGGGCCAGCGATGGCGGTGCCGATGGCGGCGGCGCCGCTGCGTGTGTAGTCGTAGGCGATGATGTTTGCGGCGAGAACGGCGGGGGGAGCGGGGACGTCTCCACCGCCGGTGACGGTGCCGGAACTGGTGAATGAGCCGCCGATGATGAGGCGCTGGGGAACATCAGTAAGCATGGGGTCGCCGGGCAACCTGCGCTGCCCGGAATCATCCCAGAGCGTGAGGGCGTTGACGGTGCCGTTCACGCCGTAGCCGGTAGCTGTGGCGCGAGCGAGGGGTATGCCGCCCGTAGGCATGGTTTCGCCCCAGGTAATGTTGTAGCCGTTGGGAAGGCCGTTGCCTTGCAAGACAAGTTCAGTATCGTTGGGAGCGTTTCGGACGCCCCAGTGGGCGATATTGTTGACGGGGATGTCTCTCCCGGGGATGGCGGGAGTGGGGAGATTCGCGGGTGCCGGGAAAACGTTCGGGTTGTTCGCAAACCCGGTTGCGAAGGTGCCGCCAAAGTAGACCTGGGTGGGGAGGTCCGGGAGATTGGCGGACACGGCTGTGACAGTGGTCGCTGGTGTTTGGGCGGGGCGCGCCGGGAATGCGGGGGGAGCCGGGGGGTCCCAGAAGGTGATGGCGCGGACGACCGGGGCTGCGCCGCCGGTGACGCCGTTGTTGAGGTCGTCGATGCCGAGACCTAACGGGGTGAGGTAGAGAGCTTCAATGTTGTTGATGTTGCCCGGGCCGGTGAACTGGCCACCGATGTAGAGCTCTGGCGCGGCGACGTTGCCCTGGAGTTCGGGCGGAATGACATCACCAGCGCCGAGGGCAAAGACCGGCCCGCCGATGCGGATGGGATTCATGGAGGTTGTGTTGAGCGGGTTCAAGCTCCAGACGTAGGTGCCTCGCCCGGCATCGAAGACGCGGAAGGCGATGTTGCCTGCGGTTCCTGCGGGAAGGCCGTTGACGGAGTTGAAGCGCCCGCCCACGGCGAGCACCGGGCCGTTGGTGGCGTTTCCGCCGCGCACGTCCCAGACGGCCATGGCGAAGATCGGCCCGTTGATAGCGCCGAGGGCTTCGGTGGCACCGCCCGCGCCGAACCAGGAGCCAGCATCAAAGATGGCGACGTTGTGGCTGTTGTATGGCTGACCGGTGCGTGGGTCGGTGCCGGATTGCGCAAAGTTGCCGCCGACATACAGGGGGGTGGTCTGGTTGCCGTCGTCGCCGGGGAAGACGGAGAGTTGGTTCACCGGGGCTGTGAACTGGAAGACGTCGGTATCGCCCGCACCTTGGATGCGGCCTCGCCCCACTGCGGTCTGCAGCCAGGTGCGATCGCGGGAGGGGTTCCCCTCGTTGTCCAGCGGCTGGAAGGGATCACCAAACCGAAGCGGGGTTGCCAGTTGCCAGTCCAGCAGGGAGCCGGATGTGGGTGTGTTGATGTGATCATCGATCACTTCGGTGACATCGTTGGTGTGGTGGGCCTCGATGAAAATCTGGAATCCACCGTCCGCGGCGTTGTCAAAGCCCTCGACCACCAGGAAATAGGTGTGGTTGCCAATCACAGAAAAGAGCAACTGGGCGAAGCCGGTTCCCTTGTTGAAGTCAAGAGATGCGCCGGTTTCGTCATACAGCCGTAAGGCGGGTTGAATCATCGGCAAGACGACGGTCATGCCACGCACGGCTCGCTGGGAGAGCACACTCACGATGCCCAGCCCCGTGCCCTGAGCGGTGAACTTGAACAACTGCGAATCGGTGCCGAGGCGCGGATTCATGTTCATGGACGAAGTACGCAGCGGAACATTCGTCCACGGCGCGGCCGGATCGTCGTGGGCGGTGACCACCCGCCCGGTCTGGCCCAGGCGAGTTTCGGGATTGATGGCGATGTTGTTGGCCGCGAAGCGGCTGACCATCTGATACTTGCCCGCGGGCTGGCGAGCGGGGTTTGCAACCAGATCATCCGCACGCACGCGAATGTAGTAGGTCGTGGCCCGAGCGGCGAAATAGGTGGTGTACGAGTCCGTCTGCCGACCGGCATCGGTGTCGGTGGCGAGGCGCTGCACGACTCCCGAGGTGTTGCCGGCAGAGTAGATATCAATGTGCGGGTTGAGGACTGTGTTGTCGTCGGAAACCGCCTGGAACGTGGCGAGGCCGCTGAATCGCGCATCGTCGGGCGTGGTCACGCGGTAGATGATGTCATCCTGCAAACCCGTGAGCGTGTCTTCCGCGAAGGCGCGGCCGAAGTCGATGTTCGGAACAGTCGCGGTGCCGATCACCACGTCGGGATCTGTATTCACGGCCTGAGCGATAGTGGCGGCGTCGATGCGGAGTGAATACCGCCCAACGCTGTCGCGCCCCGGGACGGCGTTCGGATCCGCCTTGACGCGGATGTAATAGGTAGCGCCGACCGTGCCCTCAAAGCCCGCCCAACCATCCGGGGCACGCTGCGAGGCCGGGAGTGCGGGGCTGCCGACGGGGGTGACGCCGAGCGTGATGACGCCGGAGAGGCCCAAGCCGCTGCCGTTGTCCGCGCCGGTCTGGATGAGGGTGCCGTTGGAGTCATACACCTCAACAAAGGTGTCCAGGAAAAAGCCGTTATTCGGCGTGCCGTTCAGCCCGTTGTTGGCGATGACGGAAGTAGTGTCGGCGAGGATCGAGACGAAGTCCTTGGTGCGTCCGGGCGCGCCGGTGACGACGAACTTGAAGAGGTCGCCGGGATCGCCAGCGGTGATGACACCCGCGAGGGAGCCGCGCCCGCGCAGCACGGCAGTGGCTGCGGCGGCGGTGTTCAGCGTCACGACATCCGCGGGCGGATTCGCAACCCACGGTGCGGGCAAGCTCGGGTGATCGCCCGCGAGCATGACGCGCGGCTCAATCTGCTCAAGCGCAAACTCTGCCAATGCGTTTCGAGCGCGGCCAGCGGCTCGGGCGAGCGCGGCGGCAGGATGCGCGCGCGCGGAAAGGGTGGTGCTGCGATTCTGACGGCGAAGATTCATGTCAAGCATCTCGGGCTCCGCAAACCCCAACCGAGGTGGGTGTGCTATGCGATGTGATGGCCGCGCCGCACATGGATCGTCCGGAACGATCCGATCTGCGACGCACCCCTGTCCCTCTGTCTCCCCTCGGCTCGTGCCGCGGGTCGGCCCAACTGACTGTCCACACCCAGTTTACATGATTCCGGAGTAGGGTGCGATTCGCTCGCTCAGGACAGTCGGTTGCCGCGCCCCCAGTTTGCCAGCATGTGGGTCTGTTGGGGGAGCGATGTGGCAGAATAGCAACCATTTGGACAAGTTGCTGGAAGGAAAAAAGTTACCCAGAATTTGGTGGCTGGTTGGTGGATTGGCTACTGTGGGCCGAAACCTCAGCCCGCGACTGCCCGGACAGGGCGTTCCCCTATGGCTACCCGCAAGGCACCTTCGGCGAGCAACTGGGTTGAGTCATACACCGGAAGTGGTGAGTTTTCGTGGGAGATGGCCAGCGGCACCTCGGTGCTGGCGAGGATCACGCCCTCGCATCCCTTTTCCTTTAGATGCTGAATAACCGACAGCAACCGACGGGTGGACTCGCCTCGGACCGAGCCGGTGACGAGTTCCTTGAAGATGATGGTGTCCACAATGTCTGCTTCTGCCTCGTCGGGGACGCCGCAGCGGACACCCTTCAACCCGAGGTGGGCCTGATAGGTGGACCCAAACATGACCATCTTGGTACCCAGAACCCCAACCTTCTTGCGGCCATCCGCAACGACGGCTTCCGTAACCAGTTCCGTCATGGTCAGCCACGGGATGGGCGAATCGGACTCCGCCAGCGGCACGCCGTGCTGCATGAGGTTGTCGGGAACAATCACAAACTCCGCACCCGCCGCGGCGAGCACTTTGGCCGAATCAGCGAGCAGATTGCCGATCGCCTGCCAGTCGTCGCGATAGACGGCGGTGATGTATTTGTCGAAGGGGAGGTTGTGGAGCGTAACGAGGGGATGGCCGCGCTCGCCCAGGCGTTTGCAGGCGTAGCGAAAGATGTCTCTGTAGCAGAGGGCGGAACCTTCTGGACTGACGGCGGCGATGCCGATGTGCTTGGGCACGGGGGCCTCCTGCGTCGCGGCGGATTGTGGCGGTGCGACACAGGGATTGTGTGGAGCGCGGGGGCGTGGGTCAAACGATCGGGGATCAAACGAATCAAGTTCTATTGTTGAGGATGAAATCGTTCGACCCGTTTGCGGTGCTGGGGCTGGAGCGGCGGTTTGATCTGGACGCCGCGGCGGTGGACCGGGCGTATCTGGAGCGATCCGCCGCGCTGCATCCGGACATGCTGGCGCAGCACGCGATGGCGGACATGGGCGGCGAGGAAGATGAGGGGATCGCGGAGTTGAACCGGGCGCGGCAGGTGCTGGGTGATCCGGAGCAGCGGGCCGTTGCGCTCTGGAAGTTGTGGGGGGGTGTTGAGAGCAAGGACATGCCGCCTGGGTTTCTTATGCAGATGATGGAAGTGCGCGAGGAGATCGAGCGGGCGGCGGGGGACAAAGCGACCGCGGCGAAGTGGGAGCAGTGGGCGGCGGAGCGGCGCGGGGAGTATCAGAAGAAGGTGGGCGTGCTGTTCTCGAAGTTGACGGCGGACTCGCCTGCACACGCGGCGGTGCTCAAGCAGATCAAGATGGAACTGAACGGATGGCGGTATGTGGAGCGGTTGAGCGAGCAACTCTGAACACAGTGGCATGGGCGTCCCGCCCATGTTCTTGCTCTGTGGCATGGGCTTTCCAGCCCATGCGAGTGGCACGGCTCTCCGAGCCGTGTTCGGGCCGCTGCGGCCCGAGCGTTTGATGTAGCCAACACACAGATTATACAAATAGTATTTCAGGCGAAGCGCCCGAAACACGGCTCGGAGAGCCGTGCCACCCAAACTCAGAGCGTGTGCATGAACAGTCCCGTCGCGAGCTTGGGGTAGAAGAACGTGCTCTTCTGTGGCATGAGAACGTTTGCGCGGCTGATGTCGCGAACGGCGGCGAGCGGCGTGGGGCGGAGGATAACTGCGAGCTGCGCGAAGTGCGAGCCGCCGCCCGCGCCGGTCTCCTGGCCGCGGCCGATCTGCTGGACTTCCTCGATGGTGTGCGGGAAGGCCCACTTGATGGGTCGCGCGTCGTTGAGTTTGGGCTGGCAGATTTCTTCGACGATGAGGTGTTGCACGAGCGCGACATCGAGCGTGCGCCACGCGAGGGTTTTTTCTGGAAAGCGAGTTGCGAGCGGATCGCTGTGTTTCAGGAGTACAACGAAACAACGGCCCGTGGCGAAGTCGATGAGCCCGAAGACGTAGTTTGCTGTCGAGACTTCCAAGGCCTTTTCCATCGCGCCGGCGAGCAAATGCGGATCGCCATTGACCTCGTTGATCGTGAGCGAAGACGCCGCCGCCGCGAGCAGGGCGTCGATCGAGTAGTGCTTCATGCCCCCGAGCACGCGGTGCGTCGGCCAGATCGTCAGCCCCGGATCGGACATGCCGACGAGGACGAACATAGTGCGGCGGGCGGGATGATCGGCTACGAGCGGCGCGGCCGCTTCGAGTTCGCGGAGGTAGTTGAGCGCGGTGGTGTAGCGATGGTGGCCGTCGGCGACGAAGACATCCTCACCCGCGAGTGCCGGCTCGTATGTCGCGATGGTCGCCGCGTCGTCGATCGTCCAAACTTCGTGCAGTGTGCCATCATGGGTGGTGGCTGTGCGATCGGGCTCGCGCGAGGACATCACGTCGCGCAGCAGGTCGCGGGCACGATAATGCTCATCCGCGTGCAAACCGAAGATGGGCGAGAGCTGCGTGCGTGTCGCTCGCATCAGCGCAAGGCGGTCTTCCTTCGGGCCGCTGAATGTTTCCTCGTGGGGCAATACGCCGCCGCCGGGGCGCGGCCCGAAGGGGACGGTGTCAAGCGTGCAGGCCATGCCGGAGCGCGAGCGGGTGTGCAACATGCCCGTGCCATCGCGCTGCGTCCATGTCTGGCGATACGCGAACATGACGGGCTTGGATGTCTGCGTGAGCGTTCCGTTTGTGCGGAGTTCGCGGAGACGCTCCGCCGCCGCGGCGTATGCGCCGGCAGGACCGAGTTCCTTCGCGGGTGTGTGCGGCAGGTCGATGGCGACAATGTTGCGTGGGTCTTTGGCGAGCAGCATTTGCTTGCCCGCGAGGTCGAGCACGTCATAGGGCGGCGCGATGAGCGCGGATTGATCGCGCGGCTTGGCGTAGTGGAGGGCGTTGAAGGCATGGACGCGGGGCATGTGTACGTAACGTAGTTTCGGCGATTTTGTGGCGATGCTTCAGATCGGAAGTCCGTTCGATGGCATACGGGAGGATACCGGGGGCGGGTCATACGCTTGGCAATGACCACGCCCAAAGCCCTCGTCATTCGCACCGCCGGCACGAACTGCGACATGGAGATGTGCCGCGCGTTCGAGATGGCTGGCGCATCCGTGGACCTTGTTCATGTGGACCGGCTCATCGCCGAGCCGTCGCGCATCGAATCTTTCGACCTCATCGGCTTCCCCGGCGGCTTTAGTTACGGTGATGACATCGCCTCCGGACGCATTCTCGCGATGAAGCTCCGCGAGAAGCTGTATCCCGCATTGCGCGATGCTGCCAAACGCGGCTGTCCGATGATCGGGGCGTGCAACGGGTTCCAGGTGCTTGTGCAGGTCGGGCTGCTCCCCGGCCCCGCCGCAGGAACCGACTGGCCCGCGGATGCCGCGCCCGTGCAGACGACCGCGCTCAGCCACAACTCCGGCGGGCGGTTCATCGACAACTGGGTGCGTGTCAAGCCGAATCCGGATTCGCCGTGCATCTGGACGCAGGGGCTTGTGTTCCGTGGCACGGGCGTCCCGCCCGTGGGGTTTGGTGGCACGGGCTTACAGCCCGTGTCTTCTCCCCATCCTGTTGCAACGCCAGCACAAGGCACATGGGCTGGAAAGCCCATGCCACAGGAGACTAAGGCACATGGGCGGGACGCCCATGCCACGTATGACGATGTCATGCGCCTCCCGATCGCCCACGGCGAAGGCCGCTTCGTCACATCGAGCAAGGTAGTCTTGCGCGACCTGACGGCCAATGGCCAGATCGCCCTCACCTATGTGGACAACCCCAACGGCAGCGAAGCCGACATCGCCGGAATCTGCGACCCCAGCGGGCGCATCTTCGGGCTGATGCCGCACCCCGAGCGGTTCCTAGACTGGACGCGCCATCCATATTGGACTCGCTTGCACGAATCTGCCACCTCCGGCCCGACTCCCGGTTTGATGATGTTTCAGAACGCAGTGAAAGCGGCGCGGGGCGTGGGTGTTGTTTCAGCAAGTGGAACCGATGCCCAATCGTCCCGATGAACTCCCGCGCCAACTCCCGTCGATGATCGCCGAGGATCGCCCTTGTCGGTTCTGCGGGTACAACCTGCGTGGTCAGCAAAGTGATGGAATGTGCCCCGAGTGCGGCAAGTCGGTACGCCACCCGCGATATGCCGCGCAGTTCTCTGACCAGATGAGCAACGCGCCGGTCGCGTGGCTGCGGGGGTATCAGCTCGGCACGCTGCTGCTGTGCCTCGGCGCGTGGGTGATGACGCCGAGTGTTGCCGGGTGGCTCGTCTTCGGCCAGGTGTGGTTCGGGGCGGTGGCGCTGATCGGGGCGGGGGCGTGGATCACGGGAACAATTGTTGCGACGCGTCCCCGGCCGCGCACATTGGCGACGATGATTGATCCGGAGACGGAGTGGCGCGTGCCGCGAGTGTTGGCGCGGTGGAGCCAGCTTGCATGGGTGCTGGCGCTAGGGGCGGGCGTGCTGGTGCAGACGCTGGGGCTCGTGAACGTGCTCACGCAGTCAGTGGTCACGATATTGGCACTGACGGGCGTTGTTGGATGGTGGCCGCTGCTGAAGGTGCAGTCAAATCTGGCGTACTGGGCAGCGGACACCGACCTGTCGAACAAACTCCGCAACTCTGCATGGGCGGTGGCTCCGGCCGTGGGAGTGGGGTGGGGGATGTTGATATTTACGGGCAGCGGCTGGAGCGGGTTTCTGATTGGCAAGGTGATGGTGTATTTCTTCTGGGTGGGATTGATCGTCGTCGCGCTGGGGTATCTACTCATCACCCTGACACAGCTTTGGCGCATGGGGCATTGGGCGATGGTTAATCAACTGACACGCGAGTTGAAGGACGAGCGATTGCGAGAGCAGGTGCGAAGGGCCGCGCTCCGACGGAGCGATGCGCGATGAGCGGATGGCGGAGCGGTTGAGGAGTGCGTGGGGGAGAGTGCGGACAAAGCCGCGAGTCGCATCGGCCAGTGGCGACCTGCCTGAAAGAGTCAGTGGCGACCCGTTGCCCAAGAAACGGCCCAGCCGTTGCAAAACATCGTTACCGCCGTAGTAAGTATCGCGACCGTAAACGCTTCCCCTACGAGTCCACCCAATGACGAAGCGGGGAGGTCCATGGACGTCTGCCGATTCCTGTAGTTCTTCCCGAACGCTATCCACAGAAAGAAAATCACCCCGCCGTTCAGCAGCCCCGCCGGAGGAACGAGAAGATACGCGACCGACGGAAATCCCCAATCACCCCGGTTCGGTTCGCTCAAAGTTGCGAAGCACACTGTCAGGATTGCCGCGATAATCGCCGCCACACCGAAGAGCCAACTAGTTGGAAACCGGCCGCTTGGCCTGCCAAATGCGCTGCGCCTGCCACACTCCGGACAGATGGCCGCTGGGGGCGTCGGGCGAAAATCGACGAGCGAGTTCAGGTCGTATCCGCAGTGATGGCAACGGAAATCGGGCATGTAAGTCAGTGTACTCTGACCGAGGTCTGGCAGCGGGTGCAGCCCGGCGATTGCCACGGCAGCCCTGGAAAACGTAACCACTTCATCCGCCAGCGAATGACTGAAGCAGGGCCTTGGCCGTAGATGGGACGACAAAGACAAGTACCCACACTGCGAACGTCAGCGTCCAACCGATGTCGCTGCGATCTCGAGCAAGTCTTGGGGCCAATCGCCACGCAAACGCCAAGGCCACGTCGAACGCGAGACATAACGCCCCGCACCCCAGGATCCTCCACCCGTTCTCGGTTTCCTTTGAGAAGGGCCAAGCCATGATCGTGAACAAGCCCATGGCAATAATGCAGAGAACGGCCCCGAGCGCGATGCCGGCAAATCCGCACCACAGCCACCATCTTGTATGCTTCTACCAAGCAGACCGCCCCCACGACCCATCGCCGGAGCAGGGGGTCGTGGGGGCGGTCTGCGGCCGGCCGCGTGATCCGCCACCATC
>JAYVRG010000078.1:0-19246 GCA_043776515.1 Phycisphaerales bacterium
AGTACCCCGCACCTCCGGGGCGGGCTGAACGCCGTGAACGCCGATCCCGCAGCCGCCTCGGAGATGCGGGGTACCCCGCCACCATAATCTTGGACTACATCTATCGCCGCTGTCAAGACCGCAACAGCCACAGATCAACTGACCTTTCCCACGTCCGGTGGACCCGTGTCCGCGTGTCCACCGGACGTGGGAAAGGTCATCCCCTGCGCGACCTCTGCGAACCTCCGCGTGCTGATCGATCTTGCGATTGCCCTGGTACTCCTCCGCTTGCGCGGAGGGCTCGTAGAAGGAGCCAACTACGCTTGTGGATGCACCCGACGATTCTCACGACATGGTCCTTTGGTCCGGTCGGCAACGAGCCAGCGATGGCGATTCTGAACGCGGGCGGTTCCGCTCTGGATGCTGCGGTCGCGGGCGCGACCACCATCGAGAACGATCCGACGATCAACTCCGTCGGTGTGGGAGGGTTGCCGGATGCCGATGGGCATGTTTCGCTGGATGGGTGCGTGATGACCGATCCGAATCGGTGCGGGGCTGTCGCGTGCATTCGCCACTACGCGAATCCGTGCGCGATCGCGCGGAGCGTGATGGAGAAGACCATTCACATCATGCTGGTGGGCGATGGTGCGGAGCAGTTTGCGGCACGAGAGGGGTACAAGCAAGTGGAGCTGCTCACGCCGCACGCGCGGGCGGAGTGGGAGAAGTGGGCGACCGATCCGCGGAATGTGGATCGCACCAAGTATCGCGGATGGATTCCGCCGGTGAACGTGGAGGAACTTGCACGCAAGGGCGGCTCGGCGGTGCGCTCCGGCGATGGTCCCGCTGGCTCGCACGATACGGTTTCGATTCTCGCGATTGACAAGCACAACCAACTCGCGGGCGTCTGCTCCACATCCGGCATGGCGTTCAAGCTTCCCGGGCGCATCGGCGATTCGCCGATCATCGGGCACGGGCTGTATGTGGATCAGCAGGCGGGCGCGGCGGCCGCGACGGGCAACGGCGAACTGGTCATGGGCACCTGCGGCTCATTCCTTGCGGTGGAACTCATGCGCCAGGGGGCGTCGCCTCTGGATGCGATTTTGGAATGCCTGCGCCGCATCACGCGGCGCTTTGAGCTTGGTCCGGATCATCAGGTGGCGATGATCGCGATGGCCGCGCCGGCGCGTGCGGGGAAGGAGTGGGGGGGCTGGGCGAGCGCGGCGATCCGGCCGGGATTCCGGCACACGATCACGGATGCGGGGGGGACACGGGTGGAGGAGCCGTCACGAGTGCTCATCTCCGAATGAGGTGAGGTCGGAGGCGGGCCGACGGTGTCCGTGTCGGACGGTATGAACAAGCACATCCTTGCCGACGATCTCGAAGATAATTCGATATGGCCAAACCAGGGCTTGGTGGAAGTCGCCGGCGAGTTCTTGAGACTCAATGGCAGCAGGAAAAAGCCGCGGCATTTTGCTCAAGCCCCGAACCTGTGCTGCAATCCGATCGACGACGAGCGACGCATTCTGGGGGCTGCTCTCGAATATGTACGCGTGGATTTCTTCGACATCGCGTTCTGCTCGCGAGAGCATCGTCACCCGGAAACTCACGCCCGCCTCATCTTCCTCCGCGGAGAATCCTGCGCGGGAGTGGGAGCAAGTGATTTCGCAGCGGCCTCGCGTTTCTTGACAAGCGACCGAATGCGTCTCTCAAACTCATCGACAGTTCTGCCGCCTCCAGCGGCAAACTCTCGGCGTCCCTGCTCGATGGCATTGAGCACGTCACGGCGCTCGCACGCTTCGAGAAAAATCTTGTAGTCGCTCGGACCGAGCACGGCCGCAGTCAGTTTGCCCTTTCTGAGCACAACCGTCGGGTGTTTAGTCTTGCTCATCCTGTTCAACTGACCCTTGAAGTCACTGCTCAGTTCGTCGTAGTTGGTGGTGTCTTCCTGGAACATGGCTTGAAGTCCTTACGGGTGTGCGTGCATTGTACCCGGTGTCTGGAAGTCAAAGAAACAAGGGCCTCGCACACGCAGAGGCCCCTGTCACAAATGCTCTTGATATCGATCCCGCGTGCTCGCGGCGATCGTGCCGGGCAATCAGTTGACCAGCGACGTCGCGTGCTCGATGGCCTCGACGACCTGGCGCACCGCGAAGGGCTTCTTGAGGAAACCGTCGAAGCCCTGGCCCTTCATGCCCGAGAGCTGGCCGTCGGTGAGCTTGCCGCTCATGGCGATGATCTTGCACATTTGCAGGTCGTCGTCGCTGCGGACGAAGCTGGTGATCTGCTTGACATCGCCCTCGCCGAGGTGAACGTCCAGCAGCATGACATGCGGCTTGAAGCGCTCGGCCTCCATTCCGGCCTGGAAGCCGTTGATGGCGGTGCGGATCTCATAGTTGGCCTGCTCGCCGAGCACCTTGCTCAGCACATCCACGATTTCCTGCTCATCGTCCACGACGAGCACGCGGGTCTTGCCGCCGGACATGCCGTCGAACGGAATGCCGTGCTCCTTCATGAAGCGAACGAGTTGCGAGACCGGGATGCGCCGGTCCTTGGAGCCGGGGATGCGATATCCCTTCAGCACGCCGGTGTCGAACCATTTGGACACCGTGCGGGGGGCGACGTTGCAGATCTTTGCGACTTCGCCGGTGGTCAATACGTCTTTGTCAAACGAAAGCATGCGCGTCCTCGCTCGTGATGGCGAATCTGTGGGGCATCGAAACGCGGGAGCCGTGCTGCCATGGGAACGGGCCGCATATCGAATCCGTCCGGCGCAAACACATGTGCCGGACGTTGTCGCACGAACATCGACAATGAAAAGGACACGCTTGACGATCATTCTGAATGTCGGGTGCAAAAGGCATATTCGGGCGGGACGGCCACTCGCGCGGGCCTGCGGCGGTGAGGACTGGCCTCGCGCAACCGACAAGCCGTAAGATTTGGGCGGGATGAGACGGCTGCTCACCACTTTAGGGTGGTGAATCCTCCCCAATCCATATCCTCAAATTGACACCACCCCGCCCGCCCCGGTACCTTACCCGCCTTGGATATGCCCCTTGGTGCATCCGGGACATTCCGGTGTTCGTAGCTTGTCATCCCCGGGGTATGGTTTCGCGCCTCGCGCTTGCCGTTTCGCCCCGTCACCTTGCCCGCAGGAGTCGCTTGTGACCAATCGTCTGTCCGACCAGTTGCGTCCCCTCACGCTCTCGCTCGCTTTGCTCGCAGGGGGAACGCTTTCCGTTTCCGTATTTGCCGACGATGGCGGCGCGGCCGGAATGGACAAGCCCGCGACCCCCGCCCAGCCCGCGGCCAAGGACGCGATGAAGAAGGATGCGCCCGCCGGCGAGAAGATGGTCGCCAAGCAGGAGCCGACGGCGAAGGATGCCCGCGAGCAGAAGGCCAAGGACGTTGAGATGCTCAACGACTTTGTCCACTACGTGCTGATCGATCGGGCCGACGCGGCCAAGGCGATGGCGCAGGGGCTGACAGATCGCAAGTTCACTCCCACTGAGTTCTCTGCACTGGTGGATGGTTCCGCCGGATACAAGCGATTCTCGGACGCGGTCTCTCGCGCCGGGCGCCAGCCCGGGCTGGATGCGCTGGCCGCGCAGTTGCTCAAGCAGTATGAGGGGGGCAAGCTGGCGCAGGCCCGCGATCCGGAGGCGATCACCGCGAACATCAAGCTGCTGACGGGCGATATGCGCCAGCGTGCTTTTGCCCGCGATCGGCTCATCGAGGCGGGCGAGTACGCCGTGCCGCAGCTCTTCAGCTCGTACTTTGGCAGCTCGAACCAAGTGCTCGCGGCGGAAGTCCGGCGCATTCTGGTCGAACTCGGTCGGCACAGCGTTATGCCGCTGGTGACGGCGTTGCCGAAGCTGAACCCGACTCAGCAGTCGCAGGTGTCGGGAATGCTGGGAGATATGCCGCAGACGCAGAGTCTTCCGTTTCTGTATGACCTTGCGATGAACTCAAAGGATGATTCGGCGAAGAACGCCGCCGAGAACGCGATCCGACGCATCTCCGGCGCGGTGAACACGCAGATGCCGCTGGCGGATCGGTACAACGATCTGGCGGATGCCTATTACAAGGGCTCGCCGAGTCTGATCACGTTCCCGAATGATCCGCACCAGGTCGTGTGGGACTATCAGTCCAGCACCGGCCTGACGTTCCAGGCGGTGGACACGAAGGTATATCCGCAGACGATGGCGATGAAGCTCTCGGAACACGCCTTGAAGGTGGACGCGGCCTCGTTCCGCGCCGTCTCGACGTGGGTGGCCGCGAACTTCTCTCGTGAGATTCGCTCACCCGAGGGATACGAGAATCCGGTGTACGGCAAGGATCGTCGCGACGCGATGTACTACGCCGTGGCCGCAGGGCCGAGTGTTGGGCAGAATGTTCTCGGGCGTGCGCTGGATGGGAGCGACACGCAGCTGGTGCGCCGCGCGCTTGCCTCGGTCGAGAAGACCGGCGGGCGCGATCTGTGGAAGGCGGGCGCGGGCGCTCGTCGCCCGCTGCTGGATGCGCTGCGATATCCGAATCGTCGCGTGCAGTATGAGTCCGCGATCGCCATCGGCACGGCGCAGCCCAAGGATGCTTTCGAGGGTGCGGACGCAGTGGTTCGCACGCTGGGATCGAGCATTCGCGATGCCTCCACCAAGTACGCACTTATCGTCGCCGGTGACGCGGAGAAGCAGGCCTCGCTGGCCGAGGTTGCCCGCAAGGACGGCTTCACCCTGCTCCCCGCCGCGAGCAAGATCGACGATATCCGCCAGGCCATCGCGGATGCTCCGGGCGTTGACATCGTGCTGGCCAACCTGCCCAGCCAGCAGACGGGTGAGTTGATCACGCAGTCGCAGTCCGACTCCCGGCTCCGGGCCACGCCGATTCTGGCGATGGTCTCTGCGCAGGGATATCAGGAGCAGTACCCGCGGTTTGCCCGCGATCCCCGTGTGCGGTTGCTCCGCGAAGGCGTTGCTCCGGATGATGTTCGTGCCGCGGCGCAGTCGCTGATCACCGACGCTTCCGGCGGCACCATCGCCGCTCCCGAGGCCGAGGTCTACAAGGCACGATCGTTGGCGGTGCTGCGCGATCTGGCGATGTCCGGCAGCCCGATCCTGAAGGTTGAGGAAGCACAAAGCCCGCTGGTGAGCGCGGTGGCGGAGGCCAAGGGCGATACCAAGTACAAGATCGCCGAGGTGCTCTCGCTCATCGGCACCAAGCAGTCGCAGGTGGCACTGCTCGACGCCACGCTGAACGCGGACGCCGCGGAACGCACCAAGCTGCTGGGCCTGGCGGCAAACTCCGTCAAGCGGTTCGGCAACATGCTCGAGCCGCGTCAGGTGGATGCTCTTGTTGATCTGACGACCAAGGCCAAGGGCGAGGAAGCCACCGCGGCGGCGGCCGTCGTCGGTGCGCTCAACCTCCAGGGTTCCGGTGTTGTCCCGCTGATTCTGGGCGACAAGAAGTAGGCACTTCTTGCCATTGGGTACCGCCACGCTCCGCGTGGCGTTCCTATGAATCACGCAAAGTTCGTTTCCAGCAACCCTCACACGCGTGAGGGTTGTTTTTTCGTACACACGCATCACCTTCGGCTTCCGATAACCGCCCGAGTTTCCGGCCCATTTTGGCCGTTGCCGCTTCGCTCGCCCGCACAGGCCGCACCACGCGCACAAACGCCGATTGGATTGCGCGCACACGCTTCACTTTGCTCCCTGCGAATGCGATGAAGTAGGTGCGGATCGCGTGTTGCGGCCCGCAATGAATCAGCCAACGCTCCGATCGCAGGGTGTGCGAGTCGGATTGAAGCGTCGGAAGCAAGCTTGCAGCAAGGAGACTCCAGTATGCGAAATCGTGTGTCAAAGGCGTTTACGTTGGTGGAAATTCTGATCGTGGTGGTGATCCTCGGCATTCTGGCCGCGATCGTCATCCCGCAGTTCACCAACGCGAGTCAGGATGCCCAGCGCGGCAACATCCAGACTCAGCTCCAGTCCATTCGTAACCAGATCGAGCTGTACCGCGTCAAGAACAACGGCGTCTCGCCCGTTCTTGTCGGCACAGGCGGTCCCTCTGGCACCGCATTCAGCCAGCTGATGACGCCCCCTGTAGGCCAGCAGCCCTACATGCGGAGCCTGCCTGGCAATCCCCGCGTGACGACTTCCGCCAACGCGACGGCATGCGCCACCGGCACCTACGCCAGCAACACGGCGCTCAACGATGCCGCTAAGGCGTTGAACCCCGCCACCTCCGCCACGGGCTGGATCTACGATCAGGTCTCCGGCCGCTTTGCCGCCGCTGGCTTCGATGAGGATACCAACAAGTGGTTCGGGGAGTGATCCTCGATTGAGGGAGAGTTGATGCAGTCATACACGGACGGCTCTCGAAAGAGGGTCGTCCGCTTTTTCCGAAAAGCACGAGTATCGCGACCAGCCACGGGGGAGGCCCTCACGGGGAAAGCATCATGAATCGACGCCAACACGCCGCATTCACGCTGATCGAGATTCTGATCGTTGTGGTCATTCTTGGCATTCTTGCGGCCATCGCCTTCGCCGGGTTCACGGGCGCAACCGATGACGCCCGGCAGAACTGCGCATACAGCGAGCTGCAGAAGATCCGCCGCCACATCGGTGTCTTCCAGGCCCGCAACAGCAACCGGCTGCCAGCCGTGACGCAGGGAACCGGCACCTGGGGCGAGATTGTCGGCAGCGACTATCTGTATAGCGCACCGATCAACGGCTGGGTCGGCGGAGACAACGGGCGCAAGATCGTCTTCGGTACTGGCCCGGACGTGGCATATCAGACCAACTATGGCTGGATCTACGACCCCGCCACCGGCAGCATCTTCGCGGGCTGCTTCGACGCCAACGACCACCCGATTCCCCGTCCGTGATACACCCGGTTTCCACGAATCTCATGCCCCGGACGGACCGATAGTCCCTCCACGGACGCAAGCGGCACCCCCCCTCCCCCGCCGCCCGGCCGCACCCGGAGACGATGACCATGACGACCACACGCAAGTTTTCCTCGATCGCTCGGCCCGCCGCCCTTGTTCTGGGCGGGTTGCTCGCCGGTTCGCTGTTCTCCGATGCGTTCCGCCCCGCTGCGGCCCTGGCGCAGGACAAGGGCGACAGCATGACCAACGCGCTGGAGCAGCGCAAGGTGATGATCGACAAGCTGAGCAACATCAGCGATCGCATGACCAAGATCGAGACGATGCTCAGCTCGGGCATCAAGGTGAAAGTCACGGAGATGCCGCCGGTGACGATGAAGGAAGCCGCGAAGTAATCGTGGCTATTTCGCACTCGGATTGCGTGTTCCAACTCGATTTGTAAGGCGCCGCCATGTCTCGCTCCATCACAACCCGCGCCTACACGCTCATCGAGATCCTCGTGGTGGTGGCGATTCTGGGCATCGCGGGCGCGATGATCGTGCCCGCGATGGGCTCCACTGGCATCCTGAAAACCCAGGGCGCACTGCGGAGCATTGTCGCGGACATCACGTTCGCGCAGTCGGACGCGGTCGCGTTTCAGGAGAAACGCGCGATCGTGTTTGATACGGCCACCTCCTCGTACGCGCTGGTGCAGGTTCCGGGTAACACCGTGGACAAAGCGACCAACACGATGTACGACCCCACCAAGCCGACCGGCAAGTGGGAGGTCAACTTCATCGCCGACACCCGCTGGGGCGATGCTCGCATTACCGCGGTGAACTTTGGTGCCGGTTCGCAGACGCTGATTTTCGACGGCCTCGGCGGTCCTGTGACCGATGCCTCATCGAACAACCCCGGCCCCGGCGGCACCATCACCGTGACCGGCTCTGGTGTGAGCTGGACGATCACCGTCGAGGCGTTTACCGGACGCGTGACGGTTGTCCAGAACCCCTGATCCCGCTCTCCACACCCATTCTCAACGTCCGACTAGCGGTTACACCGTGCATCTTGCCGATGCAGGGGTAGCTTCGAGTTCATGCAACGCACCACCACCACATCTCGCCGTCTGAAGGTCAGCGTCTTTGCTTGCGCCGTGCTGGCGATGGGCTTGCTGCTCTGGGCGCGGTTCCTGCTCGTGACCGGCCATCCGCGTACCGCGATCGCGGACCCGACGCAGCAGCGGCAGGTTGTCGCTCCGCCGATTGAACCGCACGAGTAAAGCAAAACACACTTGATGTGCGGGCTTTTGGAATCACTGCTGAACTGGAAAAGGGACCGCCGCGGAGCGGCGGGCCACCCGGAAATCAGGCGGCATCGCGGGCGCGCCCGGGATCGGCCGCTTTCTCCTTCGCTTCCTGTTCAGCTCGCTCTTCGGCCTGGTGCTCGCGCCGGGTGCGGATGAAGCCAATCAGAATCGGAATCAGTGAAACCAGCACCACGGCGATCGCCGCCGCGCCGAAGTGGTCCGCGATGATCGGAACTTTCCCGAGGAACCACCCCGCGGCCATGCAGACTCCGACCCAGAGCACCGCGCCCGCGGCGCTGAAGCCGAGGAATCGCTTATACTCCATCTTGCCGACACCGGCCGTGAACGGCGCGAACGTCCGCACGATCGGGACGAACCGCGCCAGCACCACGGACTTGCCCCCGTGCTTCGTAAAAAAGACGCGCGTGCGTTCCAGATTTTTCTTGTTCAGTAGCGGGATGCGCTCGCCGCGGAGGATGCGCGGGCCGAGGGCGCGGCCGAGCCAGTAGTTCACATTGTCGCCCATCAGCGCGGCGACGATGAGAATGACACCAAGCAGCAGCACGTTGATGTCGCCTCGCTGCGCCAGCATGCCGCAGGCAAAGAGCAGCGAATCACCCGGGAGAAAAGGCATGATGACCAGGCCCGTCTCGCAGAAAACAATCCCTGCCAGGAGCAGGTAGATCATCCACCCGTACTGGCGCGCAAAGTCGCCTAGGTGATCCGGCAGATCAGAGAGAAACTGTGAGATGTCGTGCAGCCATTGAGGCAAGACCGGTGTACCTTCCGTGGCGGCGCGGGAGCGTCGAACACGTCAAATCGCTGGCGG
Organism: Phycisphaerales bacterium; assembly: GCA_043776515.1. Classification (GTDB taxonomy): domain Bacteria; phylum Planctomycetota; class Phycisphaerae; order Phycisphaerales; family UBA1924; genus UBA4658. The sequence goes on from JAYVRG010000078.1 coordinate 8,977, forward strand.
ATGTGAGCGATTCCCACACTGGGTTGATCGACACCTGGCAACAGTAGGGGACAAACTCCCTTTGTTCCGCTTCCGTTCGTTGATTCTGACCGGCAGGTCCGGGCTGCGTCCCAAACAGCACCCGGCACGCAAGCCGCTTTTCCAGCCCAGCGCGGGGTTCACTCGATATTCCCAGTTCATACACCGGTGCCCTGCGCCTCTGCGGGGACACCTCGCGTTTTCCCGGAATCCACCATGAAGACTTGGACCATCGTCGCTCTCGCGCTTTCCGCGGCGGTCATTGCGCTCGGGATCGTGCTCTCCGACGGGCGCGGTTCCGCGGCGGGCACCGCGATGGTGGTGCTTGGCGGAGCTGGCGCGGCGGTGTGCATCGTGCTGTGGGCGGCGCGGGTGCTCGGCTTTGGGAAGGCCGCGCCGGGGCACCGGCGTGCCTCAGCGCGTGTCGATGCGATCATCACCGAGCTGACCGACTGTGCGATTCAGGCCCAAACCCGCGGGGTGCTCACACTTGTAGAGCGAGCTCTTGGCGAACGCCGTGCGTTGTTTGCCGCAGGTGTTGAGATGCTTGTGAACGCGGACACGCCCGCGAACATCCGCGTTGCGCTGGGCGAACGAGCGGAACGTGAGTGCACCGCGATGCACGCCTCGCGGGCGCGACTCACGACGATGTTCCGAATCGTTCCCATCATCGCCGTCAGCATGGCGCTGGCGACGATGTTCTGGATGCTGTACACGCTTTCCTCCGGTCGCTCCATCGCCGAACTCGGAACGCTCACACCGCTGGCGCTGGTGATTGCGGTGTACGGCGCGTTCGCGGTGGCGGCGGTTTCCGTTGAGATTGGCGAGCGATTCGCCGTGGCATCCGCTGAGGATGAGCTGATCGGCGCGCTGGTTATTGAGACGATCGCGGCCATCCGAGCGGGTGAATCCCCGGAACGGGTCGCCGCCATTCTGCTTGGTTTGACGCCCCCGCCGCAAGAGGATGTTGCCCAATCGCGTCTGCGCCGGGCCGCCTGAATCGCCTCCTGAATCACCCCCGGGATCCGGTCGATAGCACCACAGGACGAACGCGCGGCAAAGCATGTCGCACGGTCCCGTTCCGTTCACCGAACAGTGGAGCAGCGCGACCATGGCCGACAAAGACAAGAAGGACAAGCAGGAAAAGCCCTCTGAGGCCGCGCCGGCGGATGCGCCCAAGAAGAAGGGCCTGCCGCTCAAGACGATCATCATCATCGCCGCGCTGATGATTGTTGAGGGCGTCGGTGTCTTCTTCGTTCTGGGCGCGATGGGCGGCCCGAAGGCGAGCCACGCAGAGGTAGACCCCAAGACGCTCGTTCACGATGACTCGGAGGAGACCACCGAGGTTCGTCTGCTGGAGAAGGATGACGAGAAGTTCCAGTCGCACTCGTCCGGGCAGGTCTGGGTGTGGAACGTCTCAATCTATTTGCAGGTCAAGAACAAGAACTCCGAGCGGGTCGAGCACGTCAAGGACACGCGCAAGGCGGAGATCAAGGAAGGGCTCAGCCAGATTATCGGGCGCGCTCCGATCGCGCAGCTCAAGGAGCCGGAGCGTCAGTCGCTCAATCGCCAGGTTTCCGCGCTGCTGGAAAAGATGATCGGGCAGGACACCGAGGGCAAGCCGCTGATCGAGCGGGTGCTGATCCCGACGTGCAGCGGGTATCCGGCGAGTTTCTAGGTCGCTCAGGCCGAGCAAATAGGAAATGTGATCGAATCAGAGCACCAGCGACTGGCCGCGCTCCACATGCGCTGGAAGTTTTGCGATGCGTAAATCTTTCTCTCCCATCGCCGTACGCGCCGAAATCTCCAGCACACAGTCCAGCGTTCCATCGGGCTTTTTCGGGATGCTCGTCCCGCGACGCTCCAGCCACCGCGCGGCCCGCACCGTCTGAATGCGACGGCAATCCGAGGGCGAGTCCGCGACGATCTTTCCTTCGACATCCGCGCTCTTGATCGGCGCGAACTCTTCCACGCGATCGGTCTCGTACACGATGCTCTTCTCGCACATGGGCACGGCGTCGAAGACGAAGCGTTCGAGTTTGACGCCGTTGTTGACATCGGGCGTCACCATCTCGCCGCTGATCGAGTCCAGGTGCGTGATTTTCTTCTCGGCGCGGTGATACGGGAGCGCGAAACTCGCGTCGGTGTTGAGTTTCTCAACGAAGCCGACGCTGATGATGTGGATCGCGATCGAACCGGCGAGGAATCGCAGCGAGCCGTCGGGGTTTGTCTGCCGCTGATACTCCATCGGCAGGTCGGAGTATTCGATGATCTCGACGCGCCCCTTGCGCTCCCCTACCCCCGCGGCACAGAACAGCCCGACCTTTTCCTCGGCGTTTGCCTTCGCCACCATTTTGCTGGACATCTGCCCCGATGAGTCCGGCGCACCCGCGTGCAGGCCGAGGAAGACTGGGTCTAGGAAGTTCACGATCGGGTTGTCCACTTGGAAGTAACTGATGGTGTCCACGCCGCGGCGGCGCATGTCGGCGAGCGCGCCGGAGACCTGCAACGCTTTCAGCGATCCGCCGTGGCCATCGGGGTTGGTCGCGATCTCGTGCGTGCTCGCCAGCAGCACCTTGCCGGTCTTGATATCCAGCGAGGGCATCACGCCCTGCGGGATGAACATCACGGCGGACTTGTCCAGCTCGAAGTAGGTGTGCTTCTCAAAGAATGCGACCGTCTGCTCGTGGTTCAGAGGGCTGGTCATGATGTACCACGGCACCGTCACGCCGTAGCGATCCTTCGCGCCGAGAATGCCATCGGCGAAAACCTGAAACAGCGGCTTGTTTGTCACCGCGCCCGCCGGATAGCAGCCCTTCGGCCCTTCGTATCCCAGCCGCGAACCCTGCCCGCCCGCGACAACGAACGCCGCGACGCGCCCCGCGCGGAGCATCTGCTCGCCGATCGCGCGATACTTTTCCTCGTCCCACGCCCGTCCCGGGATCGTGGGATTCCGCGGGTAGTACGTCGCTGGCTGCACATCCGGCGGCAGCGCGAACGCCGGCTTGTTCAGCACATACTCGTGTACCAGCCGCGGCAGCCCTTCCAGATCAACCGCCGCGATCTGCGAAAGGAGAGCACGCTTCTTGTCGTCATCGAGCTGGTCGTAGAACCGGAGCAAATGCCCTTGCCCGACGGTCTCCAATCGGTGCGCGATGGCCGGAAGCGAAGTGGGGGAGTTGGTGGGCATGGGTGGTTCGAGAAAAGTTGGGGGGGGAGTGTACCCTGACGACCGCCGCTCCGTTCGATTTATTCAATCAGTCGAATTCACGTCGATAGTCAATGCATCGTTTTCCCATTTTGTGTATTCTTCTCCACCGTGTCGCTGTCGCAGTTCCTCTCGAATCCACCCGATCACCTCAACCATGCCGATAGAAAATAAACCAATCGGAGTGGACCTCTTCTCGGGCGCGGGAGGCATGTCGTGGGGATTTGAGCAAGCGGGTTTTGATGTCACGGCGGCCTTCGATTACAACTATCGCTGCGTTGAGGCGCACACACAGAACTTCCCCACCTGCGAGTCCGCCCAGGCCGATTTGGCGAAGGCGACCGGCAAGAGCCTCCGCACCCTCGGGAAACTTGGTCGCAAACACATTGACGTGCTCTTTGGCGGGCCTCCTTGCGGCGGCTTCTCGATCGCAGGCAGACGGAACCCGGCTGATCCGCGCAACCAACTCCTGCTGAAGTTTGCAACTCTCATTGACGAACTGCGGCCCTCCTACTTCGTTGTCGAGAACGTCCGGGGGTTGCTCATCGGCGACGCCGCAAAGAAGTTGTCCGCCTTCCGTCGGAAGGTTGAGAAGGCCGGGTATGAAGTCGTCTGGCCCGTGCAGATACTCAACGCCGCAGACGTCGGAGTGCCGCAGAATCGCCAGCGCATTTTCATTCTCGGGTGCAAAGCCGACCTCGCTATCCCCGAGTACCCAACACAGACAACACCCCAGGGGCACGCCAGCCGAGTCACCTGCGCCGACGCGATTGGCGACCTGACGGCGATGGACCTCCATCTCGATCACCTTGTAGACGACGCATACGCCGGTCCACTGGGCAGCCCTAGCGACTACGCAAAGCGTCTTCTTGCCGACGTTGAAGGAACCAGACCACGGCCTCGGAAATGCCGACTCCGGAATCGAACACTCACGGGTTGCCTTCGGGTCGATCACTCGACCGAAGCCGTCGCCCGCTTCAATAGGACCAAGCCCGGCACACGCGAGCAGATCAGCCGGTTTTTCCGCCTTGACGCCGACGGCCAATCGCCAACGCTTCGTGCAGGGACGGACCTTGCCCACGGGAAGTTCACTGCTGTTCGGCCAATCCACTACACGCATCCTCGGTGTATCACCGTCCGCGAGGCCGCTCGCCTCCACTCCTTCCCTGATTGGTTCCAGTTCCACCCGACCAAGTGGCACGGCTTCATGCAGATCGGCAACGCGGTGCCTCCTCTGCTTGCAAAGGCGGTTGCTCGCTCGATCATCACCGCAATCAAAGTCTCGTAACCTTTGCGAATCCCGGAGATCGTCATGGCCAAACAATCCGCAGCAGACCGCACCATCGAGGCGATGCCCACGAAGGAGTTGTTCATCGACATGCTCACGCGGGACGTGGCGTTGATACCCGCCATTATCGACTTGGCCGACAACTGCACGGACGGGGCGCGGCGGATAAAGGGAGACAAATCTTGGTCGGGCATGGAGGTCACGATCGAGGCGAAAGCTGACAAGTTCGTCATTTCCGACAACTGCGGTGGCATGGACGTTGATACCGCGAGGAAGTACGCGTTTCGCTTTGGGCGGGAGGCGGGTGCCGAGTCCACCAAGGGCGAGGTGGGCCGCTTCGGCGTGGGTATGAAGCGGGGGCTGTTCAAACTCGGGAAACAATTTCATATCCACTCGACCACGAAGAAGACCCAGTTCGATGTGACGATCTACGTGGAGAAGTGGGCCAAGGCGAAAGAGTGGCAGTTCAGGTTTGACAAGGACCCGGTGGAAGACACCACCTTTGCAGCCGACAAGCAGGGAACGAAAATCACCGTCAGCCAGCTTCATGCGCAGGTCGCCGAGCACTTCAAGTCCGAGCAGTTTGTCCAAGAGTTGCGGCAACAGTTGACGAGCAAGTTAGAAACGTCGCTCGGCAATGGCCTGAGCGTCAAGGTAAATGGTGAATCGCTGAAGCCGCACGTCCGACAGCTTGTGTCAGATAAGGCGCTGGCCCCGGCAAAGAAGCGATTCACACTGGACGGGGCTAAGGGAAAGAAGGTAACGGCGGAAATCTGGTGCGGGCTCGGCAAACCCGCGTCGCACGGCTCCGCGAGGGCTGAGTCAGGGTGGTACGTGTTCTGCAACGGGCGCATGCTGTTGGAAGCCGACAAGACCACGGCGACCGGGTGGGGAGTTGAGGACGACGAGTCGATCCCGGCGTATCACCCGCAGTTCAACGACTTTCGCGGATTCGCGTACCTCGACGCGGATGATGCCGCAGACCTGCCTTGGAACACCACCAAGACGGCGCTGGATACGGATCACCCGGTTTATAGGAAGGTCCGACAGGAAATGGTGTTGCTTGCCCGCCCGGTCATCAACTACTTCAACAAGCGCAAGGAGGAGAACGACGCGTTGAAGGCCGCCGGAGAGGAGGGGGCGGGTCGGCTCCAGACCTTGTTCGACGATTCCAAGACCAAGGCACTTGACGACATCACGCCGAGAAAGGTGTTCTCAGCTCCTCCGCCCCAGAAGGCTCCGAAGGGGAAAGCGGCAGACTCTCTGCAGTCGATTTCGTTCAAGGCGGATCGTGACAAGGCGGATGCCGTCAAAGAGTCATTGGACGTGACCTCATGGACCAAGGTCGGTGAGGAGGTCTTCAACTACTACTACAACGCGGAGTGCGGCGATGAGTAATCCGTCGATCACCGCGACCGGCACGGGTGCCGCCAGCCCCAAGCGGCGCACGCCCGTACTAAACTACAGCCTTCGTCTCGCAAAGAACATCGAGCGCAAGATGATGGGTGAAGCGTTTGCCCGACTTGCGCCGCTCAGCCCGCTCGGCAAGTATCGGTATGTGGGTTTCGGATCTGAGTTCTTCAATGACTTCGCCTTGTACCATGAAACACTGGGCATCCGGGACATGCTCAGTATTGAGCATAACGTAGAACGTGTGCCCCGGTGTGAGTTCAACCGGCCATACAAGTGCATCGAGGTCAAACCGGGAACTGCCTCGGAGATACTACCAACGCTCGATTGGAAGCTCCGGTCAATCGTTTGGCTTGACTATGTAGACAAACTCGAGGGCTATGTGTTGGCGGACATTTCGCTTGTCGCTTCGGCAGCTTCTTCAGGTTCGCTTCTCGTATGGACAGTCAACTCGCATCCGTGGGGCGATGGGCCAGACGGCGAGGATGCAAAACGCATCCCGGCAAACGAACTTCCACAGCACCGCCTTAAAAAACTTCGTGAGTCGGTATCGCCCAAGCTCGTTCCGGATGAGTGGCTGAAGAACCCGGTCACAAAGGATGCATTGTCCCTCGCGAAGTGGGGCTTGGCAGGCGTGTATTACAAACTCGTTCGGGCGGAAGTGGAGAAGGCACTATCTGATCGGAACGCCTCGGCGAAACCCGCTGACAAGTTGGAGTTTCGCCAGTGTTTCCACTTCCGCTACGCAGACGGGCAGCGGATGCTGACAGTCGGCGGCCTGTTGCTCAATCCCGCCGACGCGACGCGCCTTCGCACCGATGCCTTCGACGGGCTTGAGTTCATACGTACTTCGGACACCGCGATGGAGATCAAACCACCCATTCTGACAGGACGAGAGGTGCGTTACCTCAGCCGCCTTCTCCCGCACGACGATGCGAAGACCAAGGTAGAGGATTGGTTTGATGCTAAAGAAATCGAGAACTTCCGACAGCTGTACCGCTATTACCCTGTGTTTGCCGAGTCCGAATTGTAACCGGTCTCTTGAAAGCTCCCCTCGTGCGCAACCTCTTCACCAACCCCCTCCGTCTCCCTCTCATCGCCCCCTCCATCCTCTCCGCGGACTTCGCGAATATGGGGGCCGAGTGTCGCCACGTTCTGGCATCGTCCAAACCCGCTCCCGTTGGAACTCCGGCCCGATTCGCCGCAACTCCCAACGTGGCCGACCAATGGTCCAGCCCGGGTGCCGGGGCCGACCTACTCCATGTTGACGTGATGGACGGCCATTTCGTGCCCAACCTCACGATGGGGCCGGACATGGTGAAGGCCGTTCGGCGCGCGTGCCCCGGGGCGTTTCTGGATGTTCACCTGATGGTCACCGACCCCTGGCTGCACGCCCAGCCGTTCGTCTCCGCCGGGGCCGACCACCTGACCTTCCACGTCGAAGTCCTGCCCCCCCACGAGATCGCCGCTATGTCCCGGCGCATCCGCGACCTCGGCATCACCGTTGGGCTGGCCATCAATCCCCCGACGCCCGTCGAGCGGATCATGCCGCACTTGGAGCACTTCGACCTGATCCTGGTCATGTCCGTCAACCCCGGGCGGAGCGGCCAGAAGTTCATACCCGAGGTGCTTTCTAAGACCCAAGCGATCTCCGAAGAGCTGACCCCCAACCAGCGGCTGGAAATGGACGGCGGCATCAACGCCTCAACCTCCTCACAAGCCCTCGATGCTGGCTGCGATGTGCTGGTGGCCGCGACGGCGGTCTTTGGCGTGCCGCCAGCAGATCGTCGGGCGGCGGTCGAGGCCCTGCGCGGGCAGCGCGAGCCGATCTAACCCCTTATATAGGGGGAACATTTCCCTGATTTAGTAAGTTATCCACCACCTATTCCGGTTATCGGGCGTGTGGAGTACCGGTCGGACACTCGACCGGCCGATGGGAATCGCTAAACTCCCCCCGCTCGAAGTGGTCTCCCGATCCCCGAATCGGTGGCAACGAGCGACTGCGGCCGGGCGCGCCACGGAGCGCGTTCTGACGAGTTGTGTATGTCGGGTGTTGGTGCCAGTGCTTATGGGCAAGAACAGCTATTCGCGGGTCCTGCTGATGCGCTCCGGTCGTACGGAGTGGGATCTGCTTGGGCGCGTTCAAGGGGCGGCGGACCTTCCCATGGCCTCGGCGGGTGCCCTAGCAGCACAGGAGCAGGTGGCCCAGTTCGCGGGTCAGAAGCTGGTCGCCATTGCGACCGCCCCGGACGAGGCCTCCCGGGCGACGGCCAAGCTGCTGGCCCAGACGACGGGGGTGAAGCGAGTCGCGGCCGTCCCTCAACTTGGGGAAATGGCTCTTGGGCTGTGGGAGGGGCTGCGGTATGAGGAGCTTGAGCAGCGGTATTGCTCGGCGGGCCGACAGTTCATGGACAACCCCTCGGGCGTGACGGCTCCGGAGGGGGACCAGGTGGATGCATACGCCGCGCGGGTGCAGGGGGCACTTGGGCAGGTTGTGGGTGGCCACCGGGCGGGGTCGAATATCGGTATCGTGGTGCGGCCGATCGCCTTGGGGCTGATGCGATGTTTCTTGAATGGTGCGGATATCTGTGAGCTTTGGGCGATGTTGAAGGACCGGCCCGACGCGGAGTGGTACGACGTTCCTCGAAATGATCCCCGGCTGGTCGCGCCAGTGCGACGGCCCCGACGAGCGGCATCGGCCGCGTGATCTTGAGTTCATGGCCCTCGGGTGCATGTGTTCATACCCGACCCGGCGAGCAGGATGCTTCCGGGAGAAGACGAAACAGGACAAGGACTGATGACGCAAACGCAGACCCAAAGCCCAGTGAAGACCGTGACAAAGACCTGGACCGACATCGCGCCGCGCAAGAGCTCGGTGCCGGAAGGACTCTGGCTGCGCTGCCCGGGTTGCGAAGCGATGATCTATCGGAAGCAAATGGAGGCGAACCTGCACTGCTGCCCGGAGTGCTCGCATCACTACCGCATTGGGGCGCACGAGCGCGTCGGTCAGATCGCCGACCATGGCACGTTCGAGCAGATGTTCACCAACCTGTCGCCGACGGACCCGATGAAGTTCAAGGACCTCAAGACGTACAAGGACCGCCTGCTCGCCGAGCAGATCAAGACTGGCGCGACCGACGCGGTGGTGGCGGGCACCTGCTTCATCAAGGGCCGCCCCGCGATGCTCTGCGTGCTGGACCTGAGCTTCATGATGGGCTCGATGGGCAGCGTGGTGGGCGAGATCGTGACGCGATCCATCGAGACCGCGACCGAGCGCAACCTTGCCTGCATCATCGTTTCCGGATCGGGTGGCGCTCGTATGCAGGAGTCTGGGCTCTCGCTTATGCAGATGGCGAAGACTTCCGCGGCTCTCGCGCGGCATGACGATGCCAAGGGACTGTTCATCAGCGTGCTCACCGACCCGACCACGGGTGGTGTCACCGCGAGCTTTGCCATGCTCGGCGATGTGATCATCGCGGAGCCGAAGGCGCTCATCGGCTTTGCCGGGCCGCGGGTGATTCAGCAGACCATTCGCCAGGAGCTGCCCGAGGGCTTCCAGAGATCGGAGTATCTGAAGAAGGCGGGCATGGTTGATCGTGTGGTGCCCCGCGCCGAGCTGCGCACCGAACTCGCCCGCGTCATTGACTACTCCGGACGCTGATGCCCATTCCCGTTCGTGTACGAACTCCGCCGCAGACCGCCGCTCCGTGGTGGGGCTTTGTGTTGGCCGGACTGGTCTTTGGGTTGAGCTTCGCGATGGCGCTTCCGCCGGTGAGCATCTGGCCGCTGGCGCTGGTGGCGGTGCTGCCGCTCGTCTGGGCGGCGTGCCGTGCGCCGGATCGCGCCAAGCGTGCCGCGCTGCTGGTGGCTTTGGGGACGATTCCATTCTGGGCGACGCAAGAGTGGTACATGTGGTATATCGCCGCGCCGGGGTATCCGGTGCTGTGTGTGCATCTGGCTCTGTATCCCATGGCGTTCGTGTGGATCATCGCGCACGCACGGCGCGCCGACTGGCCGATCCCGATGGCGGTGCTTGTGCCCGTCGTCTGGACCATGCTCGAGGTGTTTCGCGGCGAGTTTGTGTACGGCGGGTACGCGTGGTTCGTGCTGGGACAACCGCTGATTGATGCGCCGTTCTTTGCCGCGCCGGGTGTGACATTTGGGATGTACGGCGTTACGTTTCTGTGTGCCGCGCTGGCGGGCGCGGTTGCGGACGCGGCGGGGTGGTCGGGCGTGCCGCGCGGGTGGGGCGGGATCGGCGCGAGTGTGCTGGCGGTGCTGTGGTTTGTGCTTGGGTTGCCGATGCAGTTCCGTTCCGGGCCGGATGCGTCGTCCAAGTCGCTGCG